>JBBRZE010000104.1:0-14290 GCA_038236995.1 Bacteroidales bacterium | reverse complement strand
AGGTCAATTAATAATTAATAAATTACAGGGATATTTGATTGATATAGGAGAATCCGAAAATTTTGTTTTAGCATTTTTTTCCGTGGTTGCAATCAATCAAATTTATCCACCAATAATGAGGCAAAGATAAGGTCTTTTGTTCGAGAAACAAAAATAAGTTTAAATATTTCTGTGGATTGTTGATTGATGTAGCGGTGAAGGGTACATCTGAGCGGTAATAACCTCATTTAAACCTTTCTTTATCAGTCTTATATTACCTCGTTATTTCCAGAAATACGTTTTCAAGACTTGATTCCTGTTTGTTTAATGTCAGAATGGTTAATCCGTTGGCAACTGCATATCTGAAAATAAGGGGGCGCAGATCCTTATCACCACCGGTTATGAGCCACGAATTCTCTGATAGGAGTTTAATTTCGAGAATGCCTTCTATTTCAAGTAACTTCTCTTGTAAAGTTGTTTCTGCAAATTCAACCAAAACCATTTGAATCCGGTTCGTAGCAAGCGCTTTAATATTTTTAGGAGTATCAGTTGCTACAATTTTGCCATGGTTGATAATCATGATTCTGTCGCACAGTGCTTCAACTTCCTGCATAATATGGGTCGAAAGCATCACGGTTTTGTTGGCACTTATATTTCGGATTAATTGCCTTATTTCAACGATTTGCGTAGGGTCCAGACCTGAGGTTGGTTCGTCAAGTATCAGTACGGAAGGATCGTGGATCAGTGCCTGGGCAATACCAACACGCTGTCTGTATCCCTTGGAAAGTGCGCCAATCTTTTTGTGCTTTTCGGGTTCCAGTCCGGTTAATCCGATCATCTCTTTAACACGCGACCTGACGGTTTTTAGTTTATAGATTCCAGCAACATATTCAAGGTATTCAGTAATATAGAGATCTGTGTAAAGTGGATTATTCTCAGGGAGATATCCAATCTGGCGTCTGATTTCGAGTGTATCTCCTCCAATAACCGACTCATTTATCCAGACATTACCTTCTTCCGGATGCAGGTATCCTGTAATTATTTTCATCAATGTCGACTTTCCGGCACCGTTGGGTCCTAAGATTCCAACAATTTCGCCCGAATTAACAGTAAAGGAAACTTCATCCAGGGCTTTCTGACTCCCGTATATTTTTGTGACCGATTCAACACGTACCGACATTTCAACTATATTTTTCAACAAATTTAATTCAAAATAAAGAATAAATTTGCAAAAGCTTTCGGCTATAACAGACAATAGGAATGAAAAACCAAAATTTCAATTACATCGATTCCCTTTTACGATTCAAAAGACAGGAAACTGAAATAGTTAAAATTGGGATGGTAACGCTGGGAGGATTGTATCCAATCAGGCTTCAATCGATGACCGACACCGATACTAAAGACACTGAAGGGACAGTTAATCAGATAATCCGAATATTAGATGCCGGAGCTGACTTTGTCAGGGTTACCGTTCAGGGGACAAGGGAAGCAGAGAATTTGCAAAATATCAGAGCGGAATTGGATCGCAGAGGTTACCCCAACCCTCTTGTCGCGGATGTTCATTTTAATCCGGCTGCTGCAGATATTGCAATTAAATACGTTCGAAAAGTAAGAATAAATCCAGGAAATTTTTACGATAAACGAGCTACATTCGAGAAGGTTAATTATACAGATGAAGAATACCGCGAAGAACTTTCCAGAATCGAAGAGCGGTTTGTCCCATTTATCAATGAATGTAAAGAACGTGACACCGCACTGCGCATTGGCGCCAATCAAGGCTCACTCTCCGACAGGATAATGAGCCGTTATGGTGATACACCCGCCGGGATTGTCGAGTCGGTAATGGAATTTCTCAGAATTTGCAAAAAAGAAGACTATCACAATATTGTTGTCTCAATTAAATCGAGTAACACGCGAATGATGGTTTATACGGTCCGTTTGATGAACTATCGGATGCGCCTTGAGGATATGAATTTTCCATTTCATATTGGTGTTACAGAAGCTGGAGAAGGAGAGGATGGAAGGATAAAATCGGCTGTGGGATCAGGTGCACTTTTAGCTGATGGAATAGGAGATACTATTCGTATTTCGCTCACCGAAGATCCTGCCGCTGAGATTCCATTTGCGCGTAAACTGGTCGATATATTTAAAGGGCGGGAGAATCATGCTCCAATTAAAGCGCCACTTGTTGCACAAACTAATCCGTTTGAATATGAACGCCGCTCAACCCGTCCAGTCGGTGAAATAGGTGGGAAGAAACCAGCTGTTGTGGTTGGTAGTCTCAATAAATATACACGCGAAGAGATTCGTTCTGTTAACTCAGGTATTGAACCAGAATATTTTTACGATGGTAGGAAAGTACTTGACCGGGGGAATAAGTCTTATCCTATTTTGTCGCTTGAGGATTATCTTTTCAACGATAATTATACTGGACAGATGCGTTTTGTACGGATCGACAAAAAAAGATACGACGTTTTTAAGGAGGAAAATCCCGAAATTATCGAAAAATTAAAGAGAGAACGGAAGGTTATTCTGATCATGGAGAGTGAGAACCTCAATTGTTATGCTGAAATGCGCGCTTTCTTTATGGAA
This sequence comes from Bacteroidales bacterium, assembly GCA_038236995.1. Classification (GTDB taxonomy): domain Bacteria; phylum Bacteroidota; class Bacteroidia; order Bacteroidales; family Prolixibacteraceae; genus JAAFHB01. Next base: position 11,719 of record JBBRZE010000104.1, on the reverse strand, counting down.
TTGGATGCTCATATTTGCAAGTGTCCTGTTATACTTCACCGATCGTACAAGGAGAATAATTACGAAGATCTTCTGATTAAGGCATCAACTGATATTGGTGGATTATTTATTGATGGATATGGTGACGGAATTCTATTATCCAACGAGGGAAATATCGGCTATAATGAATTAAAAAATCTTGCTTTTGGCATATTGCAGGCCAGCCGGATGCGCGTAACAAAAACCGAGTTTATCTCCTGCCCGGGATGCGGCAGAACCCTTTTTGATCTTCGGGATACGCTCACAGAGATTAAACGTAGTTTCAACCATTTGAAAAATCTTAAGATTGGAATCATGGGTTGTGTTGTGAACGGTCCAGGCGAAATGGGGGATGTCGATTACGGATTTGTTGGTTCAGGTAAAGGAAAGATCAATCTATACAAAGGACAGAAATTGATCAAGCGCCATGTTGACACTGAGAATGCAGTGGAGGAGCTCAAAAAATTAATGATGGAATATGGTGATTGGAAAGCACCGGTCTGAACCACTCAAAGATTAAAGCAGAAAGGATAAAGGTTAAAGTGTTTTCAATCATTGAAGTGTCTTTCCGTCGACCCTTTCCTTTTATCCTTTAACCTTGACTTTATCTCAAAAGAAATCACTTTCATTTTCCGGAACATCACTGTCTTCTTTCATTACCTTTGAACAATCAAGATCCATTCTAAATCCTCCCGGGGCTTCGAATCGGGTCTCTTGTGATAATCCTAAAGAGCGATCGCGGTAAACTTTATTCATGAAATATCCATAGACGGGCAGTGCCATATTTGCTCCCTGACCCATTGAAAGTCCTTCGAAGTGAATGGCACGCAAATCACCTCCTGTCCATACGCCGGTGACTAACTCAGGAGTAACCCCCATAAACCATCCATCCGATTGATTTTGAGTCGTTCCTGTCTTTCCGGCTATATCTGCGGTTAATCCGCCATAGATGAGTCCTGCCCGACGAAGTCTTGCACTTGTTCCTTCATTTACAACACCTTCCATCAGATTTAACATCAGGAAAGCTGTCTTTGCATCAATGGCATCGTGGTGTTCAGGTGAGAAACGGGAAAGTACAATGCCATTTTTATCTTCAATTCGTGTAACAAAGATTGGTTTCGTATAAACGCCATTGTTGGCATAAGTACCATATGCAGCAACCATCTCATAGATACTTACATCCGAGGTCCCAAGGAACATCGAAGGAACGGCATCGATGGGGCTGGTAATTCCCAGTTTTCGCATCATATTGGCCATTGCTTGCGGATTAAACTGCTTCATTACCCATCCGGATACCTGGTTGACCGAATTGGCAAGTCCCCACTTTAAAGTAACCATGCGCCCGTCATAATCAGTATGACCCGAGTTTTTGGCGGTCCAGGTACGACCATCGGATAAGTAAAAAGTCTGTTCGGCGTTTGGAACAAGTGTACAAGGTGAGTAGCCATTTTGCATGGCCAGTGTATAGAGGAATGGTTTTACAGTCGATCCGACCTGTCTTTTTCCTAACTTCACCATGTCGTACATGAAATATTTATAATTTGGTCCTCCTACCCAGGCTTTTACGTGACCTGTTTTTGTTTCCATCGTCATCATGGCCGACCGAAGGAATCCGAGCGTATATTTCACGGAGTCGAGCGGTGTCATTGTGGTATCAATCTCGCCGCGCCAACTAAAAACTGTCATCTCTGCAGGCTTACTGAATTCATTTGAAATCTCCGTTTGATTCATCCCCTGACTTCGGAGTTGCCGATACCGTTCGCTTTGTTTGATTGAAAAATTGAGCAGGTTTTGCGCTTCTTCGTCTGACATAGAATTCGGGAAGGGCGGATTACGCAATATCTTGATTCTTTTGTCGAATACAGGTTGTATTTCAATACTAAGGTGTTGTTTTACCGCATATTCAGCATAGGTCTGCATCCGCATATCAATTGTTGAATAGATCTTTAATCCATCTGAATGGATATTATAAGGTGTCCCGTCAGATTTTAGATTTTTATGGCACCATCCGTACAAAGGATTGGTTTCCCATTCGAGTGAATCTTCGTAAAACTGTTGGTTCTGCCAGGCCCCGTATTTCTCACGATCTGGTTTTTGAGTCATAAGAATGGTTCGCAGGTATTCCGTAAAATAGGTCCCGGGGCTCGATTTAAAGTCCTCTTTATGGTAATTAAGCTCTAACCCTTTCACTTTTAGTGCATCATACTCTGATTTTGAAATCTTTCCGAATTTTCGAACCTGATTAAGTACCACATTTCTACGTTGTTTTACTAATTCAGGACGTCGAAGCGGATTGTAAAGTGATGGATTTTTTGCCATTCCGATCAGCATCGCTGCCTGCACGAGCGTGAGTTTATCGGGAGCAATCCCAAAATAGATTTGCGACGCAGATTTAATTCCAACCGCGAGGTTTAAAAAATCGAACTTATTGAGGTACATCGAAAGAATCTCCTCCTTTGTGAAATTTCGTTCGAGTTTTACTGCAATGATCCACTCCCTGAATTTCCGGAATGCGAGATCTTTTTTACTATCCATCTCCTCACGCGGGAACAACATCTTGGCCAATTGCTGACTGATTGTACTTCCTCCACCTGAACTCTCATCTCTGGTAATGATCCCTTTCGCAACCCGAAATAATCCTTTGATATCGATCCCTGAATGTTTATAGAAACGCTCATCCTCTGTAGCAATAAGCGCTGTAATAACATTTTGACTGATCTGCTCGTAGGGAACATAGGTCCGGTTCTCCTTGTAGAAAAACTTACGCATCACAACACTGTCGCTTGAATAGACCTCGGAAGCCAGCGACGATTCGATGTTTTCAAGCTCGCTCAGTGATGGCATAAAACCCAGTTTGCCGTTTGCCACAAGTGAAAATAAGATGATAATCAATAGAATACCAATTCCGAAGATGCCCCAGAATATTTTGATGTATTTTTGAAATGGATGATCTGTACCAGTCATAAACGGATTTATTTGAATGTTACAAACTTACATGAAAAAACTTAAAGTGGGAGAGGAGGTATAGCAAAATCATTTTAAGGAAGCTTAAATTTGTTAGTGACCGGGTGAGTTTTTGACTATTGGGCACTCACCTGGTCACTATTGGTCAAAAAAATAACCGGCAGTAAACCGGTTATTAAGAGAATATTTTGAATGTTGTTTAATTATCTGATCAATTTGTCGATGTTCTTAGTTTATATTGATTTCAACAGTGGTTGAAGCGGAGTTATTCGAACCATCAACACAAGTGATTTTAACATAGTACTTACCTGTTGCAACGGGACTAGTTCCAATCAATAGGGGTATTGTAATGTCACTCAGATTGATTTCCTGTTGTTTAACGTTTGAACTAAAGCTTGTTGATGCTTTGGTAAAACTCCAGGCTACAGGAGTTGGGACGTTTTTTAAAATAAGTCCAATGGGAGGCAAATTCGTAATTGTAATTTCGTAGCTACTGATTTTCGCATTGTCCGCGAAAGTTGTCTGAAACGGAACCGTGTTACCAGGAATGAATGCCTGTCCTGCGGTAGGCTTTACGACCGAGATGGTTGGTTTTGTGGTATCGGGAATTACCGGATCAGGCGTGCTGCCTCCTTTTTTACATCCGAAAATAATTGTAATCAGTAAGCTGATAAAAAAAAATAATTTCAATGCATTTTTCATAGTCGTTTGTTTAGATTAAGTCTAAGTTTGGTACAAATTCTTACCTGAAATTTTGATAATCAAAATGGGTAATCTGCGCCAAAGATGGTTGTTTTTTATCTTTTTCAGATAGTTTAATCTCGTCGGGTGAGAGAATCCAGTCAATATTTATATCCGGATCATTCCAGGCAAGTCCGCCGTCTGCACCTGGATTATAGTAATTGTCACATTTGTACGAAAATACAGCTTCTTCGCTAAGCACTGCGAATCCATGTGCAAATCCTCGGGGAATATAAAGCTGCCGATGGTTGGCCTCCGAAAGTTTTACCGCAACATACTTTCCATAGGTTGGTGAGCCAATCCGGATGTCAACCGCGATATCCAGAACTTCTCCCTGCAAACATTGCACAAGTTTAGCTTGTGTCGCGGGTGGTTTTTGAAAATGAAGTCCGCGTAAAACGCCGAACCCTGATTTTGACTGGTTGTCCTGAACAAATTGAATATTTCCTACCTGATTTTCAAAAATATCCTGACGAAACGATTCGAAGAAATATCCGCGATGATCGCCAAAAACATCTGGTTCAAAAATCAGTACTTCAGGAATTTCTGTTTTTATAACTTTCATTATTATATATTACTATTAAGTTGAGGTTTATCGATTTGCGATTTTCGAATCATGCTCATTTCATTTTTGAGTTGCTGATTGGTAATTACTCTGCTGCTAACCGGATCAGGTATTGTCCATACTGGTTTTTAATCATTGGTTGAGCAAGAGCAATTAACTGATCTTTTTGAATCCATCCGTTATGATAGGCAATTTCTTCGGGACAGGCAACTTTTAGCCCCTGACGGGTCTCAATTGTTTCGATAAAATTCGAAGCCTGGATCAGGGATGTGTGAGTTCCTGTGTCCAGCCATGCAAAACCGCGTCCCATCGTTGACAATTTTAACTGTTTTCGATTCATATATTCCTGATTAACAGTTGTAATTTCTAGTTCACCTCGTGCAGAAGGTTTGATATTTTTGGCAATTTCGATCACAGAATTGGGATAAAAATAGAGGCCAACAACTGCATAATTTGATTTTGGAGCCGCTGGTTTTTCCTCGATAGAAATGACGTTGCCCGCTTTGTCCATCTCTGCCACACCATATCGTTCGGGATCAGAAACAACATACCCAAAAATAATCGCTTTCTGTTCTTTTTTAACAACTTCAACTGAATCTTGCAGTATTCCGGAGAAACCATAACCGTAAAAGATATTGTCCCCCAAAACCAGACAAACATCATCCTTTCCGATAAACGTCTCTCCCAGGATAAAAGCCTGCGCAAGCCCATCCGGTGATGGTTGTATTTTGTAGGTAATATTAATTCCCCAATCTTTTCCTGTCCCTAACAGGCGCTCGTACATCGAGATGTCTTCAGGTGTGGAGATCAGCAAAATATCTTTGATTCCCGCAAGCATTAATGTCGACAACGGGTAATAAACCATTGGCTTATCATATATGGGTAGCAATTGTTTGGATACCCCTTTTGTGATTGGGTACAACCGTGTACCTGAACCTCCTGCAAGTATAATTCCTTTCATAATGACTTTATTAAATGAAACGATTTAAAAATATTTTGCTTAACGATTTAAACTTAAAAGCTACCAGCAACCTGCCTTTAGCTTTTGTCCGCTTACTTTGCAACCATTTGTATTGTTTTATCCGGAACCTTTTGAAACTCAAAATTGGCACAATTACTGGTTTCCTGCTTTCCCGATGTCCATTTTCTTCTTAATCTGTGCCATCAGGATGTAAATCAATACACCGATCAATGTGCCAAAAGAATTTCCGGCAATATCATAAAGATCGAATGAGCGCCCCAGGTGCATGATATATTGGAAGATTTCCATCACTACGCCCCAACTAATCGAGAAGAGAATGATCATGTAATACCATATATGTTTGATTTCTGCATGCATGGACCAGCAGGCAAGCCAAGCAAGGCCCAGATACATACAGGTATGTACAATTTTATCGGCCCCTGGGAATAATGGAATCTCCGGAAAATCATTGGGAGGTAGTAACGAAAGGAATGCAATGAGACACAGATATACCAGACTAAGCGTGATCCTGAGCCATTGTGGAATTGAAAAGAGTAGTGATATCATATATTTTATTGAAATCCTTTGAGATGCGTTAATATTTGCTAAAAACGTCAATTGGCAAATTTAGAGAATGTTTTTGTTAAAAAATATTGATAAAACGTAGAGATTGGGTGGTTGAAAACCGGTTTGATATTAATTTACAGATTTTATGAATAAACATGGTTTAAATCGCTTTGCCACTTTCTATCCCAATTGTCAACCGTTTATCGAAATGAAAATAGCAAAGGTTAATTTTGTGGCGCATAGAGCCATTTTATATCGTTCTGCCTTTGCAGATGCGCCTTTTTTCAATATTTCTTTTCGACCCCGGGTTATGCTTCCTTCGGTCGCTCAACCGGGGCTATTAATATTCGACACCTTCAGTGTCAGGCATTTTAATTTTACTATTACTGGCTACTCTTTGTCCCCTTTTTTCTCACTGTCACTAAGTCTCATCCTATCAATTTCATCTTCTTATCTTAAGTTGTATCCCATTTTTAATCGGGTGATCCGAAACCAAAACAAGGTATCCGCCACCTCCAGCTCCTGATATCTTCCATCCCAATGCTTCGGGTTCGTAAAATTTGATTTGCTCAAGAATATAGGGATTTACCATGTGAGGGAACATAGCCACTTGTGCTTCAAATGATTTTCTGACACTTTCGCCAAATGCTGCCAAATCTCTGTCTGAAATGGCTTTCCAAACTCCTTCGGCTGCACCGGCAAGCCGCTGGGCACCTTCTTTATTTATATTGGTATCGGACAATACATTATAACCGTTTTCGCGGGGCGAAAGATTGATCATCCATAAATGTTGTTCAATCCAGATTAACGTATTTTCATCCGTAACTGAGGTAATTTGTTTTGGCCAATAGTTTTCAATCGGATAGTCAAGTTTATTAACTCCCGGATAAACAATTCCTATCGAATCCTGTGAACCGCTGACATAACTCGTCCCCGGAGGATTTTCGACGCAGAAAAGTGTTCTTGCCAGTTTTTCTTTGTCACCCTCGGGAATATCTGTTTGCCAAAGCTCTATCGCTTTTGCCCTTGTACTGCTTGACATCCCGGATCTGTCGTTAAACTCATATTCGGGTTCAATAGAAATCGTGATAACCGGACCGGGTGCATTTTTTGACACAAAAGGCTGATCGAGCCATCCCCCTGCCAAATCGAGACGAAAGGGGATCTTGCACTCTTTGCGTAATGCCGTGGTTGAGCGAGCCGGGAGTCCCTGATGCGGAATTCGCTTACTCACTTCCAGCGTTATCCCCAGTCTTTTACAAAACTCCTGCTTATCAGGCGTAAAACCATCTTCGTTGACGAAGAAGATGTCGGGCTGTAACGCCACCACCTCTTTTTCGAAATCCATCAGTCCGGAACCACTGTTGATCCAGGCATCTTTAACCATCCGAAGTGCCTTCACCATATAAAGTCGTTCATGATCGGTATTAACTGTTTTGCGACCTTTCAATGAACTGATTGTCTGATCTGATCCTAAACCAACAAACAGGTCGCCATGGGATGCTGCCTCCTCAAAAAATGCGACATGCCCTGAATGGAGCATATCGTAACAACCGGATACAAATACTTTTTTTGTCATAATGATTACACGGATTAAAGCGGATTACACGGATTGGTGTGTCGTTTTAATAAAACGCTTCCAGTTGAAACTTGGCTGGCCGAAGTTTATCAGCAAGCCTACTTTTAAATATGATGTCTTAAGATAATTAATCACTTGTTTTGAATTGTCGGGGTGAATAAAACTGGCAGCTTTGATTTCAAGTATAGTTGACTCATAACAAACGAAATCAACCACTAAAAATTTATCCATCAAACTGGATATGTAACTATTAGTATTACTTATGTGTAATTTTTTGATTTTCAATTTCTTTTTGAAGTGCCACTTAATCCGTGAAATCTGCCTTAATCCGTAAAATCTATATTTGACCTAAGTACCATTTTAACAATCGTTCCACACCCTCCCCAATCTCAATCTGATGATGCCAACCTAATTGATGCAGTTTTGAAGGATCGGTTAGTTTACGCATCGTGCCATCGGGTTTGGTAGCATTAAAAACGATCTCTCCGTTGAATCCCACCTTTTCTTTAATAAGATAGGCTAAATCACGAATGGAAAGCTCTTCTCCTGTACCAATGTTGATATGTGTATTTCTTATTTCGCGAATTGGGGACGAATTTTCGTGAATCGTATCCTTAAAGTCGATGTTTTCCATCAAAAAGACACAGGCATCGGCCATCTCTTCACTCCAGAGGAACTCCCGCATAGGTGTACCGGTACCCCAGATCTCTACGGACACGGATTGGGAAGGGGTGAGGGCGTGAGGGAGTGAGGGGGTGATTCGGATGCCATATTTATTGAGTACAGTCAGAATTGCATTTTCATTTTCTCCTCTTCTCCCTTTCTCTTCGTCTCCCCTTCCCTTCGTCTCTTCGTCCTTTCTTCCCCTCGTCTCTCCTTCGCCGCTTACTCCTTCAATCGGGTTCTTATTCAGATCTTCCCGAATGGCATCCCAGTTGCTCTCTTCGAGACATTTGCCGAGGTACATTTTACGGAGCATGGCGGGCAGTACATGCGACTTTTCGAGATCGAAATTATCATTTGGACCATAAAGATTGGTCGGCATGACCGAAATATAATTGGTGCCATATTGCAGGTTATAACTCTCGCACATCTTAATGCCGGCTATCTTGGCAATGGCATATGGCTCATTTGTATATTCGAGCGGACCAGTCAGCAGACTATCTTCCGGCATCGGTTGCGGCGCATCCCTCGGATAGATGCAGGTACTCCCCAGGAAAAGTAATTTAGTTACTTTGTTGAGGTAGGCTGCATGGATCACATTGTTCTGAATCATCATATTTTCATAGATGAATTGCCCGCGATAAGTGCTGTTGGCCATAATGCCTCCCACCTTAGCTGCCGCAAGGATTACATATTCTGGCTTTTCATTTTCAAAAAAAGAATTTACAACATTAGTGTCCAGAAGATTTAATTCACTGTGTGTTCTTCCAATCAGATTGGTATATCCTTTTGCCAGGAGGTTCTTCCAAAGTGCTGAGCCTACTAATCCATTGTGACCAGCTACATATATTTTAGAGTCTTTATTCATTCAATTCATTTTTTTATCCACAGATGAACACAAATGTTTATAAAATGACACAAATAATTAAAGGATAGCACGTTTATATTTAAGCATGTTATTCGTGTCCATTTGTATTTAAATCAGTGTGTATTTGTGGATGAAATTTTTATCCACAGATGAACTCAAATGTTTCACAATACACCCAAATCCAATAGAACAGATAATTATTTGTGTCTATTTGAGGATTATTTGGGTGAATTTGTGGAAGTGTTTTTATTCATAACTATTATCCACAGATAAACACAAATGGGAAATTTTTATCCACAGATGAACACAAATGTTTCACAATGCACACAAATCAAATAGGACAGATAATTATTTGTGTCTATTTGAGGATTATTTGGGTGAATTTGTGGAAGTGTTTTTATTCATAACTATTATCCATAGATGAACACAAATGGGAAATTTTTATCCGCAGATGAACTCAAATGTTTCACAATGCACTCAAATCCAATAGAACAGATAATTATTTGTGTCCATTTGAGTGTTATTTGTGCATATTTGTGGAAAGTTTTTATTCATTTAAAGAATAACACGCTTATACTGGAGTTTTGTCGTTCCAAAATTTACCAATAACCCAATTTTCTTTCCGGTTGCTTTCAGATAATTCAAAACCTGTGCGATATGAACAGGATGAAGATCGTCTATGGCTTTAAGTTCGAGAATGACTTCTCCATAGCATAAAAAATCAGCTACATATTTTTTATTCAGAAGGTACTCTTTGTAATATACATCCAGCACTTTCTCCTTTAGAAAAGGAATGTTTTGCTCAGAAAATTCAATTGAAAGCGCTTCCTGATATACCGGCTCTAAAAAACCACATCCCAACTCGTTATGAACCTCCATGCATGCTCCTATAATCTGATAGCACTCTTCCTTAAGTGGATATTCATTAGTGTCCATTTGAACGTTATTTGAGTGAATTTGTGGATAACGGATTATTCGAAATAGTTCAACGTCCTATACCCACCTTCTCTGAGCCATGCGTCTTTTTTCATCAGTTTAATGTCCGATTGCATCATATCTTCAACAAGACCTTTAAGGTCGTACTGCGGAATCCATCCTAATTTGCTATTTGCCTTTGTGGGATCGCCGATCAACAGATCAACCTCCGTAGGACGGAAATAGGCCGGGTCGACACCTACAATCTGAGAGGGGGAGAGGGGGTGACTGAGAGAGGGGGAGTGAGAGTTGGAGATGCGTGATTTGATACTTTCAAGGTATTGTTCTCCGACCGTTGCCGTGAATTTTTTCTCATCAACACCGGCAATAAAACCCTTTTCGTCAGCTCCTTCGCCTGTAAAGGAGATTTCGAGTCCGATTTCGGCAGCAGCCATCTTGATAAAATCGCGTATGGTAGTCGTAATCCCTGTTGCAATCACATAGTCATCGGCCTCGTCCTGCTGAAGAATCAGGTACATCGCTTTGATATAGTCTTTCGCATGGCCCCAGTCGCGTTTCGAAGAGAGGTTCCCCAAAAAAAGACGGTCCTGCATTCCCAAGGCAATCTTGCTCAGGGCGCGCGTAATCTTGCGCGTTACAAATGTCTCGCCTCTGATCGGGCTTTCGTGGTTAAACAGAATTCCATTACTTGCATGCATGCCATAAGCTTCGCGGTAGTTGACGGTGATCCAGTAGGCATACATCTTTGCAACAGCATAGGGTGAACGCGGATAGAACGGCGTCTTCTCACTCTGCGGAACCTGCTGAACCATCCCGTACAATTCGGAGGTGGATGCCTGGTAGATACGCGTCTTTTTGGTCATCCCAAGTAACCTGACGGCTTCGAGCAGACGAAGTGTCCCGATACCATCGGCATTGGCCGTATATTCCGGCGTTTCGAAGCTGACAGCCACATGGCTCATCGCTGCGAGGTTGTAGATCTCATCCGGCTGGGTTTCCTGAACGATGCGTGTAATGTTCATCGAATCAGTCATGTCGCCATAGTGCAGCATAAAGTTGCGGTTCTCGACATGCGGATCCTGGTATATATGATCGATGCGTTCGGTGTTAAACATCGATGAGCGTCGTTTGATACCATGTACGATGTATCCTTTTTTCAACAGGTACTCACTTAGGTAAGCGCCATCCTGTCCGGTAACACCGGTGATTAATGCTGTTTTTTGTGTCATTTAAAAATTATTAATTTTATTACTGACTATTAAAACTGATTCTAAATAAGAGGAAAAATTAATTATTTATGATTTTATTCCTGTCAAACGAAACTTTTTTTTTCGGTTGGAGTTTATGATAATCAGATGGGTTATTGATTTGGCCCCCGGTATTTTTTTCCGGAACTTGTGTTAAATGCAACAAAATGCTTATCCGGATAACAGATACCTGCTTTTGATCAACAGACCCGATTGAATGCTTTATTTTAAAATTAAAATTTTTTGATTATGAAAAAATTATTTGTTAACAAAGGTCGCATGTACAACGCGACTAAGCGTGTTCTCGACAAGTATGCCAATGAGTATGCAGGCAATGCTGAATTGAACGAAGCATTTCAGCAACTGATTTCGTGGATCAGTGTGATTAATATCGAAGAAGAAGTGCTCGTTGTGGACAATACCGGCTTGACGACTTCCAAAGACGAATTACGTGTCGTATTTACTTTGCGTGCGCTTAAAATGGCAACAGGATTAAAGGCTTATGCAACAACGCTGAAAGACACGAAGTTCTTTGTGAAAGTCAATTACCAATTGAATGATTTCAATCGGCTTCCAGACCCAATTTTATTAAATACAGGGTCTATGTTGT
>JBBRZE010000103.1:0-14467 GCA_038236995.1 Bacteroidales bacterium | reverse complement strand
TGATGCGCTATCAACACAGAAAAGATCATATTTTTGCTGTAGCAGCCAATCCCTTCAATTAAGCTTGCCTCTTTTCCACAAGGTGGAAACTCCGGTTTTATCGGTAATTATTGATCAATATGTATGTAGATTTGTATGTAGAAAAAAAAGCAGTTAACAAAATTTGTTAACTGCTTGATTTTGAAGTGACCCTGCCAGGACTAAAAATCCCCTTATTTTACATCTTTTCCAGTTGCGATATTGTTGATATCTTGTTGATAATTAACACTATAATGGTATCCCATTACCTTTCATTTATTTAGATATTCTCCATTTTTGTATGTAAATTTGTATGTACCTGATATCATCAAAGTCCCTAATATCAAGCAAAATGAAACACAATGTAAAATTTCAAATCGAGAAACGCAAGAACAGCAAAGGTTTATTAAAAGAAAAGAACGTTCCCTTGTTTGCGGACATACGTTACGGCGGTACCAGGCTGTTTTACTTTACTGGTTTTCGCATCGATAAAGGCTGCTTTAATTCTAGCGAACAGGAAGCCATTAAAAACACATTTGCAACAGAAGGAGGCCGCCAGGTGACTGCAGGCGACTTGAACAGACGACTCCGCCTTATCGCAGCTACACTGATTAACATTTTTGACAATACCCAGGTTCCGCCGCACAAAGACGTTATTATCGGAGCGCTCAACGATGCCTGCAAGAAAACCGAACAGGTAGCCAAGGAAGCCGATCCTTTGGAATTCCTGCAGATGTTCCGCACCTACCTCGACAATTCCCGCATATCAATTGGCAGGAAGAGGCATGCCTTTAGCACACTGGAACACTGGAGACGCTTTGGCAAGAAAAAGAATCTAACGCTGACATTCGAAAGTATTACACCCGATATGCTCCGTGCCTTCGAGAAATTCCTGCTATCAGAAAAGAAGATTGATAAGGTAACCCTGGAGAAGAAAGAAGCCCGTGGACTGAATACGCTGCATACGATCTTCACCATTACACGCACCTTCTGGAACCATGCCCGGAAAGAGCTGAAAGCAGCAGGGACAGAGCTCCCCTACCCTTTTGAAAGCTACAAGGTACCAGCGGAGGTTTACGGAACGCCTATTTATTTAACGCTCGAAGAACGCAACGCCTTATTTAACGCGACCATCAAAAATCAGAAACTGGCCAAAGTCCGTGATATATTTGTTTTTCAATGCCTCACGGGAGCCAGGGTTGGCGACATGTGCCGTCTGACGAAAAGCAATATCAGCAATGATGAGTTGAGTTATATCCCGCGCAAAACCAAGGAAGGCAAGCCTGTTACGGTTAAAGTGCCGTTGGCCGGCAAGGCAATAGAACTCTTAAGCCGTTACGACATGCCCGATGGCAGCCTGATGCCTTTCATCAGCGACCAACGTTATAACGATTACCTCAAAGAGTTATTTAAAGAAGTAGGATTAACGCGCATGGTGACCCGCCAGCACCCGACCACACGGGAGCCCGAAAATGTGATGTTGTGCAATATAGCAAGCTCTCACATGGCAAGGCGCTCATTTGTGGGGAATATGTTTGGCAAGGTCGACAGTGCCATAATAGCCAGCATGAGCGGTCACATTGCCAACAGCAAATCATTTACCAGGTACCACGATGTAAGCAGGGAACTGCAGCAACAGGCCATTAAGCTGATCGATTAAGCGCTCCTGCCCCATCTGATTAAATTTCCTGCAAAAAAATACAGGCCTGCGACGAAAGTTGACAGGCCTTTTTCTTGTGCTGTGTTGTTCCAAAAAGTTTACGGGTATCTTATCTGTTAAATCTTTTTGTTTTGACAATACAGGATGTGTCCTTTGATCAAATTATTGGCCTCTTGGTCATATTTTTCGTCTTATGATCATCTAAATGCTATATGTCAAATTTGTGTGTCTTTTGGTTGATTTATTACATTCTAATCACTGTATTTGACATGTGTCCATTTAATGTCACTTTAGTCGTTTGTATCCATATATAACCACATCATGCCCATGATAACACTTTAGTGCATATTTAAGCTTAATAGCGCCTATATGTCCATTTAAAGGCTAATATGGACGTTTATAGTACATATAAACATAATAGATATAATTATAAATTAATAATAATAAAATAACTATAAAAATTTCCAATTCTTATGAGATTATTATATTATCATGCATTATATTTGCAATACAAATTCAAAAAACGACTAACTAAAAACTACCGAAATGATCATTTTAGAATTAAACGAAGAGCAATTAACGTCAATTATTTGCAGTGCCCTTAACACCGCCTTGCCAAAAGAATTTAAGGTGTCAGCACCCCGCACACACATCAAAGGAATTCACGAACTGGCTGCCTATCTCAAGATATCAGCTTCCAGGGCACAGAAACTCAAAAACGAAGGTGTACTGCCTTATTTCCAGGATGGCCGGCTGGTCCTGTTCGATCCCGACAAGGTGCGCGAAGCCATGGAAACGCACAATAAGCGGAAAGCAAAATAATGATCGGCTATAAAAGTAGCGGGGCCGCCACCTCTCCCGGTTGCAGCCCCTCAGAATATCAGCACTTTAACAAGTATAAAGTTACAGCTTTCCGCCTTCATTTCTCTAAAAATGAAAATTATTGCCAGTTCAGGCAAGAAGGAAATGCACGCCTGACGACCAGGTATGCTATCTCGGAAAGGGGGTTGGGATGATTCCATCAAACCTGATCCGTGTCAATGAATTTCCCGCTCCAGCCATAGGATCACCATCCGAAGTGGTTGCCGACGAATATGCTGCATATTGGTTGCTTACCGATTACCAGCGCCATTGCCTGATTGCTACCAATTATTGGCTTCAGCGAGAAGGTAAGGAAGTGATTCATATTCCTGCAGGTGAACTTGCTAAGATTAAGGAGGGTTACTATGCTGATCCTGTGCGGTTCGCACCTCTGGTTGACTTTCAGGATGTAAGCACGGAATCTTCACAGATCCCTGCTACTCCCCCTCAACCCAGGTTCAGTCTCTTCAATCCGCCGATCACCAATACCTTTCCAGCCAGGGCGATCACACTGGCCGAATGTGCGCGGTTTATCAGGACTGATGAAGCTTTCAGGAAGAACACCGAAAAACTGCGCGCATTCACTGTCCCTGAAGATCGGAAACGCTTCAAGTCCCAGTCACTTGCATATGTGTGCTTCTCAGGTATCTTTTCCCGCCGCACCGAAGCTTCATTGATTACACATTCAGGACTGATTGTAATTGACCTGGATCATATCGCTGAACCCTCGAAAGTAAAGGATGACCTTAGTTTCGACTGGGAGCTGAATCCCGCCATGATCTATATCAGCCCTTCAGGCGACGGACTTAAAGTGATTATTCCGATAGACATTGTAAATGGCACACATGCTGATTACTTCGATGCAATTTCCAATTACCTGCTGCACTCCCACGGTCTGAAAGCCGATCCCTCTGGCCGTGATGTTTCACGCGCTTGTTTCCTCTGTCATGACCCCAAAATCTTCTTACACCCAAGTTATAATGATTGGTACTAAATTTATTCAACAATATAAGCCAACACCTGGATTGTTACCTGAGCCTGGTCTCACAGGAACGATAACGTCACAGCCTGATGGTCCGATTACATCTGAAGCCCCTTCAAACAGGTCTGTAAGTGAAAATATGCCACTTGCAATACGCAATAACGATTCATCCACAGATGCTGATGTAGAGGCTTTAATCAAGCGTATTGAATCCTTGCAGGTCGATATAACCGATGGCTACGACAGATGGCTGAGGATCCTTTTTGCCCTTGCCAATCAGTTTGGCGAAGCTGGCCGCGACTATGCACACAGGGTTAGTTACTTTAATCCTGGGTACAATTACGCTGTCTGCAACAGGCAATTCGATAGCTGCCTCCGCTCTGGCAAATCAGGCATCACTATTCGAACACTTTTTCATTTTGCTTCAGAGGAAGGTATTCGGTTAAATAATTCCGCTGAAGTTTCTGCCCATTTCAACGAACTCAGCATTGATCTCCCCTGCTCCATTCCATCAGACATTCCCAATTTCACACAAGTTGAAGCCGAAATACCACAGCCTGCAATCTCACTCCAAAATTCCGAAATTCCATATTATTCAACCAACGTAATAAATTCAGCCAAATCCGCCATCAGACAGCCGCAATCCGCAATTCTTCCATTCCCTGTCGACATATTCCCTCCTCAGATATATGCCTTTATCCATGCGGCTTCAAATTCCATTAATTGTCCGCCCGATTTTCTGGCAGTCCCCGTCATTGCTGTCCTGGCAACTGCCATCGGCAACAGCCGTAATATCCTGCTCAAAAGGGGCTGGATCGAAGGTCCGCGCATTTATTCAGCAATAGTGGCGCCTCCTGGAAGCAAGAAATCTCCTGCCCTCGCCGCAGCCCTTCAGCCCATCAGGAAACTTCAGGATGCTTATTGTGCCGAATACGATGCAGCCTATAAAGATTATGAGTTCGCATCAAGTGCTTACAATATCCAGCTCGAAATATGGAAGAAACGTAAGCCTGAAGAAAAAAGTCCTGAGGAACAGCCCAGAGAGCCCATCGAACCAGTTCTTAAACAGATCAAGACAAGCAACGCCACCATCGAAGCCATCGGAAAGCTGCTTGATCAGAATAAACGGGGAATCATGTTTGATCAGGATGAACTGGCCGCCTGGGTGAAATCCATGAATGCTTACCGCGGCGGAAAAGGCTCCGACCTCGAATACTGGCTTTCAATCTGGAATGGCAGCCAATCGATCATCAACCGCGCCTCAACTGCAAAGCCACTGATCATCAACCGTCCCCTGGTGAATGTAGTAGGTTGTATTCAGCCCGATCTCTTGTCCGATTTGTCTGGTATTAAACAGAACGGCTTTTTCGACAGAATTCTCACCTCCTTTCCTGATTCCATTCCCCAGCATTATACAACGGATGAACTGCCTGATGAGATAGCCTTCGCTTATAATGATCTTGTAAAAGCAATCTTTGAACTTCAGCCTGGTTTTGACCCAGAAGGAAATGAAGAACCTTTCCTGATGAATCTGACAGATGCGGCCCGTATCGAATGGGAACAATGGAACCGCATGCACGACGATGAAATGAATTCGCCCGATCTCTCCTATCACCTGCGGGGTGTCTGGTCCAAACTCCAGGCTTACATGGCCCGGTTCATGCTCATCCTTCAGCTTACGCATGATGCGGCGAACGGCTTACATTCCTTCGAAATCCACCCCAGGTCTGTAACAGACGCTGCAAGGCTTATCGTGTATTTCAAATCCCACATCCGCAAGGTGTATAAGGCATTGTTCAACTCCGAAATGGACAGACGCATTGAATTAGCCGTCGAATGGATTGAGCGCAAAGGCGGAAAAGTATCCCAGCGGATGCTGCAGGCAAACAATGTTGCCAATTGCAGAACTGCACAAGAGGTTTCCGAATTATTCACTGAACTGGAAGAACGTGGCGTAGGTACCATGTCCAGATCCACTCCTGCGGGCGGTGGTCGTCCAAGTTTGAACTTTATGTTAACCCACCCGACAATCGACCAAAAAGCGCTATAATGAACTGTATTTCAATAATTAAGCTTCATTTATTTCACCCGACAATCGGGCCGACAATCGTTTATCTTCATTTCAATTGTAGGGTCGGTTGTCGGGTTCGAATGATGCGGTTTTCATCTTTGGGTAATTTGATTATCAATAGTTTACACACTATACTAATCGGTTGTCGGGTAACTATTACAACGGCATTGATTTTCTTCATCTACTATTATAGCTGGATTGACAATGTTTTTAATACATTTGATAAATATTATCCAGGGTTACCAGGTATTCACCATCTGATCATTGTATAAGCCTTCGCCTTATAACAGATAACCCTGAAATGAATCAAAATGATTATTTCCGCTTAACACAAATCCACCGAATACAGAATGGAAAACCACAACGAAATATCAGAATTCATCTGGGGAATTAAAGAACTTATCCGCGATGAATATGATGCAAAAGACTATGAAGATGTAATCCTGCCGTTTACATTACTGCGCCGTATCGACTGCGTACTGGAAGAATCTCACGCCAAAGTAGTGCAGGCCAACAATAAATACAAGGACAGCGCCACGCCCGAAGTTCTTGATCAGCTCCTAAAGAAAGCTTCTGGACAAAATTTCTACAACAAGTCTGATTATACGCTGGTCGGGCTTACAAAGGACATTGGCAACATCGGTGTAAACTTTGATGCCTATTTAAAAGGCTTTAGCGACAACATCAAGGATATTCTGCTGAACTTCAGCGGTGGACCCGAAAAAGGCTTATCCCCCATTTATGAAACGCTGTACCGTAAAGAATTGCTTTTAATTGTGACAAAGGAATTTGTTTCTGCCAAAATCGATTTGCATCCCGATAAGGTGAGCAACCACGATATGGGAACCATCTTCGAAATCCTGATCCGCAAATCAAAGGAATCAACCAACGAAAAAGCAGGACAGTATTTTACACCACGCGAAATTGTCCGCCTCATGGTGAACCTGGTGTTTGCCAACGAAAAAGCTAAACTGCAAAAATCAGGCGCAGGCATCAATATTTACGATCCTTGCTGCGGAACGGGTGGAATGCTCACCACTGCAAAAGATTATTTGCAGACTTCTGTCAACCCCGCGCTCGATGTTTGGCTCTATGGTCAGGAGATCAACGAAAAAACCTATGCCATCGCCAAATCAGATCTTTTGATGAAAGGCGAAGATGCGGAAAATATCAAGCATGGCAATACCATTACGAAGGACAAACTGATGGGCAAAACCTACAATTACATGCTTACCAATCCGCCGTTTGGCGACGACTGGAAAAATATGCGTGAGTTTGTAGAGAATGAATCCACAGATAAAGGGTTTGACGGCCGTTTTGGCGCAGGAACACCCGATGTAAGCGATGGTTCGTTTTTGTTTTTACAGCACATGATCAGCAAGATGAACCCGCAAGGAAGCACCATTGGCATTGTTTTTAATGGTTCTCCCCTGTTTAATGGCGATGCAGGGGGTGGCTGGAGCAATATCCGCGGCTGGATCATGGACGACCCCAACGATCTGCTCGATTGCATTGTTGCCATGCCCAAAGATCTGTTTTATGGCACTGGCATTGGTTCATACATCTGGATCCTGAACAATAAAAAACAGGCCAGCCGCAAAGGCAAGGTACAGTTGATCAATGCCATTCATCCGCGTTTTACTAAAAAAATTAAAGCCTTAGGAAAAAAGCAATATGAGATAAGTGAAGATGGCATCAGCCTGATTACCGATATCTACAAAGCCTGCAAAGACCAATCCATCGAAATAGAGGACGATGGTAAAATGCGGACCATTGAGATCAGTAAGATTTATGATGTGGCTGATTTTAAATACACCAAAGTAACCGTTGAACGTCCCTTGCGCCTGGCTTATGAGATTACAGATGATAAAATAGAAGCGCTCAAAGATCACCCAAAATTTAAGGAATTCGCCACCAGCAAAAAGAAAGATAAGACAACCGCCGAAGCTGAAATTGCCAAAGGAAAAGCCCTGCAGCTCAAGGTTCTAAAAGCCGTAGAAAGCTTTAAGGGTAAAGAACGTCAAATGAATGATGCTTCCTTTTTTGCAGCCTTCGAAAAAGCCTTTGGAAGCCAGCCTGGCAAAGCATTATTAAAAATGTACCGTGATACCTTGGGTGAAAAAGACGAAGAAGCCGAAGTGGTATTCGCTGATCCCTATGAAGTGCCCATGCAAAGAGGCAGGGTTTGCGATTGGAAAGATAAACCGATACAGGACACTGACCTCCGCGACAGCGAAAGCATAAAATGGAAAGAAAACATAGCTGAATATTTTGAGCGTGAAGTATTACCCTTTGCCCCCGATGCCTGGATGGACCGCGAAAAAGACAAGATTGGCTACGAAATACCATTTACCAAGTTCTTTTATGAATACAAACCATTGCGCGACTTGAAAGAAATTATGCGCGATATTGAAGCTTTGGAAGAGCAGACTGAAGATTTATTGGAAGACATTAAAGAGGTTGCCCAATGATAAACTATACAAGATATAAAACGAGTGGAATTGAATGGCTTGGAGATATTCCTATTGATTGGACCAGATTTAGAATAAAATTTTGTTTTAATAGTATTAATGGTGGTGTGTGGGGAGAAGAACCTATCGGTGATGAAAATGATATTACCTGTATCAGAGTTGCTGATTTTAATTATAAGTACGCAAAAATTAATACAACCAATTTAACAACAAGAAATATTTCCATAGCAGAACAAAAAAGCAGATTACTAAAAAAAGGAGATTTACTTATTGAAAAATCAGGAGGTGGTGAGTTCTCACCTGTTGGCAGAGTTGTAAAATTTGATTTGGATATAAAAGCAGTATGTTCAAATTTCATTAACCGACTCAATACAAAAAAACAATTCAACTCCGATTACCTAAATTACCTCAATAGGTTTCTATATTCAAAAGGTGTTACCGAAATTTGTATTAATCAAACTACAGGTATTCAAAATTTGAAAGTTGGTGAGTTCTTAAGTAATTCAATATATATTCCATCTGGCACTGAACAACTCTCCATCGTTCATTTTCTCGATTACAAAACCGGGCAGATGGATCGCTTCATTGCCGCCCGTCAAAAGCAAATTGAACTTTTAAAAGAACAGAAGTCAGGTATTATCAATAAAGCTGTTACCAAAGGCATCAACCCCAATGCTAAAATGAAGCCGAGCGGAATAGAGTGGATAGGTGAAATACCAGAAAGCTGGAATGTAATGAAGTTAAAATATGTCGCAAAACTTCAAAGCGGAAATGCAATAACTTCGGATGATATTAAGGAGATTGGAGATTATCCTGTTTATGGTGGTAACGGATTAAGGGGTTATACAACAAATTATACAAACGATGGCAATTTCATACTAATTGGACGACAAGGTGCTTTATGCGGCAATATTAATTACGCTAACGGCCAATTTTGGGCTTCTGAACATGCAGTAGTTTCATATTTAAGAAGACCAACAAATATTTTGTGGCTAGGTGAATTATTAAGAACAATGAATCTAAATCAATATTCTCAGGCAGCTGCACAACCAGGGCTCTCAGTCGACCGAATTAAGAATTTGCCGATCCCATGCCCAGATTATCATGAACAAAATGAAATTGAACTCTACATCAAATCCGAAACATCTATCCTTGACAACCTAAGTTCCAAATACCAAAAGCAAATCGATTTAATGCAGGAATACAGAACAACCTTAATCAGCCAGGCGGTGACAGGTAAAATTGATGTAAGGGAAAGTGTCTGAATTTGGATATGTAGGATTAAAGGATAGCAGGATGATTAAATTTAAAGGATAGCAGGATTATTAAAATTAATTGATTCTTTAAAACAGTACTTTATGAAGTACGAGGATTTGACAAAAAGGATAATCGGATGTGCCATGAAAGTTCATAGTAAGCTTGGAAATGGCTTTCAGGAAGTTATTTACCAAAGAGCTTTAGTCATAGAAATGGGTAAACAAGGGTTATCATTTCAAAGGGAAATGGAAATGAGCATATATTATGAGGGTATCAACATTGGAACCCGTCGCGTTGATTTTTTTGTGGAAGAAACTATTATGGTTGAGTTAAAGGCCCTTATAAGATTGGAAGATGTTCACCTTTCACAAGCCATGAATTATTGCCAGGCATATAACTTGCCCATTGGCCTGCTTATAAACTTTGGTTCAAAAAGTCTTGAATTTAAAAGAGTTTACAATGTAAATCATCCAGAGAATAAGGATTACAAGAAAATCCAATAATCCATTAATCCTAAAATTTTTTGTGAAAGAAACTATTATGGTTGAGTTAAAGGCCCATATAAGATTGGAAGATGTTCACTAAAAATCCAATAATCCATTAATCCTAAAAATCATAATCCAGACAATGTATAATGTAAATCATCCAGAGAATAAGGATTACAAGAAAATCCAATAATCCATTAATCCTAAAAATCATAATCCAGACAATGTATAATGTAAATCATCGGGGAGAATAAGGATTACAAGAAAATCCAATAATCCATTAATCCTAAAAATCATAATCCAGAGATGCAAAATATCATCATTTACAATACAGTTGACGGTAAAGCCAGTGTATCACTGTATGCCAAAGATGGAATGGTATGGATGAACCAAAATCAACTGGCCGAACTTTTTGACACCTCAAAACAAAACATAGGCCAGCACATTGTAAATATATTGGAAGAGAGCGAGTTAGATGAAAATTCAGTTGTAAAGTATTTCTTTACAACTGCTTCAGATGGCAAAGCATACAATGTTGCATTTTACGCATTGGATATGATTCTTGCCATTGGGTTTAGGGTAAAGAGCAAACGCGGCACGCAATTTAGAATTTGGGCAAATCGTAACCTGAAAGAATACATGATTAAAGGTTTCGTAATGGATGATGATCGCCTGAAAAACCCTGATGGTCGCCCCGACTATTTCGATGAGTTGCTCGCACGCATAAGAGATATACGGGCTTCAGAAAAAAGGTTTTACCAGAAAGTGCGTGATTTGTTGGCACTTAGCAGTGATTACGATGCGACTGATAAGGCCACTCAAATGTTTTTTGCCGAAACGCAAAACAAATTGCTGTATGCAGTTTCAGGCCAAACTGCCGCTGAAGTGATCGTAGCCCGTGCGGATGCCAATAAAAAAAACATGGGGCTTACCGCGTGGAAAGTCGGTATTGTTAGAAAACAAGATATTATTATTGCCAAGAATTATCTGTCGGAAGATGAGATTGATACACTCAATCGGCTTGTAGTTATCTTTCTTGAAACAGCCGAATTAACCGTCAAAGAACGGAAGGATCTTACAATCACGTTTTGGAAAGAAAACGTGGATAAACTTTTAAATTTTCAGAATAAAAAAATACTTCGGGGAATCGGCAGTTTGTCACACGAACAAATGGAGGTCTTGGTTGGAAAAGTTTATGAAGAATTTGACCAAAAACGCAGGGAATACGACACTTTACTAGCTGACCAAAATGATTTGGATGAGATAAAAGAAATTGAGGATAAAATAAACAAGCAAAAAAAAGGTTGAACCATGAGCGGCATAAAAGAATTGCATTTTGAAGACACGGTTTTTGAATATCTGAAGGAAAGCCACCTCTATATCCAGCGCACAAACTCGAACTTCGATATGGGTTATGTGCTGGACATTGATACACTTGAGCAATTTATCCGCACTTCGCAACCCGATACCTGGCTTAAATTGGAAAAACAGTTTCCGTTTAATACCATGGATGCCGTTGTGGATGAATTTTCCAGGCTTCGCGAAAAAAGAGGAATCCTTAATCTGCTGCGCGATGGCTTTTCTTTACAAGGTGCCAAAATTGCACTGGTGTGGTTCAAACCCTCATCAGGCTTAAACCCTGAACATTTAACGAAATACGAAGCCAACAGATTCTCTGTTACCCGCCAGGTGCATTACAGCGCTCAACATCCCGACAAAAGTCTCGATCTTGTCATTGCCATCAATGGTATTCCGATCATTACGCTGGAATTAAAGAACGAATTTACAGGACAGAATGTAACGCATGCCGTGGAACAATATACAAAGCGGCGCGAAGGCAAGGATCCCTTTCTGAAAAATTGCCTGGTGCATTTTGCGGTTGATAACAACACCGTATTGATGACCACCAAACTGGACAATGGCAATACAAGATTTCTGCCTTTTAACCGTGATACGCGGAACCCTGTTATCCCCGACAAATTTGCCAGCAGCTATCTATGGGAAGAAATCCTGCATGCCGACAGTTTGCTGGAAATATTAAACAATTACGTTTTTTATGAAGTCGATGAAAAGACAAAAGAAGTAACCACCATTTTTCCGCGCTACCACCAGCGCGATTGCGTGCGTGAATTAATTGCACATGTAAAACAATCAGGTCCGGGCAATAATTATCTGGTTCAGCACAGCGCCGGAAGCGGCAAGAGTAAGACGATCGGGTGGCTGGCGCATCAGCTTGCCACCGTATTCGGTGCTGACCAACAGCCTGTTTTTGATAGCATCATTGTGATTACGGACCGCATTATCCTGGACAAGCAACTTCAGAAGCAAATAAAAGATTTTGAGAAGATAAACGGAACCGTAAAAACCATTACGAAAGGCAGTAAAGAGCTTATCAAGGCTTTAGTCAATGGTGATAAAATCATCATCAGCACATTGCAGAAGTTTGGATACATTGGAGAAGTGGCCAATCTCAGTGGAAAACACTTTGCAATAATTGTGGATGAAGCCCATAGCAGTCAGAGTGGTGAGAATGTCAAGGATTTAAAGATCAGCCTCACAACAGATGAAGCATTGAAACACATCATTGCTATGGATGATGAGAATGCGGAACCTAAAGATACAGTTGAGAAGGAACTGGAGAAAATTATGGCAAGCCGTCAAAAACTTCCGCACCTCTCCTTCTTTGCATTCACGGCAACGCCAAAACCCAAAACCCTGGAATTATTCGGCACGCCAGATGCAACCAAAAATTCCGGATTTCGGGCATTCCATGAATATACAATGCGGCAGGCCATTGAAGAGGGCTTTATATTAAATGTGCTGGACAATTACATAACCAAAAGCACTTACTTCGAATTGATCGAAAACGAGAAAGCCGAAGAAGGCGCATCTTTTGAAAAGCTGAAGGCAAAACGTCTGCTGATCAATGAAGTAAACAAGCATCCTTATGCTATCGCAGCCAAAAGTCACATCATGCTGTCCCATTTCATGGAAAAGACGGTGCATAAGATTGGCGGAAATGCAAAAGCGATGCTGGTAACAAGTTCCAGGGCCCATGCAGTGTTGTATAAAAAAGCATTCGATGAGATCATTCGCGAACAAAGCTATGGCATACAAATACTGGTTGCTTTTTCGGGAACAGTTGAACTGAACGACGAAAAGTATACCGAAAACAATATGAATGGGCCAAAAGTTAAAAATATAGCAGATGAATTTAAAAAGCCTGGGTATAAGATTTTAATCGTTGCCAATAAATTCCAGACAGGATTCGATCAGCCCCTTTTGCATACGATGTATGTTGATAAGGCCTTGGGAGGAGTTGCCACGGTTCAGACATTGAGCAGGTTAAACCGAAAAATCAAAAACAAGCAGGACACCTTTATCATCGATTTCGTAAACAAACACGAAAACATCCAGAAGGATTTCCAGGATTATTACCAAAGCACTACGCTGGATAAAGCCACCGACAAGCAGAAACTATACAACTTGAAATATGTAATTGAAAAAGCGGATGTATTTACGGCCGACCAGGTGACTTATTTCATCGAAATGTTTGTCCGCAAAAAAGTCAAGTCCGAAGTGCTTTCCCCCTTCTTTCAAAAGATTGTGAATGAGGCATATCTCTTGCTCGAACCCGATGCCAAAGAAAAGCTCAGGAAGGATATGAATAAATACATCAGGCAATATTCCTTTATATCTCAGATCATTACATTCATCGATACCGATCTCGAAAAATTTTATCTCTTCACAAAACTGCTCTTTAAATACCTGCCATACGAAAAAGAAACACTACCGCTTGAAGTGACGCAGATGGTCGACATGGATAAGTATAAGGTCCAGGAAGAGGAAAACGGCAGCATCATCCTTAATCCTGAAGATGCAATCCTCGAAAACCCGCAAGGCGACGGTCATAAGATCAGCCGACCCGACCCAAAGGAAGTATTGGAAATTATCGTAAAGGAAATCAATGACAAATATGCCGTAGAATTAGGCGATGATGACAAAGTCGTTAAAGAGATGTACGATTCCCTCAAATCCGATGCAGGATTAATGGCAAGCCTCCGTGCGAACAACATCGAAGATGTAAAACGCATGAAATTGCGTGAGAGCATCGACAAAGCCCTGCTCAAAAATGCCGAACCCCCGATCGAATTCATGAACAGACTTTCCAAAGATAAAGCCCTTGCAAATTACGTTGTGGGCCAGTTCTTCCATCTGTTAATGAACGACCTTAAAGACACTCCAACCATTCCATACATTCAGGAAGCAGGAGATATACCTGTTGCAGCAGAGCCTGAGGCGTTATAGCTTTCTAATTCCGATTGCCGAGATCATAACAACTTTCAACTGATTCGTAAACAGAGGATTATAATTATGCCAACTTATCGTGAACTCCTGGAATCTCCGCAATGGAAAAGCAAAAGAGAAATAATCCTTAAACGTGACAATTAGTCATTCAAGCTAAATAATGCCACCGTAGCCATCTTATGTATAACCGTGCAAGTTTGATAATTAAGCGTGCCAGTCTATCAAATATTCGTAAAATAACAAAGACCAAATAATGGCCTAATCATGAGTTGTTTTTATGCAAGTAAGTCTGAAAATATCAGATTATAGTCAGGATGATTTACTGGCTGCTTCGTTGAGAAGTCCAAGTTAATC
>JBBRZE010000102.1:0-15282 GCA_038236995.1 Bacteroidales bacterium | reverse complement strand
GTTCACGAGACCATCATGGTATTTCGGTGTAGCCGGTGGTGCAAATTTCAATTTCTACAATGGAACCACACAGGAACTGAATTCAACACTATCAGTACCTTCGGCTTTTCACAAGGGTAACGGAGCTGGGCTTTATGTTGCCCCACTTATCGAGTTTCATCGTCCTGATACAAGACTGGGATTCATGTTACAGGCAGGATACGATAACCGCAGCGGTAAGTTCAAGGAGGTAATGACACCATGTAATTGCCCTGCTGATCTGAACACTGATCTCACTTACATTACAGTTGAACCAAGTTTACGCCTGGCCCCGTTCAAATCGAATTTTTATTTGTATGCCGGTCCCCGTTTCGCTTTCAATCTGAACAAGGGCTTTACTTACAAACAAGGAGTTAATCCGGATGTCGCCGGACAAGTTGCACCTGCCGATGTGAAAGGTGATTTCAGCAATGTGAATGATAATCTTATCTCGATGCAAATTGGCGCCGGATACGATATCTTCCTCTCATCGCAGAGCAAGCATACACAATTTGTATTGTCGCCATTTGTTTCTTTCCAGCCCTATTTTGGTCAGGATCCACGGACAATTGAATCGTTGAATGTGACGACTGTAAGAGCAGGTATGGCCCTTAAACTTGGACGCGGACATAAAATTGCAATCGCTGAAAAGGTTTTTATACCAGAAGCTGTAATCGCAGAACCAACAGTTGAGTTTTCTGTTTACGCACCCAAAAATATTCCGACGGAATTAAGGGTCAGGGAGATATTCCCGTTGCGTAACTATGTATTCTTCGATATTGGATCAACTAAAGTACCAAATCGTTACGTGTTGCTCACAAAAGATCAGGTGACCAGTTTCAAAGAAGACAATTTGGAAGAGACCAAACATGTCGACTTATCCGGTCGTTCAAAACGGCAAATGAATGTATACTATAATGTAATAAATATTCTCGGCGAGCGTATGTCAAAAGATCCTTCTACAACCATTTCGCTGGTAGGATCGTCTCAAAAAGGACCTAAAGATGGCAAGGCCATGGCCGAATCAATCAAGGTATACCTTGTGGATGTATTTGCAATTAATGCTGCAAGAATCAATACCGAAGGGCGTATTAAACCGGAGATCCCATCGGAACAGCCTGGTGGCAAGCTTGAGCTTGTTCTTCTTAGGGAGGGAGACCGCAGGGTTTCTATCGAGAGCAATTCGCCCGTGTTACTGATGGAATTCCAGAGCGGTCCGGATGCCCCATTGCGCTCCGTGGAAATTGTCAGCGTACAGGAAGCGCCTTTTGAAAGTTATGTTGCTATCAATGTTGTGGGTGCGAATAAAGCATTCTCATCATGGTCGCTTGAAATCGCTGATGAAACAGGAAAAGTGCAGAATTTTGGACCTTATACCCAGGAACAGGTGAGCATCCCCGGAAAATCTATTTTGGGAGCTCGTCCCGAAGGCGACTACAATGTAACGATGATCGGTCAGACGAAAAGCGGCAAGGTAATTAAGAAGGAAACTTCTGCTCATATGGTACTTTGGACTCCGTCTGCCACTGACGAATTGATGAGATTCAGCATACTTTATGAATTTAACAGATCGAAGGCCATTAATATTTACGAAAA
Source organism: Bacteroidales bacterium (assembly GCA_038236995.1). Taxonomy (GTDB): domain Bacteria; phylum Bacteroidota; class Bacteroidia; order Bacteroidales; family Prolixibacteraceae; genus JAAFHB01. The sequence continues at coordinate 13,668 of JBBRZE010000102.1, read as the reverse complement.
GTACCTTACAGATGTTGTAATACCAAAGATTTCTAAAGATGCGAAGGTTATCATACATGGCCATACCGATATTATCGGAGGCGAAGACACCAACTTGAAATTATCAGTTGCACGTGCCAACGATGTGAAGACCATCCTTGAAAAGGGTCTTGAAAAGGCAGGCAGACGCGATGTTAAATTTGAAGTGCATGGATTTGGTGAGGATCAAAATGTAGCACCTTTTGAAAATAAATATCCGGAAGAACGTTTTTATAACCGTACGGTTATTATCGACATTATTCCTGCCAGGTAAGTTCTAATAATTTACCTGATAAAATTCGGGCCGCCTAAAAAATTAGGCGGCCTTTTATTGAATGTGTGAATGTTGTAACTCTTTACTGTAATTGTGTAACGTTTTTTAACAATTTGAGGGACATCTTTGTATTGAAATTATTCACGAATAAAATTGATAAGGATGAATACTACAGAAATTAAAGGAAATTGGAATGAGCAGAAGGGCAAACTAAAACAACAGTTTGCAATCTTAACGGATAATGACCTGATGTTTGAAGAAGGCAAGAAAGACGAGATGTTTGGAAAACTTCAAATCACACTTGGCAAAACAAAAGAAGAATTACGAAAGCTTATTGAAGGGCTTTAATTCCTTATTGTGGTGTTCAATATTTTGCATCTGATAGAAAATATTCAGCACCCCTGATTTAAGAAGTCATCGTTTATCGGTTTTCGCTGAACGGTGCCTTTTTAAGTTAATACCCTACGGCCATGAATCAAATGTATCATCATGAATGAGATAATACCATCAAAAAATAAGGTCCCGAATCTTCTTAAAGCAAAGGAATGGACAATCAGGATAAGCGAGAAAACTATTGAAAAAACGGAAGAGGCGAGTAATTTTTTAACAAATTTTGCAGATGTTATCCTGTTTATCACGCGTTTGACAAAAGAAACCTTTTCGCGTGACTTTGAATTCAAAGAGTTTTTATATCAATGTTTCAAGATCGGTTATAAAACATTACCGCTAATTTCGGTCACCGGAGCCATAATGGGTTTGGTGCTAACGCTTCAATCGAGACCGGTGCTTATTGATTTCGGGGCTGTATCTATGCTCCCCGGAATGGTCGCTGTATCGCTGATCAGAGAAATGGGGCCGGTTATAACTGCGTTGATATGTGCAGGAAAAATTGGTTCAGGCATGGGGGCAGAACTGGGTTCAATGAAAGTGACCGAACAGATAGATGCCATGGAAGTATCTTCTACCAATCCTATGAAATTTTTAGTCGTTACGAGAGTATTAGCTGCTACGCTTATGATTCCATTATTGGTTTTATATGCTGATGCACTTGGTATATTGGGAAGTTGGATAGGCGCGAACATAAAGGGGGATGTAACGCTTTCGTTGTTTTTTGCACAGGCATTCAGCCATGTCGGGTTTTCTGATCTTATGCCGGCTATCGTAAAAACTTTCTTTTTCGGGGCGGTAATCGGAGTAGTTGGATGTTATAAAGGATACAATGCCGGGCGCGGAACAGAAAGTGTGGGAATTGCTGCAAATTCTGCGGTCGTACTTGCGTCACTTCTGGTGCTGATTGTTGATATGATTGCGGTACAAATTACTGATATGCTAGTTCTATGAATACAGTTCAAACAGAGAATCCGGGAAACGGTTTAATGGAAGCGGTAAGCAAAGAACCGATTATTGAAATAAGCAATCTTAAAAAGTCATTTGGTAAACAGGTTGTATTAAGGAGTGTTTCATTACAACTTTTTAAGGGTGAAAACCTTGTGGTTCTTGGAAAATCAGGCTCAGGCAAATCTGTCCTGATCCAATGTATTGTGCGTTTATTATATGCAGACAACGGCATTATTAACGTGCTTGGTCAGGATGTAAGTAAATTAGGGACTGATGAGTTAGGTATGCTAAGACAGAAAATTGGTTTTCTTTTTCAAAGCGGTGCCTTGTATGATTCAATGACTGTAAAGGAAAATCTGGAATTTCCGTTACGAAGAATAAAGAAGAATCTTTCTCAAAGCGAGAGGAACGAAAAAATAAAGGAGGTATTGGAAAATGTAGGGTTATCGGACGCCTTAAATAAAATGCCTTCGCAACTGTCAGGAGGAATGCGCAAGCGAATTAGCCTGGCACGCACCATTGTTGTCGATCCGTTGATTATGCTGTACGATGAACCGACAACCGGGCTTGACCCTGTGACATCAGATGAAATAAGTACACTGATCAATGAGGTTCAGAAAAAATATAAGACTTCTTCCATTATCATTACGCATGATATGGAATGTGTGCGAGCTACCGCCGACCGCATTATCATGCTGCAGGACGGCGAAGTTTATCTGGAAGGGAAATTGGATGAATTTGAAAAGTCTAAAGACGAATTAATCAAATCATTTTTTAAATAATCACCATCCAATTCCCCGCAAGGCTCTTATAAGGGTGTTGGTCAAATCGATATTGCTTTTATCACGACATATTAAAACCTTTAAAAATGGAAAACCATTCTCAGAACTTTAAAATACGATTAGGGCTGTTTGTAGTTGCAGGATTAGCTCTTTTTGTTATTGCCATATTTATTATTGGGAAACAAAAAAACCTGTTTAATCCTGTTTTTAAACTTTCTACAACATTTTACAATGTCAGCGGTTTGCAGGTAGGGAATAATATCCGATTCTCGGGAATAAATGTAGGAACTGTGGACCAAATCAGCATCATCGACGGAAGGACAGTAAAAGTGGATATGCTGATCCGAAAAGAGATTAAGCAGTTTATTAAATCAGACTGTAAAGTGGCCGTTGGATCTGAAGGACTTATTGGTGACCGGTTATTGATTATTACACAAGGAAGTGCCAGTGCCCCTTTAGCAAGTGATGACAAATTGCTTTCATCTACCGAGCCTGTTGAAACGGATGCGATCATAGCAAGTTTGCAGGTAACAGCGGGGCATGCTGAAGTTATTACACAACAGCTCGCAGAGGTGATGCTTAAAATAAACAGCGGTCGTGGTACACTTGGCCGGTTGATACATGATACAATCATTGCCGAAAATATCAATCAGACCATCGGGAATTTTCAGAATGCCTCCAGTGAAATGAAAGGAATGATCGTGTCAACGAAAGAGGATATATCTGCCATCATGGAGAGTGTTCAGGCGACAGCAGATAATGCCCAGGCTTCGACGAAACAGCTTGAAAATATCATGGTGAACATTAACAGTGGAAATGGTACACTGGGCCGTCTATTACGTGATACAGTCACATCTCAAAATATAGATAAGACCATCCTGAATCTTAAGAATAGTTCCAAAGGTTTGGATGAAAACATGGAGGCACTCAAGCACAATTTCCTTTTAAGGGGATATTTTAAGAAGAAAGCAAAGGAAGAGGAAAGAAAACGGATTGAAGCAGAAGAACAAAAACGTCTAGAATTAAAAGTGATTGATGAGAAGAAATAAAAATTACAGGGATAACAAGTAAAAACAACGGTTATGGAAACGACTCACTCGCAAGGAAAGAATATAAATATCAATCTGAAAGGGGTTACAATTTGTTGTGATGATTTTGGAAGCGGAGAAATTCCAATAATATTCATTCATGGATTTCCTTTTGACAAATCATCGTGGCTGCCTCAAATCGAATTTCTGAAACATACTCATCGCGTACTTGCCTACGACATTCGGGGATTCGGTAAATCAACAGCCGGAGAAGAAAATATGAGCATAAGTATATTTGCAGACGATTTAGTTGAACTGATGGATGTTTTGCAGATAAACAAGGCGGTTGCATGTGGTTTATCGATGGGTGGCTATATTTTATTGAATGCTGTCAACCGTTATCCTGAAAGATTTGAGGCAATCATACTGAGCGATACCCAGTGTGTGGCCGATTCACCGGAAGGGAAAGAAAAACGCTATAAAACGATAGACCAGATTAATGCCGAAGGATTAAAAAACTTTGCGGAAGGTTTTGTGCAGAATATTTTTTGTCCGGAGTCATTGGATGCTAAAAAGGAGCTGGTTGAAAGAATAAAAGATATCATTCTTTCAACATCACCCATTACAATTACAGGAACGTTAAGTGCGCTGGCGCAGCGTCCTGAGATGTGTTCAACATTGAATGAAATACTCGTTCCGGTATTAATCCTTTGTGGTGAAGAAGATACGATTACCCCAATGTCAAAGTCAGAGTTTTTAAATCATAACATTGCAAATTCACAACTCCATACTATTGAAAAAGCGGGACATATGTCTAATCTTGAACAGCCCGAAGAATTTAACCGATACCTTACTTCGTTTATTTCGAAGTGGCAATAGAAAGGGCTTATTTTAACAGTGATACAACAAACCGTTACCGGGGGGCAACACCAGAATATTCAAAATGGCCGATGAAAAAGTGGTTCAAAATTGTATTCCTCTTTTCGTTTATTTATATCCTGTCGGGTGATTTCACAATCGCTCAGCAGGTTTCTGTCAAAAAAGATACAACTGTCAAAAAAGATACAACTGCCAAAAAAGATACAACCATTCTTTATAAGAAAATTGAAACCTATTCCAAACGAAGCAAGTTTACAAAGTTTGTGTATGGTGTATTGTTCAAACCCATTCCGGCATCCTCAACGGGGAAGATAAAACAGAAGAAGAGACTAATCATTCGGCCATACAGTGCTTTTGAAGGGAAAACAATCAGGCATATAAACATCGAAACACTCGATCCGTTTGGCTTTTCAATCGGCGACACCATCGTATCGAGGCAAAATTTCATCACAAAAACGGGGAACAACCTGCACGTAAAATCTTTACCGATCGCTATTCGAAACCTGCTGCTGATCAGTCAAAACCAGGTATTCGATTCGTTGCTTGTCAGGGAATCTGAGCGATTGGTACGCACCCGGGATTACATTCAGGATGTTTCATTTTACGTTAAAACGACCGCGAAAAACTCCGATTCGGTAGATATTTTTATTCGAGTATTAGACATATGGAGCATTATTCCCGGCGGTTCAGCTTCCACTTCGGGTATCACGATTGATTTAGCCGATAAAAACTTTTTAGGAATGGGACATGGATTTCAAAGTGTCTATACACGGAATTATAATGAGCATACGAACTACTTGAATACTAACTATACGATCCCGAATATCAGGAATACCTACATCCGGACAAATGTGCATTTCGATATTTTAGGAGCGAAAAATTTCAACCGGGGTTTATCAATCGATCGTCCGTTCTTTTCATCTTTTGCCAAGTGGGCTGCCGGAGCCTATTTTTCACAACAGTTTCGCGCAGATTCAATCAGGTCAACCGATTCCCTTTTTATTCCGCAGCGGTTCAGGTTTAATGTCCAGGATTTTTGGGGTGGCAATGCCATACGGATCCTAAAAGATAATTCGGAATATGGCCGTACTACCAATTTTATTTCTGCTGCCCGTTTTTTAAGAATAAGGTACCTCGAAAAGCCAACTGAACTGGTTGATCCGCTGCTTATGTTTTCCAGTGAAGAATTTTACCTTGCAAGCGTTGGTATTTCGGCGCGAAGATATGTACGCGACAATTATATTTTTAAATTTGGGATGACAGAAGATGTTCCAGTTGGAAAAGTTTTCAATTTGACAGGTGGCTATCAGGTAAAAAACAGTACCGGCAGGTTATACTTAGGTGCGCGTATTTCATTCGGCGATTATAATTCATTGGGTTACCTGGCCTCAAACTTCGAATATGGAACTTTCTTTCGGGGATCACAGCCAGAGCAGGGGGTTCTTTCGGTTGGCCTGGTATATTTTACGGGATTGAAGGAAATAGGGAAATGGAAGTTCAGGCAATTTGTTAAACCACAGATAACAATAGGCCTAAACAGGTTATCATACGATAGTTTGACAATTAATGAAGGCTACGGTTTGGATGGATTTAATAGTTTAGGTTTGTCGGGAACCAGACGCCTATTGTTTACTGTGCAAACGCAATCCTATGCCCCGTGGAATTTTGTTGGATTCCGTTTTGGCCCTTTTCTTACCTATTCATTAGGCATGTTAGGTAATTCCTCCACCGGATTTAGAAACAGTAAAGTATATTCACAAATCGGATTGGGTGTTCTGATTAAAAATGAGAACCTGGTTTTGAATGCATTTCAAATATCCATTACGTTTTATCCAATCATACCAGGGAACGGGCGAAATATTTTTAAAACAAACTCCTATCAGACAACTGATTTTGGCTTCCGGGATTTCGAAATCGGAAAGCCGGGAACAGCGACATATCAGTAAGGTTAAACATTTAATAATTCATGTGATGCGAATACCAGACACATTAAAAAAAATAGGATATCTCCTCAAGGAAACCTTCAACGGATTTATAGACGACAACGGCATCAAGCTCAGTGCCGCTTTATCGTACTACACTGTATTCTCATTACCCCCATTGTTAATCATCATTATGTCTCTGAGCGGAAAGTTCTTCGGTGCAAATGCTGTAAGAGGGGAGATATTCGGGCAGATAAATGGTCTCGTAGGTAGTGAAGCTGCACTCCAGATTCAGGAAACAATAAAAAATGTTGAACTTTCGAACAGTAATTCTTTTGCGCAAACGCTCGGCATCATCGTTTTATTAATTGGGGCATCGGGGGTATTTGCTGAAATTCAGGACTCCATCAATTTTATCTGGGGGATTAAGGCAAAACCCAAACGCGGTTTAATAAAGTACCTGTATAATCGCCTGATGTCGTTTTCGATGATTGGTTCTGTCGGATTTTTATTGCTGGTCGGTTTGATCGTAAATTCTTTAGTCGATGTGCTCAGCAAGCGATTGGCAATCATATTTCCGCAGGATTCCATCTTCTTATTTTATATACTTAATGCGGGTATTATCTTTTTCATTATAACCCTGTTGTTCAGCATCATATTCAAAACATTGCCCGATGGGAAAATTGCCCTTCGCGACTGCATTATCGGCGCGTCTTTCACAGCCACTCTTTTCATGTTTGGTAAATTTGCGATTGGTTATTACCTTGGAAGTTACAACATTGCTTCTGTTTACGGCGCTGCCGGTTCTGTTATTTTAATTCTTGTATGGGTCTATTATTCAGCCATCATACTCTATTTTGGTGCAGAATTTACAAAGGTATATGCGCACACACACGGACAAAAGATAATTCCCAACGCTTATTCCATTCAGATCGTTAAGTGAGACAGCGGACGGGAGAGCCGTAGCAGGGTTGGTTATTACAATCTTCCGGCCTCCCAATGTGTGAATCATGTAATTTAATTTAAAAGTTGTGTAACACATATCAACTCAAAGAGGCCCAACTTTGTGGCAAATATTCACTTATAAAATTACAATGAAAAAAACATTTCACTTTCTGGCATTCTCATCGTTGGTTATTAGCATGTTATTTACCTCATGCGTGGCAACTAAAAAATTCAAGGCTTCGGAAGCCAAGGTTAATCTGTTGCAGATAGACAGTACCAAAACACATGGTCAATTGAACGATTGTAACGACAAAGTAAAAGATCTTAACGATCAGAAAGCGTCTTTGCTCAATGAAAACGCTTTGGTCAACAATGACCTGAAGGCACTTTCTTCTGAATCAAAAATGACAATCGCTGATCAGGCGCAACGACTGAAGAAACTTCAGGATATGATTCAGGCACAAAAAGATGTGATGACAAAGCTTAAAAATTCAATCGCCGATGCATTGATGAATTACAAGACGGATGAGCTTTCGGTATATACAAAAGACGGAATGGTTTACGTTTCGCTTGCTGAAAAATTGCTGTTCAAATCGGGTAGCGATGTAGTTGATCCCAAAGGAAAAGAGGCACTTAAATCACTGGCTCAGGTGCTGAACAGTACAAAGGACATTACGGTGGAGATTGAAGGTCATACAGATAATGTTCCCATTAAAACTCAATTATTTAAAGATAACTGGGATCTTAGTACAGCAAGGGCCACTTCCATTGTTCGTTTTCTGACAAAGGAGAATGGTTTTGATTCGGGCCGTATCACCGCTTCGGGCAGAGGCGAATTTCACCCTGTACAAACAAACGAAACAGCTGAAGGACGCGCCGGAAACCGCAGAACTGAAGTTATCTTATCTCCTGACATGAAGGAATTGTTTAAATTATTGAATCAGTAGGATATAAGTTCTTCTAATTATCTTTCTATTCTTAAAAATCGATCAGAGATTATAACACTTTATCACCTTGCTCCTTCAAAAGAGCAAGGTGTTTTTATGTTTCGGCGGTCGCAGGAATGTGTGAATCATGTAACTCTTTTCTTAAATTGTGTAATGCTTCCGCGTGAAAAAGAGGCCACTTTTGCATTGTATTAATTTATATGAAATACAAGATTTAATCAGATTGAATGAAAGCTTTAAAATTAGTCGCTTTAGGAATAGTGTTGTTTTTCGCAAGTGCAGGACAGGCTCAAATTTCAGTACATCTGAACATTGGCACTGCTCCCGCATGGGGCCCTTCCGGATATTCCGATGTGCAGTATTATTACCTGCCCGACGTGGAGTCTTATTATGACGTTAATACTTCCATGTTTATTTATTACGAAGGAAGATCATGGGTCCGCAGATCATACCTGCCAAGCAGATACAGAAACTATGACTTGTATGGCGGATACAAAGTTGTGATGAATGGTTATCATGGCAAAACTCCATATTACAATCACCGCGAATACAAAACAAAGTATGCTAAAGGATACCGCGGGCCATCTCAACGAAATATCGGTGAGCGTCCGGGAAAAGGATACAAAAGCAAGGATTACCGCCAAAGCAACCAGGTTAACAGAGGTCGCGGCACCGAGATTCGCAGAAATGACCGGGATGATGATAGGAGCTACGACAGACACGGTTCTGAAAACAAATATGAAAAACATGGCAATGATAAAAAAGAGGGTGGTCATGGAAAAGATAAAAGAAAATAATTTTAGAAAGTACGATTATCAATTAAGCATTTATTAACTAAAGAGAATTCAATAAAATGAAAAAAACAGCTTTTGCATTACTGTTCCTGCTTACACTTTTAGGAACTAATCTTTCTGCTCAACAAAGGCAGGTACGCTACTCAGAGGGTCATGGAAATACTTTAAACGTAGGTTTAGGTCTCGGATATTCGAATTATTACGGGTATTACGGAAATTCACTGCCTGTGTTTAATCTGAATTATGAATTTGGTGTGGCCAATAATTTCACACTGGCCCCTTTCGTCACCTTTGTTTCTTACCACGATGACCGTTATTATTACAGGGAGACTATCATTCCGGTAGGTGTTAAGGGAACTTACTATTTGGATGACGCCGTCGGTGCCGGTTCAGACTGGGATTTTTACGTTGCAGGTTCACTGGGATTTTCAATTATCAGAACCAGATGGGATGACGGATATTACCGTGATAACAACTACCATGCAATTGAGCCGCTGTTTCTTGATGTACACGTTGGTGCCGAGTATCACTTAAGTAATAAGGTTGGATTGTTCCTTGACCTATCAAGTGGTGTTTCGACCATTGGTCTTGCATTCCATTAATCTCAGAAAAATTGTACAAAATAAAGCGAGCTCTGAATTATTCAGGGTTCGTTTCATTCACACTTAAATATTTATAATGAAGCACGCTATAGTTCTATTTATAATTTCAGCATTGTTTGTTTGTGCCACAGCTACTTCTGCAGAAGCACAAAAAACAAATTCACAGACCTTTGGTATCAAGGGCGGCATTAATTTTTCAAATCTATATGTGAAGGACGGTGGTGACAATAAAATGCTCACAGGCTTCAATGTCGGTCTGTTCGCCAAGTTACCAGTCTCAACAATTTTTGCAATTCAACCTGAATTATACTTCACCACCAAAGGGGCGCAGACAACTTACAACAGCACTTTTATCAATGGCACTGTCCAGTACAATTTTAATTACCTGGAAGTTCCCCTGCTGTTTGTTGTAAACATTACGGATAATTTTAATCTTCATGCCGGTCCGTATGTATCTTATATGTTGAACGGTAAAGTGAAAAACAAATCAAATGTTGGTGCGGTTGACTTCGACGAGAAGATCAATACGGAAGATTACAACAAGGTTGATGCAGGAATTGCAGCGGGTGCAGGTGTCGATCTGGGAGGCGTTAGTCTGGGAGCCAGATACACCTACGGACTTACGAAAGTCGGGAAAGAAAGAACTTTCGCAGGAACGACTTACACAACACCTGATGCTACAAATGGGGTCATGAGTGTATATGTTTCGTTTTCTCTCGGTCAAAATTAATTAGTATAAACAATTTAAAAAATTAACAAAATGGGCGGTCTACTTTATCTTATCGCAGTAATTCTTATTATCTTATGGGCTGTTGGCTTTTTCGCATACAGCGCAGGTGCAGTTATTCACATACTACTCGTTATTGCAATTGTTGCAATATTGCTACGAGTTATTCGCGGATAGTTAAATCGGGAGCAGTACACAAAAGGTGCGGTTGTTCCTTTGAATTCTCCATAAAAGGGAATTGTGAAACACAAAATATAAGAGGCCACCGTCATTTGACAGTGGCCTCTTATATTTATAGAAAATCGTGTTGAAGTCTATGCAGCGCTTAAAGTTCCATTCCCAGCATATTCGGTTATTTATAAATTGCCAGATGAATAACATCGTATGCGCAGGGTCTAAACATTCCGTAACTTGATTTGTTTATCAATAAAACAAATTAAAGCATGTACATCGTATCCTGGTTCGATAAAAGCACGTTGAAGCACCTGAGATTGCCATTTTCCTTTTTTTTAATGCCCGTCTTTTTATTCGCATTAAGTCAGGCAGATACTGTTAATTGGCAAACAACCATCATTGCGTTTGTAATTTTGCACCTGTTTATATTTCCGTCCAGTAATGGTTATAACAGTTACGAGGATCGTGACGAAACAAGCATCGGCGGTCTTAAGTACCCTCCTAAAGTCACCAGAAATTTATATAAAGCAACCCTGCTAATGGATATTGCCGGCGTGTTGTTCAGTCTGCTGGTATCATTCGACTTCGCGTTGTTTGTGCTGATATTTGTGCTTGTCTCCAGGGCTTACAGTTACCGAAGGGTACGGTTAAAAAAATATGCTGTGATCGGCTTTTTAACTGTGTTTATATTCCAGGGAGCTTTTGTTTATTTGATGACCATTTCTGCAATTTCAACTTTTTCTTTTGCCGATTTCTTTACACGCAATAACATCATTTGCATGAGTGTAGCCAGTTTGTTTATTGGTAGTATTTATCCCCTTACGCAGATTTATCAGCACGATGCAGATAAAAAGGATGGTGTGATCAGTATCAGCTACAAGCTGGGATACATTGGAACCTTTATTTTTTCTTCAATATTATTCTCAATCGCAATTGTTTTCTTGTTTTACTATTTCAATTTAAAACATCAGCAAATTGCAATGGTATTGTTCCTGCTGATCACGCTGCCGGTTGTTATTAAACTGGGGATTTGGTTTAACAAGGTTCGAAAAGATACAGCAAATGCAAATTTTGAAAACACGATGGAAATGAACCTGTTGACTTCGGCTTGCATGAATTTGTATTTTATGGTTCTTATTTTAAATAATTATTACACCTGGTTTTAACGATGAGCAAAATAATTTCGGTAGGGACGGCAGTACCACAATATGGTACGAAACAAAGTGCAATATTGGATTTTATGATTGAAGCTTACAATGATGATACAGCCACTCGTAAACTAAAAATATTATTCCATCACAGCGGTATTACCACCCGGTATTCCGCCGTTTCCGATTTTAACAATACCCGTCCCGAGAATAAGCTTTATAAGGAAGATCAGTCTGCGCCAAATGTTGAAAAGAGGATGGAGATATTCAAAGAGAATGCGGTATCACTGGCTGTTGAAGCAATTCATGATTCATTGAATAAACTGAATACCACGATTGCTGAATTTGGGATCACCCATTTAATTACAGTCACCTGCACCGGAATCTATGCACCCGGAATGGATTCCATCTTAATTCAGCAACTGGATTTGCCCATTGACACCTTCCATACTTCAGTTAATTTTATGGGCTGTAATGCTGCATTTCATGCATTGAAACTTGGTGATATGATTGCCAAAACAGATGAAAGTGCGAGGGTGCTGATTGTTTGTGTGGAGCTTTGTACGTTGCATTTTCAGCCTAAGAACAATCACGATAATTTGTTGTCGAATACTATTTTTGGGGATGGGGCAGCGGCTGTCGTTGTTGTTTCGGATACAAAAGCCAAACAGCATCAGCAAAGTGGAATTACGATGAACGGATTCTATTCATTGCTTCTGAGTAAAGGAAACGATCTGATGGGCTGGAATATAACGCCGCTTAATTTTGAAATGATTTTGGATGCTAAAGTTCCCGATTTTATTGGTGATGAAGTAAATGATATTGTATTGAAAGCCGGCAAAAAATTCAATATTACACCTGACCAAATTGATAATTGGGCGATACATCCGGGAGGGAAAAAGATACTCGATACGATAAAGAAAAAAATGCAGATGAATGATGCTGATTTGCAGTACTCTTACAAAGTGTTGGCTGAATATGGAAATATGTCGTCACCAACGATTCTGTTCGTATTAAATGAAATCATGCAGGCCGGTCTGACTTCCGGAGAAAACATATTTTCAATCGGGTTTGGACCTGGTTTAAGCATCGAAACAGCACTATTTACCTATGCTTAGTAAATTTAAAAATAGATCGTACCAGCCGGAAATGTTGGATGCCCCCGATATTCCGAAAAGTCAGTTAATCCACAATCTGCATGAACTCGATTTCATCAGCCGTTTATTAGGCGGTCATGCTATTTCATTGAATGGAATAAAGAAATTGGTGACCGATAAGAATAAAGTATATCACATTGTCGATCTTGGTTGCGGTAGTGGCGATTTGATGCAATACATTGCAAAATGGGCAGTTAAGAAAGGTTACAAGGTAAAGTTGACCGGTGTAGACAGGAATCCTGATGTAATAAATTACCTGAATGATTATTGTAAAAATTATCCTGAAATAACCGGCGTTGCGAGTGATTATCGCGATTATTTAAAAACAGGCGTTTCGATTGATATCATTCATAGCTCCTTGTTTTGTCATCATTTGACGGACGATGAACTGGCCGCGTTATTCAGCTATTTAAAATATGATACAAAAACCGGATTTGTGATCAACGATCTGCACCGGCACTGGATAGCCTACTATGGTGTTTACCTGATCACCCATCTGTTCAATGGGACTGCCTTGTCAAAAAACGACGGTCCCATTTCTGTATTAAGGGCATTTAAGGTGAAGGAACTTCGTATCCTGTTTGAAAACGCTGGAATAACCGGTTATTCTATTCGTTGGAAATGGGCGTTCAGGTATCTGGTGGTGGGGTATACACATCTATCTGTTTCGGTCAATCCCCGACGGGGAAATTGGTTTTTGGCTAAATGATTTTCTAATGGTATTTATTCCCTCCGGGAAAAAGAACGACAAAACGGATGTCTTATTACTCGATATATCTAATCATCTTCCCATCAGGTGAATAGTATCCATCGAAAATGAATTAATACCCCGGATTTTCCCGGAAGTAAGATTCTCTATTGTTTCCCGAAGGGAATGGAGATCAATAGAAAATAAATAGGAAATATAATATTGCCCGTAGGGCATTAACATTC
>JBBRZE010000101.1:0-15414 GCA_038236995.1 Bacteroidales bacterium | reverse complement strand
TGGAAATGAAATGCCGATGTTGGTAAACCTCGGTATTATGCTCGACATCTTCGCGAGTGTGCTTATTTTGGGTGTTTTCTTTAATCGGATTGGCGATTTATTAAAGGATCCTGATATTGACCATTTACGTAACCTTAAAGACTAGAAGATTATGATTGGGATATTTTTAGCAGGAGCTTTTGCCATTAGCTTAGGGTTATTTTTTAACCGGAATAAGCTGGTCAATTATGCGTTACTGTTTATTTTTTCGGCATTGCTGATTGTATTCAGTTTATATGAATACAATCATATCAATGTCATTGAACTTGAGTTTTTCAAGCCAGATGCAATCGGTGTTCTTTTGCTGTTTGCGTTAACCATTGTTTCAATTCCCGTCATCATACATGGAGAACGGTACATCGAAACGCATAATATTGATGAAACGCCAAAGTCGAGGGCTGTGTTTTTCGGCGCAATGGTCGCATTAATCTCGGCATGCAGCATCGTTCTTATTTCGGGACATATTGCAGTCACCTGGATATTTATAGAAATCACCACACTTAGCGCCTCTGCCTTAATCTATCATCACCGTAACCTGAGGGCATTGGAAGGGGTATGGAAATATGTTTTCATTTGCGCGATCAGTATCACGTTTGTGTATATCGGGATATTGTTTCTTAGTCTTTCCCTTAAAGATGCCGGAATAGAAGATATGTCGTTTGATTCACTTTATGCAAATGCTGACAAGCTAAGCCCGTTTTGGCTTAAATTATCTTTTCTGTTTATCTTTACGGGGTTTACCGCCAAGATTGGCCTGGTACCAATGTATACCGCAGGTATTGATGCAAAAGATAAAGCCCCGGCTCCGGCGGGTGCCTTGCTCTCAAGTATATTAATGAACGCCGGATTCGTCAGTATTTACAGAATCTATGCGGTATTGTCGCATACTTCGCTCCAGCACTGGGCAAATACCGTGATGATTATTGCGGCTTTGCTTTCGATATTTGTTGCTACGGTGTATATGACCCGCATAAAAAACATCAAACGTATGTTTGCCTATTCGAGTATCGAACACATGGGGCTGGTTATACTTGGATTATCCGCAGGTGGAATAGGTGTTTATGCGGCTATCCTGCATATTTTTCTGCATACTTTGATAAAGCCAACCCTGTTTTTACAATTCAACCAGGTTTATTGGGTTTATCAAAGCAAGAGCATTTATGATGTGGGAAACTACTTTAAGTACAATAAAGTGGGGGCAATATTGATGCTGCTTGCATTTATTTCAGCTACCGCAATGCCTCCTTCCGGATTATTTATCAGTGAATTCCTGATCTTTCAGTCATTGTTTGAAGCCCATTTTATTGTCATCCTGCTGGTTGTTTTATTACTTTTGACTATGATCATCTGGGGTTTTGGCAAAAATATTTTCAAACTGCTGTTTACACCACCATTGACAATCGATGAAACAAAGATTCCCCGTATTTCCGGATGGGAATCGCTTTCCCAGTATGCATTGCTGGGGCTGTCTGTTTACCTGGCCTATAACCCGCCGGCGGTTTTCGTGACTTTATTACAGGATGCTGTTAAACTCGTACAATGACAACTATAAAATATATCAATATATCCAATAACCAGGTAATTGCATTAAGCGATATTCCTGTACACGACTATGGTTCGTTTGTTGCGATCAATCTCGATCTGATGAAAGGCAATCCGGTTCGACATTGTGTGAACTATTTTGGATTTGCAGCTGCAGGCAAAATAAAACTGATTTGCTGTATAGCAGATGATGAGGTACATGAGATTTTTGTCTCCTCCTCCCTCATAGACAAAACTGCCGACCTTCCTTCGTTTACGGCACAGAATCACAATTTCGAAAAGTTTGAACGCGAAATCCACGAAAATTTTGGAATTGGGTACAGCGATCATCCGTGGTTAAAACCGTTGAGGTATGCATTCAACCGTGCGGATATGAATCAGAAAATTGAGAATTACCCGTTTTATAAGGTTGACAGTGAAGAGTTGCATGAAGTGGGCGTGGGTCCGATCCATGCCGGGATTATCGAACCGGGACATTTCCGGTTTATCTGCAACGGTGAACAGATCATGCACCTCGAAATACAACTGGGTTACCAGCACAAGGGGCTTGAGCAATTATTCCTTCAGAAAACAAAAATACTAGAGCGGACGACGCTTATTGAAAGCATTGCCGGCGATACCGTTGTGGGACATACCACCGCGTTTGCAAACCTTTGGGAAAGTTTGTGCGGCTATACCCCCGATTATTCATTGCACTATGCACGTACCATCGCATTAGAACTCGAACGACTTGCCAACCATACAGGCGATTTATCGGGTATTTGCGCCGATATCGCTTATCAGCTGGGTAATTCAGTTTATGGAAGGCTGCGCACGCCAATGGTCAATTTCTTCCAGGAATGGGGAGGAAACCGTCTTGGTAAAGGGTTAATCAGGGCAGGAAAGATGAACTTTCCGTTTACAAAGGAACTTGGTGAAAGGCTTACCGAAGTATTTAAAGCCTACGAACCCGACTTTAATGAGATCACAGAGAAGCTTTTCAACCTTCCAAGTGCTTTATCAAGAATGGAAAAGACGGGAGTAGTAACGTATGATGAGGTACTCGAAATAGGAACAGTCGGAATGGCGGCACGCATGAGCGGACTCAACAGGGATATCCGTTTGTCGCATCCGAACAACCTATATTATAAATTTGATCACAAGCCGGTTATCAAGCGGCATGGCGATGTTTATTCGCGTGTGCAGATAAGGAAGTCGGAAGTTAAACAATCGGTCGCCTATATAAAACAGCTGCTACAGGAAGTACCCGAATTTAAAAAACCGGAAGATTTCGATTTCATTCCTCAAAAGGGAAAATTCACGCTTTCGCTCGTTGAGGGTTGGCGTGGTGAGATATGTCATTGCGCTGTGACAGACGAAGCCGGTGAAGTGATCATCTATAAAATTAAAGATCCCTCTTTCCATAACTGGATGGCCCTCGCACAATCGGTACGAAACAACGATATCTCCGATTTTCCGATCTGTAACAAGAGTTTTAGCCTTTCATACAGTGGGCATGATTTATAAAGATTTATGATTTAAGATTTATGATTTAAGTCGAATGAATGCTGCAATCATATTTTGAATGCAAAGTAAATAAAAAGCTATGCTGAATAATTTAAAGATATTATGGCATCAGGGAAAACAGTTTATTCCCGATGTTACTACTGCAAAAGTTCCCGGCATTTTCAGGGGACGTCCCGTTATTAGTTCTGCAAAAGTGGATGAAATTCGGCTTGCCGCACTTTGTCCAACACATGCTATTTCAACAAATCCCATATCAATTGATCTGGGAAAATGTACCTTTTGTGGTGAGTGCGCCCTTCAGTTCCCGGATAAAATTACGTTTACGAAAGACTATAAGCTTTCGAGTAACGACCGGAACCTATTGATTATTAAAGAGGACGTTGATCAGCCCATTGAATTCAATCCCGACTTAATACGCCCGGAGATACACCGTCTTTTTGGAAGATCACTTAAGTTGAGGTCAGTCTCTGCGGGGGGTGACAATAGTTGCGAGTGGGAACTAAACTCATCAAACAATGTACAGTTCGATGTAAGCCGCTTTGGGGTTGATTTCGTAGCGTCGCCACGTCATGCTGATGGGATTGTGATCACGGGTCCGATTACGGCCAATATGGCTGAATCTGTTGAGCGTTGCTACAATGCGGTGCCGAGTCCCAAAATTATCATCCTTGCCGGAACCGATGCCATCAGCAGCGGAATCTTTGCGGATAGTCCTGCGATCAATCGTTCATTTTTATCCAGCCATCAAGTTGACCTTTATGTTCCCGGCAATCCGATTCACCCGTTGACATTTATAAATGGTGTGCTGAGTTTATTGAAGAAGAAGGGATCATGATGAATCTATAGAATCGCGATGAATCTAAAGAGACCGTCTCATTTTTAATTTTGAGACTGCCTCTTTTTTGTACTAAGAAGTTGCAAAAATTGGGATTGAAAGAGCAAATATCATTTTCAGTCCGAAGTATTATCCGAATAATGGCTGACCCACTAAATTGAATGCACATCACTCCCTTGCCATACACCCCACAGCACTGATCAGTAAGACAAAAAACTTTATTCAGTCCAAATTCATTTTGCCCTTTAAATTTGTAATAATGTTTTGAATAAAGTACTATTTTTACTCAAAACGTTCAGGTTCACATATCCTTAAAACGATCGTAATCACACACTGATGTTCGTGAATTTGAAAGCAGGGAATATTCACTTTATTGAGAAGTTATTTTTGAAGTATGAGTTTATTGAAAGCAAGCATATTGGTTATTGATGATGATATTGATGTGTTAACTGCCGTAAGGTTAATGTTGAAAACAGAGGTAGAGGAGGTTATTACAGAAAAGAATCCTGAAAACATTCCGTCACTCATTACGTCAAGGTCGTTTGACCTGGTTTTACTGGATATGAATTTTAATGCCTCTGTCAATACAGGAAACGAAGGGTTGTTTTGGTTAAAACAGATTAAAGCGTTAAAACCAGGAACTTCGGTGATCATGATTACAGCTTATGGGGATATTGACCTCGCTGTACGTTCTTTAAAAGAGGGAGCATCCGATTTTATTGTAAAGCCCTGGCACAATGAGAAATTATTGTCGACCATTACAGATATTGTAAAAAAGAAGACTCAGAAAACCCCAGTCGTTAATTTAAAATCACAGAATGATCCCAATTTATTGGGAGAGAGCGAAGCAATGCTCGACATCTTTGCCAAGATCAATAAAATCGCACCCACAGACGCCAATATTTTAATCCTCGGTGAAAACGGAACAGGAAAAGATCTGGTTGCAAAATCAATACATGATAAATCGTTACGAAGCAATCAACCGTTTGTTAAAGTCGATATTGGTGCGCTCACCGAAACATTATTTGAAAGCGAACTGTTTGGGCACACAAAAGGAGCCTTCACTGATGCTAAAGATGAACGGATGGGCAGGTTTGAAGCAGCAAACGGCGGCACTTTATTCCTCGACGAAATAGGCAATATTTCGTTGCAGCAACAAGCCAAATTATTAACAGCATTGCAGAACAGGCAAATCACGCGTCTTGGGTCCAACCAGCCGATACCCGTTGATATACGGTTGATTTGCGCCACCAATCTATCGTTGGCAGAATTATCAGATGTAAACAGGTTCAGAAAAGATTTAATTTACCGTATTAATACGGTGGAGATCATTGTACCACCGTTGCGGAAAAGGAAAGACGATATCGTATTGCTTACCGAACATTTTACGAAGATTTACTCCACGAAATATTTCAAAACCAACATCAGCTTCTCCGATGCCGCCTTTCAAAAGTTAAATCAGTATAATTTCCCCGGAAATGTGCGCGAGTTGCAATACATTATCGAAAGGGTCATCATTATGTCAGAAGGTGAAGTGATCGAACCGGATGACCTGATCTTTTCTCCTATCGAATCTTCCAATCAAAGTGAAGAAATTGGAGATAATGAAACAAAACTGAGCACACTCGAAAAGAATACCATATTAAGGGTGATCAAAAAGAACAACGGCAATATTTCGAAAGCCGCAAAAGAATTAGGGCTGACGCGTACCGCTTTATACAGGAGGCTCGGTAAATATGAAAACTAATCAATCGGATTGGGGAATACTGTGGCGGGTAATCTTGCTGCTTATTACATTGCTGGCATTTTCTTTCACATTATTGAAAGAACTGTATTTCATTGACATTGTCCTTTTGCCCGTTATCATTTTTCAGGTGAACGATTTCTATCGTTTGCACAAAAAGACACGTGAGGAAGTCAACCAGTTTGTAGAATCCATTCATTACAGGGATTTTTCCAGAAACTATAATGTGAAACATGCACCCGTTGATTTACAGTCGTTACGCGAAGGGTTCAACGAAATTAATTCAACATTCAAAATAATCAGCAAAGAAAAGGAGGCACAATACCAGTACCTTCAAAAAGTACTTGAACTTGTTGATACGGGTATTCTTTCGTTCGAACTGGAAAGCGGAGAGGTTATATGGATGAATGAATCGATTAAGAAAATATTGCAGGTCCCTTATTTAAAAACGATTCATTCACTGGACAAGAGGGACCATACACTTTATACCCAAATTGTAAGTCTTAAGTCTGGCGATAGTGTCATCAGCACGATTCACCGTGAAAAGAGTAACCTGAAAGTGGTACTCTCCTCCTCCGTCTTTAAAACAGAAGATGTACAATTCAAACTGATCGCTTTTCAGAATGTGAACGAAGCTTTGGATGAAACCGAAGCAAAGGCATGGCAAAAACTATTAAGCGTGATGACGCATGAGATCATGAATTCGGTGGCGCCTATCTCTTCGCTCGCTACAACCTTACAAAACAGGCTGAAGCAATTCGCCAATGAAACTCCCGATCCATCAGGTATTGCTGAAGATCTTGCACTTGGTATCGACACGATCCGAAAAAGAAGTGAAGGGTTGCTGAAGTTTACTGAAACTTACCGGAACCTGAATAAAATTACCAAAGCCAACCTCGCAAAGGTATTCATCAGAGAGTTGTTTGAAAACCTTCACCGGTTAATGCAACCCACCTTTACGCAAAAAAACATCGAAGCGACAATTCTGTTAAAAGAACCTTTACTCAGTGCTGAATTGGATGTCGATTTAATCGAACAGGTCTTGATTAATCTCATCCTGAATGCAATTGATGCGGTGAAAAATAAGCCCGATCCCAAGATTGTCTTGTCTGCCTATACCGATTCGGATAATAGGTTGGTTATTAAACTGGCCGATAACGGATCGGGTATGCCTGAAGATGTGTTGGATAAGATATTCGTCCCGTTTTTCAGTACCAAGAAAAGTGGTAGTGGGATTGGCCTAAGCCTGTGTAAACAAATCATGCGGGTTCATAAGGGGAACATTACTGTTCAGTCAAAAGAAAATGAAGGAACTGCATTTTACCTGCAGTTTTAAATTTTTCTCTCTTTGATTAGAAAACACCATTTTCAAAAGCATTGATTAAAACACCCGATATACTCAGACCGGAGGAATGGGGCGGCAGATTTCCCCTTTCAAACCAGCCTGCCTCTTTAATTTCAGCTTCCTCAATTATTATTTGCTGTGTATCGTCGGCTTCGGCAGTAAAACCAAGCATCACAGAAGCGGAGAAGGGCCAGGGCTGACTTTTATAATACTTCAGATTCTTAATATCCAATCCGACTTCTTCTTTTACCTCTCTTACTACTGTTTCTTCGATTGATTCTCCAATATCGACATAACCTGCAATCAGTGAATATAAATCACTTTTATAATGTTTCCCTTTAGCCAATAATATTTTATTGTTGCACGTAATGGCTACAATTATCGCAGGCGATATTTTGGGATAAATCACCAGGTTACATTCGGGACAAACAGTTGCCCGCTCTTCCTTTTTCAATTCTGTTTTGGCACCGCATCTGCCGCAATATTGATTATTCGTATGCCAGGTCATCAACTGATGACCCACAGACCCAATCCAGGCCAACTCTTTGTTTTTCAGGTTCCGTAAAATAAAAACATCATGAAACTCAAATGAAGCATGATTGACCTGCGATTCAGCGATCCCGAAACAATGATTGGAATTGATGGAGAACAAATATACCGGCGATTCGATGCTTTCCGTGAAATCTTTTTTCCTCGGGATTTCATAATCATCACCTGATTTTTTCAACAGTACCTCATTCTCCCTGTAGCACAGCAAAAAGTCATCATCAACAATTTCCTGATAATTAAAATATTTGTTGTCGAAAAGACTGGGACTTATTTCATGTAACATCGATTCTATTATTAATATTCCTGTTCTGAATGATAAAACGTTACGAATGGTTGGTTTATACATTCAAAAATGTAAAAATAGCTATTATATGCCTAAATGCTTGTTTTTTTCCTTGCTCACAATGTGAAAAGCCACACGCAGAGGCGGACTGCGGGTCCCGAATCCTCGGGATCAAGCCGAAAAGCAGCCCGAGCGGAATCGAAGATCAGCGTAGCTAAGATGACTTTGTCCTTTTGTTTTCCCACTAACTATAAAAGTTAAGCCTTGAAACATTTTCTTTTCTTCAATTTCCGAATTTGGAGTTTCAACAAGGTATTCTCTTATTTTGTCTGCAAGTACAGTGTTGTAAGCCATACTAAATAATATTACTTTGTATCGCTGTCAAATGTTAAAGTGTCAAAATAAATTCTCAACGATTGTAGTTTTTCGTTTTTAACTGTCCAAAGTTCCGAAACGTTTCCGTTGATTTTTTTTTGTCCGTTTGGAAAATGTAAATCATAGCTTCGAATAACACAATATGTTATTCGTCCATATAGAATGGTGTCTGCACTACTTAACAGGTCAGCATAATGTTGATGTATTTATTCATCTGGAATTATTGCTGTATGGTCGCAAAATCCGTCAACTGTCATATTGAATGCTGCAATTATTTTTTTCAAATTTGTCTTGTCAAATTTTCTTTTGTATTTGCCAATAATGCCCGAATGGGTCTTTGAACATTCCTTGTCTGTAACCGTAGTCGTGGTCAGTAACAGGACTAATTTCTTTTGCTCCTGCTGAAAGTCCACATTTAAAAACTTCGTGAACATCGTCCACAAATAAACCGATTACTGTTGTTACGCCTTTTGCACTCACAGGTTCAAGCGCTTCAAGCCAACGCACTGTCTCGTGTAAATGAAAAATTGCACCGTCTATTTCGAACTCTGCAACGTGAATGCTCCCGTCATCATTCTTAAAACAGAAATTCTCAGTTGCGCCAAATTTGATGTAAAAATCAATGTTGAACGTGCCATTAGGGATGTGCAGTTCAGGTGCAAAATGTGTTTTTTCAATTGCTTTTGTCATACCTTTTATGATTGAAATGTTTTTGTTTGTGCGGTTGTCCCACAATGACCGCTAACTAGTAAATAGCAGCAAGTTTATAGTACTTTTCTGAATCTTTGGCTATTTTCAATCTGTTGTATTTTTCCATTGTAGTCCAGGTATCTGCTTTTACATTATGCCAAAAATAACGATTGTTTAATAAAAAAACTATTTATCTATGCAAACCGTATTGCGAGAAAATTGCTCCATGCCGAAGCATCGGGATACAATGGTGTGAGAGCGAACTGGCGGTCATTCGACTGTGAACCGGCTACTCGATTACCTGCTGGTTTTTATTTACTTCGTATTATTTCAATCGCCTTCTCAATTAATTCATCTTTACCATTTTTAATCCCATTTATAGTTGGTTTTACTTCAATGTCCGGAACAATTCCAACTCTTTGTGTCTTTCCACCATTAGGATAATATACACCAATTCCAGAAATCATAGTTCTTAATCCACCAGGCAACCATATTGTCGAAACATTTCCATCTGCTCCTGTCGTTGTGCTTCCAACTATTGTTGTATTACCTCCCGCCCTGAATGCCATTGCTGTATATTCTGCCTGACTTTGAGATAATTCATTAACTAAAACAATCAATTTTCCTTTGTATGGTTCTTCTGTTTTTGGGATTTCACTTTTTTTTGTAAAAGTAAATTCTCCGGGATTATTAATATTTCCAGTAGTGAATTTCACAAAAGGAGTTGAAGATGAGACGAAAAAAGAACCCAATTTGAATGGAACAAAAATTGACGGATAATTGCGAATATCAATTATAATACCTCGCGTTTTTTTAAATTCTTCTTTAATATTAGGAATATCAACATCTTTTATTGACGCGAGCGTTATGTAACCGATATTGTTGTCTAATAACCGATAGCATTTTTCATTGTTCTTTTTGTACCAGTGATAAATATTTAATTCATATCTCGGATATAACTTTACCTTTTTTGTTGAAAGCATTCCGTTGTGTAAAAATTCAACCGCTAATTCGTTTTTTTGTGAACGCAGCATCTCTGCGGAAATATCTCTTAAACGTGCGGCTTCATTTGACGCCGGATAATATTTCGATAGATTTGAAACAATATCATTTATGTTTTTACCATCAATTTTGGTGATGATATCACCAACATCCAACCCTGTTTGATATTTTAATTCAGGATTGTAATAATCAGTAACAACAAGTTTACTTTCAATAAACCTCAAATGCACCGGTGCATAGTAACTACCTTTCCATTCTTCAATTTTATTATTTCCTCCCCATAAATTTGCGTGTGTATCCTGAATGTCGCCAATTATATTGATGGCTGCCTGTTCATATTCCAACTCATCTTTTGCATGGATAAATTTTGGGATATACTCCTTTAATGTGGTGTTCCAGTCTTTATCTGCCAAATATTTGTTTGGAAAGAAATAGTTAATCATATTCCAATATCTGTACAAAGCCAATAACCGATATCCCGCGTCAGGATAAGGCATCTTTTCATAAGCGTTCTCATTTTCAAATACAGGATTTCCAACAACCGGAGCCATTTTGATATAGAAATTTTCCCCTTGATTTCTGTTTTTATAAATGTAGTACAGCTTATTTCTTAACGATTCTGAAACGATACTGTTACTAATCCACTTTAAATCCGGTTCAAGGAACGGTTTTTCAGAAGTAGATTGACAAGTTTTGCATGCATCAATTTTCCCTAAATTATCAATCCATTTAAGGAGTGATGCTTCTCTTTTTATTTCATTTGGCTCGTTTAGGTAACCGGGAATAAACCGAAATAATTCATAATCCCAATTGTACTTACCTTTCGCAATTTCAGGATGGTGATATTTTAAGAATCCCCAAACTCTGCCCAATAATACCAAATTATCTATTCTCTCCGGTGTCAGATGCTTTATCTCAACCTTCGAACCATTGTCAAATTCAGTAGCGGGAGATGCTTTGTAAACTGGTTTTTCGCTTTCTTTTAAGGTTTGAACATTTTTCCCGTCGATGGATAACACAAAGTCATCAAACCATGCCTCACCTTTACCGGTCAAAATGCCTGCAATAAAAATATTCTCAGCTTGTTCTGGATAGGCAAGTTTAACCGAATATTTCTGCCAGTCTTTCGTGCCTGAAATATTCATGTTTTGCATATTATCGAATGCCAAAATACTCCCATTGCCATCCACTCTAAGCATCAAACCTGCAAATCCATTTTCCACGTTTTTAATTTTCATATATCCCATGAGTTCGATAGTCTTTCCTTTATAGTTTGCAGGTATTTTGTATGCAATGCTACCAAATTCGATGGTCTTTCCTTTATAGTTTGCAGGTATTTTGTATGCTATGCTACCAAATTTACCTTGATCTGTGTTTGTAATCTTTCCTGATTTTTGCCCGGAATTACGCAAGGTGTCTATGGTTACTGTATAGTTTCCCCTCTTAAACCAACCGTCAGAAAGGGCATTGATATTACTTCGTTTTTCGAATCCGAGGTTAAATTTCGGGGCTGTTTGTGCTTGACAATTTATTATGAAGGATGTCAAAATAAGAATTACGATTTTCTTCATTGTAGTATTTGTTTTTTTTAACTTGAAGGTAATGTCTCGCAAATACTCGCAGAGCGGGAGTTTCCCAATAAACTTCCAACGAAGATTTGCATTTCATCCCGCATGTGCAGAATCCTGTCAACGAAGCACTGAAACCCGACTTGTATTTTGCTGTTATGGGCTGGGTTTAGTGATTCTCCTTTACTTGCTCTAAATTTTTAACCAATCCACGAAGAATATTTTTATACAAATCACTCCAAGTCAACCAACCCATATTTTCTGAAACTTTCTCAATTGATGGAACTTTTATTCCATCCAGACATTCTTTCAACGGTTTCAAACTCTTGTTTCTGCCATGCTTATAATAGTTAAACCACCACGCACTTTTCCATTTGGCATAAAAACCTCCTTTTGTCGATGATTTCGCTTCCTCCTTACTTTTTCTAAGAGTCAATTTTTTGTTTGGAGCAATGTCCAAAAAAATAAAATAAAATTCCTTTCCTCCACAACTATCTAAGCCTACTCTAAGTTTCCTTGCAATTTGGTCATGTTTTTTTGATTTGTCTGCGACAGTGATGGAACTATAAAGCTTTGCCTCAATAAAAATTAACTTGTCTGGTAATTCAATGCTTGCGTCAACTTCTGTGCTTTCATTTGTGGTTTGTCCAGTATATGTTTTTCCTATTAAAATTTCAATTTGCTCGTCTGAATAATTGCTGTCAATAAATTTGAAATTACTCTGTCCATCATAAGAATCTTCAAAGATCTCGTCTAAAGCGGAAATTTTTATATCAAAAGGAAGATGAGATAATATCTCAAAACAACTCCATGTCAAAGCATCTTCACTATTTGAGCTGAAGCCATTTTTTACTTTATGCTTCATTCCTTTATAGTCCTGGTTAAGAAAATCTGTCAAAGCTTGTTCTCGTCCTTTTATTATGACATGGTTACGCTGGTAGTTAGAATTAGGATATTTCATAGAGTATATATTTATGATTCAAATTGTCTCTGTCTGTCAATTGTTCTGAGCAGAATTAACCTTGCCCATAAAGGTTTGCGGCTTGGCGAAGGTGGTGATTTTTACTCCAATTATTGATGCGAAGAACCAATGTTTGTTTAACCACAAATGTGTCTGCGAAGCACTTAACTGCCACTTTTGCCAAACCGCTGTTATGCGTTCGTTCTTCTCTTCCCACGAAGCGATGTCCTGCGATGTACGCAATAAACTTATTTATAAATAAATTATTTTCCTGCATTGTCAAGTTGAGTATTTATTTCATCGTCTGCGGCTGTGGTAATTTTATGCCTTATGTTATTGTGAAAATATGTTTGATATTTCTTGTCTATCATTCTTTGCGCTATTTCGTTTGCATTGAGTATGGATTTAGGTTTTGGAATTACAGGAGTCGCAATCAATATGTCAAATGCATTCATTTCTGTCTGCCAAGCAATGTCCAAAAAACCGTCTTGAGTTATTGGTGAATTGATTTCATTGTTGGTTTTGTAAGTGTCTGCAATAAAAGTGTCACTGTAAGAATGATAAATGTCAGCCCACTTTTTTTGAATGAGTTTTTCACTTGCGAAGTCCGTTTCATTTAATTTAGGGTTAATTAAAAGTCCAACTGAACCCCAACTTGTAGTCAACCTTAAATTGTCTACTTTATAAATTCCTTCTGCTATTGCAAGTGCAATCGCTTGTCGTTCCAATCCTTCAAAAGTTACAATGTCTTGATTGAAAGATAAAATTAATCCTTGTCCCAAATTGTCTTCGCAAGATTTAGAAAAAACCATAGTGTAAGTATCCTCTCGTGATTGAGATTCTCTGCCATAGCGAATTGGAACTTTCGTAAGTATTGGTTTCTCAGTGAGATTTTGCTTACGCCACTCTTTTCTGATGTTGTCTGCCATTATACTTTTAAGATGGTCTTCCCAAATTAATGAGCCTATAATAATTACTCCGCCTTTTAATTTCATTGTCAAGTGTCGTTTGTTTTATGCCTGTCGGTTGATTTTAGGATTGTAGTTATAGATTGACGCATAACTAGTAAATAGCAGCAAGTTTATAGTACTTTTCTGAATTTCGACTATTTTCAATAGGTTGTATTTTTCCATTGTAGCCCAGGTATCTGCTTTTACATTATGACAAAAATAACGATTGTTTAATAAAACAAACTATTTATTGTATTTATTATTGTTTGTAAAATAAAAATTACGACAGGGCATCATATAAAGCAGACTAACTCAATCAATAATTGTTAAAATCAGATCGTAAACCGTATTCTGATTAGCAAAAAAATCGTCTTAAGATGATATCCCAGGATGTATTTATTGTTACTAACGAGTAAGTTTGTGAATAGCCGCACCCTCTCCAAAATAATCCCCCCAATATTCTTCAGGGGTTGAAATACAACCTACGGATTTTGATGATTCATCAAAACATAAACTGATCGCGCAAACACTGTCAGTACCGGGTCCTGTCAATCATAGCGATATCAGAAAACATCTATTTAGGGATTGCTGAAAAACTATTTTTATACCACGAAGTGGTTAAATTTAAATAACCCCCAGTGCCCCGAATCGTTCCTCTCGGGATTGCGGAACTGGGGGAAAATGGACACAACGCGACACCAACCCGAAGCGGGTTGAGCATTTTTAAGATATAGATATTGAACCCTTTGACTTCGTCGATTTTCAATTCAGGGCTCCGATTGTGATCGGATTCTTCTCCCCCAATTTAGCTTCGCTGATTTTCAATTCATTGGAGGTTATTCAAATTAAATCCCTTCAGGATTTTTTGGTTGAAAGAAGAAAAAGAAGTGCAAGGAATACTAAAACACACTTTCACAAAGTCTGCATTTTTCATTATAAGACTGTGAATATATTATTGAAAGTCAAAAATATATTCGTTTTTCAGCAGACCCTATTTACATAAGAATGCAAGGATTACGATTGCATTTCTTAGTGCAGTGATAAAACAACAAATCGCTTTGATGGCGTAAAAGTCATGACTTTTGAAGTAACAAAGGACTTTTATGGAGTAACAAAGTACTATGATGGAGTAACAAAGTACTATGATGGAGTAACAAAGTGCTTTGATGGATTAAAAAAGTG
The DNA here is from genome assembly GCA_038236995.1 of Bacteroidales bacterium. Classification (GTDB taxonomy): domain Bacteria; phylum Bacteroidota; class Bacteroidia; order Bacteroidales; family Prolixibacteraceae; genus JAAFHB01. The sequence goes on along the minus strand of JBBRZE010000101.1, from coordinate 843 downwards.
ATCAAATAGCCTGAAATTTGACTTTCGGGTGGCAAAAAGTGAACCTGAAATTATTTTGGTTAAATATATTAATACGTGGTGTTTTATTGTCTGAATTGTACATATATTTACAGAATATATATCAGACATCCTAAACCTTCAGCACCATGCGCCAGGCAATTCAACAATATCTGCATCGCGGGTTTCCCCTTTTGCGCACCGATCATCAAAGTTGGTGGTTCATCGCATGTATCGGGTTCCTGATTGCCATCCTGATGAATTTTGAACAACCATTTGGCCTTCATGCATGGGAGCATCCTTATAAATGGCTCGTGCTTTCGGGTTTTGGCCTTATATATGCGCTCGTTACGGGTTTTTACTACCTGATTTTCCAGGTCATCTTTCCACGGTTACTCAATGCCGGGGCATGGACTGTTGGAAAGGAGATACTGATTTCGCTGATTATCTTTGTTTCGGCAGGTATTATCAACTGGGGATATGCATTGGCCACGATTTCCACGGCCACGTTGTCGCTGACTTCCTACGCGAGGGTACAATCAAAAACATTTGTGTTTGGGTTTTTACCCGTAGTGCTTCTTGCATCGATCATCGAAGCGCGGTATTTACGACGAAGCAAGACGTTTGCAAATATCGCGAACGAAAACATTGATCAAATGCCTGTTCCTGTAACGTATGCCAATCCTATCCTGATAAACGGCTTTTCATTGAAGGCGCATGAGCTTCTTTTTATCGAGGTGGACCAAAACTATGTTTTTATCCATTATACCCGTAACGGCAAGATGGAGCGAAAATATAGTCGTATCACGCTCAAAGAGGTAGAATTGTTGCTCGAAAAGCATACCC
>JBBRZE010000100.1:0-15494 GCA_038236995.1 Bacteroidales bacterium | reverse complement strand
TTTACGGATCTCTTCACTATCGCAAAACTTCAGGTTCATTGTTCGCCCTGCAGAGTGAAACGAAGTGCAGATGCAGCGCGGTCCGTGGACAATGGCACCGCTTTTCTCAACAAACTTGATTGAGAATTCGCCGTGTTCTACCACCTTGTGTAATTGTGAAATGTGCAGCATAACTATCTATTTTTATTGCAAGATAGCCTGAAGAGAGGATGGTATAAAGGACAGAAAACCCCGGTAGCTGGCCGGGGTTGTAAGTGTTAATACCGCAATTCTGCGGTTTTAACATTTTGATGTTAAAAGTAAATTAATGCTCTTCGTGGGTTGTTTTCAACATATCTTGTAATTGACCATGTTCATACCCTTTCGTATCACAAAGTTCCATGGCCGCCGTTTGTTCAACTTCTTTAATAAAGCATCTCAATGAATTTCTAAGTTCCTCTGAAACCAATCCACCTATCTTCAGGTGAAAGAAAACTTTTTCCAATTCGTTGTAAGCATCCTGAAAGTAATCTACCCATTCAGTGCCGGCCAGCTGGATATAATCATCAAACCTTGTAAGAAAACAGTTGGTGATATCCCTCAATTTTTCTCTGGTGCAATTCATAATGCAATTGGGGCTAAGTGTCATGTAGTGGAGAATACCTTCTCTCTCTTTGCTTTCGCGCTCAACAATTACCATCAACTCCTTCAAATTTATTCCTGTTTCCATCGTATTTGATTTTATGGTTTTCTGAAATTATTATATGCGATACGCATAACTGAAAGGTAGATATTTATATTTATCGCTTCTTTTAATTCATCATCATCCAGATCGTTCATCAGCCTTGTGATAAAGCAAATCGTATTAGCCAACATTTCACGCTTAGTTTCAATTTCTTCGTTATTGCCCCACTGCAGCTCTTTTATTTCAGCAATGGCGGCATCAGTCAGGATAATCCCTTCAATCTCAATAATATTTTTAATCTCTGAATTTTTCATGGTTTTGCAGATTTTAAAGATTTATGGTTTGCGTAGCGTTTCGATGGTATCCATTACGCAGGTTAGGTTGATGCAAATCTGCGTGAATTTTCGAGCGTTCTCTTCGCTCATATCAAGCATTATCCGGGTAATTGAACAAACTGCATTGCTTAGGTATTTAAGTTGGCCATCAAGCTCTTCGTTATCATCAGTCTGCATTCCTTTTATCGTAAATATCAATTCGGGTGTAAGGATGGCTCCTTCAAAATTGACATTCGTTTTAATCTCTGAATTTTTCATACTTTTGTAATGTTAAATGTGAGTTTAATGAATCCCCCGGCAGGTGCTCGATACACCTGAGCCCCGGGGGATTGTCGTTTGTTACTTACTTTCGAATTCAAGTTTAAATTGATCCATCGACACCCTAAGTGCTTTTATTCGTTTCTTCTCACTTTCCGAAAGCTTTCCTTCTAATGCAAGAAATTTAACAAATTCAGGATTATCTTTCAATAATTGTTTGCGCTTAGATTCAACTGCTTTTTCAGCAGCTAATTTTTCGTAGGTTGCAGCTTTTACTTCATGGTAATGTCCGAGAATTATCTTGTCAATAGATTTCCAAACCCAAACTTTAAATTTAGTATCAAGCCATCCCGCAAATTCAAGGGCTAAATAGCGGTGCATCCAGGTGCCATTTTGCCCTCTTGTTTGGATGATATCCGCTCTTGTTAATGGCAATGAATTTACTCTAATGTGAGGAAATTCATTAGCATTTTCCTCACTCGAATTTCCACCGTTTGGTGTAAATTCACGATCCTCATTTAAAGATTCAAGAAGAGTATTAATAAATTCGTCGGTTCCATCTAGCCTCAAATAATTATCGGTTCTTTTGTCGAATGCTTTTGCCATTTCGGTTGCATTAACTAAAACGTTGTCGTCCCCAATAGAATCAAAACTGATTGTTTTTTCGTTGTAAATAAATTCTAAAATGTTCATGATTTAAGGTCTTAATGCTTGTTTAAGTTTTTCGATAATGGTAGCCTGATTGTCGATAATGATATTGTTTTGCTTATTCATTTCTTCGTAGGATCCGAGAATATCATCAGTAAGTCTATTCACTTCTTCAAGTTTCCACCGGAAAAATTCCAAATAGGTTTCCATATGGATAGCCAAAGCAGTATAAACCTCATGCTTATGAATAAACTCAACCACACCATTCGGCAACCAGTAAATCAGACCCAGTGCATGGGTTAACTGTATTACTTCTTTGGTTCCAACTTCTGGTAAATCCATTTGCTTTACCGAAGTAAACCAGTGCATGTCTTTTTTGATGTATTGAATTACATCTTCAATGAATTCGACTTGCATTGCTTCCAGCAGTTCGGCTAAAACAATGAATTAAATCTTGTCTTTGTAGACAGTTAATTTAAACCGACCGTGTGTTTTAATCTCAATTACTTCCATGATTAAATTGTTTTAAATAATTAATGGTACAAATATACAATATATAATATCATATAATGAAATATAATTGTATTTTATTTTTAATTATTATATATTTGTCGAATAATCACTTTGAAAATGACTAAAACAGCAAGAGGAATCACTATTGATGATGAAATTTGGGAGGCGGCTAAGCTTCAGGCTGCAAAGGAAAATAGGACTTTAAGTAATTTTTTGGAAACAATCTTAAAGTTGTATTTAGAAGAAAAGCAAGAAACAGAAAAACCCGGCGAATGACCGGGTTTTTCTGTTTATGGTAAAAAGGAGAATTCGCCTTATTTTCTCTTTATGGCAAATCCAGAAATTACATATCCATTAATCTGTACCGGATTGGAGATTCCAACGTAAGGTACAACATCGTATTTGATATCAAAGTTAACCAATGCATCTGCCTTCATTTCTTTACAGCTTTTATATAACCCTTCTATAGCATCCTGCATTGATATTGTTTTTATTTCCCACTTTTTCACCTGAATGTATTTTTGTTCAACTTTAGTGTTCCCATATGCTGGATTTAATTGGGTTGAAACTACTTTGTAGATAGCTCCCGGATAAACTTCATATCTAACAATACCTACAGATTCATAATCTCCTATATATTTTTCAGGAGTGATCAGGAACCCCGCTTCAGTGTATTTAGTAAAATCAATTGCAAAAAAATTCTTTGTTTCGTAGATGTTTTGAAGCTCTTTTACAGTTGTGCAGCTTGATAGAATTGCCAAAACGACAAGGGAAAATAATAGTCTTTTCATAATAAATAGTTTTTTGAGTTTATCCTACAAACTTAACAATATTAAAGTTGCGATTTAGCAACTTAAACAAATAAAAACCCCGATCAAATGACCAGGGTTTTTTATTGGGGTATAAAACGGGAATCCCCGTTTATACAACCGAAATAAATTCATTGCCAATCTGGTGAATCCCTTCAATTATTTTATTCCGTTGTGCCGGTCGCGGATTGCGGTGCCCTGTCGCATAGTGGCCCAACTGGCGTTCGTTAATACCGGTTACTTTCGCCAGCGCAGCGCGGGTAAGTATCCTTTCAAAATGGTGGAGCAAAGCTTGTATATTTAGTTCAAATTCAAGGGTGTATTCCCCCTGTAATTTCATTGGGAGTTCGTCTCCGTCTTCGCGCATTCCCTTTAAGTGGAAGGCCAGCGCCGAAGAATATCCGGCTTTCACCCCTTCGAGCGTTTTGTGGGTAGCCACACAGCCCAATACGTCATCGCTTGCAGCTCCGTAGTTCTCATCCCAGCTTATCATTACTTTTATTGTTTCCATCTGCTTTAATTTTAATGTGTTGTATTACCGCCAACCAGCTTGTTTGAAAATATTGTTTAAAATAAATTGGTCTAACGTCTCGTTCCGGTGCCCGTTCACCGTTACCTTTCCTTTTTTAGTCGGGTGCTTATATTGCCGGTGGCTTCCTTCCTGGTTCTTCAGTAACCAACCGTCATTTTTCAGCATCTCCAAAACTTCAAATACCTTTAATCGTTTCATCAGGTTTTTTTCGTTGTTGTTTCACCTTCCAAAGATAGTGTTTTTACTATCAATTAAAAATATCACAGGATTTAATTTTCCCCCGAAAAACATTTTTACCCAGTATCCGGGCTTTTCAATGAATTAATACATAAACTTCTGACATTCAGTCCTGAAAACCTGAAAAACGGCAAGGAATTTCCCCCTTTCAGACGGAAGACCCCGCCCCGCCCTGCCCAAAAATGTAATTATTTTTTTGAAATTTTCACGTAATATGCCTGACCATTTATATCATAATAAATAGAACTCACGCCGATTTAAATGAAAAAAAGCATGTAATTACATGCTTTGTATGTGATTGATTGAATGTATTTGATGTTAATGGATGTGTGTATCAATGATTGACAGTGGTATGTGTGCCTCCTATATCCATGAACTGCCTAAGCCACCACCAACACAGCCCTTAACAGGATAGAGCATCATACCAATCATTAAGGTATCAAAGGCATCAGTGCCATCCGTACGATGTTCCAACAGGCTTTCTTCTGTCTCGTTGTTCTTCTCTTCAGACTTATCCTTCTGGAAGCCGTGTGAGCCTATCCTTACTCCTGTGTGCTGCAGTCCTAATACCAGGGCTTCATTGTTGGGTTGATTGATCTGAGGCATCAGGTACTTCTGGCCCTTGAATGCCTGGTCTAACAATAGGTACTTTTCGTTGTGCCGTAATGGATTGCCAATGTGTACACGCTGAACAGACCATTTGTTCTTTTCGAATTGAGAGCAAATCACTGATGCAAAGTCTTCATCACTTACGGCATAGTTACTGCCCAATGCGGTGTTGTCATAGTAATAGACCACTTCCCTGGAGTGATGGAAGCGATAGTACTTACAGAAATCATCAACTACCTCACGCAATTTTCGTTCATATTTGACATAGAACGATTTGATTACTTTGGCTTTTGACCATGATGGCTGGCCACACACCATCCAGTTAATATTAGCGTTATAATCAAAAGCGACCCTGATAGGATCATCCAGGTCTAAATCACCATCCTGCCTGCAGTCGGGTTCTTTGATCTTATCCAGATCATAATCAAGATTAAGCAGGTAGGAGTTGTCATAGGCTGAATACATGTGTTTGGATTCTGACAATGCCGGATAAAAGCCGTCTTTTAGCTTCCCTGGGCGAATGCACAGGATCGATGTTTGGAAGACGAGTGGTGGAAGATCCCGCTTCATTTGCTGAATGTACTTTTTCCCAAGCAATTCAATATTTTCAATGGAGCTCCATTCTCTGTAATAAACTGCAATGCTCCGGAACTGTGCGAGCTTCAGTTGATATTCCCGGATCATCCGGACTGTATAAGTATTCTGTGTTTGTGATTTAAGTCTGAAAATCTCTTTAACCAGGGATTGAATCATGTTGATCAATTCAGGGTCCATCTTGTCTGCATAATTCAGGAACCAGGATCCTTTCTTAGTGGTTGGCATATCGGAGATAAAGAGCATAGAATTTAACCAGGGGCAATTTGCCCAGTCGCCTTTAAATCCACCATTGGCCGGAAAGGTTTCATCTTTCAACTTTTCGAAATTCAGGAACTTTGCTTCATCACCCATGATATACTGCAAGGTGAGCGAGTTGGATGATCCGGGAATATCCTGCGAAATCAAATAATCAACTGAACCATTATACCAGGATATAACATGATCGAAACTTACCGGTTCCCGGACAGGTTTTTTAAATCCTGCAGCTAAAGGAGGTTTCCTGCCAACAAAAAAATGAACATTGCGGTAGAACCCCATATCTTCAAGCGCAGTCAATGTTCCCGGAAGTGTTCTGGTTAATATCTGCTGAAAGGTTGAGCCAACAATGGCACCTGCAGCACGTGGCATATATTGCACATTTCGCAATAACCAGGGAGCAGCAAGGCCGTGTGTTTTCCCGAATCGGCGACCTGCAACCACAATACTGGTATGAGCAGCTGTATAGCGGAACTCCAGTTGCGGATCGGAGAAATAGATCCTCTTTTTATCAGTCGTTTCGCTCATTCTCTACCTCCTCATAGCCAATGTCTTCAATATCAATATCACCTTTGTACTTTTCGTACATCTTCCTAATTTCTTCTTCTTTATTTTCGAGCGGTTTAACCTTTAGTACGGTCACATCGTTGGTTGGCTCAATCGGTATTGGTAGAATATCTTCCCAGGGATATTCGACTGCGTCATCTTTATCAAGTTTGTTGTATTTCCCCAGTACGTTTGAGGCAAGAATCACATTTTTCCATTTTCCTTCAATTCTGGAGGCACTGATAGCTTCCTTGAGCGTCTCGTTAACCAGGTACCTGATCCATTCTTTTGATGCATTGCGGACATTACCAAGCAAAACCCTGATATTAGTTATGTCGTAGTAAGCCTGAGTTTGCGATATATTGAATTCATGCATCAGAAAGTCACGCAGTTCGGTATCCAGCATGGAAGGGTTTTCCAATGACAGGGAATAGGCAGCACGGTAACGTTTCAGTTGTTCACGTTCAACCATGGTTAGGCAGAGCTGTTCGTCCATATCTTTGAACAACACATCATGAAACTTATCGAGATTGGCCTTCCTGCTCATTTTCTTCCTGTTTTTCGATACAATCCTTTATAAAATACTGTAATACCAAAAGAGCCGATAACCATATTATCAGCTCTTTTGTGTTAAGAACGGTGCTAGACCGTTAACCCAGATCAGTTTCGTCGATGACGGCATATTTAGCCAGTTTAACCAACGTTTCGTGACTAATTTCAGCATTCTTTGACCTTAGGAAAGAAACCCTTTCACGAAGCTCAAGCTTCATCTTTTCCCGTTTCTCATCCTTCAGGCTATCCATCTTTGAGATGTTGCGTGAAAGGTATGTTCTTGCAGCATTGATGAGTTTGTATTCTTCCTGAGTTCCTGAAGCAGTAGCTAAATCATCAGCTGACAATTTACCTTCAGCCCAGTCATCAATTACTTTCCAGTTGCGGTTAATGCAATCATCGAATGAATCGATCATCTTACGCTTTCCTGCACGCTCTTCGTCTGTCGTTGCCAGCTTCATCTGTTCGTGCATGGCACGCATGTTTTTGTAGCTTGCAGTGTTTTCATCATACAGCTTTTTAAGCTCTTCCGGAAGATCCTCATACTGGACTTTTCCATCCTTGATAACACGGATCTTTCCTTCAGCTTTGCCAATCACATCAGCAGCATCAGCAGTTCCATTCGCTTTTTCGACTGCATTTTTGATAACCTTCATAACAGGACCAATCGGCATCACAGGTGCATCTTTCAATGTTGGCCGTTCGTGAATCTTCTCCAGCTCGTAGATCAGTTTATTCAGATCCTGTTTCCTTGCCAGGTAAAGTGCAAGAGCCCTGTTGTGAGAATAATGTACAAAAAGCGTGTACCCGGCAGCAAAATCCTTTTCATCCGTCTCAAGCCATGCTTCTATTTCTTCATGTGGTGTCATAATTACGGTTTTAAAAACAAAACCGGAGTGTAGGCCCCGGTTTTGTTTTATGAATTAATTGATTACGGGATCACTGTGAATACTCCGGTTTCGCAATCTAATGACCCGTCTGTCAAAACCAGTGCGCCGGTATAGTTAGGAAGCGGCGTAGTGTCCGGGGCTGTTACCTCGATAGTAATCCCCTTGGCACTTCCAGGTGCATCACCTGAATCGCCTTTAACACTTACTTCCAGATCGTAGTCCTTGCTTCCAAGAACAATGTACCGTTTTTCAGTCTCGTGCGGAAGTGGTACAACAAATACCACATTCGAGTTGATAGCCGATTTTGCAAGGCTTTTGGCCTCGTTGCTGATGTCAGGAAATTTGAATGTTCCCTTGTTATTGAACATCTTGCAATCCTTTTCACCAATAGGTTCAAAATCAACTTTTCCTTTTCCCTGGGTAGTGTAAAGCTTGTTCCACTTTTTGAGTGCTACAAGTTCGAAGTCGCCTACCAATGTAACATTGGCAAGTGCAGTTGCTGCTACAGGATCGATAGCAGGCCAGGTCTTAATGAAGCTCTTGTCGATAAAGAATACTTCAGTCTTGATGCCAGACGGGTTTATTTTCCCGGCTGGCCAAATCAGATTTTCGAATATCATACTTTCAGTGAATTATTAAACTGAGTATTTTACTGCTTTCATGAATCGCTTATCAAGCGTGTCGAAACCAACACCATAGTAGGCCAACATGAAGAATTGGACCATCTTTGGATTGTCGCATTCACGGATCCTTACATTCTCTTTGTCGGACTCCTGGTCAACGCCAACCTTCATGTTACTTCTAACGCTAAAGATCAGTTTGTCGGTACCTTCCATGTTGTCAAGCGGAACGAACATACATTTCTTATCGCTACCGATCAATGTGCGCTGGGTAAAGTCAGTATTCCATGGTGCATGACCATATTCAACCTGGAACCAGTCTTCGTACATTTCGAGTACTGAAGTTGGCAGGTAAAGATTTGGACGTTGTCCCTTTAGCAATGTAGTACAGCTACGATACGCCTCTTTTAAAACATCACCAACATTGGCGACAGTAATAGCGGTAGCCGATAAGTCGGCATAGTTCTCTTTTGCAGTAGCCAGCGTTCCTGCTGTTACTGCAGCGGCCATCTGAGTAGCCCAACCATTAAATAAATCAGCGGTTGAATTGCCTGCAGGATTTCTTACTGCCGTGAACGAAGAGTTGTACAATGCTTCGCCAACTTTCTTTGCCATTTCTAAAGCAACCATCTTAGCGATATCTCGTTCGGTAGGTTTCTTATTGGTCCTGTCAGTGTAGAGCGTGCCCAGGAGTGCGTTAGGATCAAACTCTTTTACCACGTCGCCTAAGAATGTTTCCCATTCGTAAGGGGTGATAGCGGTGTTGTCCGTTGCATCTTTGGCAGTGCGGTAAGGCCTGAGCTCAACATCGGTGGTTAATGCACCACCAACTTCTTTGCCCTGTAAGCCGGTTATCAGCGTCATGTATTGTAACATTTCGCTCAAAACAGCTACCGGCATGGTAAGAAGTTCCTTCTTATACTTTGTGCCGGCGTCGATTAATGATTGTGTAATATTTATCATAGCTCAAAAAAACAATTAGTGTTTCTGTAAATGTTCCTGGCATGCACCTAAGCGATCCCAGAATGAAGTTTCTCCTGAAGCTCCTGCATCTGTATCCAAAACTACAAGTGCAGTTTCGGCACCGGCAGCGCCTTCCAGTTCAGCCACGCGGGCTTGAAGTGTCTGAACAGAGGTATTGGCCGTGTTCAGCTCTTTTGTGCGCTCCTCCAGATGGGTACGCTGTTCTTCTGCACTCTCAAGAGCAGTCTCAACAGCCTGTGCCATATCATCCGTGAGCGCGATGGTGCCGTCAACGCTTTCAAAAGCTTCGACACCTGCAACGGTAGCAAGTCTTTTATGATTCATATTTAAAATTTTGGGGGTGTTCTCTGAAGCGGAAACGCCTGAAGTTAATGAAGCTGCACGCTGAACGGCAGAATCAAGGTTCCCGATTGAATCAACGAATGATCCGATGGCATCTTTGGCAAAATAGACCTTACCGGTGCAGTGTGCATCGGTGATCCCTGAACGATTGCCCTGGACAGTTGCAATAAATTTCTGTGCAAGCGGACCGAGTACCGTATTTTTGTACTCTTCGTAATCACCGGCACGCAGTTTTTCAAAGGTTTTTGTTTTGTCGGTACTTTGGGGAGCAGTAACGGTATGAAATTTCACACCCTTTGCTTCCCACATTGGCTGAGCATCGGCAAACGACATTAACACGCCAATACTGCCAACCTGAGCAGTAGAATTGTTAGCAACTATTTCATCACAGCAACTTGCCAGCCAGTAAGCGGCAGAACAAGCCATATCTTCAATAAAGGCTATGATTGGTTTGGTGGTTCCCTTGATGATGTTTGCCAGGTCTTCAGTTCCGGAGACGGTTCCTCCAGGAGAATCGATGCTCAGAACAATAGAATCGACATTGGGATCTGAATCGGCTTGTTGAATCCATCTGCCTACGGTTGCCATTCCAACCGGTCCACAACTCTGATCAGATTTTGTCAGACTTCCCTGAATGGGAATTATGCGAACCGTTTTCGAGGAACCACTTGCACCGGCACCAATCAATACTGCTGATGGCTGTATTGGATCAGCTGCCTCAAATGCCATGTTCGGGGTGAACAAGGCAGCAATAAGCGGACTCATCGTGTCGATGGCGAGGCCGTCAATTGCCCAGGGCTCGGAAAGAATAGATTTTATGAGCTGATAATTCAACATCTGAGTATCATTTTTTACAATGATACTCAGGTGCACTACTAAAGTAAAGGACTATCTGATTTATTGAATAAGCGAAATACCTTCAAATTTCCATGTAATTACCGCTTCGTAACCATTCAGTCCGCCTGCTTTACCATCAGCACCACGGTTATATAAAAGCCGTGCCCCTCTTTCTTTCGATCCAATAACATAAACAACACCATTCCCGTCTGTAGCCTGGTAAATAGCACGGCGTAATGATAGCGATAACATTAACCTGTCTTTTTCAGCGTCGCTCTTTGGAATGCGAAACTGAATCACAGCAGTATGTAGAACTCCGGCAAAGGTTTCGCTCGTTTGTTCGGTCAGGTTTGCCGAAAATCCTGTGAAGCTGATTTGGGTAAATAATGCCTGATCCGGGAAGCGATATTCAAGCTTAGTGATAACTGCGCTGTTCATTTTGATTAACAATTTAATTAATTTTTCACCTTATTTTGCAATAATGATTAAAACATTTATTTGCACCCTTGCAATGTTTTATTATTCAAATGTTTGACACTCCTTTAATAGCTCTGCAAACCTGCGTTCTTCAGTTTTTCGCCGGTGACGGTAGTCGATTTTCTTGATGGAGTCGAAATTTGCAGAATTGTTCCGCACATTCAGGCCCCGGAGTACTGCCTCTATAATGATCTTTTGAGAATAACCTTTTTCATATCCAGAGTCAAACCGCTGGATGATCCATCTCCGGAACTCGTAATCGATCCCTTCAACTATTTTTTGCTCTCCCCAGGCAGATATATAAAGAAAGTGGAAGCGTAGTGCATGATGATTCACTTTGTCGACTGGTAAAATAAAGGTAACGGGATGAGGAATCAAAGGCCGTCTGATGGGCGTATCGCTTGTGATCACGTTGGAGTGGATCAGCTTTGCGATATCGTAGTTCTTCCGGAGACGGATTTCTTTTTCTGCAGGATCTGAATTGCATACCAAACGACAGTAAGATTCGAGTAACGGACAAAGCGAAAGGATAATTTGCGGACTTGGATTCATAATATTTTAGGGCTTTTGGTGGTTAATCAAAAACCCCTGTGGCGGGTATTGGCGAAGGTATGAATTTTTGCTTAAATAACAATAAATTCAATAAACGTTACCTTTTTGGTAATGTTTAAAATTAACACCTAAAAAACATACCCCTTTTGAAAATATCAAAAACCGGCAAAAATTTGTAACCGGGCATGTTTCGGCTTTGTAACTTTTTGATATACAACGGTTACAAAGTTACAACTTGTTTTTTAATAGGTTTGTAACTTATTGATTTACAATGGTTACAAATTTATATCAATTTTGTAACCGGCGAATTTTGAGCGAATTCCGCGACTCTCAATTTTTTCAGATTCAAAAAGTTACAGTTTTTTTTTGAAGTTGTAACCAAGTTGTAACCTTGTAACTATTTAATACTTCGTTTATTATAAATAAAGTTACAGGTTACAAATATATATTGAAAATTTGGGGTAAAGGGGGAAGGGGCGGCGTGAGAATGGCCCACTATATTTAGTATTTGTATTTCTGTTTTACATATCCTTGTGCTGCAGTGGTGTGGCCATGGTTTGCTTCAAATGACCGCTGGCAGTATATCCCATGGTTTATTTTAAATGACCGCTGGCAGTGTGTGGCCATGGTTATTTTAAATGACCTTCGGCAGTCTGGTTACAGGTTACAAATAAATGCAATGAATTCGGGGTCAGGGGGGAAGGTCGCGCAAACTATTTTCTTAGTTAAGGTTTTGGTGGGTTGGCCAGCTGTGGCCCGTGGGAGGTGTGCCCGTGGTATCGCTAAATGACCGCTGTCGGTGTGTGACCAGGCTTTAAAACAAATGACCTCCGGCACACTGGTACCGGAGGTCATCGATCAGAAAGAAACAATTATTAAATGTAGTATCCACATTTTGGACACCATGACTTATTTGCCACATAATCTTTAATTGCCTGTTGATGGTCGCAATTTGGATCAATTTCGACCCGTGGTAAGTCGGGCAACTTACATCCATGTTCCTCTTGCCAATCAATCATTTTCTTGGCATGTTTTACGACAATGCTAGCCATTTCTTTATCTCCACCTCGTATGACCAATTCGCTGGCCCAATGGATCAAAATTCCTGGAGCTAAAATATCTTTTGCCCTGAGTAGGAATACCGGTTCGTCCTCTGGTATGAGGCCTTCAGGATCCTGAATGCGGTCGTAATCTTTACGTGCGTGTAACATAGTTTAAAATTTAAATAATTATTAATTGTATTTCTCGCCACAGAACGGGCAGTTGTTAAACTTGACGTGTCGCTTCCATTTCTTGTTTTGCTTGCCGTTTTTATACAACACCTCGCAGAACCCATTTAATTCAATCGAACCTTTAGAAAGCATCAAACACTTATTATCTAATTGGGGAGTAATGTATTCTTCGCTTTTTACTTCTTTGTCAAAAGCTTCTTTTAGCGATTTCTCAATATTTTTTATACAGTCACACATGGTTTTTTATCCTTTTAATTCAATTTCTGCAATACTTTTAAGTCTGATCAGCTCCGTTTCATTGTCTTCAATATGAGCTTCAATTATCTTCATTGCCAAATCAATTCTAACATTGAAAATACGATGGCTGGAGTCTCCGGAGGGTACACCAAGTTGTAATCCTTTTTTGCTGCCGAAAGCATCAATAAGCCTTTCGTCTCCGGTTCTTTCAAGTTCTTTTTTCATGTCTGCCAATAGCTTATGACATTTTTCAATACCATCATGGCAACTCCAGATTTTCTGGCACGTTTCTTTTGTAATCATAGTTATTAATTATTAGTTATTAAAATGGTAATCCGTCTTGAGTTAATTTATTTGCAGCCATATATTGATCATGGTAGAATCCCTCCCTGCAGGGTGGAGATATGATTTGCTTTGCACCGTCCATTGATCCTTTGACTCTTACATAGTATCGTGACTTTTGTTTAAATAGATGAGCCATCCAAGTTGAATCATCAAAGTACCAGAAGTTATCCCGGATAGGTCTTTTGGGTTTATTATCCATCTCTACAGAATTTCTTAAGTCCGTTCGATTGGTTGTGGTCTGAAGTGGCAATGTAAAGTCGACCATATCGCAGAACAATAACCTACCTGAAAATAACAATCCGAAATAGCATTATGAGCCGTTCCAACAGAAGAGAAGTTTTTCTTTATTTCGTGATTAAAACTTACAAGCGTTCTAACACACCTTTCTTTTCTGAAATCCCAAGGTATTGGAATATTCGCCTTGTTGTAAGCATTTTGTAAAATTCCGCAGTCAAATCTTGGAGAGTTCCCCCATATTTCATAATCTTTGTTGCAAAAGAGTGAAAATTCTAATAGTGCTTTTTGTATTGGTAAAGCCGTTTTTTCTGTCAAGTCTTTTCTTGCCTGTTCGTTTTGTTGCATCCACCACATAATAGTCGAAGCATTCACAATTAATCCTAAGTCCATACAACTTTGTAAATCCACATTTACATAAAACTCTTTACCAGTTTTACCTGTTTCAATGTCAAACTCTAATGCTCCAATACTGATTATACTTGAAAAACTTTCGTTTCCCATTGTTTCGATATCCAACATTAAGTGACCAAATTTGATTTGTTTTTCCATAATCCGATGATTTATTAATTATTATTTAAAATGGTATTGTCTTTAACTCTTCGTCTGTCGGTATCGAATCATCATCCTCGTTTGCCTGGCTGTTCATTGTGGATATCAGGAAGCATTCCACTGTCTTGTCGTCAATCTTCTTGATGATTCGCCTGTCTTCTCCGGCATTTGTCCCGGTGCAAAGGTGGATCGGGTTCAGCGTGTACCCATGGTATTCGCACCAGGCGCCAAGGCTCGATTTAAACTGGTTGCTCTTGTATTTGCTACTCTGTGATGTGCTCAGCGTCAGCTTGAAGTTCTCGAATGCGGATTCGCGTTTGAAATACACATTGAAATAACCAACGTTATCCGGAGACACTGCCGGCCGTGGATCGGGAGGAATGGCAAAATAGTGATTGGCCCAGATAAAGAACTCTTCATCCTTCGATACTCCGCGCGTCATCAGCCTGCGCAATTGACGTTTCAACAGGTTGTCCATCGGCGGTTGAATCTTAAAGAACCGCATCTGCAGCTGGATGCAATAGGCCATGAAATTGTAGAACTTCACCCATTCTTCTTCAGTGAAATCATCGAACAGTAACCGGCCAAATTTGGTGAGCGGCGAACGTGATTCTTTATAGTCGTTAAACTTCGTCTTTTCGTGGTAATAGTCCGATGCTGCCCCGTTCAGGATCCGGGCAATGGTAGAACTGTCAACATTCTGCAGTTCGAAATTTGAGCTTACAACCATCTTACCGGAAACATCATAAGGAAGGATCTGTTTCGAAATGTGTTTGCTGTTTACTTCCCTGTTCCCGGTTACCTGGGTGTAAAAGAAATTGAAGTCTGCAAACTCATACAAGTCATCCACCTCAATGATATTATGAAACTTGGTGAATCCATCATAAAGGAATTCTGTTTTGTCGGTAATGTCCTTCCGCCTGGCACCAATATAAAATCGGGGGCGTGAGTGGGAGAGCGCTGCGCATAGCAACGACTTTCCCGATCGTCCGGATGATTGCCCGATCTGTGAAATCTTCATGTCCTGGAGGAATACAAGCCATGGTTTACCCGGATCTTTATATTGTGATGACATGTAACCGAGCACAAACATCAGGTTGGCCAGCAACAGGCTCTGTTCCTTCTTTTCGTCTGTAGTCAGTGCCTCTTTATCCTCCAGTTCCTTTCTCCAGTGAATGTGCGACAGGTCGGAAAGAAATTTTGTGAAGATGAAATTGTCATCATTAACTTTCACTTCGAAGCGATCCAGTTCGGGGAAATTGGCCAGTTCAACGTTGGTGTTTTCACGCTCTTCAGATGTCCTGGCCGCCTTTAGTTTTTCGAGCAAAATGGCATAGTCCGGAGTAGGTTTTACTTCGATGGCCGGATCCTTGATCAGGTTAATATTTTTATCAATTACATGACTGATTACGTCCGTTCCCAGCTCCAGTTTGCCCAGGATAAAATTGGGGATCTCCTGGTGCTTTACTTTCTCGATCGCATCCTTTCTGATCCGGAGAGAGCCATTTTTGAAATGAAGGTATTCCGTCCGTTTATCGTGATTCGTAAAATTGAAAGCAAGTTCCTTGAGCTCCTGCAGGTTGTTTTCTGATATCTGGTTACTGGAGTTAATTTTATTCAGGATCGCTACCTGATCC
>JBBRZE010000099.1:0-15497 GCA_038236995.1 Bacteroidales bacterium | reverse complement strand
TTGATGCGCGCAATGATCTTCGCAGCATCTTTTCCCAAACCGTTAAGGATAACACGCAATTGTGTTTTGCGAACTCGGTTTGCAGATTTTGCAATACCTATAGCGCCTTCGGCAGCGGCAAACGATTCGTGTCCGGCAAGGAATGCGAAACATTTGGTCTCTTCGCGAAGCAACATGGCTCCAAGGTTACCATGGCCAATTCCAACCTTGCGGTCGTCGGCTACAGATCCGGGAATACAAAATGACTGAAGACCAATACCCAATGTGGCAGCAATATCAGCTGCTTTGGTTTGTCCCAGTTTAATAGCAATTGCAGCGCCCACGATGTAAGCCCACATAGCGTTTTCGAAAGCGATAGGCTGAATATCTTTTACAATTTTGTAAACATCCACACCTTTGTCATCGCAGATTTTTTTGGCTTCTTCAACTGAAGAAATACCGTAAGAATTCAACACTGCATTGATCTTGTTGATCCTTCTATCGTAACTTTCAAATAATGGCATAGTTGTTTTCTCCTATTCTTTACGTGGGTCAATTACTTTTACTGCTTCGTCGATACGGCCATATTTACCCGATGCTTTAATTACTGCTTCGTTGGCGTCCATACCGGTTTTGATCATGTCCATCATGCGGCCAAGGCTGATAAATTCGTAGCCGATGATTTCATTACCTGCATCCAGACCGATTTTGGTGATATAACCTTCGGCCATTTCGAGGTAACGGGGACCTTTTGCAACAGTTCCGTACAAAGTTCCGGTTACGCCACGCAGACCTTTACCTAAGTCTTCGAGACCTGCACCAATTGGCAGACCACCTTCGGAGAAAGCAGTTTGGGTACGTCCGTAAACAATCTGAAGGAAGAGTTCGCGCATTGCAGTATTGATCGCATCGCAAACAAGGTCGGTATTCAAAGCTTCGAGGATGGTTTTTCCCGGAAGAATTTCAGAGGCCATTGCAGCAGAATGAGTCATGCCTGTGCAACCGATCGTTTCGATCAACGCTTCCTGAATAATACCTTCTTTAACATTCAATGTAAGCTTGCAGGCTCCCTGTTGTGGTGCGCACCAGCCAACTCCGTGGGTTAATCCCGAAATGTCTTTAACTTCTTTGGCTTTTACCCAACGTCCTTCTTCAGGAATTGGAGCCGAGCCATGATTCGCGCCTTGGGCAACGCAGATCATACCTTCAACTTCGTGTGTAAAACTCATTTTTTCAACTTTTAAATTATGATATTCCAAAAATAAACTTAGCTGCCTTTTAATATCAGGGTTTGAATCCACTTTAATGTGAAAATTATCAGCCTTTTAAGAAAACCGCACCATCCCCCTAAGATGGCGGCAAAAGTAATACTTCTGAATTTAAGTTGGGTAAGAATGTTTGCGTATAATGATTATGAATAAGCACATTGAAACCTTAAGAGACGAAATGACTAAATTACAAATGGGATGGAGATTTCCTTTTTCAGGAAAAATCCATCCCATTTATTTGATAAGTTTTCGGATTAAGAAAGAATATGAATCAGTTGTTTCAACTTCATTTATGGTCTAATCTTCTCATACAATCCCATCAGTTTCGTCTTATAGATTTCTGTTATCTGTGTTTGATGTTCGCTGATCGGTTTTACAGGAATCAAATCCATTACTTTTTCAGGCGAAAGTCCGGATTCGAACAACAAATTAATGGCTCCCAACAAGGTTTGCTGAATTGAAGATTTACTTTCGTCTTCACTTAAGCCCATTTGAGTACCCAATTTATTGAGTTCGTTCCACTGAAACCAGAAATAAGTGGGCAACATCGCCGAAAGCAGCGCATAAGCTTCTAGTTTAGGTTCTGCTACTTCAAAAGTATGTCCCAACATTTTAAATAGTTCCATTATTGCAGACTTTTCATCTCCCGCAAAACCAGGTGCAAAAGTTATGGGATTGTATCCTTCATTAATAAAAGAGGTGGCATTTGGAATCATCCTGATAATGTGACTGGTTTTCAGTTTCGATGCTATCTTTTCAATGGTGATTTTAGGTGCAAGGGAAATCAGCAAAGTATCTGTTGAAACAGCGCCGGTAATTTTATCGAGCGTTTCCATGATCATTGGAGGGTGCAGCGCGATAAAAACCAGCTGTTGCGAAGCAGTCTGCTGAAGCGTTTCAGCAATCACGATCTGAGGAAATTGCTTCTTCAGCGCATTCAATACTTCGGCATTCGTGTCGAAAACGACGATCGATTTGAATTCGGTTTTCCTGTTTGCAAAAGCCTGGAGAAAAATTCCGGTGATCCGTCCACCGCCGATAAAACCTAAAGATTTTGTTTTCATAACAGTAACGATTAATGGTTTATATATGATTTCTGCTTTCCGATATACCAAATTTAAAGATTTGAAATTATTTGACCCCTTTTGACTGCAATACTTTTATTAATTCTTCTTCGGGGAAAAATCCCACATGCCGTGAGAATTCTTTTCCGTTTTCATCCAAGAACACCTGAGTAGGGATTGCCTCAACACCATACTGTTTTCCAAATGGTTTCCCTTCCGGTGTCCATACATCATGAAAAACGACTTTCACCTGATTGACATATTTTTTCTCAATAGATTTCATCACCGATTGCATTTGCTGACATGGAATGCATCGTACTGAGCCAAGTTCGATAAAAGTTACTTTGTATTTTGGAACGCTCTTCCCCTTAGGTGAATTTTGAGCGAAGTTTGTTGACGTGAAACTTATAATTATCATCAACACCATTGAAATTCGCTGCCAATATTTTGTTGTCATTTTATATTCTTTTTAAATTCTTAAAGTCAATATTATTCATGCTGTTTTGAATGGGTGCCGCGGCACTTGTTTGCTTGCCTTGATTACTACCAATTCCTCCAGGGGAATTAATTTCATATGGCAATCCTTTGGCTTTCCAAGTATTAAGACCACCATCCAAACTTGCCACATTTTCATAACCATTCTGATTAAGCAAACTGGCAACTCTTGAACTTCGCACACCGCCCGGACATGCAACTATAATATTTTGATCTTTTGTGATGTATGGCAGTCGGTCCAAAATCACCGACATCGGATGATTCAGCACACGATCGAGTGGAACGATCTCAAGTTTAACCTCGTTTAATTCGCGAACATCAATCATGACGGCATCACCGTTTTGTAAAGCTTCAAGCGCATCTAATGGATTGATATGTTTTACCCCATCAATATGAAAGTCCTGTAAAGTTGGTTTGTCTGTTGTTTTCATTTTCTTAAAAAATATAATTAAACAAATATCCGACTATCATTATCCCGAAACCAACAATTCCAATGAAGGTGAATATTAACGGGAGTTTCAATACTTTTCGCAGAATCACCATTTCCGGAAGCGACAATCCAATCACCGACATCATAAAGGCCAGCGCCGTTCCAAGTGAAGCTCCTTTTTCAATCAGCACCGAAACAATCGGGACGATTCCGGCAGCATTAGAATACAGTGGAATGCCGATCAAAATGGAAAGTGGAACTGAATACCAGGCTGATTTGCCCATTAAGGCGGCCATATATTCTTCGGGAACATATCCGTGAGCACCGGCACCGATAAGGATGCCCAATGCGACATATATCCATACTTTGCCTACTATCTCTTTCACAGCATTATACCCGAGCTTAATCCTGTTTGCAAATGTAAGGTTCTCTTCTTCCATTCCACTTTCTCCCATGTGGGTTTGATAAACCCAGGGTTCAACCCATTTTTCGAGTTTCAGCAAACCAATGATCCATCCGGCAATGATGGCAATTGCCAATCCGGTGCCGACATAGATTGCGGCAACCTGCCAGCCAAACAAACCATATAATAGAATGATGGCCACTTCGTTGATCATGGGAGCGGCGATCAGAAAGGAAAAGGTAACACCAAGCGGAACACCCGATTCAACAAATCCTAAGAACAGCGGAATCGCAGAACAAGAACAAAATGGCGTGACAATACCGAGACTTGCAGCCATTACATTACCGGTAAAAGTTTTTTTGCCTTCCAATGCTTTACGGGTTCGTTCTGGAGTGAAATAGGTACGGATAATTCCGACAAAAAAGATAATAAGTGTAAGCAGCAGCATCACTTTAGGGAACTCGAAAACGAAGAACCGCAAAGCTTCAGTCAGATGCGCACCTTTTGCAAGTCCCAATTCCGAATCAATCAGCCAATCGGTCATTGGCTGAAGGTTGTGATAAATCAGAAACCAGACTGGCATCAATAGCAATGGAATGAGTATATTCTTATTCAACTTCATAATCAGTTATCTTTTCATTTCGAATAAACACGAAATGAGTTTTCAAATTTTTTTACCTGCAGCAACTACAATGACTATCGGCTTTTGGATTGTTATCGTTTAACATAGCATTAATATCTTCAGAACAGCATCTTCCCAAAGGATTTAATTCTTTGCATTTATTGCCTGTACATGCTCCGGTGATTGTTTGGATATCACCAATCGTTTTGGCTCCATTCACAATAGCCTGTTCAATTTCATCTACAATTACATTTTTGCAATAACAAATTATTTTGCTCATCGTATTAGTTTCCATTAAATAAAGGGTCTAACTACATAGTAAACACCAACCAGAATAAACACTACTGAAATGACCCGTCTGAACCAGATCTCGAAGGTTCTTATTTTGTTGTAGGCAGTGCCGATTCCCGAAACGGTATAAGCCAATAACCAGGCAAATATGATCACAGGAATACCGGTTGCAATTGCAAAAACGATGGGAAGATAAAGTCCCAAGGCACTTGCTACTGTCATTGGAATTAACATTCCAAAATAAAGTACACCACTATAAGGACAAAAAGCCAGTGCGAAGACCATTCCAAGCAAAACGGCATCCAGGTAGCCCCATTTGGTTTTGGCCTCCATTTTGGACGTTAAACCATTCAAACCCGGGAATTTTATTTTGATCACATCGAGCATAAAAAGTCCGATTATAATCAACAATGGACCAAGAAGTTTTTCACCATAAATTTGAAAGAATCCCGAAAACTTAAACTGATCGGCGCCGAAATAAATAATTAAAGCAATTGCTGAATAAGAAATTGCACGGCCCAATGTGTAAAGTACTCCATTGATAAAAACCCTGTTGCGGTCTTTTATATCTTTGCTGATAAAACCCACAGCTGTGATGTTTGTTGCCAAAGGACATGGACTAATGGCAGTCATTACACCCAGCACAAATGCAGAAAGCCATGGCATCGTACTGCTGTCCAAAAGATTCGTCAGGAAATTCACTCGAATAAATTTAAATTTGCTTATTAAAATTCAGTTTCTTGATTCTCGTGGAACTCCAATGGAGAAGAATTTGATCTGAAAAATAATTCTCCTTAGCATAGTCGTTTCCATTAATACAATTTTAGCAGGCCGTCAACCTTTTCCTTGATGATGGATTTAAACTTTTCAGGATTATTTACTGCGTACATAAACCCTTCGTTGGTTAGATTTATTTTGGTATCACCCTTCACTATTAAAAGGGTCTGACCTGAGATCTTCAGTTTTTCAACAATTGCTTTATTGGCATCATCTTCAAGATTAATGGCCTGAAAATTCACTTTCCCGCCATAAAGCAATTCCAAATTCTTTTTTGCTTCTGCTTCGACGGCTTTGCAGGTAACACACCGAGTTGACATGTGAAAATAATAAGCTTCAACTTTTGCAGATATAGAACTTTTGGTTGCCGATTTTGATGTCTGAGCAATACTGAAAAGACTGCTCATCAATATTAAGGCAAAACTTACAAGAATAAATCTTTTCATATCTCTGATTATTTGATTAGTACTTTTCTGATTTCATCCAATGAAGGAACCCGTCCTTTTATTTCGACTTTTTCGTCAACAACCAGCGCCGGGGTAGACATGATGCCGTATTTCATGATTTCCACAATGTCTTCCACCTTGACGATAGTGGCATCAATCCCGTTTTGTTCCACTACTTCGCGTGTGAGTTTTTCTAGTGTTTTACACTTTGGGCATCCCGTACCTAAAATTTTAATATTCATATACTTTGATGATTTAGTATTTCGTTTATTCCCGAAATAAGCAATTAAATTTTTTATCGTTTGAAGAAAAGATTCAGCATTTGCTGTGCCTCTTGCCAATTTTCGCGGTTAATACAGTATTTGATGAATGGCGGATTTATTTCTCCCTGGATTAATCCGGCCTTCTTTAATTCCTTTAAGTGTTCCGAAAGTGTCGAACGTGCAATTGGTAATTCCTCGGCCATATCGCCACTGTAACAGCACTTATTGATGTTGTTTGCAAGGTAATCGAGAATAAAAACCCGCACGGGATTTGAAAGTGCCTTGCCATAGCGGGCCAACTTCTCCTGATTATCTGTGAAATATTTTACTTTGTTTGTCATTTAAAATCCATTTCGTATTTTGACGAAACAAATGTAGACAATATTTATTCATTGCGATGCAAAAACAGATCATTAAAATTCAAGATAGATTATCTTTATCGTGATTTTAAATACAATAAAGTTTAAAGATGGGAATTTTTTATGCGATCGTTATCCTGTTAAGCTGGGGCTTACATTTGATTTATATTCTTTTAAATCAGGATATCGATTTGTCAAGCTTTTTATTTTGGTTGCATCTGTTGCTGCAGACCTGGTTGTTTACTGGACTGTTTATCACAGCGCACGATGCCATGCATGGGACTGTCTCGAAAAATAAATTCATAAATAATACGCTGGGTGCCCTTGCATCAATTTTCTATGCCGGGCTTTGGTATCCGAAACTGAAAGCAAAACATTACCTCCACCATTTGGATCCCGGCACTGCTCAGGATCCGGACTATACAACCGGGAATCAAAACTTTTTTGTATGGTGGTTCCAGTTTATGCGTCAATATATTACACTATGGCAAATACTGATCATGGCAGGACTTTTCAATATTGGCCTTATTTGGTTCGACGAGTTACAATTAATTGTATTGTGGATCATTCCTTCCGTCTTATCAACTTTTCAATTGTTCTATTTTGGAACCTATCTTCCGCATCGTTTGCCCCACACAGATTTAATGAACCCACATAAAGCACGCTCGCAGCGGCACAACCATTTTATAGCATTGCTAACCTGCTATTTCTTTGGTTACCACTTTGAACATCACGAATCGCCTCGAACGCCATGGTGGCAGCTTTACAGTATCAAAAAGTAATCAAGTATAAAAATTGATTTGGCATGATTATCAGACATGCTTTTTGTGTGCCATTTTTCTGCCTGTTTTATTGTAATCGAGTATAATCCAGAAGATCCAGAGTGAAATACAGATGAGTATTCCCGCGATCGCGTAAAAAAAGGAGATAATAAAAGATAGCAGATAAACGAAAAAACCAAACCAATAAGCATTTCGGATCTTTAAAATCAAAGCATCAGAGATTTCATCCTTTACGAGTGCTCTTTTGTAAGCCGTTGTAAACCAAAGCACATTATATGCAACACTTACAAGCACCATCGCCCCACAGTAAAATGCCGCAGACACGTTGGCTGCCGGAGAATTAATATGTTCTGCAAGAACCGCTGTAGGAAATGGAATAAACGTAACCATTAACAGGAGAAATCCATTTGCATACAGAAACTTTGAATTAATGGTTTTCAGGTATTTGAAAAATCCGTGATGATTAATCCACATGATCAGAACAGCGGAGAAACTAAGTAAGAAAGCGAAGTAGGATGGCCATAAATTCATTAGCGATGTAAACAATTGACTATTCGTCATATGTACATCCATCTTTGGAACTTTGATTTCCAGGATCAATAAAGTAATTGCGATAGCAAATACGCCATCGCTGAAGGCTTCTACACGAGTTGTCTCTTTTTCGTTGGTCATATCAGGCAATTTATAGTATTCAACAAACTAAAATCACCACGGGTTCAATTTCGACAATCCAGGATACACAGGCCACAACTATAATTTCAAAATATTGGATTAATTTGAAAAGCAATCAGTAAGATTTCATTCGTATCAAAGATTCCTGGCAAGCTCCAGAATCCAATTTCTAAGACTTTCGTTGATATCTTCCTGTTCAAGACCAAAGATGACATTCGTTTTGATGAAATCGAGTTTATTGCCGATATCATATCGTTTTCCGTCAAACTTTACACCATATATTTTGTGATCATTCAACAAAAGACTCATAGCATCAGTAATTTGGATTTCATTATTCTTCCCAGGTTTGGTTTTGTCGAGGTATTTAAAAATATCGGGGGTGAAAACATACCGACTGGCAATTGCGAGATTTGAAGGGGCATCTTCAATTGAAGGTTTTTCTATGAACGATCTGGCCATAAGTACGTTTTCTTCAATCAAAGTTCCATCCATTATTCCGTAGCGCGAAACGAGATTAGGAGGGACTTCTTCTAAAGCCACAACTGAACTGTTATATTTTTCAGCGACATCCATCAATTGGCGGGTAACCGGTTTTCCGGAACTACGGACAATTGTATCGCCAAGAAGTACAGCAAAAGGTTCGTTATTTACATGATATCGCGCATGATTAATGGCGTCCCCAAGGCCTCGCATCTCCTTTTGCCAAACAAAATGGATATTAGCCATTTTTGTAATTCGCTGTATTGATGCAAGTTCTTCAAACATTTTTTTTTCGGCAAGAATATTCTCAAGCTCAAAACTCCGATCGAAATGTTCTTCAACGGCACGTTTACCTCGCCCAATAATAAGCAAAATATCAGTGATACCCGACTCAACCGCCTCTTCAACAACATATTGAATAACAGGGGTATCTACGATAGGGATCATCTCTTTTGGCTGAGCTTTTGTGATGGGTAAAAAGCGGGTTCCAAAGCCGGCAGCTGGTATAACAGCCTTTTTAATCTTCATATCCACAGATTTTAGGTTTAAGGATCTCAATACCTTTGCCATTGAGCAATTGTTGCAGTTCCTTATACATATTTTCGTTAGAATAAGTTCCAATAATTGCGCCTCCTGATCCTGTGAATTTGGCACTTGCACCTACGGATCGGGCAAGTTCGACCATCTCAAGGTTCTTTGGGGTAATTTCCACCAAACTACGCCTAAGATCAAAATTACGGTTCATCAATTGATGCATCAAATCTACATTATTAACCTGCATAGCCTTATAAAACTGTTCGGTTAATCCAGCCCACTCCTTCATTGCATCAATTACTTTTTGCTCGCCGATCCGAAATCTGGCCTTCAGGTTATTATGAAGGACTTCGGACCCTTCGGATTGATCATGCCGATAAGCGATATAGAAATTTGGAAATTTTTTTGCATCCAATTCTTTGTAGATTCCAAAACCATTCCTTATCATGTTTTCTTCATTAAAATCCATGAATACCGGAGTTTCGTAAGCCTGCGCCACCCTATCCTGCAAACCAGCAGATATGCCCAATTCATTTACTTCGACTGAAAGTACAAGGTTAGCTTGCACTGGCTTTGGAATTGATATGCCATAGAATGCCATTAAAGCTTTCATGCATGCTGTGATAATTGCTGAAGAACCTGCAAGCCCGAGCCGATGCGGAATATCAGACGAATAACGAATTGTGAAATTCCTGTTGTCTAATTGGATATTACATTGTTTGCAATGGTCTGAAAATACTTTTATAGCAGCCTTTAACAATCGCTCACCCCCATAGTAACCATGCAAAGTGACATCTTCAACCAATTTGTTGAGACTCAAAAATTTTGTAGTGTCCAATTCCGCAGGAATAATTTCCAGTTCAGGAGTATGGTAAAGCTGGACCTTTGCCGCGAAATTGCTGAATACAAATGCAATTGTTTTTCCATAATATCCGTCTGAGGGATTACCAATTACAGCTGCCCTCGGGTATGACTTCGTTTCAATAATCATCACAAATTATTTTTATTCCATTTTTTAATAGATTCTGTGTTTTTGTTGTTTGTTATTTCTTTTGCCTCTGGCGTGTAGATGAAATTCATTTCCGATTTAAAATATTCAGTAATCTTCCCTCTTACCATCTTCATTGTGCTATTCAACAAATGGTTTTGCTCGGTAAAAGCTTCAGGGAGAACAATAATGGCAGTAGGCAGCCATCGTTCAGGAAACTCTCCTTCAAATTTACCCCCTTTGCGGTAAGCATCAATTTCTTGTTTAATTATTTCCAGGGACTTTAGTATTCCTTCATCGGTACCCGGGTCCAATCCGTGTTTGATCAGCGTCCGGTTGATCGCTGCAATGTTAGGCACAATAAATCCCACCGTATAAGGATTTTGGTTGTTATAAAGCATCGCCTGATCAATATATAATGATTGGTCAATTATCGCTTCCTCTATCCCTTCAGGACTGAATTTCTCGCCATCATTCCCAATTAACAGACTTTTGAAACGGCCTAAAACATAGAGATAACCGTCAGCAGATAAATAGCCTAAATCTCCAGTATGAAGCCAGCCATCTTTTAACGATTCTTCAGAAGCTTTTGGATTCTTCCAGTAGCCTTTCATCACATTTTCGCCCTTTACAACAATTTCGCCTTTCTCGCCGGCAGGAAGTGTTACACCGTCCAGATCACAGATTTTAGTCTCAAGAAATTGAACAGTTTTACCTGAAGAACCAAACTTAACAGCCAGCGGCGAGTTGGCAGAGATCACAGGCGCCGCTTCAGTAAGTCCATACCCCTGATAAACAGGCGTGCCAATTGCAAAGAAAAATCGTTGAAGTTCAGTATCAAGCAATGCTCCGCCACCAATAAAAAATTTCAGATTACCTCCAAATGCTTCCCTGATTTTTGAAAACAGGATTTTATCGAGTAATGCATATTCAGGTTTAAGAAGCGAACGCCAGCCTTTACCGCGATTCCATCCATCCCCATTGTACTGATAGGCTACTTTTAATCCGTGGTTAAATAATACCTCAGTAATCTTTCCTTTCGCCTGAATCCCTTTTTCGATGTTTTTTCTGAAACTCTTTGATAATGCCGGTACGCTCATCAGTATATCAGGCTTAAATTCCTGAATGTTAACAGGAACATTTCGTATCGTTTCCATGGGTGTTCGACCGGTCTGAACCGACCCGACTGAAGCGCCGCGATACATAAAAGTGTACAGACAAGCAGTATGCGCAAAAGAGTGATCCCAAGGCAGGACCGCCAGTGTTTTGTAATTTTCGTAAATCTCCAGCACTGTATTGGCCTGTATCACATTTGCTGTGTAATTCAGCTGGGTAAGCATTATCCCTTTAGGATCTGCCGTTGTTCCTGATGTATACGAGATATTTGCAACATCATCTGGTTGCACATTTTTCCAAACAGCTTCAAACTTCTTCTGATTCTCTTCTGATTTCAGAAATTCGCGTCCACGTGCCTGAAAATCGACGAAAGAGAGATCTTTTGATCCGGGATTCTCAATCAGATCGAGATGAATTACGTAATCAATTTCAGGAAGATCGCTGATAACTTCATTTATTTTTGAAACTTGTCCTGCTGAAACTATTACCATTCTTGAACCAGAGTGAGCCAACCTGAACTTAAGTTCGGCTGCTTCCAATTTTACTGATAACGGAACATTCACCCCACCACAATAGAAAATGCCCAGTTCGCTGACCAACCAATTGTTTCGCCCTTCCGAAAGCAGTCCAATCCGTTCTTCTTTCTGAAATCCAAGTGACATTAATCCCGCTCCAAAATCATAAACCTGTTGACGGATTTCAAGATAGGTAGATGAAATATAACTATCTTTGGGTTTTTCCCATAACAACGGATTATTCGGAAATTTGGCAGTACTTGTTTCAAAAAGTTCGATCAGTGTTCGCATATTGATATAGTTTTACCTTAAACGTATTTATAAGAAAAGAAGTTCTCAGCCATTTATCAAAAACAAAGTCTGTAACTGTGAGCTACAGACTTCGTGTCAGAAGTATTTGGCGGCTCTATTTTGTTCCGAATTTGTAAGTTGTTTTCGATTTAAATACCTCACCTGGTTTAAGCGAGGTGGATGGAAATTCAGGATGGTTTGGCGAATCCGGGTAATGCTGTGTTTCAAGTGCCAGACCGGTATATCTTCCAAATTTTTCACCCTTCTTTCCGCTCATTTCAGGAATATAATAGCCAGTATACAATTGTATTCCAGGCTCAGTTGTTGATACCTCCACCGTTCTGCCCGATGTTTCTTCCGACAAAATTCCAGCCTTTAAGAGTTTTCCATTCGGATTATTCAGGATAAAATTGCAATCATATCCATCCGACAATCCGCCGATACGCGACCCTATGGTCGTTGGTGTTGTAAAATCAAATGGAGTTCCGGCTACGTCAGCAATTTCTCCGGTTGGAATCAATCCTTCATCATTAACAGTTTTTGTCTTTGCATTAAGTTGAAGGGTATGTTCAAGAATTGTTGTCCCGCCATTTCCTGTAAGATTAAAATAGGTGTGATTCGTCAGATTAATAACAGTTTCGCGGTCAGTAGTCGCTTTATAGTCAATATGAAATTCATTTTTATGATTCAGCGTGTATGTTAAAGTTAAATCGAGATTTCCCGGAAAACCTTCTTCCATATGGACACTCCGATATTTCAGCTCAACACCAACTAGATCAGGCTTTTCAATTAAATTAGGAACCCAGATGACCTTATCAAATCCGGTGATTCCCCCGTGCAGACAGTTTTCGCCATTATTGATCGGTAAGGTATATTCTTTTCCATTAATAGAAAACTTTCCTTTTGCGATACGGTTGGCATATCTTCCAGCTATACATCCAAAATAAGGACCATTTTCAATGTACGCATCGGTCAGATAGTCATCAAGTAACTTAAAACCCAAAGCAATATTTGCTTTTTTCCCGTTTTTGTCAGGTGTTTCAATCGAGGTTATAATTCCTCCGTAATTTGTAATTTTAATAGTAATACCATGTTCATTACGAAGCGTGTATAAGAAAATCTTTTCGCCTCTCCGGGCATTCCCGAAAACATCACGTTTTAGTTCCATAAAATGAAATTTAGTTATCTGTTCACAAACGTAAAGATAAATATAAAAAAAACATATTTTTATTGCATGAAAAAACCATCCTAAGTGAATATTACAAATATCTTCAATATTGACGAATCGGTAGGGATCCCAAAGTACAGGCAGATCATCAATTCAGTCTGTATGGCGATCGAACAAGGAATCCTTAAAAAAGGGGATAAAATTGCTTCGATCAATCAGATATGCGGAGAATTATCTCTTTCGCGCGACACGGTTATGCTAGCGTTTAACGAGTTAAGGTCTCGGGGAATTGTGATTACCGTTCCAGGAAAGGGTTACTATATCGAAAAAACAGACCTGAATTTTGACAGTCAGGTTTTTCTCCTTTTCGACGAGTTAAATGTTTTCAAGGAAGATTTGTACACCTCTTTCCTGGAGCGATTAGATAACAAGATTAATGTTGACATCTATTTTCACCATTTCAACTACCATGTTTACAAAGAATTAATTGAAAGCTCCAATGGGAAATACAGTGCTTACATCATCATGCCGGCCACTTTCAACAATTCGATAGATGTGATCCGGCAGCTTCCCGCCGATAAAGTATTCATCCTCGACCGACTTAAAACAGATCTTATCGATTACCCGGTCATCTACCAGGATTTTGAACAGGATGTTTACAACGGGATGATGGCCGGCAAAGAACTTTTTTGCAAATATCAAAAGCTGATCATGGTTTTCCCGGGAGGTAAAGAGCCGGAAGAGCGCGTCGCAGGCTTTAAAAGGTTCTGTGACGAATGTAATCTGGAAGCCGAAATTATCCGTTCCATCGAAAAACGGAATGTGCAAAAAGGGGAAGCTTACATTGTTGTTTCTGATCGAAACCTGGTTAGAATTGTGAAGAATGCAGATTCCATGAATCTGCAGTTAGGTGAAGATGTAGGCCTTGTTTCGTTTAATGACACAATGCTCAAGGAGGTAGTGGCAGGTGGAATCACAACAATATCAACCGATTTCATTCAGATGGGGAGAACATTGGCTGATATGATATTAAATCATAAGAATATAAAGATCAGTAATCCTTCGAGGCTTATTGTCAGGAGGTCGCTTTAAATCTGTTCTAAAACATTTTTTACCTACCAGCATTACCATCAAATTATTATACATTTGTCCCTACCAGTACCTACCAGTTAATACTTTAATTTTTTATAAATATGACGATCGAACAATTAAAAGCAAAATTTATTGAGAAATTTGGCGAGGGTGAAGTAAGTGGCTATTTTTCACCGGGTCGCGTAAATCTTATTGGCGAACACACCGACTACAATGGCGGTTTTGTATTCCCATGCGCACTTAGTTTCGGAATCTATTGCTTAGTCCGAAAAACAGACCGAAAAACCGTGAAATTCGCCTCCATAAATATGCCTTTTGTGGCCGAGGTGAAAGTAGAAGATTTAAATAAAGCCATTGGCAAAGAATGGGTTAATTATCCAATCGGCGTTTTTGCACAATTTATGAAAAAAGGTCTGACCTTTGATAAAGGTGCAGATATGTTATTTTATGGTGATGTTCCCACAGGCGCCGGATTATCTTCTTCAGCAGCGCTTGAAGTTGTTACGGGTGTTGCAATCAACGATATGTATGGTTTCGGTATCGACAAAATCGAACTGGCTCTGATGGGCCAAAAAGCGGAACATGAATATGCACTTGTTAATTGCGGAATCATGGACCAGTTTGTCTCAGCGATGGGCAAGAAAGACCATGCGGTTTTTCTCAATTGTGACACGTTGGCTTACGATTTAGTTCCGGTCAAACTGGACGGTGTAAAAATCGTGATCAGCAATACAAATAGTCCTCACAAACTTGACTCAGGTAAATATAACGAACGTGTAGCAGAATGTCAGGCGGCTGTTAAAGCGATCCAGCCATTCCAGCAAATTTCTGCGTTAGGCGAGATTTCGTGGGAAGATTTTCTGAAAGTTGAAGATAAAATTGAAAACGTTACTGTCCGCAAACGCGCACGTCACGTTGTAAGCGAAATAAAAAGGACCGAAGATGCGGTGAAATTTCTGAAAGCAGGTGATCTTGTTGATTTTGGAAAACTGATGAATGCCTCGCATGATTCGTTACGTGACGACTATGAAGTCACAGGTTTAGAATTGGATACAATGGTTGAAGAAGGCCGCAAGATCAAAGGAGTGATCGGTACCCGTATGACCGGCGGTGGTTTTGGAGGTTGTACAGTAAGTCTTGTTAAAGATGAAGCGGTTGACACATTCATTGATCAGGTTGGTAAAAAGTACGAGCAAAAAACCGGGCTGAAACCCGTGTTTTACGTCGCCGAAATTGGTGACGGGGGCAAGAAGTTATTCTAAAAAAATTAGTATTATTGCTAACTGAAAATTCAAACGTTTTCAGTTAGCATTAAGTCCAAATTAATTCACATAATTACTAATAATAAATTTATCTAAAATTATGACTCAGAGTACTCAGAACAAGAATTACACCGTGCCAATCATCATGATGATCATGCTTTTTGGTATGATTTCGTTCGTAACAAACCTGGCAGCTCCGA
>JBBRZE010000098.1:0-15800 GCA_038236995.1 Bacteroidales bacterium | reverse complement strand
TCTTTTATTGTTGTGCCAAAGTATTGGATCAAAATAACTCTTATCCCCGTTGAAATAAGTTGTAATATCACCAACTTGTCCCATTCCGCCGGAAAGATGGTTCAACGATTCATCAAAACCCTGGTCACCTGGTCTGCTTGGGTAATTGTCACCCAAATGCCATTTACCGAAACAGCCGGTTTTGTAATCTGCCTGTTTCAGCATTTCAGCAATCGTAATCTCGTTTGCTGCCATGATTGCTCCACCGTTATAAGTATCTCTGATGCCAGTGCGCAATGAATAGCGCCCGGTCATCAGACTTGAACGGGTCGGGGCACATACAGGCGACACATAAAAGTTATTGAAGCGAATACTTTCAGATGCAAACTGATCGATAACGGGGGTTTTCACATGCGGATTTCCGGTAATTCCAAGGTCGCCGTAACCCTGATCATCGGTCAGGATGATAATTACATTCGGATGTGTTGGTCCCTGGGCAAAACTCATTACAGGCAACAATGACAAACAGGATGAAGCTGTAAGAAGTATATTCCCAATTTTCATATTTTGATTTATTTAGTTTACTTGTAACAGTTTGCAAAAACAAGCACGGCAAAATTTCCCCGATCAGCTTCCTGCGAAGTGCTGCTTTAAAATTAACTATTTTTCTGCCAATGAAGCACCGAAACCCTACTTGCCGGGCAGCTTGCTGTTAGGGGTTAAGCGTTCTTTTATATCAGTAGTTTAATTTCCTATGCTGGTGCAAATGTGCCACCAAAGGCTTGGGCATAATGATTTAGCTATTTATACATTATTCAGTTCTTCCAATAATGCTTTTCTTTTAGGGTATTCAACCCTTAGAAAGGAAATAATCTCATTAGCTTTATCCCTTGCACCAAGTTTAATAATCTTTCGCAAATATCTGCATGCATTTTGGTAATGGTCCCGCCCCATGCTGTTTTTCATGTATTTTAGAATACCATTTGCATATAATTCAACTATCTCATTTGCGTAATTCTTAGTAAGATGTTTTTCGTAATGGTCAATTGTGTTTAAATCGGGTGATTTTTTGACTAATTCTAAAAGTCTGTCCCACCATTCTTCTTTTATGAAAATACTTGCAATCAAACCTGTATCAAGCCATCGTTTTTTAGTCGTAATATCCTGTATAACTTCTTCAACAAATGAGTTCCATTTTTCGGGTTTCACATATTGTTTTAATATTTTATAATAATCTTGTTCATTCCTGAAATTGTCAATAACTAACAAACGCGCATATTCAATTATTTTTTCGCTGTCGTTTTGTGCTTGTGCAATTTTAAGTAACCAATCGTACCATTCTTTTGCCAATCCGGGTTTATCTTCCAAATCATAATCGACACCGTCTTTGGCTATTGAAATAGCTTTTCCATAATTTCTATTCTTTAAAGCTTTTTGAATAGCCTCACGACGCATATTTGAATTAGTAATATTTTGCTCTAAATATTTCTCTGCTTCTTTATCGCCTTTTGTTTTTAATAAAATATCATACTTTAAACTTTGTGCTGCTTCCCTTTCATAATCTGACCCTTGGACTTTTTCAACTTGAGTAAAAATATGTTCAATTTCATCATTTGTTTTTAAAAGAATTGAGGCCATCCTTAAAACACCTATATGCCAATCCCAACCCGAAAATATCTGTTTATCAAAAGCTGTAAAACAATATTCAATAATCAGTTTCCTTATTTGCTCATCTTGTTGTTCAACTGCAATTTGATAAAGCATTTCATAGGCAGCATCTACACAGCCGCTAATATTACCATTACTATCATCGGCATATTGAAAAACTTCCACCATTTGTTCCATCACAGCAGTACACATAAAAACGGCACTTTTGTAATTACGATTATCAATTTGTTTCTTAGCAGATACCAACAAATTGTCAACGGCATTGCCCACAAGCCTTGAAGCAGACCAATCGATAAAACCATGCCTATCGGAAGCCGTTTTGAGGATTGATCTTACTTGTTTTGCATAAAGATCCTTAGATTCATCGGAATTATGCTGTGCAAAAGACGATAAAAACAAATTTCTGAAAGGGGGATTTTGCGAGGCACTTTCTTTAATAAATAGTTTAAGCTCTTCGTAGGAAGTTTTTTCAAGCAATTCGTTCACCTGTTCGGCAACGGACTTAGGCTTTGTTGTTTTATTTGTTTTTCCGGTTTTGGTCTTTTTAGTTTTCTTGTCCAGTTCCAATTCATTCTGTTGCAGGTAAAAAATTACCGCAACTACGTGTTTGCAAACCGGACCCATATCGTAGGGGCAATCACAAACATATTCGGTTATCATCTCATTTTTAAGGGTTAGATGCACAGTGTAATCTTCTGTGCCTTCAACGATAGCTTCATATTCGCCTGGGCTTATTTCTTCGGGTTCTTGAATATGTCCATTTTTAAAATAAGATAAACCACGTTTCAGAATGGTTTCGTCGATATATTGTTCAAATTGGTTAAGTGGAATTTGCATAAGTTATTCTAATTTTCAATAACAAATGTATCAAATTTTGGTGGTGTGTCGGTAAGAAAACAACTCTTTTGAAAACTTTTCTCAACCAGTCTCTACGAATTAAGGGAAAAAGACAATGTCCAAAGCAGTTAGCATTTGGACAAAATCAATTAAGAAACCGGGTAGAAAGACAGCGTAAGCTGATCATTTAACGACTACTTAACTTGGTCGAAAAAACTTGTCACAGTATAATTTCTACCTGGTATTGTATCTTTAGAGATGATAGAGAGTAGCTTACTTTCTTGTTCAACTTTCCAGGTCTCTACTGCCATCATGTCGACATCCTGTCCATTATTGTTAAAGGTCGTTGTCGACGTAAGTATAATTGATCCATCAGCCTTTGAAAGGGTTGCTTTGGCTGTTCTTGGCATGTTATAAATAACGATCTTGCTCTCTTTTCCACTTAAGCTGAGGTTTTCGTCAAAAGGATATTCCTGTCCGTTAGCATCTTCGTAAATACGGGTTGTAAATAAACTGTCACCCTTCACCTGAATGTTGATTTTCGACAGAAATATCTGGCTATCAGGTAAAACAGTTTTTTCTTTGTTTAATTTCCATTCTCCGGTTAATGGATTGTTCTGTGCCTGAGCACAAAATGAAGAAACTAAAAATAAAAGCATCAGGAAAAAGGAAAAAGATTTTGTCTTCATGGTGGTGTTTTTAAGGTGAATTTAGCTGAAATAAAAGGCATCTTTTGAATTTGTAAGTTTGGCTTTTAAAAGATGTATAAGTTTTAGTTTTTTATTTGAACTTCCGTAGCAAACATACAATATTGAATATGGAAATCCTAATACTTTTTATTTTTTCCACTGTTGTTCGGTAAAAATCCGAAGAATGAAAATGTCGCCAGTCAGTTGCCTTAGAAACAGATGGAATGCATTAACCGACAATCACCAACATGCTGGACTGCAACGAGAACGGCTGCATAGCAGCTGAATCTTTGTAGTAATGAAAACTAAAAGATGTCGTTTTGTTAATGACTTACCTTTTAAAGGCTATCTCAATAGGCATTATAACGCTGTGAATCTCCGCGTGCTTTGTGCAACCTTTGTGTTCCTTGTGTTAAAAATTCACCATAAAGTTCACAAGGCCAGGCACCAGGTTCGCAAAGAACCATTTCAACCCCGGATGTACAGAAAAAAACCTTATTCCATTTTTTAAACCTTAGTAGCCGAAGTACAAACCACAGAATATTACCTTATTTAATCGGTGATTAATACAGGGAATTTCGGCCTGTTACAGCAGAATACTAAGAAAATAAGGTTGGTGAAGGTGGGGTTATTGTTTTGCTACTAAGGTTTGGTTCAGGAAAATAAAGTATCAACTCCGGAGGGACAGTAGCTGTCTCCAATGGCGTTTTTAACACGGTGGATCTCCGTGTCTGCTCCGTGTACCTCTAACAATTTATTACACGAAGTTTAACCAAAGAACCATTTCAATCATGGAAGACCTAAAACCCGCGTGCTTTGTGCAACCTTTGTGTTCCTTGTGTTAAAAATTCACCATAAAGTTCACAAGGACAGGCACCAGGTTCGCAAAGAACCTTTTCAACCCCGGATGTACAGAAAAAAACCTTATTCCATTTTTTAAACCTTAGTAGCCGAAGTACAAACCACATAATATTACCTTATTTAATCGGTTATTAATACAGGGAATTTCGGCCTGATAATGCAGAATAATAAGGAAATAAGGTTGGTGAAGGTGGGGTTTCCGTTTTACTACTAAGGTTTGGTACGGGAAAATAAGGTCTTCAAGGCCAGATGGAGAGCACTATCTTACATGGCATTTTTTACACTGTGGATCTCCGTGTCTACACTGTTTGACTCTGTGAAACAATTTATTGCACAGCGTTTCACAGAACTTTAGGGACTACCTATAAATGCCTATAGAAAACTGATGCTGAGATAATTTATTCCCCGTCAGGGATTGACATATACAGCTGAATATTAATGCCATACAGCCAATATTTTATATCTTATCTGTTTTCTATTGATCCATTCCCTACTTTAAACAATAGAGAATCCTGCTGCCCGGGTATTTCAACAGCCCCCAATTACAATCAAAAGAACAAGCCACTTCCTCTCAACGAAGAACTGAAATCCAATATGAAAGGTATTTTGCTGTCAGAGCATGTTTTTTATTCGATATCCGACAATCTTATAATGTGGTTTTTCTTCATAAGTAAAAATAAGAAAAATGCTGCGACGATTATGCTTAAAAGATTTGTAATACCTGGAATTTATTATTGATATCTAATTGGCAGCATGTTTAATTTTAGTAAAAATAACAAGGAAATCATTATGACAGTTCCTATTGCAGCAACTATGTTTATAAATTTTTGTGCTTTGAGATTATTTTTGAATACTTTTTCAATTACTTTAAATATCAATAATCCAATTATCCCGCCTGTAGTATTGGTAATTATATCTGTTACATCAAAAGCCCCAACACTAAAAATAAATTGAAATCCTTCAATCAGTAAACTAATTAAGAAGAATAAGAAAACATTTTTTCCAAAAGTCCATCGTTTAAATAAAACGCCTGCATATATACCAAGCGGCACAAAAATCACTGCATTCATAATTATTTCACCAAAACCAATTTGACTGTTTAAAATTAAAAGTTCCCTAAACGGAATTAAGTTTACGCTCCTATCTCCCATATAAGAAAATCGCACACCCAATTTAAATACTAAAATCCACCATAATGCAACCAAATAAATTACAAATAATACATTCGTTAACTTGTTCGCCGTATTATTATCGATCCTATTGTTCCCCCCATATTTTTGCAAATTCATGTTTACTGGCATGTTTAAATAAATAACTGCTTCTCTTCATCTTTTTAAGATTGCTTATAAATTGAACCTCTGAACCATCACGCTATTTTTTAAAAGTTACACACACAGTACGCAGCTACTCGTTGCGCGAGAATTCACCAATAAACGATCTATGAAGAACATTTTAAATATACTTATTTTCTGTCAACGAGGTACCGAAACCCGCATTAACAGGTAGTTTGCTGATACCAATAGTTACTTTTCCTATGGTTTCAAGGTTACCAGTTGTATTGTTTTATCATCAATATGCACAAAGGTCCCGATCAGTCCATTTTTGTTCTTAATGTTTGCTTCAAGCGTACCACACAAGTCTCCGCAATCTATTTCAGTTTCTCCCAACAGCGAGAATTTAGAAATTTCGTTTTTAGTTACCACCGACGCAAATCCGTTAGCGGAACGAATCGTCAGGGTGATATCAAATGTTGTCGCCTGAGGTACTTTTGTCTTTGAAAGAATTCGGATTAAAGAGTATTCAGCATCCGGCATATCGATCATCGGATCTTCAATAAGCTTCTTCTGAACTTCCAGGTCATATACATATCCCAGTTCATAATTAAATCCTGCAATAATATTGGAAAATCCATTCCAGTTGTCCTTTCCAATGCCATCACCTTCCTGCACAATATATGATAACCCATTAAAGAGTTCCTGATTCATTACCGGTTGCTGAAAGTGGTTAATGCGCATTTTAACCGTTTCAATATTTTCATTCTTTTTTACATGAAATTACACTGAACGATAGTGTCGCCAAAAAGACGATTAATAAGTTCTTCATAAGATTAAAACTTAAGGTTATATATCATTGGATGCAAAACATTTATAATGGTTACGGTGTTCATCCGGGTTTGTAAATATTGGGTATGTTTGGCATTATGGCTGGTAAGGAATTGCTGAACTGCATTCCCATCAACCAGGTCGCAATTGATGCGGGTGATGAGTATTGCCTGCCTCAGAAACCCTTATTTGCTATACCGTATTTAGTGTGGCGCTGTTATCTGCTTTCCAAAAAGTCTTAATTTTTTTATTCCTTACCATTGATTGCCCGGGAACCTGTGTTGCTATAAGAAAAACACCTAAACAATCGGCGCATGCTCCTGCTGCATTGAATGCAATTATATGTTCTACCAACTCATTGCTCCCAAATAATAAAAGATAAGCAAAACCCAACACTGATATAATTATAAACGGAGCAAGTAAACTTTTAATAAAAGTGTTTCTTTTCATTTCGCCGGTATAAGCTGCAAATAGTGCAAATCCTTTCGTCGTGAAACCAAAATAGACCTTCTTTGAACTTAAGCTTTCAGGAAAGAAAAGAGCATGAATAAATTCATGTACCGGCATAAAAACCAAAAATGAAATTAACATTGTAATTATATTCAGTTTAAAGTTTATGCCAATCAATTTCATTAAAACGATCATTAATACCATATTTATAATCACAAATGGGAGTGCCTGTAATTGAATAATCCATAAGTTGGTTGATTCTTTCAATGGTATCCAATTTTCATCAGGTTGAAAGCTGTCATCATCAGGGAATTCATTTAGTATAAATCTCATATTCCAATTTTTTATTAATTATTTGATCACACAATCTCCTAAAATGCCACACAACATCCCGCAATTACCCCCGGGGCGGGATCCTGTCAACGTTTCATATAAGAATAGTCGCCGATTGCGGTCTTCACACCTGTCAGAATACAACA
The DNA here is from genome assembly GCA_038236995.1 of Bacteroidales bacterium. Lineage (GTDB taxonomy): Bacteria > Bacteroidota > Bacteroidia > Bacteroidales > Prolixibacteraceae > JAAFHB01. The sequence continues at coordinate 8,735 of JBBRZE010000098.1, read as the reverse complement.
AAGTTGAAGTGAGTTACAACCTTTAAATTTATGACCTCTTCTGCTACTGTTTTTATACATTGTGATGGCTTCGTTGAAATTAAGTATCGGCTCTTTTATAACCAGGTTGAAATACCAATTACTCCGTTCCCAATAAAATAAATTGTTAATATTAAATTAAAGATCGCTGCCATCACCGAATGGTAATAAAAGATCTTCGACATTTTCACGCGCCGATTTTTGAAAATGAAATAAACCGACCAGAAAGAAGCCAATGCAAAACCAATCGTACCTGCGAAAATCAATAAGGAGAGCGGACTAATATTCCCCAATAATAAGAAGTAATCAATATTTGTTTGTATGCTCAGCATTATTGCAACTACGATAACAAGAATAAACGAGATACTTATAAAGGGCCACAGGCAAATCCATAAAGCTTTTTTGTTTTTATTTTTACCAAAAAGAAAAATCAGGATCCGAAGTGCCGCAAAAATAATTGCAGTTATAGCAACAATATAAAATGCCCCGAATATAACAAGCAATGCATAGGCATAAATCGATGCTGTTTTTTTGTACATACCTATGTTGCCATATATTACCTGACCTGCTACCGGGTCGTTTACCTGTATAAATCCTATTCTATTATTATCTGCTGATCTGAATTCATTTTTGCCTGTTTGAATAAATTTTATTTTATATTTTTCACCTAAAATACTTTTAAGATAGATGGTATCATCCTTACACACGATTTTTTGAAGTTGTTTGACTTTAAAGAAAAACTTCATAAATTCAAATTTATAACTGACAGGCAGGTAGTAGCCCGACAGGTCTGATGTTGAATTGCGGATAGCATTTATAGGTTTCGTTGATTCTTTTGGTAAATCCTTCGTCTGATAGGCCATTATTAACCTTGATATTCTATTGTCTATTATGCTTTGATCCTCTTCATTTATCGTAACAGCAAACCCCAGGTTGTATTCCGGCAGATAGCGAAAATCAGCGTTGCTTCCCGGAACATGTCCGCCATGTCCATAATACGCAAAACCCCTGTAACGTATTGCAATGTTTGTCAAACCAGGATTATCATTAAACAGATCTGAGTTTGAAACAGTAAAACTTTCACCCTGTTCCATTCTTTGCAGCGAAGCGTCTGAAAGTAGCTGAGTGTTATTTATTTTACCGCGATGAATAAAAAACCGAAGTAGATATGACAGGTCTTTCGGAGAACCAATAAGACCTGCTGAAGGACGATAAAGCGGATATAAAAAAGGCATCAGATTTCCGTTCTCATATCCTTTTGCACCCGTCTTTTCATATTTATCCGAAATACCGAAAGACATATCTGTTATCCCCATCGGTTTAAAAAAATTGTTGTCAACATAAACTTCGTAGGGCATCCCTGAAACTTTTTCAACGATATAGGCTGCAATACTCACACCAAGGTTACTATATGAAGATCGTGAGCCGGGAACATACTTTACGACTCTCCCTTTTGGATAATATTCAAGCGATGCCTTAAGTGATTTAAGATTGGGATTGTTGCAACCTAATTCGGCTAAACTCCAATTGTTTAATCCGGCGGTGTGTTCAAGAAGATTTTCAACCCTGACCGGATATTTATCTTCCCATGGATTGATGATTTTTAAATCAGGAATTAAATCCTTCACCTTATCTTTTAAACTTAAACGACCTTCTTCCTGTAATTTCAAAATGGCCAGTCCAACAAACAATTTTGAAACTGAACCAAGCCGGAACAAGGTATTTTCATCCACATCAATGTTGTTTTTTACATCCGCCATCCCATATTTCATAAGCAAAACCACACTGTCACCAGCTACCATTACGACGCCAGCCCCGGGTGTTTTCGTTTCAATCAATATTTTTTGGATCGAGTCCTGTAATTCATTGATTGTTTGAGGCACATCATCGTTTGTAACCTTTTGGGCAAAACCAGGTGAAACACCAAACAGCAAACACACGAAGAGAAGAATTAACCGTTTAAATATTTTCATTTGTTTTAAATTTTTAGGACAAGTCATATTGAGCCATAACATTTTTCATCTCCCTGCAGGGTAGGATTTCACCGATCAACTTCCTGCGAAGTGTTGCTTTTCGATTTACTTCTTTCCTGACAACGAAGCAGAAAACCAGATTTGCAAGTTGCTTGCTATTGGCCTGGTTTTTATTCGATAACAAGGTTTCTGAATTTAGGATATTTAACTGAATATTTCAAATCCAATTCCTTTTTATCAACTGGTTTTAATGAAAACTCCCATTTTATTTCACCGGTTTCTGTATCATGCTTTGCACCTGAAATATTTAACACATTTACTTCAATGTCCTCAGCCGTTGAAACCGGTACCTGATCAAGAACAACAATATTAATTTCCTGATTCTTATTGTTTTTTACTGTTGTTTTCCAGGTACGTGTTTCCTCTTTTTTATTTCCGATAAATTGTTTTGTGGTGAAGACTTTGACCTTTTCCCTGATGACAGATACTTTTTTGTCTCTTCCTAATGATATCTGTAAAGTATCCGAAGCAAAACGAACATCCAGGAGCGTTTTGCCCACATAGGTTTCCTCAAAGAAAACGTTGGCTTCACCCTCCAGAAGGCTATATTTCTCCCAATCGATGATATTTGCAATTAAGAAAGCATCTTTGTCAATTTTGGGAACACAGTAGTATTGATAGATTGCAGGCAGATCATAAAACTCGATATCAACCGTATAGTTTTTGTTGTCCGATTTAATCGTATAGGGAGTTTTAATTTCAAAATTCACGGTAGTTTGTTTTTCTATTTGCATTGTTGGAATTGCCAGACTGCTTGCTCCCCGAATTTTCATGTCCGATTTTTTAACTGATACTCCTGAAACCCTTCCCTGAAGATTATCTGATGCTGAGCTCTCATTTTTAACACCGTAACCAACAACCACAACCTCGTTCAAAGCCAATACACTTTCCTCCAACGCAACATTCATTGTACTGCCGGTAATAGGCAACGTTTGTGAATTAAAACCGATAAATGAATAAGTTAACTGGCTTGCATTGTTTGGGATGGTGATTGTGTACTTCCCTTCCATGTCGGAAACCGTTCCAATTGTAGTACCCTGAACAATCACCATTGTCCCTGGTAATGGTTCTCCTTTGTTATCAGTTACTTTCCCGGTTACACTATTAGCTGTTAGTTTGTAAGTTGGAGGTAATGAATTGTAATTCAAAAAATAAGTTTTTAGTTCGGGCGCCACACCTGAAACATTCGGATCGGCAGATGAAAACTTTAATTTTACATTGATCCAGTCTTCTTTTGTATCTTGTTTTACATTGGCCTTGTAAATCAACTGAACTGGTTCGTTGATATTTTTCACCCTGATATCATAAGAAGGAAACCATCCGGCATTCGCCACAACATATGAAATCTCGAAAGAAAACAACCCGTTTTTTTTCGCATCAACTTTAACAAGTATCTCTCCTGTTGGGTATTCCTTTTTACTTGTTAATGTTTTAACCTGGTTTTGAATATTGGTTTTTTGTTTATTCAAATCTTCAAGCGTGTTATTTCTTTCGATCTCTTTAAGTTTTAAAGCGGTAAGCTTGTTACTATAGAAATCAGAAACCTGCTGAAGATTGGTAATACTAATCTGCTCATTTTTACCCCCTATGGCCCTGTTTTCCTGAAGAAATGCCAGTTCTTCGCTGATAATCAACAGGTATGTGTTCTCCTGTTTTATTTTTGATTCAACGGCATCAAGCGATTTTTCTATATCCTGAAGTTCCCTGGGTTTTTCCATCTTGTCCAAATAATTCTGCTGATGATTAACCGATAATACAGTTACCTCTCCCTCAACTTTTATCTGAACACTCTTAGGATCAATGAAAGGCGATAGGTTTACAAATTTCAGAATTGATTTTCCCTGAGTTAAATCAACGTTCTTTTTCCGAATAACCTGGGCACCTTCAATAAATACAGTTGCCTCATTCACATCTGTTTTAATTTCTGTTACTTTAAGCTCTTGCGAGAATAATAGGTTGCTGAAAATCAGACTGAGAATCAAGATGCCAATTGTTTTCATATCAATTATTTACTATTGTGATGTAATCCATTATTATTTGCATAATCATGTCTCCATAAAATTTTGCATAACTTGTTTATATGTCTGATAAAATCGGGCCTATGCAACCATTTATGGCATTATAGGCCAGGGGATCTTCAGCTAATATCTCATCAAATTTATGTGTATATAGATTTCACATTTTTATTAACATATTATACAATTCTTGGACCTGTTTTTCAACCACTACATTTGCATTTATTGACCAATAATCATTTTTATCATTGTATCGATATTCAAAAAGTCGAGACTTAACTTTATAAGGTACTTCAATATCATCTTCATTGTCAAAGCAAACAAAATCTCCAACTGAAGGAATGTTACCTATATTTTCCATTACAATACTTTCACGATTCATGGACATATCAATTGGTCTTTCCCCTTTTGAAGCCATTTGAAAATTGAGATTAATTACCGTTTTCATATTAGTTATTTTTAGCCTTAAAATTTTGAAATTATTTTATTTAGTATTTGATTTTAATCAATTGATCTTTTCCTGTCACTTTGAACAATTGATCTCTTATAGAAAAATACCATGCGTTATATAGCACTTTATTTTTAGATATTTTAGTTTCCATTATTACGTTAAATGTTTTGATTATTAATATCAAAGTATAAGCAGCTACATGTTGAGCATCTTTTGGTAATCTTATTTGAATTATGTCAGCAGAAACTTTGTCTTCGTCACCGATTGAATTTTTACTTTTAACAATCTTTCCATTAATAATGTCTGTGCTATGAACACTGCCAGACCAATATCTATACACAAATTCATATAATAAAGATATTTTTAAATATGAGGCAAGTTGTTGAATATTACTTGGTCCGTTAAATAAGCTATACCATGTAGGATTTCTTTTCATCCTTGTCTTAGTCTTTTCAAATTCTTTTAGTGCTTTTTGGTATTCTGGTCGTTTTAAAAGTGCAGCTAGATTATCAAGAATAAGTTTTGGTGATGGGAGATCTTGAAGAATATTTGAATCAAATAATATATCGTCATTTTCACATTGTTTTTGCAAATTCTTTGATTCTTGATTCTCTTTATAAAAGGCGCGATTTATTTGTATTTTATTTTTTGTATTCCAAACTAGAAAAGCCATAGATCGATCAGAGAAATGGTTTTCAGTCAAATATGAAATATAAAGATGCAATTCAAATAAACTCCGCAAAATCACCTTTGCAGGATCGACTGATGAGTTTCTAATTAAAATAGAAATTGAATCTGCTTTCTCCAACATTTCTCGAAAAAACATTATTAAAGGGATTTGTTCATCCCCATCTTTTGAATCTTCAATTAACCATTTTAGAATATGTGTACCGTAATTAACAACTTCATTAATTAAATCTGAAAAATTTATCAGCAATCCTGATATTTCAGAATCTATTTTATGAGGTAATATTTCATCAATTGATTTTGTCATTTCAAATATCGTAAGGCATTTTTAGTTTATTGTTAACATCTTATAGATTGTATTACAGAGGCTGTTATTCAAATAGTACAACATATTTCTTCTTTGATGTAAGCTTATTAACTATTGCACTAATCAATAATTTTTGTGGTGAATTTTTTCTTTCATAATCCACGTTATCTTTTTCATCAGTAATTAGTTCTCCAAATTTAATCTTTTATAATTAAATATGTTCTTGTTAGTTATTTTTATTTATCAAAACTTTTCCTGCCATTTTTTGATGTTTTCATTCCTTCATTCTTTAATTAACTTAAAACTCCCCGCTTCTGTAAGCCAGTGCCATCAACGCGGAAAGCGAATGGACACCGAGTTTCTGCATCAGGTTGACCCGGTGGATATTTACCGTATTTATGCTGATATGTAACTGATCTGCTATCTCTTTATTCGACTTGTCATTCACAATCAGGTGCCATACTTCCCGTTCACGGGCGGTCAGGCCGCTGAGTTTCACATTGTATTTCTGCCGGCTGACCTCTTTTTCAGCCTGCTGCAGCTCATGCTCGGCATAGGTCATATCATTGAGCTGATAGGCACTGACCAGTATCTTTTTCATTGTTCCGTCGCCAAATACCTCTACAATGAGTTTTGGACAATAAAATATACTGTAACGATCGTGATCCTTTGGCTTGAACAGGTGAAAGTCGAACGTACCATCTCCGAATACAACCACCCGATTACGCGCCAAACTGATCTTTTGCAGTTCCATATCGTACGGATGAACCACCATCGCATAAAAACCGAATCCAAGCAGGTCGACCTCGGCCTGCGTGTAACCAATAAAATCGAGCCCCAACTGATTAATGCCACTCGTTCGGCACGAACTGATGTCGCCCGGACGCGACAGTTCGTTCGAATAGACGAACGGGGGATAGATAAGACCGGTGGTCCGGATAAAATTAATTTCACGTTTGTACCATTCGGCTGAACTGTCTTCAGGTAAAGGCTCCATAATTGATATAATTTTAATTTTGGACATAAATATAGTGTATTTACGCTATTGTATCCGGATAATTATGCATTTATATTTGATTAAGATTTCATTTTATTAAAATCAGGGACTATCCAATCGTTTTAACTTAAGATCATTGGTAAAACAAGGGGTTCCAACCATAAGTAATGCTTTCGGACATTCGGCAGCATTCGTTCATTGACCAGTCTGGACCCCGTTATTTACAGAAAAAACCACAACCGAATAAGTTTTAACACCAATTTATTGTAAAGGATCTCCTTTTGTTGCTAAAGTACCTCCTTTTGTTGCTAAAGAACGTCCGTTTTGTTGTAAAGGACCTCCTTTTGTTACGAAAGGACGTCCATTATGTTGTAAAGGACCTCCTTTTGTTACTAAAGGACGTCCGTTTTGTTGTAAAGAACCTCCTTTTGTTACTAAAGGACGTCTGTTAGGTAGTAAAGGACCTCCATTTGTTACTAAAGGACGTCTGTTAGGTAGTAGAGGACCTCCTTTTATTCGGATTTCAGTTTTGCCCCGACAAATTGTGGCGAAAACATACGGGGAACGGGATCTGTTCAGTCCGCTGTACCGGGCAGTCGAAATACAACTGCTTCGTTCATTGACATCATTGATAAAAATACAACCCAATAACCGGCCAATCAAATGGATATTTAATTGATTATTTTAAACAAAAACCTAATAAGTTAAATGTCATGAAAAATTTTCATGTTATATTAGACTTTGTTAGTTCTCCTGTCGCCGAAAAAATTGCGAAGGGGAGACAAGTGGAATCCGGCCTGAATGAAAATCCAGGCTTTACAACCCCCGAGGTGTTATTACCCGATTTAAAAGCAGCGACCGATAAGCTTGAACAGGATAGCGTAGCGGCAGCAAAAGGGGGCCCGCCTGAAACAGCGAAGATGCATCAGACTGAAACAAAATGGATCTATCTGATGCGTAAACAGGCGCTGTATGTTGACAGGATTGCAGAAGGCGACGAGCATCTGATCCTGAGTTCCGGGTTTAGTATGTCGAAGCAGCCTGCACCCGCACAACGGCCCGAGTTTAAGGCGTCGTTAGGCGAAAAGACAGGTTCAGTAGTACTACGGAGAAAAGCGGCAGTGGGCGCCAAAACGTACGTCTGGCAATATTGCGAGAGCATTCCATTGCCCGATGAATCGAAATGGATCTATGCCGGCTTCACAACCCGTGCAATGATGGAAATTTCTGATTTAAATCCGATGTTTCTTCATTGGTTTCGTGTGGCGTATGTCACAAAAGATGGTACTTCCGACTGGTCTGCAGCAATTATGCAGATGGTGATGTGAGCATTTGAGAATGGTAGGTTGTTGGGGTGGTTGGTGCTATTCTTCCGCGATTGGAAATCGCCTGACCCGGGTCAGGCGATTTCCAATCGTATTTTAAGATCCGCAATTTAAAAATTAAGAAGACATTATCCAATAAAGGATGAATAGGTTCATTCTATCGGTTTGTAAAAATACCGCTCATCGTATTCAATTTCAAATAGTTTTAAAAATTGAATGTATTCCTCAATAAACGAACGTTTTTCATGATGCTTTTTTTGTTGTTCAATGTAATTAGCTATATCGGGCACTTGCGATTTTCCATAACTGAAAACGCCAAAACCTTCCTGCCATGAAAATTTTCCCATTACTAAACGATTTTCATTTATCCATAGTGAGGAACTTCGCTTTACATCATGCATTAAATCTGATGGTGCTTGTTTTGGATTCATGCTTACAAGCGCATGGACATGATCTGGCATTCCATTAATGGCAAATGTTTTATGGCCATTATTTGAAATAATTGCACTCATATATTTGTATAAATCATCTTGCCACTTTGGTGCAATTAAAGAGATCCGATTTTGAACCGAAAACACAAAATGCAGATAAATTTGAGAATAGGTGTTTGCCATAGTTTTGTTTTGTTAATACCCTGTCAGGGAATATCACTGATTATACGATTGTTCTATTGATATGATTCACTGATGGGGAAAATTATTCAATTATGTTGAAAAATAAAACATCCGTTTTGTCGTTCTTTTTCCCGGAGGGAATAAATGCCAATAGAAAATCATTTAGCCAAAAACCAATTTCCCCGTAAGGGATTGACATATACAGGTGAATGTTAATGCCCTACGGGCAATATTATATTTCCTATTTATTTTCTATTGATCTCCATTCCCTTCGGGAAACAATAGAGA
>JBBRZE010000097.1:0-16312 GCA_038236995.1 Bacteroidales bacterium | reverse complement strand
GTTTCGGTTCCAACCATTTTTCACTGCAGTTCACCATCCCCATTGCTAAAGGGATGAAAAGCAGGATTCGAAGAAATGAATTTATATTTTTTGTCTTCATTTGTAAATAGCTTTTTAAGTGAATTACAGTGTTAAGTTGATTCCCAAAGTAAAAGTACGGGGCGAAGGACCGTTCGTAAGGTTATTATTGTCATCGGGATTGCGATACTGTTCAGGATCCCAGAATTTCCATTTTGGTGCCCAATAGCCAACATTTCTGATTGTCCCAAAAATCTTGAGGTTACTGATTTCAACTTTTTTCAGTAAAGCTTGAGGAACTGTATAAGAAAGACTAATATTATCGAACCGAATAAATGATCTGTTTCTCCAAACATTAAATGTAGCACCACCCTCGTTGGAATAGATTCGGGCATAATCATTTGTTGGATTTTCAGGTGTCCAATATGGTGTGATATAGGCATTCACGCGTTCGGGAAATCCATCGCGGTTTTTTGCCACGTTGTAAGCTCCATAATGTCCCCAATTGGAATAGAATGAAAGAGAAAGATCGAAGTTTTTATAAATATTAAACTCCTGACGCAGGTTCCAGCGGTATAGTGGTTCTGTTTGTCCCTGAAACTGATTGTCCAATTCATTTATTTTACCGCTATTATCAACATCTTCGAGGTGGAAGTCGCCAGGATATTGGCCATATTTGGCAGCTTCTGTCTCTTCACCTTTTTGCCAGACTCCCAAAATCTTAGGTTCCCAAATCTGGCTTATAGGATGTCCGATAAACCATTTATTGCTCGTATCGTCACCCTCGCGTGTACCAATTATATTGCCTTGGGCATCCTTAACATTGACCTGATCGCCATAAAGGTGGACAATTTTGTTTTTGTTATAGGAAATATTAAAAGCACTGCGCCATTTGAAATTTGTATGATCAATTATTCTGGCATTTAGTGTAAACTCGAACCCATTATTTTCCAATTCGCCAAGGTTTGTTGCCACTGAATTAAAACCTAATAAATCCGGTAACTTCCTGTCGACCAAAAGGTCAAGCGTATTCATCTTATAGTATTCAATCGACCCGTCGAACAAGCCGTCTTTGATAGAGTAGTCCAAACCGAAATTTAAAGCACGGCCCTTTTCCCATTTCAGGTCTGGATTTGCCATCCTATTAACATACAACTGGTTGCTTTCGTAAATAGTTCCAGAAAGTGTTTGATAGGGGTATTTACCAATACTCATAGAAGATAAGGCATCGTACCGGCCGACTTCACGGTTACCATTCTCACCCCATGAGGCACGAAGTTTGGTATAGGTAAGGATGTTGTTCTTAAAAAAAGCTTCGTCCGAAATAACCCAACCCAAAGCAGCAGAAGGGAATGTTCCACGAGGATTCCGAAGTCCGAAAGCAGAATAACCATCACGACGAACAGATAGTGTCAACATGTATTTGCTTCGATATGAATAGAACACACGAGCCATTAACGCATCGCCGGTACTGTATTCATCATTACTGCTGATACTGTTCGATGTACTTTTCCCTGCACTCATATTGTGAAAACCCAGGGCATCAGTAGGAGAAAACCCTTGCGTCGACATGGAGTTTTGCCAGCTTTGATACTTCTCAGCATTAGCAAGCAAGGTAACATCGAATTGATGAATCTCCTTAAATGTTTTATTCCATTTAATCAAGTGGTCCAACTGCCAGCTATAGATTTTACTTTGTTCGCGGTTTGCCTGACCACCAAATTTGGCCCACTCTTCATGAAGAGCCGATTGATGGTTCATATATTCATACCACTCAAAGCGTGGAGCAAAATTCATTTGATAGGAAATCCCAAAAGGTAATTTAATTTTTGCATATAAATTATTAGTCAATGTGTTATATTCCTTTCTGCGACTCTGAAATATCTTATCATACAAAGGATGCTTGGCACCGCGACCCAGGTCATCAACCGGACTAATTCTTAAAGTTACACCATCATCTTTGTATATTGAACCCCAAGGAGAGTTAGATACAATTCTTGTCCAGTCAGCCCGGATAGCGCTTTCATCACGATTTGCAAATTGTACATTCACACCTACATTTAACCAATCGTTTACTTTGGCATCTAAATTAAGCCTGCTTCGGATAGCGGCAAAATCATCACCAACAATAACACCTTCATTTTTATTATAACCCAGTGACCAATAATAGCTTATTTCATCTTTTTTACCGGATAACGAAAGATTGTGATCCTGCCTTAGACCATTCTGAAAAACCATATCGTTCCAATTCGTGGGTGTTCCGGCTTTGTAATTTTTAAGCTCAACCGGTAAAAGGCCCAATCGTGGCAACCAAATATCCAATAGTTCACCCGTTGAGCCATCTCTCCACATCGCTTCCGTTACACCAGAAGGTAACTTAGTTGGATCATCAAATTTGTATTGCTTTTGATTGGTAGCAGCATTGTAATAATTCAATGATTTCATTACGTCGGTACGCCAGTTAATAAAATCGTAAGGATCATGAACATCCTGCAGCGTCGCTATTGCAGCAATACCAACACTTGAAGTCAGGTTAATCATCGGCTTTCCTTGTTTTCCCTTTTTTGTGGTAACTATAACCACACCATTTGCTGCTCTTGCGCCATAAACAGCAGAAGAAGAGGCATCCTTTAATACATCAATCGTTTCGATATCATTTGGATTGATATCTTCCATTCCTCCCTGATAAATAACACCATCAAGAACAATCAATGGAGAAGAACCTGTTTTAAGCGTATTGTCACCCCTGATTTCAAGGTCGCCACCTCCTTTTGCAAGAGATGAAAAACCAACACTCAAACCGGCAATGTTTCCACGAAGGATATCCTGCACAGATTGCGGTTTTTCATTTTCGAGCCGTTCAGTTTTAACCGATGCCACAGAGCCGGTCAGGTCTCTCTTTTTAGCACTACCATAACCAATTGCAACGACTTCATCAACCTGAAGCGTGCTTTCTTCCAACGTAACATTAATAACTGTTTGGTTTGCCACTGCCATTTCAATGGATTTAAATCCAATAAATGAATAAACCAAAGTTGAATTTGGGTTTCCAACAGCCAAAGTATAGTTACCATCAACGTCCGTAACGGTACCTGTAGTTGTCCCCTTTACAATAATAGTAACCCCTGGTAAGGCTTCTCCTGATTTGGCAATTACCTTACCCTTAACAGCTTTCGTTGATTGTGCCATGACATTCGCCGGGAGCGAAAGCAGACTGAACAAAGTAATCAGAGCACAAAGCAAAACAGCTCCCGACGTTTTGTTCAACCAAAGCATGCAACTCGCATTTTCTCGATTTTTCTTTTCCATAAATAAATTTGAATTAATTGTTTGTAAACCGGAACAATAGTTAGTCACTTTAATAAAAAACCATTTTTTAACACTGGTTAATTATTATTTACAATAATATTCAGAATCAAAATATCCATCTGATATTTTTTTTGCAAATGCAAATACTATATTTGCCACATAATAAACCCGGGTGATATCCGCTCATCTAATTAAACTTGCAGATATGAAACCATTCAAAGAAGTCATTAATTATCCTGTCGATAGCTCTTTTTTGATCAAGTACGATAACTTCCCTCATTTTACCTTTCCGTGGCATTTCCACGATGAATACGAAATTGTATATGTAATTAAAAGTTTTGGCAAAAAGTTTGTCGGCGATTCCGTTGTAGAGTTCGGCCCCGGTGACTTATCCATATTTGGTAGTAAGCTCCCCCATTTTTATATGAACGATCAGGTATTTTATAATAATGACCCTAATTTTATAGTCAATGCAATCGTTGTTCAATTTCCGCCAAGTTATTTTCCGCCATCACAGTTGCAGCGCCCTGAATTCGGATCGGTTAAAAAATTATTGAATCGTGCTACCTCAGGACTAAGTTTTGCGTCCGAAAATACAGTAAAAGGAGGTAAAATTCTCGGGAAAATGCTTAAAACGAGCGGAATGGAACGCCACCTTTTATTCGTAAAATTGATCCATTACCTTGGAAATTCCGAATCGCGCCCAATTGCTACAACTGATTATACCAATTCAATAGACGATTTGGGAGAACCGCGAATGGCGAAGATCTACAGGTTCACAACCCGGAATTACAACAGGAAAATTTCGCTGGAGGAGGTTGCATCAATTGCGGGAATGAATTCCGCCGCTTTCTGTCGATTTTTTAAACAAAAAACCGGCAAAACATTTGCACAATTTGTTAACGAATTAAGAATTAATTATTCATGTAAGTTTTTAAAGCATGGAATTCAAACGGTTGCAAACATCAGCAATGAGTCAGGCTTCAATAATCTCTCAAATTTCAACCGCCAGTTTAAAAGATTTATCGGAAAATCACCATCGGAGTATAGAGAGTTATTTAAGGAATAATTGCCCAATAAAAAATGCAAGATTTTTATATACAGTTCCAGCGATCCAGCAACTGGTAATAGGTGGCTTTCTGTAAATTGCCAGCTGCCAATTGCCAGTCTTTCATTCATGAAATTTTAGTAACGCGTAATTTTTTTCTCATGCACGAATCGAACTAGAACCATAATTTCGTATTTTTATAAAAATATCTCAGGCGAAATGTGTGGAAGATATATCCTTATCCAGAAAGCAGAGGTTCTTGAAAAACGTTTTGGGGTAAGCGTCCCCGACACGATTAACCTTATTCCTTCGTATAATATTGCACCAGGAAAATATGCTCCAGTAATCACAAACGACCATCCACATGAAATTCAACTATTTCGGTTTGGAATGACACCTTCATGGATGACGAAACCAAGCATGTTTATCAATGCACGTTCTGAAGGCGACCACAATTCAGATAACAATCCAAATTATACCGGAGCGAAGGGAATCATCACAAAACCTGCATTCCGTAAGCCGATCAGAAGTCAGCGATGTCTGATTCCAGCTGATGCATTTATTGAAGGGCCTGAAAAAGAGAAATTAAACAAACCATTTGTAGTTTATTTACGCGACAAAGCCCGTCCATTTGCTTTCGCCGGAATCTGGGATAGGTGGAAAAACCCTGAATCGGGTGAATTGATTCATTCGTTTGCCATCATCACAACTGTTGCGAATGAATTGTTACAAATGATTCCGCACCACAGATGCCCTGTCATCCTCCATCGCAGCGAGGAAAAAAATTGGTTGTCAAACAGTCTTCCATTGTCAGAATTAACCCGTCTACTGGTTCCATATCCTGCCGGGTTAATGAATGCTTACCCAATAGCACCAACAATAAAAAATCCGGGAGCCGACGATCCAGGTTTGATTCATCCGGCCGGACAACGATTAATGCCTGAAACGATTATCAGAAGCAGTTCAGAATTTCGGATTACCGGCATGGGAAGCAGTAAAAATTTCGGATTTGACGAACACAATCCATTGGGAATCTGAAGAGAGAGAGACTTAATGACTGAGAGGGAGAGAGAAACGATGATGGGATTCAGAACAGTCTGTTAATCACCGAATGATTTTGCTCATGAAGTAACAACCATTTTTTACGTTCCAGACCACCTGCATAACCGGTCAGTTTTCCATTATGTCCGATGATGCGGTGACAGGGGATGATGATTGGTAATGGATTTTTTCCATTTGCCATTCCGACTGCTCGGCTTGAATTCTCAGAATTTACCTCACGTGCTATCTCAACATAGCTTTTGGTTGTACCAAAACTTGCACAAGCAACCTTCTTCCAAACGTTTTTTTGAAATTCAGTACCTTCAGGATCAATTGGCAAATCGAAGACCTTGCGGCTTCCGGAAAAGTATTCTTCGAGCTGTTTTTCAGCAGTTATCAATATACCAGGAATATATGACTCATTTTCTATATATTCCGCATCGAATGAAATTGATTTAAGCTGCCATTCATCCGAACCAAGCATTAATACTCCGATCGGACTATCCATTGTTTTATAATAGGTTGCCATTTTTAAACAATATTGAAATGTGTCGAAATATATTGAAATAAGTTAAAATAGTGGATTTTCAGGATTAAAAAAGCTCGTCGGAATCCGGCGAGCTTTTTTATTTAGCAAAGAATTTAAGACTTATAATTCTCTGATTTTTAAATTGCGGAAGGCCACTTCATTTCCATGATCCTGCAAAAGGATATAGCCATCATCAATATCACCAAAACCCGGAGCTTTGTTGAATTTACTTTGGGCAATGTGCTCTTTAAACGAATCAGATCCTCTAATAATTTCGAGAACCTTAACGCCATTAAGATAATGGGCCACCTTTTTACCGTTAACCTCAATCCTTGCGCGGTTCCACTGTCCAACTCCGTTCACCCTTTTAACCGGTTGGGCAGGGTCAAAAACTCTTGAATCAGCTTTTACCAAATCGTAGAGTGATGCAAGGGTGCGATTCCCATCAATGCCCAATTTGGCATCAGGATGCCTGGCATCATCAAGAACCTGGAATTCAAATCCTACAGTATTTGGTTTCCCCGGTTCCGACTGGATAAAATATTTAATCCCGCTGTTCGCCCCTTCTGTAATTTTGAAATCGGCTTCAAGAACAAAGTTTTTGTATTTTTTTACGGTAACTATATCTCCGCCACCTTTATTCTCACCTTTATTTGGAATAAGCATTCCATCTTCGATTGACCATCCTTTATCAGGGAAAGTGGCCAAACCTGCACCACGCCACCCGTTTGTGGTTTTTCCATCCCAAAGTAATTTCCAACCACTGGTTTTCTCATTATCCGTGAGGGTATTATTAAGATAGCTTACTTCGGCTACACTTTTATCCATTTTCTTACGATTGGCTTCTAGATCTTTCGTCATAATCCGGATATCTCTCCATGAAATCGTCTTACCAGCATTGGCAACTTCTTTTCCGATCGCATGAACCTGAAGTGCAATAAATCCGGCAGGGGTCATATCGTCAATAAGGTTGGCACATGGGACATCGTTCAACCATGTACGGATAGAGTTCCCGATTGCTTCAACGCGGTATTTATTCCACTCCGCACGCTTGTAGCTCTTCTTCGCTGCCTGATTATATTCCATCGGATAAAGCCAACCTCTGCGGGCCTCATCATAGATACCTGCCGACCAGCCTCTTGGAGCGTCGTCACATTCAACCTGATATCCATGTACACGCCCATTATTATAATCAGGCGTACTTAACGACCTGATCTGAACACCCGAATTGAGACCTGTGTCCATTTTCATTTCGTATTCGAGAATAAAATCCCCAAATATCTTTTTTGTAGCCAGAAAAGTGTTGGGAGAATTTGTTTTACTCGTTCCCACAATTTCGCCATTTACAATCGTATATTCAGCCGTTCCGTTCAGTCGTTCCCAACCGGTTAAATCTTTTCCGTTAAAGAGTTTATCCCAATTACCTTTGGCCGCATACGTGCCAAACGAAATAACAACCAGAATTACAAGTATTACAATCTTTCTCATCTTTGTTGAAAGTTTAATTCATTTTTAGTTTAAAAACCGCGTGCTAAGATAGACTATTTTAAGACATCCCGTTGCCGCAAACGGAATTTTCTAATGCCTCAGAATCAAATATCTTGCCAGAAGCATTTAGACCGAAGCCATCTAGATTTTTTTTAAATCGTGATTAAATTGAAGTACTTCTCCCTTTTTCGTAGCCACAGTGTAATTTATATCACCATAACGAATTGTCAACGGGTATCCGGCGGTTGAAAGCACTTTTAAACGAACCAATTGTCCATCTTTCCATTCAAAATCAAGGTCAAATCCTCCGCGGGCCCTTACTCCACGAATATGTCCATTAGGAATTGCATCAGGAAGTGCAGGCAAGATATCAATTGCATTGAGATGACTTTGCATCAGCATTTCTACAATACCCGAGGCACCTCCAAAATTACCGTCAATCTGAAATGGCGGATGTGCGTCGAAAAGATTGGGATATGAACCACCACCCGTCATTTTTGTACCCGTCTGACCAGTAGGCCTAAGCAACATTTGAACCATATTCCAGGCATGGTTACCATCGCGAAAACGGGCCCAGAAGTTTATTTTCCAGGCAAGGCTCCAACCGGTTCCTTCGTCACCACGTGCAATCAATGATTTTTTGGCGGCATCCATCAGTTCAGGCGTATCCTGCCAGTTGATTTCCTTCCCAGGATGAACTCCCCATAAATGTGAAACATGACGGTGTTTATTCGTCGGATCATCAAGATCAGCAACCCATTCCTGCAGCTGACCAAATTTACCAATTTTATAAGGTGCAATTTTGGGTAAAATAACTTTGAGCGAATCAGCGAAAGCCTTATCCTTACCTATTATTGAGGATGCTTCGATGCAAATTTTGAAAAGACTTTTGATAATCTCATGATCCATCGTGGGTCCGGATACGAGTCCTCCATTTTCGGGAGAATTGGATGGACATGAAACCAGGTAACCCGTCTTAGGATCAGGTACCAGATAATCCATGTAAAACTGAGCGGCCCCTTTCAGCACCGGCCAGGCACGCTGAGCAAGAAAAGTGGTATCGCGATTATAGAGAAAGTGTTCCCAGAAATGCTGAGACAACCATCCGCTACCTGAAACCCAGATACCATGATTCGAATGGTTGATCGGTGCAGCACCTCTCCATAAATCGGTATTGTGATGCAATACCCATCCTCTGGCATTGTAGTGAACCCTGGCCACTTTTTCCCCTGAAGGAACAACCTCTTCTATCATCCGGAACAATGCATCGTGGCATTCGCTGATATTCAAAGGCTCAACGGCCCAATAGTTCATTTCCGTGTTGATGTTCACCGTATATTTACTATCCCATGCCGGGTTCAGTTTATCATTCCAGATTCCCTGAAGATTGGCCGGATAGGTACCGGGACGACTGCTCGAAAGCATCAGGTAGCGACCATATTGAACGTAAAGCGCAGCCAGTGAATTATCCATTTTCGCCGGAACTTCCTTTATCCGGAGATCAGTCGACAGGTTTTCGGCGTCAGAATTACCCAAATCAATCTCGAACCTGTTATAATAGAATTGATAATCTTTGATATGGCTTTGTTTCACCTGTTCGAATTTCCTTGTGCCAATAGTTGACAGATATTTGTCACACTTCAATACCGGGTTTCCGGAAACGTCTTTCGGATTAACAAAATTGGTAGCGGCAACAAGGTATATCACAACTTCATCAGCCTTTTCGACAATCAGCTGATTATATTTAATGGACATTTTTCCACCTTTAATTATCATTTTTAACCTTGCCGCACCAATCAAAACCCCGTCTTTTACTTTCACATTTAATTCGATTGTTCCATCGTTTTTTGCGGTTGTGGTAAATCCTTCATGCAAAGCGGTTAGTGAAAGATCAAAAGATAATGATTGCTTTTTATCAGCTTTTAAACTTACCGCAATTGTCTGATCAGGAACACTGGCCAGGTATTCGCGGGTATAAGTTACAGCACCCGATTTATAAGTAGTCTTGCAAAGTGCTGTCGACAGGTCGAGTTCGCGCCGGTAATCGGTTACCTCACCCTCGTTATGGAATTTAATCCATAAGTCTCCGAAAGGTTGATACTTGCACTGACCGAGTGGAACACTCATGAACTTCTCCATTGCCAACGTTTCTGCCTCATTTTGCTTTCCCTGCCAGATCAGTTCACGGATTTGACCCAGGTATTGTGAAGCACCCTCATGAGAATAATCATGTGGAGCTCCCGTCCAGAGCGTCTCCTCGTTAAACTGAATATGCTCTTCAGTAATTCCCCCGAAGACCATCGCCCCAAGCCGGCCATTCCCTATCGGAAGCGCCTCTTCCCATACTGAAGCAGGCTTGCTATACCAAAGTTTTAATGATTTAGCCAAGGATTGGCCGTTGCATTCAGTTGAAAATGTAATTATTAACAGCAAAAAAGCTAATTCCGAAACTTTTTTCTTCATAACATTTGATTTATAGTATATCTGGTAATGCTGGTAAAAGTAACAATAAAAAAAATTGGGTCCTCTGATACCACTACCAGAGAACCCAAAAATATATTAAAGATCTAATTGAACTAAGATTCCAGATCGTTTTCGCCTGCCACGTAACCAAAATTAGCCAGGATACCGCCATCAACAAACAGTAGATGACCATTCACATAATTACTTGCTGAAGAAGCAAGGAATACTGCTGCACCAGCAAGATCTTCTGCTTCACCCCAACGACCAGCAGGTGTGCGGGTCATCACCAGATTATTGAACGGATGACCATTAACGCGGATCGCCTCGGTCTGTGCGGTTGCAATATAGCCAGGCCCGATTCCGTTTGCCTGAATATTATGCTTTGCCCATTCGCAACACATATTTGCTGTCAGAAGTTTAAGTCCGCCTTTCGCTGATGCATAGGCGGATACAGAATTCCGCCCATAAATGCTCATCATCGAACACATATTGATAATCTTTCCCCCTCCACGTGTGATCATAGAAGGTACAACCCGTTTGGAAACAATAAATGGAGCAATAAGATCAATGTCAATAACCTGACGAAAATCGGCTACCGGCATATCAAGTATTGGAATCCTTTTGATAATTCCTGCATTATTTACAAGAATATCGATTGAGCCAACTTCTGATTCAATGATTCCAATTCCTTTGTCGACATCCTCTTCATTGGTAACATCAAAAACAACGGTAAAAACATCGATCCCAGCCTCTAAATAAGCTTTTTTACAGGCAACGAGACGTTCTTCAAAAATATCGTTCACACAAATTTTTGCACCTGCTGCTGCAAGTCCCTTGGCAATAGCCATTCCAATGCCGTGAGTTCCTCCTGTTACAAGGGCCACTTTACCCGTCAAGTCAAACATTTTCATATATATACGTATTAAATTATTTGAGATTTAAAACTTAAAAAGATCAATCAGTTTATCTCAGATCATTGGGAGCAACGATATCCATGTCGCCATAGTTGAGGTTCTCTCCTGCCATACCCCAGATAAAAGTGTAGTTACTCGTTCCGGCAGCTGAATGTATCGACCAGGTAGGCGAAAATACAGCCTGCTCGTTTTGCATCCAGATATGACGGGTTTCTTTAGGATCACCCATAAAATGACATATTGCCTGTCCTTTAGGAACTTCAAAATAGAAATAAGCTTCCATCCGACGGCTATGCGTGTGAGCAGGCATTGTGTTCCAGACACTTCCTGGCTTAAGTTCTGTCATGCCCATTTGCAACTGGCAGGTCTCAACCACAGAATTAACCAATAATTTATTAATTGTCCGGGCGTTCGATTGTTCCATCGTTCCCATTTCTACAACTTCAGCATCCTTTAGGGTTACCTTCTTTGTAGGATATTCTTTGTGCGCAGGAGCTGAATTAATATAAAAACGGGCTGGGGCAGAAGCCGCAACAGAAGCGAAAACAACCGATTTACTTCCGCGTCCAACGTACAAGGCTTCCTTAAACCCAAGTTTGTAAGTGACCCCATCGATTGCAACAACTCCGCTTCCTCCGACATTGATGATTCCCAATTCCCTTCTTTCGCAAAAGTAATCAGCTTTCAACGGATCTATTGGTTCGAGTGTCAGGCTCCCGTTTACAGGAACTGCACCACCAACAATATATCGGTCATACTGCGAATATGAGAGATGAATCTGATCTTCAACCATCACATTCTCTATCAGAAACTCTTTACGCAAACGATCTGTATCGTAACTCTTTGCATCCAGAGGATGCGCTGCAAAACGTTCATCAAATATAGTACTCATAGCTTAAATTTATATCTATAATTTACAATCATCAACATTAAATTTTCTATTTTGAATAATTAACTTCAAATAGAAGTTGTAAAAATAATATATTGAAAACAATTTTGCAATCGATTGCACAAATAAACTTTTTCTAATGCTAGTCCATATTATTTTCCCATTTTTGCATCTTGAATAAAGTACAAAGAAACGATTACCGCAACCTACAATCATGAAATGAAGAAGCATCCCGAAATTACGATTCACCATCTGGCACAGGAACTTAAAATATCGGCATCAACTGTATCCCGGGCATTGAACGATAACAGCCGGATCAGTGAAAAAACCAGGCAATTGGTTCAGAAAAAAGCCATTGAGATGGGTTATCGTCCAAATGTTCTTGCCGCTAACCTTCGGAGTAATAAAACCAATACTATTGGAGTTGTAGTGCCCCGCATTGACCGGTATTTTTTCTCATCAGCCATTAGTGGCATTGAAGATTACGCTTGGACCAAAGGATTTAATGTGATTATCTCCCAGTCAAATGATCTGCTTCTAAAAGAGATTAACTGCGTTCAGACCTTATTTAATAACCGTGTAGATGGTATTATTATTTCAATTTCGATGCAAACAAATGAAGACAAGCATTTCAGATTGTTTTCAGATAAAAATATACCAATTCTCTTTTTCGACAGGTTTTGCCCGACAATCGAGAGCGATCGAATTGTAGTTGACGACTTTAATTCCGGCTATAGAATCACACGACAACTGATTGAGAGGGGTTGCAAGCGAATTGCCCATATTGCAGGACCGGAATTGCTAAACATTTACAAAGACCGAAAAAACGGTTATATTAAAGCGTTAAATGAATGCGAATTACCTCTTATGGATGGATACCTGGAGGTGACGGGGCTAACCAAAGACGAGGGAATGCAGGCATTTGCGCGATTAATGGCACTCCCAAGTCCACCGGATGGTGTATTTTGTGGTAACGATACAACTGCCTTAAGTGCACTTGAATATTGTCGGAAAAATAATTTAAAGGTTCCGGAAGATGTTGCCTTAATCGGATTTAGCGACGAACCATTCAGTGCGGTAGTTACACCATCACTTTCAACTGTAAAACAACCCGGATATCAAATGGGATTTCAGGCAGCGATGAAAATTATCCATCGGATTGAAAACGTTAACGAACTCATTCCGTTTGAACAAATGGTCCTACCTACAACATTAATAATAAGAGATTCTTCTAAATAGATTTGATTCGATGATATAACTAAATTCATTACCTTTGCATCACATTAAAAAAAAATGGAAAATAATTCACTCAATTATAACTGGTATGCTGTTCGGGTTAAATCAAGATCTGAAAAAAAAGTCAATTCCGATTTAGCAGAACAGAATATCGAATCATACCTGCCACTACAAAAAAAATTAAGACAATGGAGCGATCGAAAAAAATGGATCGAAATGCCATTGATCTCTGGCTACGTATTTGTCTATATTAGCCGAAAAGAGTATGAGGTAGTACTTAAAACATACAATGTCGTTAGCTACGTATTCTTTGAAGGAAAGGCGGCCATCATCCGCGACGCTGATATCGACTTATTGAAGAGAATGTTGGGACAGGTTGAAGTTGAGCTTGAAATTACTGTTGAGCATTTAAAACCCGGTCAGATGGTTGAAATTATATCGGGGCCACTCTGTGGTGTAATTGGTGAATTAATCGATTTTAAGGGGAAAAATAAGGTTGCTCTTAGAATTCCACCTCTTGGCTATACAGTTCTTGTTGAAGCTCCCGGGAAGAACCTGACGCCTTACAATTCGTAACAAAGAAGAAGTTTCGCCGAAGAAAGCGAAAATGGGAGGAAGTATCTGTATGTTCTTTGAAACGTTTAAATTTTCCTAAAAAAACAGAATTCGTATTGCAGGAAATATGATTTATTTAATCAAAAAGATGCGATTTTAAGTTGCTATATTTTTAGTATAAAAGATTACATATTCAGACAAAAAAAACACATCAAATAGATGATCAAATAAACGCTAATTCCCCCCGAAAAGTTGTAATAAATCATAAATTTTTTGGAGATATTATTTTCTGCACTTCCAATTTTTATTATCAAATAATGACAAAATATGAAAAGATCATTCGATTTGACTAATTTCGTTAATTGTGTCTTCATAAGCATATTACGTTCATTGATAAATTCAATACAGTTGTTTAAATTTCTCATACATCTACCAAATCAGAAAAAAATTTAAACAAATATTCGTTAATCGTATTCATTAAATTAACGACATTTGTGCCTGCTTTTCAGCTAAGCATAACTATTTAAAAATGCAACTTCAAATTTCAAAATCAATAACATTAATTAATAGGAATAGAGCATTTTGACAAGCTCAGACTGTTAAGTCCAAGTGAAATAATTGGGATTTATTGTTATTTTGGTGTATCTACCAATAGACAATTTGGATAAATTAAGTACTTTTGTAAAATAGTAAACAAATGAAGATCTGCGAACAATTATTTGTTATGGTCAGATTAAATTCGTTGATATAGCAATTGAAGGTCACATCATTGTGACTGAGAAGGCGAAGCTGTATTAAGACAAAACATTTCAATTCATTTATTGTTGAATAATGAAATAAAAAATGTCTGTCCTTAAATCGCAATTAGCTAATTTAAAAGCATATAAATGCAATATAAGAACTACCTAAATTAACAATGCAGACTTTATGCAGAATCTTCCATATTTAATTACAAGTTTTCTTTTGGCTATCGGCATTTCACTCTATGCAGTGCCAATAGTCATAAGAGTTGCTCATTCATTGAAACTTATGGATAATCCCAATGAACGGTCAGCTGCCAAGAATCCGATTCCTACTTTAGGGGGAATTGCAATTTTCATCAGTTTCGTATTTGCGGCCACCGTTGGATTAAGCGGAGATGAATTGCCTGAAATGATCTATATTTTGTCTGCAGTAATTCTTATGTTTTTTGTCGGATTAAAAGACGACATTATGACATTATCTGCCTGGAAAAAACTTACTGCTCAATTAATTACATCAGCAATAATCGTCTTTCTAGCTAAAATACGTTTTACCAATCTTCACGGATTTCTTGGCATTGGAGAAATTGGAATGATTCCAAGTGTTATTCTGACGTTTTTCGTTATAATCGTCATAATTAATGCATTCAATTTGATGGATGGCATTGATGGTTTAGCTGCCGGATTGAGTATGTTGGCTGCGATTGTCTTCGGTGGCTGGTTTTTTATTAGTGGCCACAACGATTATGCTATCCTTTCAATAGCCCTTGTTGGAGCGATTGCAGGATTTTTCTATTACAATCTTTACGGAAAAGAAAATAAGATTTTCATGGGAGATACAGGATCGCTTGTTCTTGGGACCTTAATGTCCATTATTGTGATCCGCTTTAATGAATTTAATATTGACCAGACGCAGCCTTTTGCGATTGCTTCAGCTCCTGCAGTTTCATTCGGAATCCTTATTTATCCATTAGTTGACACAATCAGAGTGTTTATAATCAGATTATTACAATTTAAATCACCGTTTACTGCTGACAAAAACCATCTGCATCATCGATTACTCACTTTGGGTTTTTCGCACAAAAGAGCTACCTACACAATTATTGGGATCAATATTCTTTTTATAATACCGGTATTTGCTTTACAACAATATGGAATTATTCCTCTTATGGGATTCATTATAGTTATTAGTGGTGCACTATTTATGACACCCGCCTATTTTATACATTACAGGCATTTGATTAAGAAAAATGATCCTCATCAGCAACTTCTTATGCCGGGTTTGACTTATGTACTATTAAAAAACAGAAAATACGCACTTAAAGAATCACAACGAAAGGCTGTACCTCACGGGGCAAAACTTCAAACATTTTTTCAAAAACTCAATCTTTGGTAGTGCTAACTGAAGATACAAACGCAAATAAGGCAAAGGATCAATCCGTGAATTATGATTCTATCAGATTTATGAATTTCAAACATTAAAGCAAACCGGTATAAGCATCTGTTTATACCGGTTTGCCATTAAATAATACCTTGTGTTTATTAATAAAATCTGACTCTTCTTGTCGTAAAAAACTCAATTATTGAGTTCAATCTACATTATTATCTTATTAATAATCTGAGAATTAATTTCAGTACTCCTTTTTTGATTATCAATTTTAAACATGAGATTTCTTACGCTGACCTTCTTGTTGATTCAATTCGTTCTGATCGTTTCAACCCAATCATTTGCACAAGTTCCTGTCAACCCCTCTTCGGTTGATGTGAATAACCTGAGCGATGCCCAGATACAACGGATCATGCATGAGATGCAGACGCGGGGGCTCACACAGGATCAGGCCATTGCGCTGGCAAAAGCACAGGGGGCCAGTCAGACACAGATCGATCAGCTCACAAGCAGGATTCAACAGCAACAGATGAACCCTTCGGACACATTGTCTTCAAAATCTGATTATTCATCGACCAACAGCACCCGGAAAGCCTACACCTCTCCCAAAGCACGCGTTACCGTCTCCGAAAAAACAAAGAAAATATTCGGATACCAGCTCTTTAATTCCCAGAATCTCTCTTTCGAACCTGCTG
>JBBRZE010000096.1:0-16529 GCA_038236995.1 Bacteroidales bacterium | reverse complement strand
GCGGAACCGGTAGGGTGCTTTCCATTGTATTTGAATTATTTGACATTAAAGGCATCGCTGCAAATGTGGCCAAAGTACCGATACCTAAACGTGTAAAAAATTTCCTTCTTTCCATGCTAATTTTTAATTTGATAAAACTATTGAAATTTTCGATACAAAACGTTAATCAGCGATATTCATTCCGCCGCTATCAGACCTAAATTCTTACTTTTGTATCAAAATGAACATATAATGGTAAATCCAGTCAAAGAGGTATGCGTTGAATCCTATCACGAAGCCGTATTGGCAGCAGCGGCGGGCGCTACCCGAATTGAGCTTTGCGAGAATCTGTCGTGCGGCGGAACAACCCCGTCGTATGGAACCATCAAGAAGACGATTGAAAAACTGCAAATCCCGGTGATGGTGATGATCCGGCCGCGCGGAGGTGACTTTTGTTACACCACCGATGAGTTTGAGATCATGCGCGAGGATATCCGGATGTGCAACCTGCTTGGAGCCGATGGTGTTGTCTTTGGCCTGTTAAAACGCGATAACCGGATCGATACCGATAGAACATCCGAGCTGGTGAATCTGGCACACACAATGCCGGTAACCTTTCATAAGGCAATTGATGATTCCAGTGATCTGCTTCAATCGGTAGCACAACTTAAAGACATAGGAATCAGCCGGATTCTCACATCAGGCGGACAATCCACAGCAATTGAAGGATCCGAAATGCTCCGGAAGATGATCGAAATAGCGGGTGATCAGATGAAGATTGTCGTTGCCGGAAAGGTAACACTTGAAAATTTTGAGGAGATCAAACTTCTTATTCCGTCGGATGAATATCATGGAAGACGACTGGTGAAGTTTTGAGCTGTTAACTACGAAACCGATCCTTTCTGATACAAAACCCTTCATGGAAATGCCAAATTTAATAATTACATCCCTGTCGTAATTAATGGAAATGGCAAATCCAATAATTACATCCCCATTGTAATTAATGGAAACGGCAAATCCAATAATTATATCCCCATTGTAATTACTGGAAACGTCAAATCCAATATGTACATACCCTTTTTAAATAATGGAATAAGTGAATCAAATATTTAAATTTTCTTCGGAATTAATGAAACCTGTTAATTATATGTTTGAGATTTGCAAGGGTTTGATGAAACAGATACCCCATGAACAATTGAATGATTTATTTATTGATGAGCTAAAAAAACGAAAAACGAAATCTATAACCTATGTATTCACGATCTCCTAACGTTTGACACTCTCTTTTAAGGATAGATTTCGTAAAGCAGGTGATTTCCAGGCTGCGACTGAAACAATCGCGAGTGTCATTGCACCGCCGAAAACAACAGACGGTACAAGTCCCATAAAGCGGGCAGCAACACCCGATTCGAAAGCGCCCAGCTCGTTCGACGATCCGATAAAGATGCTATTAACAGCCGCAACACGTCCTCTCATTTCATTAGAGGTAAATATCTGAAGAATACTTGCCCTGACAATCACACTGACATTGTCGAAGACACCACTCATAAACAGGGAAAAAGCAGAAAGAATAAAGTTCGTTGAGAGCGCAAAAACTATGATACTGACCCCAAATCCGAAGACACTGTAAAGCAATTGAGGACCTGAACGAGTAACAGGTGGTTTGAAGGTGAGGATTACCGACATTATTATCGCGCCGATAGCAGGGCAGGCGCGTAAAAATCCAAGCCCTTCGGGACCAACTTTTAAAATATCGGACGCAAAAACCGGAAGCATCGCCACAGCTCCGCCAAAAAGCACGGCAAACATATCGAGTGTAAAAGCACTTAATAGCACCTTGTTTTCAAATACATAGGTAATCCCTTCTTTAATCCGGATGAAAATCCCTTCTGCAGCTCCGGCAATCTGAACCACTTTCCCCGGATTCTTAATGAACAACAGAATAATTGAGCAAAAGAGGTAAAATGTAAAAACAAGTGCATAGGCTGGAATGATTCCGAAGAAACCGTAAACCAAACCTCCTAAAGCTGGTCCGGTGACAGCGGCAATATGCCAGGTTGTACTGCTCCAGGTTGCAGCAGCTGTGAGCTGTTCGCGACGAACGAGCTGACCAAGTAACGCGGTGTTGGCAGGCATTAAGATGCCCCGCACAAGTCCTGTGATAAATATTGTTACAAAAATGGGAGCTACTCCGAACAACTGGTGCATGTTAAGAGACGGGATGCTGTAAAAGAATAAAAGTGCAGAACCTATCAGCAGAAGAAATGTCGTGTGAAATATGATCTTTTTCCGATCCCATATATCGACATAGTGTCCGGCAAACAATGCAATGCTCACTTGGGGGATCACCTCTGTCAGGCCAATCATGCCAAGCGAGAGAACATCTTTCGTAATATTGTACAATTGCCAGCCGACAATCACCGATTGCATTAACGTTGCCGAGGTCATTAAAAAACGATAGATCAGAAAGAGTCTGAAATTTCGATTGTGGACGACTTCAAAAGCTTCACCTTTTAAGAATTTGCTCATAAATATTGGTGGCTTGGTTAATCCACGATTTGACTGATAGAAAAAATGTTTTTTAATATGCCCGGCGTGATTTCCCTGAACGACTGAATAAGATAATCAGCGCCCGAAAGTTTCTGAATAAGTTCACTGTCTGATTGAATAACGATGCAATACATTCCGGCGCTTTTTGCCGCTAAAAGTCCGTTTGGTGAATCCTCGAAAACAATACAATTTTCTGGTGAAATACCTATCTTTTTGGCGGCAAGTATATAAACTTCGGGCGACGGTTTACTTTTCCCAGCCTCACTTGTGGTGACAATGGCATCAAAATAGTGGGAGATTCCGCACTTGTTCAACAGGATATTTACGATCTCGGGAGAAGAGGAGGTAGCAACAGCCAGTTTTAACCCGGCTATTTTTATTTGATTAAGCAAACTGATCAATCCATCATTGACAGGAATTGTTTCAAGCAGCTTGAAATATTCACTTCTGAACAATTCATCCCGTTCCATCAGTTCGCTGACCGATTCCGTCAATTTAAACCTTGTCCGAAGGTCAGTATACATATAATCATTTGAAGCACCCATATAGCTTCGATGCACATCATCTGTAACTTCAATTCCCAGTTTCGAGAAAAGTTTTTTCTCAATTACGACATGTATCGGCTCGCTGTCGATTAACACGCCATCCATATCAAAAATCACGGCTTCAGTTTTACTCATAAATCAGACTAAATAAGAATTATTCAAACGGAGCAGTTTAATAACCCCAAATTAGGGCATTAGTTCTGAATTTTTCTATTAAATTTTATCTTTGCTTATTAAAGTTAAGAAATCGTTCATATTGAAATCGTACTTCTGATTGAGATCCTCAAAGCTATATAGTTTTCTCACCGCGATACTGCTATTGGTTTGCGGACCATTTGTTTTTGCTTCAATCACTGAAGCAAAAAACGTCGTGTGCATAAATCTATTTATCAATTTTGAAGATGAACACTTCATAATTCCATCAACTGATTTTGATTCAAAAGATAGTTTAATGGCGCTTTATCAGGCAAATATCGAATATATAAAGCCTCGCTACAAGGGAATAAAACCGCCAGATAATTTCATTGATACAATCCGTAAGTCAACAGACGCCAACATTGATATCCTTAAAAAAAACTCGCTGTCGACCTTAAAAAGTAAAGGGGAGAACAACTTCATTACCAGAAATTTATTTTCTCTGATCATCAAGGACAACCAGCCGCTCAAAGGGCAAATGGCCGTCAATAGTTCTCTTTACTTTGCTCCTTTTGCCGGGAAGAGAATCGGAAATATACGTTTTCTGCAACTCGATGTTTTTGGGACTTCCTTGCAGGACACTTTGCGGCAAGCCACGGGGTGGTTTGAAAAGCGGGCGAATGCCGTGCACGTGAAAACGACGGAAAAGAAACTAAGGATGCAGCTGCTATTCAACTCCGGAGAGAATGTAAACCCTCAATTAATGGCTGAAAACGAGAAAGTTATTCGAGATCTTCCTTATATGCAGGATGTCGCCATTGTTCTTTCTCCTGCGAGTGATGAAACCGACGCAGTTGATGTAACCGTGATTATAATAGAAAAATTTGAATACGGGATCAGTGGTGATGTGAGTCCCAACTCTTCTGAGTTTGAAGTGGTGGATCAGAATATGTTCGGACTCGGGCATCAGTTTTCGGCCAAGATGGTTTACAATCAGCCCGCCAAACCCAATTGGGGTGGAAGTTTCAAGTACGAAATCAGCGATTTAGGGGGGAAGTTTATTCGTACAGGCTTGGAATATACCAATACTTATCGCAAAATCGGATGGAATGCCTATCTCGACAAACGATTAATGGCCTCAAAAGTCGATTGGGCTGGTGGAGTTTCACTTGAAAGGGTCTTTTCTGACTATTACCTGACTCCATATGCTTATACCAGGTTAGATACTGGTGCGTCGTATTTAAATGCTGATTTGTGGTATGGTCGGCAACTGATAAACCGGAATATGTATTCTTCGATCGGAAACATTATTGTCGCAGGCCGGTACCTGCACCAGGATTATTATAACCATCTAACCGTTAATTGGGAGAACAGCCTTTTCAGAAATCACGACTTTATTATAGGTTCATTGGGGATTAGTAAACGCTATCTATTTAAGAACAACCGAATTTATGGTTATGGCATTACTGAAGATATTCCTTATGGCAGATATGCGGAGGTGGCGATGGGCTACGATATAGAAAGTAACCAATCGCGTCCCTATTTTCATTTTCGATATTCGAAAGCCAATATTCTGAAGGGAGGAGCTTATTTTAAATGGGAAGCCGGTGTTGGGGGATTCCTGCGAAATTCACAAATTGAACAAGGTGCCATTCTTATAAGCACCGATTATTTTTCGGATTTTGTTTACATTAACAAGCATCCTTACCGCTATTTTATCAATCTGGAATTATTGAGCGGAATCAATCGCTTCCAGGAGGAGCACCTGGTAATCAACCGGAGATTTGGAATCCGTGACTTTTTCTCGCTTGATACCAAAGGAACAAGCAGGCTCAAGTTAAATATCGAATCGGTTCGTTTTTGGGGATGGAGTTACTTAGGCTTCAGGTTTGCGAATTACTTTTTTGCCGATGCTGCATTTCTTTCAGATGATTTACACAAGATTTTCAACGACAAATTTTATGGAGGCGTTGGATTAGGCATCCGGGTTCACAATGAATCGTTAATATTCAATGTCCTTGAACTGAGGCTAAGCTGGATACCGATAGCTCCCAAAAACATGAATCCATTTATATTTAATGCTTTCGGGCAACCAAAAGCCAGGTTCGATGATTTCTTAGGTGGAAAACCACAGGAAATACCCTATCAGTAGCAGAGATCCAACTGAAATAAAGGGCGATCAGACCTGACAAAATGGCCTGTTCCGGTTATAATTCATGCGAGTCTGAGCGTTTTAGTAAAACACGCTTTTTGACAATTACTGCATCTTTATGGGTACCCCTGAACAATTCAAAGCATCTGAAACTACAAGCCAGCGCTCCATTGAAAAGGTCTATTTTTTTTGCCGGCTTTAAGCCGATGCTCTTTAATCCGTCTTCAGAACTCGTGATGATCCATGCTTCAAACCCGGCGTACTTATTTTTCAGCGTATTTCCCACAGAAGAGTATAATTCGGTTATCGACTGTGGTTTCATCCTTTCGCCATACGGGGGATTTGTTATAATGATTCCATTCGCAAATGGAGGTTCTGAATTGATAAAATCCTGAACCTGAAGCTCTATAACTTTAGAAAGGCTGGCACTTTTAATATTGGCTTTTGCCAGTGCGATATCCATTGGTGAAATGTCGGAGCCATATATTTTGCCCTCGAACTCTTTTTCATACTCACCGTTATAGATTTCTGCGAATAACTTCTCATTGAAATCGGGCCATTGCTCAAACCCAAACGATTTGCGATACATTCCGGGAGGTATTCCCTTCGCGATCATAGCCGCTTCGATCAGCAATGTTCCTGAACCACACATTGGATCAAAGAAGTCTTTTTCGCCGTGCCAACCGGTAAGAAGAATCATTCCGGCAGCAAGAACTTCATTAATAGGAGCTTCTCCCTGTCCAATACGGTAGCCACGTTTGTGAAGTGAATCACCCGAACTGTCGAGCGACAGCGTACAATGATTATTCATCAGGTGCACATTAATCCGGATATCCGGATCATCTGAATTAACAGAAGGGCGTTTCCCGGTTGCTTCGCGAAACTGATCTGCAATTGCATCTTTTACTCTCAGTGATGCAAACATCGAGTTGACAAACATTTCGGACTGAACAGTCGCATCAATCGCAAAGGATTTTCCAAGCGCCAGGTAGTTTGTCCAGGGAATTTCTTTTGCATGATCGTAGAGCTCATCGCGGTTAGTGACCTCAAATTCAGCAATCGGCTTCAGAATTTTTATTGCTGTACGAAGATGGAAATTAGCTTTATACATCATCTCCTGATCGCCTACAAATGAAACTGCACGTCTTTCGGCTAAAACAGATTCCCCACCTAATGCCCTTATTTCATCTGCCAGGACATATTCAAGCCCGGCTAATGTTTTGGCAACTAATTTGAACTTACTCACAGATACTCCCTTTTTTCTTAATTGATGATATGCAACGAAGCACGCCTTCCGTCTAAAAGTAATTTCTTAAAAACTTTATCAACATGCGACGACAAAAGTAGTTTATTCTGTGGATTAAAACAGCCCTTTAAATTCCGCCTCCATTAAAAAAGTCGGCGTTTCTGTTCTTGTTTTGGACAACTCTTGAGTTCGGCGCTAAATCGCTGGTGACCCATATATTTCCACCAATCACTGAATCGTGTCCAATTGTTACGCGTCCGAGAATTGTCGCATTGGAATAGATGATTACATTATCTTCAACGATAGGATGACGGGGAATACCTTTTACAGGGTTCCCGTTTTCATCGAGTGGAAAACTTTTAGCCCCCAAGGTTACACCCTGAAAGAGCTTTACATTGTTCCCAATGATACTTGTAGAACCAATTACAACGCCTGTTCCGTGATCGATTGTAAAATATTCACCAATAGAGGCTTCCGGATTGATATCTATCCCCGTTTCCGAATGGGCCATTTCTGTGATTATTCTTGGAATCAGAGGAACGCCCAATGTAAAAAGGCAATGGGCAATTCTGTAACTTGAAATTGCCTTGATGGCCGGATAGCAAAAAATTACTTCACCAACGCTATTTGCAGCCGGATCACCAAGATAGGCCGCGTTAACATCGGTAATGAGTATCCGCCTAAGTTCTGCAAGTCCGTTTACAAATTCGAATGCGATCTTTTCAGCCTGAGCTCTTTTACCAGGAAGATCTCGGGCGTCGTCTTCTTTATCACAAATAAAGCACAATCCGGAGAATATTTGTTCTGTTATTTGTTCGTAGACCTCATCAACAAGCACTCCCATGTAATAGGGGAGTGTTTCAGACTTCAGGTTAATTTCCCCAAAATAGCCGGGGAAAACGATCTGGCGAATTTTTTCGACAGTTACCCTTAATTTTTCGGAAGAGGGCATCGATTCTCCTGACCGGTGTTTATGGCACAGAATATCAAATGATTTTGCATCAACCAACGACCTGACAGCAGAATGAGTCCACTCTACTAATTCTTCTTTTTCCTTATTTATCATTCGGCAAATAATGGTGTGCTTAAATAACGTTCGCCTGTATCGCAAATAATTGTTACTATCAATTTCCCTTTGTTTTCGGGACGTTTGGCTAACTGAATAGCCGCAAATACATTTGCGCCAGCTGACATGCCGCAGAAAATGCCTTCTAAACTCGCCAGTTTCCGTGCAGTTTCGAATGAATCAGCCGCTGAAACCTGAATAATCTCGTCGTAGGACGCTGTATTCAAAACTTTCGGTACAAAACCCGGCCCAATTCCCTGAATCTTATGTGGACCCGGTGCTCCGCCAGATAAAACCGGAGAATCGGTTGGTTCCACGACTACTGAATAGAAGGATGGTTTTAAAGATCTTATTACTTCTGAAACTCCTGTGATGGTTCCTCCGGTTCCTGAACCTGCAACAAATATATCTACTTTTCCATCTGTATCTTCCCAAATCTCTTTTGCCGTTGTTTTACGGTGCATCTCGGGGTTTGCAGGATTATTAAACTGCATTGGAATAAAACTCCCGGGGATATTTTGTTGAAGCTCTTCAGCTTTGGCAATTGCTCCTTTCATTCCCTCTTTGCCAGGCGTAAGAATTACTTCACCTCCATAAGCGTGAACGATCATTCTCCGTTCTACACTGACGGTATCGGGCATTACAATTTTCAGCTTGTAACCTTTTGCCGCGCATACAAATGCAAGGCCAACGCCTGTGTTACCGCTTGTAGGTTCTATGATTACTGTATCCTTGTTAATTAGTCCGCTCTTTTCGGCGGCATCTATCATTGCAAATCCCAACCTGTCCTTCACCGATCCACCAGGGTTTTGAGATTCAAGCTTTACTGCAACCTCACATTCGAGTCCTTCTGTTAAGCGATTCAATCTTACAAGCGGGGTTTTCCCAACAAGATCAATAATACTATCTGCAATTTTCATAATTTATCAAAATTGGTTATTTAAATCTATTCATTTCAAAACATCTAATCAACTTAACTAACAATCAAGCCGGATTATAGTTTCAACCCATGTTTCGAAAGCGCGATAAGGGCATTTTCTGTTCTTTTATCACCAAAACCGCTAATGATGTCATATTTAAAACCAAATGCAACAATTTCATTACAATAAAGTTGGAAAAGTTCTGTTCTTTTTTCGCCTCCATTTTCCCTTACCGGATCAGCAATCCATGGTAGGTCCGTGTCGCAAACTAAAAAAAGATCAATTTTTGATGACCTGATATGTTCCGAAATCCAATCCGGACACTTTCCGAATACCCGATCGAGCCATACTTTTGTAATAATCAGCCATGTATCAAAGATGATTAATCCGTCACCGATTTCCAACGCAACATCAGTTTCCTGGGCCACCTGATGTTGAGCAATCTGAATAACATCATCGTATTCATAAGGTCGGTTAAGATTTTCGACATATTGCCGGGCGTATTCAGGTATCCAAACCGAATTTAATTTTGCTGCCAGGGCTTGAGCCAATTCAGTTTTCCCTGTTGACTCAGGACCGGTTACAACAATGCGATTTAGCGTATGATGTATTAACATGGCACTTTAATTGGTTCTTTTTTCCATTCATAAAACCCGATTCCTGCCATTACCGTATAGACAAGAAACAGGAAGACAGTTGGGTAAAGTCCCCTGTATAGGTAAAGCCCGGATGAAACAAGATCAATAAAGATCCATATTAACCAGTGTTCGATCTTCTTACGTGCAAGCATCCAGGTTGCGAAAATACTTAGAGACGTTGTGAAGGCATCCCCAAATGGAATTGGTGAATCAGTATATCTGCCCAATAAATAATACATTAATAGGGTCAGGAACAGATTTAAAACAAAAAGAATTGTCCAAAGACTTGATTTCGTATAGCTTACGTGAAGTTTTTCCGATGCAGCGCCTTTTTCTCCTCCATGGCGCCAGCTCCATAATCCGTATGCGCTGATTATTAAATAGTAACCTTGAAGTCCCATCCCAGCATAGAATTTGGCTTCGAAGAATACCCAGCAATAAAGCAGTGAAGTGATGATCCCTGCTGTCCAGGTATGCAAACTTTGACGAATGGAGAGCCAAACGTAGACCAATCCGAAAAGAGTACCGAAGAGTTCAACCTTGTTTGCAATAGCCCAATCAAGAAAAGAATTCATATAAAGGTCATTAAATGGACATCGCCAATCAAGGAAACACAAATATTTTATTTATTCAGATAACTGTTGAACACTTTTTGATTTGAAAGGACTTCAATAGCTTTTTCAACCTCCTTATCGTCTTCGATCATAATCAGATAATAGGCTCCGGTGTCGTATAAATCTCGGGCAATAAGTGCTTTGATTTGTCTTGAAATAATGGCGCCCGATATCTTCAAACTCTCTTCATCTTTCTTAATTCCCTCTTTTTCGCCGGCCTTGATCAATTCGTCAAGCATTGTGTCTGTTACACTAAAATTAGCTTTGAAATCTGTAATAGATTTATAATTCTTTTTGAGTTGATCTCTGTTTTTATCGATGTATCCAACAACAAAAGGAAACAATACATTTTTACGAACCAGGTTATTGAAATAGCGGTAATACATTGAAGTGTCCATCGGTATAAAAATATCGGGCATGATACCTCCTCCTGCATAAACCTTTCGCTTGGTTACCAGTGTTTTCATCATCAGTGAATCGGGTAAGGAGATACTGTCCTTATTAAACATTTCACCATTTTCGAACCGTTTAAAATATTCATTCCTGTAATTTTTGATATCATCTTTATAAGGCTTTTGAATATTTCTGCCAGCTGGTGTATAGTAATGAGCTGTAGTCAATCGAAGCATTGAACCATCATTAAGCGGGAATGGTTGTTGCACCAATCCTTTACCGAATGACCGACGACCAATTAGAACACCCCTGTCCCAATCCTGAATAGCCCCTGAAACTATTTCAGACGCTGAAGCAGAGCCCTCGTCAATTAATACAACAAGGTTTCCCTGAATAAAATCGCCGCGGGTTGTTGATAGATAATCTCTGCGAGGACTGTGTGTTCCTTCGGTGTAAACGATCAGTTTATTCTGTTCGAGAAACTGATTGGCTAGTTCATATGCTGCACCAAGAAAACCGCCACCGTTTCCACGTAAATCCAGAACAAGATTTTTGACTTTGGCACTTGCATTGAGGGTCTTCATCGCCTCTTTGTATTCTTCAATGGTGGTTGCGGCAAACTTGTTGAGTTTAATATAGGCTGTTTCTTTATTCAGCATAAACGAAGCATCAAGACTATAAATCGGGATTTTATCCCTGATAATCGTGAACTCGAGCAGATCACGTTCCCCTTTTCGAAGTACTGTGAGATTTACTTTGGTTCCTTTGTCGCCCCTTAGCAGTTTAAAAACATCGTTGTTTTTAAGTTTGATATTTGCAATAGTCTTGGCATCAACTTTTATAATCCGGTCTCCTGGCCTAAGTCCCACCTGTTCTGAAGGACCACCTGGGATCGTAGTCATAACCATTAATGTATCCTGAAACACGTTGAAAGAAATACCTATACCTTCAAAATTTCCTTCGAGCGGCTGATTCATCTCGGCTACTTCATCTTTCGATATATAGACAGAATGAGGATCGAGCGATGAAAGCATTTCAGTTATTGCACTTTCCGTCAGTTTATTAATATTGGTGGTGTCGACATAGAAACGCTCAATCAGATTTAAAACCCTTCCAAACTTTATGGCTTGTTCCTGAACATCCTGTGCATGTATTACCGATTGACCAAATGTCATCAAAAGAGTGAAAAGAAGGAAGGTCTTTTTTGTTGTGCTAAAATAATTCATAACGAAAGATAATTGAATTTATTACAACTATACGGAATTCTTTGCCGTGATAAGAAGAAGTTAAATCACATTAGCCAGTGCCGTATTTGCCTGAATCTTAAAAATTGTTCAAAAATAAAAAGAATAATCGCAAATCAGAGTTTTAAATTTGGAAACCCTGTTGCAATTGCTAAAATCATATATAAAAATGTTGCGCTGAGTGAATGCAATAGGCTGGGGGAAGAGGTTGTTCTAATATAAAATATTATCTACCAACAATATGAATATAAGTATTACGTGTTTTTCTTAAACATCGAGCTCAATCTAAAAGTTCATTTAAAAACAAACTGAAAGCTCCATTTCGGTAAACAAAATCGTAAGATCTGTCCCTGAGGAACTGGTAATGCATGGCCCAAGCAAAAGAAGATGAACAAAGTAACTTGTCCATCTTCTTAAATATCTTTTAAATAAGCTCTTTTAACTCAGTGCCAGTTTGATTTTGCTTTGGTATTCATTAAATTCCTGAATCAAAGTTGAAAATAACTCTTTGACAGTGATTATTTTATCATTGCGCCACACATTGCTTCCGGCGAAGGCATATCCATTCTTGAAGTTCCCTTTTAAGGCGGCTGACAGGCAGGCAATTATGCAATAAGGAGCAGTGTTAATATCGCAGGTTCGAATACAATTGACCGGACAATTCTTTGGTTGTTTAGTCCCTGCTTCAACCTCATCAAGAAACTCGCTTGAAATTGCACGTCCTGGCATACCAACCGGGCTCTTTATGATCCTGACATCTCCCTGACGGGCATTTATATAAGCTTGTTTGAATTTATCGGATGCATCACATTCAACTGTTGTGACAAAGCGAGTACCCATTTGAACCCCAGCTGCGCCCATCTCTAAAAACTTTTCAATATCCTCACCAGTATAGATTCCACCGGCCGCAATAACAGGAATTGTACAACCATTTTTTTCTCCTATTTCTTTGGCAACCGCAATTACTTCAGGAATAATTTTCTCAAGAGAAAAATTTTCATCATCAATTTGCTCAATTTTAAAACCCAGGTGCCCACCTGCTTTTGGTCCTTCAACAACAATTGCATCAGGCAAATAGTCATAATTAGCTTTCCATTTATTACAAATCAAGGCAGCTCCCCGTGCGGATGATACGATTGGAACCAACTTCGTTTTGGAGCCTGGTAATAAATACTTAGGCAGATCAAGAGGCAAACCTGCGCCGGAAAAGATGATATCAGCCCCCTCTTTAATTGAGGTTTTTACCAAATCAGCGTAATTAGACAACGCAACCATTATATTGATGCCAATAATACCTTTCGATTTCTCCCTGGTTTTCCGAATCTCTTCAGTGAGGCCAAATATGCAATTTTCAAGGTAGTCTTTTGAATGCTGTTTGTATAAAAACCCAATGCCGGCAGGCGAAATTACACCAACGCCACCTTCGTTAGCAACAGCAGAGGCAAGCCCGGACAGAGATATCCCAACACCCATTCCACCTTGAATAATGGGTAAGCTAATTTGTAATCCTCCAATGTTTAGATTTTTCATTTTTCAAGCAAAGTATTAAAATTATTATCGTGCAAATTAACGGATATGGATCTCCAAATTATTTTAAGTGTTCCTCATAATCCGATACAATGATAACGACAAGAATGATTCGATGGTGAAAAATGGTTCATCATGCACAAATAGGGTACAAATGCAGGAATTTGGGATGAAATGCGAATGCCGGAGGGATGAATGGCGCCGTAATAATGGCTCAATTCAAATAAACGATTTTCATTCGTTGACGTGGGATAATAGTTCCCTGAAGTTTGAAATGTAATTTCGGGAGATCGGTATTTTAAATCCGAGCTTATTCATCTCCACAAAATAGCCTTTAGAATTTCCGGATAATGCTTCAATTTTTTTTAAGTTGACCATCCAGCAACGATGGCATTTTTTAAAATCCGGCTTATCTTTCATATATTGTTCTACAAACGCAAAGGTTTGTCTGAAAAGCTTTTTCCGCCTTATTTGATTTTCCAGCCAGAAAATCTCAATGTAGTTCCCTGAAGAATGAAAGACCAGAACATCTTCCATCCTGGCTGAAAATACGTCTTTCCCATTTTCGGCAGAAAGCTTTAAGTCAGGTTTTAACTCAATCTCAGGTTTATCTTCTCTAAACCAGTGTTTCCTACTATTGTCCAATGCATTCACCACCGTATCTTTTAACGAGTGATTGTAACTGATCAGGTTAAAGAGAACTAGCGGGAGTAAAGCCAGCGCTCCTGTCCTGAAGACGGGTAAATCGGTAAACTCGATTTGTTTTACAAACCATGCCATTAATGAGAAAATTACGAACAGATTGCTGAAAAGCCAAACGTTCCAAACCATCTCCTTGCGGATCGTCCATTTTGAGGAATCAAAGACTTTTGGCATAATCCCTGGAAGTATCAATGTATTGGCAAAAAGGGTTCCTGCACTCATAAAACCTGCACCCAATACAAAGTAACCATCATGTTCCGACTTTAGAAAATTGATGCCGAATGGCTGAAAGTATAATACAAGTAAGACAAAACCCATCGCGACCAGGCCGATAGTTTTGACATTGTGTTTAAAATTATTATTAAACGGATAAGGCTGATTGAGATTCTCGAACATACTCCTGTTATATCGTCGCAAAAGTAACAAAATTCATTAAACACAAAAGCTCCGGAATTTCTTCCGAAGCTTTCGCGGTCTGGACGGGACTCGAACCCGCGACCCCATGCGTGACAGGCATGTATTCTAACCAACTGAACTACCAAACCAAATTTTATTTACTTAAAGATTATTGGCGGTCTGGACGGGACTCGAACCCGCGACCCCATGCGTGACAGGCATGTATTCTAACCAACTGAACTACCAAACCAATAAATCAAAATAAAAACAGCGGTCTGGACGGGGTGTGAACCTTTCCAGATATATCGCTTTTAATCAATTGCTTACATCTCTCAACATTTCAGAACGTCATGATTTAGCCCCTAATAAATTCGACTAACCAGTCTAATTCTGACTATGCTTTGTCTGCATACATCTTGGGTGCAAAAGTACACTTTATTTTGATAAAAACAATATGTCTGATATTAAATGTTTTAAGCTTTGTGCAAGGTGCAAGCTATCTATATATAGATGCTTGCACCTTGCACTAAGCTTAATGAAGAAAATGATTGCCTACGACCCACCTCATAATACCAAAAATTTTCTAAAACTTTTCCCCAGTGGGGAACCACTATGGAACTCAATTTTTTTAGCCTTTGCACCTTTACCCAAAGAAATTGATACCTGGTGCATTATGGAAGTAATAACAATAGATTCAAAAGCATTCAAAGAGTTAATAGCGAAAATCAATGTGATTGCCCAGTTCGTCACATCCTACCAATCCGAAGGCGGTAATACGGACGATGATTGGGTCGATAGTTATGAAGTGTCAACTTTTCTGAGTGTTAGCCAGCGAACTTTACAACGCTTGCGGGCCGCCAACGAAATTTCCTATACCAATATTCGTGGCAGAAACTACTACAAGATTGGCGACATCAAAAGAATGATGGAAGAGAAGAAAATCAGAAGTACATCAGAACGGATGGAAGATTTAATCACTAATCACAAACTCAATGTTCAGAAAAGAAGAGATACTCAACAAGACAAATAAGGGACTTGACGTATTCAGACACTATGTAAAAGGCGAGTGGCGAATAGGTCGAAACTTTCTGAACCCTCTCTACGAAGATAGCAAAGCATCGTGCAATATCTATTTCGAACGCAGTTCAAATTGCTACCGATTTAAAGACTTCGGCAACGATGCGTACAGCGGCGATTGTTTCTTCTTCGTTGGAATGTTGAACGGACTGGATTGCAGGAACTCACAGGACTTTGTTGAGATACTGCAAATCATCAACCGTGATTTGTCATTAGCATTGGCCGATGACGAATATGCTACTCCGGTTAAGCATTCAGTTAAACAACCAAAACCAGAACCCATTTCTCCCCCAAAAAGTAAACCTTACTCAATCATTGCGCAACCGTTCACAGCCAAAGATTTTAGTTTTTGGCAACAATACGGCATTACCGCTGAAATACTGAAAACTTTTAAGGTTGTATCCGTGAAAAAGTTTGAGAGTGAAAATAAGGACGGCAATCCATTTAGTTTTACATATTCGGAGCAAGAACCGATGTTTGCCTATCAAGGCAGGCAAAATGTAAAAATTTACCGACCTTTTTCACAAGTACGGTTTCTTTATGGTGGCAATGTCGAAAACTATTGCTTCGGATTGGAGCAATTGCCCGCCAAAGGTGATACACTGTTCATCACTGGTGGAGAAAAAGATGTAATGAGCCTTACGGTTCATGGTTTCAATGCGATAAGCTTCAACAGTGAAACAACCTATATCCCACAAAGCATAATCCGCAAACTGTCTTATATGTATAAACATATCGTGTTGCTGTACGACATGGATAAAACAGGACAGGATGCCTCTTTGAAACATCAACAACAACTTTCAGAGTTTGGCGTGAAGCGGCTTTTACTACCCATACCCGGCACAAAAGAGTCAAAGGATATATCTGACTTTTTTCGGCTTGGTAATGAAGCAGAAGAACTCACAAGGCTGTTCCTCGACCTGTTGGAACAACTCTATAATGACACATTGTCTATTCTGAAATCATGTGAAGTGAACCTGAACAATCCGCCGATGCAATCCAAGATGATTGTGTCGATTAATGAAGTGCCGCTCGGTACGCAAGGCAACCTGCTTTGCATTACAGGCGGTGAGGGAACGGGCAAGAGTAACTATGCCGCCAGTTTGATAGCCGGCGCGATAAGAGATTGCAGCGTTTCTGTTGATACGCTCGGCGTAGAGGTTGCGCCCAACACCAGGCAGAGGGCAATCCTATTATATGACACTGAACAATCAGAAGTGCAACTCTACAAAAACACCATCAATATCCTGCGCAGAGCGAAACTCAGGGAGATGCCACAATATATGAAAGTATACAACCTGACGGGAATGTCACGCAAGCAAAGGCTCCAATCCATCGTCGAGAG
>JBBRZE010000095.1:0-16780 GCA_038236995.1 Bacteroidales bacterium | reverse complement strand
TTTCGGGCATTAGCCTGGTTCGTACAACAAAGGACGAGTCTTAGAATTTTCAATAAAATAGTAAATAATAACGATAAAGAGTGCTTAATGTGTGAGTGTTGTAAAAATCATCTGCAATTGTGTGACGTTTTTAGGTTTCAAAAACTGCAATTTTGTAGAATGAAAATACTTCACTCTTAGAATAAAGAATTATGAGTACAACAGAATTAAACAGAGGGTGGAAAAAGCAAAAAAGTGAGCTTATCCATAAATTTGCAATCCTCACAGAAAATGATCTGATATTTGAAGAAGGAGAGAAAGAGGAGATGTTTAAAAAACTTCGAATCAGACTTGGCAAAACAAAAGAAGAGTTGAAAAAGATTATTGCTGCATTTTAGCCGACTTTAATTTTGTTGACACTGCTTTTTATGGGCATTTGTTAAATGCTTTTTCGTTCTTACGATAAAATCACAACTACTAATAATGACTAAAAATGAAAAATGTAATATTTATCCTTACGCTGGTTGCACTTACGACAGGAACAATCCTCTCAGGATGCCAGTCTGAGTCATGCAAGCTTGGTTATGAATTAACGAAGGCATCTCATGGTAAGCAAATTTTCATAAAAAAAGAGTTTATAGAGGTATCTACTGCATTAAAGGATGCGATAAATATGCAAGACTGGATCATTTTTAAAAAGGTATCTGATTTCAAAATCATGAACAACGATATTAGTATTGCTGAATTAAAAGTTAAAATGCAACGTCGGGGAAAACTACCTGATCCGGTTTACAAAGAAAAGTTGAATACACTTGAAAATATAAATCTGGAAATGAAGAAAAAAATGGTTGTTTATGCTGATGATCAAAATGAATGGAACACCTACAAAAGTAAATTCAGTCATGATCTGGATGAACTTGGACAAAAACTTACCGACTTAACGGTTGGAAACAAATTTAGATCAAAGATTCCGGGTGATCTCTGATCACTCTTTATAACACAATACTCCACTCGGAGGAGCCAAACTGGCAATGTGTGAAAGATGTAACTCTTAATGGGAATTGTGTAACACTTTTTATCAATAAGAAACCAACCTTTGTGTATTGTAAT
Organism: Bacteroidales bacterium; assembly: GCA_038236995.1. Taxonomy (GTDB): domain Bacteria; phylum Bacteroidota; class Bacteroidia; order Bacteroidales; family Prolixibacteraceae; genus JAAFHB01. Next base: position 15,691 of record JBBRZE010000095.1, on the reverse strand, counting down.
TATTTAGTCATTTTAAAAATAAAAGTTATGAGTGCAGGAAAAGTATTATTAGGAGTTTTAGCTGGCGTAGCTGCCGGTGCATTAGTCGGAATTTTATTTGCCCCCGCTAAAGGTTCGCGTACCAGAAGAAGAATTTTGAAAAAAGGCGAAAATTATGCAGAGGGATTGAAAGAAAAATTCGATGAGTATGTTGATAGTGTTACTGAAAAATTTGAACAGGTAAAAGAAGATGTTACTGCTTTTGCTCAAAAAGGTAAGGACAAATTAGAACAGGCCGAAAAAGAAGTAAATACTGCTGCTCGTCGTTGAACTGTTCAAAAAGTATTGGGTCTGCTCGGAAAATTTGATTTTAAAAGTTAATGCAACAGTTTTTGGAGCAGGCTCAATAATTCAAAAAGGGATAAAAATAGCATTATGGGAAAAGCAACTTTTAAAGCCAACTATCTTTTGCTAAAGGATAATTTATCGTGTTCATCGTCATTACCTATGTTCGATTTGCCTGCTTTGGTAAATACGATGAAACATAAACAAAGCTGGGTGAATGGCGAACTTAATGCAGTGGTTCTTTTAAAAACGCCCATTAAGCAGATTATACTTACTGCGATGCACGAAGGGACAGTAATTGAATCTTTTCAGTCGAATGATTCAATTACATTCCAAATAATTGATGGGCAAGCGATTTTTCATACCCGTAAAGAGTCTGTAATTCTTGATAAAGGTCAATTGCTTATACTTAACGAAAATACAAAGTACAGCCTTACCTCAATGGAGGATACTGTACTCATTTTAACGATTGAAAGCGGGGCCTTACAACTATCGCAAAATTAAAACCCCTGTTTTTTTATATAATATCATTAAGACAGAAGTCATGGAAGAGAATGAAAATATTATTGAATCACTTATTGAGCGAACTACTGAATACGGTAAAACAAGCTTTGAGTTGATAAAACTTAAAACGCTTGACAAAGCGTCGGATGTCGTTTCTTCATTCATACCAAATTCTATTGTTGCTGTCTTTTATTTATCATTTTTGCTCTTTTGCAATTTGGGATTGGCACTCTGGCTTGGTGAAATTCTTGGTACAATTTACTATGGATTCTTTTTATTAGCCGTTTTTTACGGAGTTACAGGGATTTTCATACATCTCTTTATGCATAAGTGGATTAAAAGGATAGTCGGTGATAATTTTATTAAACAGGTCCTTAAATAAACCAAATGGAAAATATTACTTCTGCTATCGAATTAAAAAATGCAATTCAACGATTAAAGGTTGAGCAAGCTATTGATGAACAGTTACTGAGAGATCAATTTTACATTACCTTCGAGAGCCTGAAACCAATTAACCTTCTCAGGAGCACAGTATATGATATTACCACGTCACCTCACTTGGCGGACAATATTTTAGGTACTGCAACAGGTTTGTTAACAGGTTATTTATCACGAAAAATAGTATTGATTGGCGCTTCGGGCAATATAATAAGAAAGCTTCTGGCATCTGTAATGCAATTGGGTGTTACAACCGTTGTGAGCCAAAATCCGGATACAATTAAGTCAATCGGACAGTATATTTTTCAACATATACTCCGCAAAAAAAGAAGCCAATTATAGAAAGTACCAATGGATCAGGAATTAAAATTACCATTTTACGCAAAAACTTCCATTTTCTTGATCGGTTTAATGGCGCTTGTCGCGATATTGTACATCGCTCAAAGCATTATTATTCCATTGGTTTTTGCCATTATCTTTGCCATTGTTCTCCATCCTGTCGTTAATTTCTTTGTCCGGTTACGGATAAACAGGATTATTTCAATTGTTCTGGCATTGTTGCTGGCCACAATTGCACTTGCTGCACTTGTGGCGCTTTTGTTTACACAGGCAAGCCGTTTTACAGAATCATGGCCGATACTTGTCGATAAATTTACCGATATACTTAATCAAACGATCAGCAGTGCCGCTGTCTACCTCGACATTGACCCTACAAAAATTCATGAATGGATTACGAAAAGTGTAAGTGAGCTTCTCAATTTCAGCACCGCTTCAATCGGACAAACCATTGTTACAGTTGGCAACGGGGTGATGATCATGTTTTTACTTCCCCTTTATATTTTTTTGATATTGTATTACCAACCGCTCATTCTGGAGTTTATTCGCCGGCTATTTTGTAAAGACGATCAAAGTCAGGTGAAAGAAATAGTAACGGAGACCAAAACGACGATTCAACGTTATCTGTCCGGTTTGATAATCGAAGCTTTTATTGTAGCTGGAATGGATATTGCTGTTCTTTTTACACTTGGAGTTGACTATGCGATTCTGCTTGGTGTTATCGGCGCTATACTCAATGTGATTCCATACATCGGAGGGCTAGTGGCAGTAGCATTACCAATGCTGGTTGCACTTGCTACCAATTCATCGGTATGGAGTCCGGTATACGTTTTGATTGGTTATTACATTATTCAGCTAATTGACAATAACTACATCGTTCCATATATCGTTGCTTCAAAAGTGAAGATAAATGCCCTTTTCTCAATAATCGTCGTTTTTGTGGGAAATGCCATTTGGGGAATACCTGGTATGTTTCTTTCAATACCGCTGCTTGCCATTGTAAAACTTATTTTCGATCGTATTGATTCCTTAAAACCATGGGGACTTTTATTGGGTGATACAATGCCTCCATTCATAAAGATAAAACCATTCCGACTGAGACGTTTAAAACCTAAACCAGAATAAAGAAGGTTGAACCAGGCTGCTTTACAACCATAATTGTATTAAAACTCTTTAAAATGAAAAATATAACTTTAACAAATACGTGTGACTGTGGCGCAAATAATTCTAAAGAGTTGTTTGGCCTTGCAAATGATGAACGTGAAAGTATAAATTCAATAAAGGAATCTCCCGTTGATTTGGCGGAAGTATTATTTATTTCTTCTTATCCGCCTCGCGAGTGTGGCATTGCAACCTATTCGCAGGATTTGATAAAGGTGCTTAATCTTAAATTCAGCAATTCATTTTCGTTCAAAGTTTGTGCAATGGAATCGAATGGCAACACATATCCCTATCCGGACGAAGTGAAGTTTGTACTTAAAACATCCGTAGCAGCAGCATATAAACAACTTGCACTAAAAATAAATAAAGAAAAAAACATCAAAATTGTATTGGTACAACATGAATTTGGCTTTTTTCATGTTCAGGAACAAGCTTTTGTTGAATTTCTTAATCTGCTGGCAAAACCGGTTATAATTGTTTTTCATACAGTATTACCAAATCCTAATGAAAAGTTCAAATTAAATGTACAGCAAATTGCAGAGGCATGCGAATCAATTATCGTAATGACCAATACTTCCGCCGAAATACTGATGCGGGATTATGATGTGCCACAGCAAAAAATAAACATGATCGCCCATGGCACCCATTTGGTTCCCCGGTTAAGCAAACCGACGTTAAAACTGAAGTATAAATTAAAAGGTCGGAAAGTGCTGACAACTTTTGGTCTGCTTAGTTCCGGAAAGAGCATTGAAACCACGATTGAAGCATTACCTGCCATTGTTAAAAAGTGCCCTGAAGCATTATTTCTGGTAATCGGAAAAACCCATCCTGAAGTGGTGAAGACCGATGGCGAAGCCTACCGGGAAATGTTGGAGCAAAGGGTTGCACAACTTGAAATGCGGGATCATGTGCGATTTATTAACAAATATGTCGATTTGCCGGAATTGCTCGAATATTTGCAGCTGACCGATATTTACCTGTTTACTACCAACGATCCGAACCAGGCTGTAAGCGGTACCTTTGTTTACGCGATGAGTTGTGGCTGTCCCATCATTTCTACACCAATTCCACATGCAAAGGAGTTGATAACAAAGGATACAGGATTTATTTTTGATTTTCGCAATTCTCAACAATTAGCAGCCGCTGTATTGCAGCTGCTCAACAATGATACATTACGACGGAATATCGGTATAAATACACTGCAGAAAATAGCTTCCACAGCCTGGGAGAATTCAGCCATTTCACATGCGAAGCTATTCTCAAAAATTTTAGGCATTAAAAACACCTTGAGATATAATCTTCCCGCGATCAATCTGAACCACCTGAAAGACATGACGACGGTAACCGGGATTATTCAGTTTTCAGTAATAAACCGACCCGATATCCGTTCCGGTTATACACTTGATGACAATGCCAGGGCCCTTGTCGCTACTTGTATGAATTTTGCTTTATCCGGCGATAAGAAGAACATTACCAGCATCAAAAAATACCTTGGTTTTATTAAATATTGCCAGGAATCAGAAGGCGATTTACTCAATTATGTGGACAAGGGTCTCAACTTTACTGTTCAAAATGAAGAGGTAAATCTGGATGATTCAAATGGAAGGGCAATTTGGGCCTTAGGTTATTTATTCTCAATCAAAAAGTTGTTACCCGAAAAAATCATAGTTGATGCCACTGCTATTATTGAAAAATCGTTGCGACACATGGAAACAATCCATTCAACGCGTGCAATGGCTTTTGCGATAAAAGGATTGTATCATTATCATCTTAGCTCAGAATCCGCTGAAAGTCTGTTGCTGATAAAAACCTTTGCCGATCGTTTGGTGGGGATGTATGAGCACGAATCTGCAAAAAACTGGGAATGGTACGAAAGCTATCTTACCTACGCTAACAGCATATTGCCTGAGGCACTGTTGTATGCCTGGTTGTTAACCGGCGAAACTATTTATAAGGATATTGCCCTGAGGTCATTCAGCTTTCTGTTATCGCACATCTATAACGAAAACGGAATTGAAGTGATATCAAACAAACACTGGCTTCAAAAGGGTGAGAAAGCCGGGAAATTTGGTGAACAACCCATCGATGTTGCCTATACCATCATGACATTAAGTCAATTTTACGATGTTTTTCATGATGAAGATTACCGGCTGAAAATGGAAACAGCATTTAACTGGTTCCTGGGGGAAAACCGCTTGCATCAGATCATTTATAACCCTTGTACCGGCGGTTGTTACGACGGTCTGGAAGAGTTTAATATAAATCTCAACCAGGGTGCCGAGTCAACAGTAAGTTACCTGTTGGCAAGATTAACAATTGAGAAATACAAACACTAAATTTCAAATTAAGAATACAAAATATCAATCATTCAGATAAATATTAAAAATAAAAAAATGAAAATAACAAAGCAATTAGGCATATGGATGGATCATTCAACTGCTCATCTGGTCAAATTAACAAATGGTTCGGTTGAAACAAATACGATTGAATCACAACCTGATGTTCAGACAGACCAACAAATTGTTTTTAAAGATGAAAGTCACAGTCTAAATAAAGAAAAACGTCAGCTTTCATCCTATTATAAGGAACTTGGTGATTTGATTTTGGAAAACGACGAAGTTGTTCTGTTCGGACCCACTGAAGCCAAAAGCGAATTGATGAACCTGCTAAAAGAGAACCATCTTTTCGATCAGATTAAAATTGAAGTTGAACCTGCTGATAAAATGAACGAGATTCAGCGGAATACTTTTGTGAAGGAACATTTTAAATGAATCGGTATCTTCTAAAGACTGGTATTGGAGAAGTTGAAAAAATAAAGAATGTTGCCGTCATTGTGGCCCATCCCGATGATGAAACATTGTGGGCCGGGGGTACTATTCTAAGCCATCCTTCATGGAATTGGTTTATCGTTTGCCTGAGCCGGAAAAGCGATACAGAACGTGCTGCTAAGTTCGATAAGGCTTTGCAGGTTTATAAAGCTGAAGGAATAATGGGTGATCTGGATGACGGACCGAATCAAAAGCCGCTGGAGGAAGAGACGGTAGAGAAGGCCGTACTTGAATTATTGCCTCCAAAGCATTTCGATCTTATCATAACCCACAATCCTTCGGGAGAATATACACGACATCTCAGGCACGAGGAAGTAAGCAAAGCAGTGATTAAACTATGGCACGCCACTGAAATTTCTGCAACCGAACTATGGACTTTTGCATACGAGGATGGTAATAAAAAATATTTTCCACTGCCAGTGAAGAACGCGAATATTTTCCGCCTGCTTACAAAACGCATTTGGTTGCGAAAATACAGCATCATAACTGAAACCTATGGATTTAAAAAAGATAGTTGGGAAGCCGAAACGACACCGCGATCAGAGGCATTCTGGCAATTTACAGATCCATATGATGCTAAAAGATGGCAAAAACAATTTAACAATGAATCCTTATAAAGGCTTCATATTAATGATCATGGAACGAGCATGTTCGTTAAACACAAACACGGATGAACTTATTACAAACGAGTTTCATCTGGCCTTTTAAAATAAATTTATTTACGAATGAAAGTATTAGTAATGTATGATTATCCTCCTTCACCAGGAGGATTGGCAACACAGGGAGATCTTCTCTACAGAGGTCTTCTCGAAATGGGTATTGACGTTCATGCTGTTAACTATCAATCAGCACAGGAAAAAGAGTGGTATTATCATTGGTTTAAGCCTGATGTTGCGGTGGGAGTAGGATATTGGGGCTACACCCCCAACTTGATACTTCATCCGCAACAGTTCGGAGTGCAACCTGTTCCATGGCTTGTAGCTGATGGTTATATTGCAAATTACCAGGATGTTTTGAATGCACTCCCACTTATTTTGGTAACATCCAACTGGGTAAAGGAGATGTACGTACGCGACGGGATTAGCGGGGATAAAATAATCGTTTTACCTGTTGGTTGCAATACAGATACTTTTAAACCTTACAGTAAGGATGATCCAAAAATAGTTGCCGTTCGTAAGGCACTTGGTATTACACCCGATGAGTTAATGATACTCACCGTTGGCGGCGATGCAGCTTCAAAAGGCGGGGAAGAGGTGATGCAGGCACTGGCTATTATTAATGAGAAAGTTCCCGATTGGAAATACGTTTGCAAAGTCTGGCCTCAGCAGCGGACCAAAGATCAAAACCTGCTTGATATGAAATTGGCTAAAGATCTGGGTATTGATAAACATATCATCTTTGAAACCAACACAATTTCACGAAGTTTCATGCCTTACCTCGTTGGAGCCTGCGATATCTATGCAGCCCCATCACGTCTTGAGGGGTTTGGAATGCCACAGGTGGAAGCTGGCGCTTGTGGGAAACCGGTTTTAAGCATTAAAGCCATGGGAATGCTTGATACACTTATTCATGGAGAAACGGCATTCCTTGCTGAAGTTGCCCGGAAAATCGTTGTCAATGAAGTGATGCTTGGAAATGAATCGGGATTTGAACCACATCATAAAGTTATATTTGATGTTCCACGCACCGTCGATTACCGGGCTGATGTTCCGGATATTGCTAAATATATGCAGGTTTTGATGAATGACAAATCATTGCGCGATAAAATGGGCAAAGCAGGCAGGGAACGTGTAGTGGAAAATTTTGATTACCGCGTTGTTGCAAAACGTTTTGTTCAGATCGTACAGGATAAATTGGGAATACTGTAAAAGGCAGAAGACAGAAGACAGAAGTAAGAAGGCAGAAGTAAGAAGACGGAAGTCCTGGTACTAAAAGTGTACTGAAAAGTTGGGATTTGCTTGTTTGGATGCTCCAGCAGGGAATTGCGGCCACAATGGCGGATTTTATCGGCCAATTGATTGGTTTTCGGATAAGCAATGCGAAAATAAAATTGTAATTGTCTTTATTTCAGCATTTAATTTCTAATTTGTTATGTAAAAACAGGAAATTGTTGTAGAACAATGACGCATTGTTTGGGAACAATGCCACGTTTTTGGTGAAAAAAAGCTGTTTTATGGGAAATATTGAAGGGAGAAGCGTTAACATCACACTTCTATCTGCTTTGTTCTCCGGATTTCCGGCTTCCTAACATTTTTATACGATATCATGAAAACAGAAGATAAGAAAGAGATTGAAGAAGCAAGTAAGGCTGCGCTGGAAGTGCTGCTTCACAATGCCCATGGTCCATTTCAGGGATTGCCAAGAACTGCAGGCTGGGGTTATCCGGAACCTTATACACGCGATTTAATGTTTTCCATTCTTGGAATTGCCGTTTCAGGAAACAAAAAGTTACTTGACAGCATTCGGAAAGTATTGGAAACGTTAGCTAAAAATCAGACCAAACATGGTCATGTCACTTCACTCGTGCACAACAAAGACGACAGAGGGGCAAGTGATACTACTCCCTTATTTTTGCTGGGCGTTGGCATTTTCAGAAAAGTTACAGGTGAAACGGACTTCCTTCACGAAGCCGTCGAAAAATCGTTGCTATGGATGGAGTACCAAAGCCCATCCGATCGTTACCTTGCAGCCCAGCAACCAACCAGCGATTGGCGCGATGAGCAATGGATGACTGGTTACGGACTTTTTGTAAATGCATTGGTATACAGCTATCTTCGTATTTTAGGTAAACACGAAAGAGCGGAAAAAGTGCGTGAAGAAATGGGCAGGTTTACCATTTCTGGTGAAACGACACACCGTCATACACCAGAGGGCCTTGTTGTAAAGCACAAACCTTACTACGCTTTCTGGGCCTATAAAATTTATAGCAGCGAACGGTTCGATCTGCTTGGTAATAGTATTGCCATCCTCTCCGGATTAGCATCCCCCTCAAGGGCCGACGAAATGGTTTCGTGGATCGAAGAGGAGTGCGCAGCTATGCAAAGAAGAGGTGAATTGGCAGTTGATCTTCCTCCTAATTTTTTCCCTTATATTCAACCAGCAGATTCCGATTGGCTTCCCCGCTATTCGTTATTTAATAACCCCGGTGATTACCACAATGGTGGTATATGGCCCTTTATAGCTGGATTTTACGTAGCTGCCTTGGTTGCTGCAAAAAGGTATTCGCTTGCCAATGAAAAACTTGTGGCGCTTACTCATTGCATAAAAACCTCTGCCACGGGTACTGTCGAATTTGGATTTAACGAATGGATTAAAGCCCAGGATGGCAAGCCCATGGGACAGGATTGGCAAACATGGAGTGCGGCTCTTTATTTGTATGCTGCAAAATGCGTTGAGGAAAAAAGAACTCCTTTTTTCGATGATATACGATGTTGTCCTGAATCATCCGTCAATAAAGAATAGCCTATTAATCATTTGTTTATCACAATTCTCCATGGTGTTATGCCCATTTTCATCGGTGAAGCATTGATGCGAATTTTTCGCAACCCGGCTATTGATTTTATATACTTATGTTTTAATATTGAACTAACCTCGATTAAATCCTTGAATATCTGTATAATGACTGCTCTTATTAAATTTTCGTTCGGTTTTTGAACCAAGCCAAAATGTGGGAATGATGTAACATTTGCTCATAATTATATAACATTTATAAAAATAAACCCATCATTTTTGTATTCTTAAACTTTTGTCAAAATCTTAACACTTAGGTCATGGGTAAGATCAAAATTTCATTAAACTATACTTGTCCGTTTATCGACGACGATTGCATGCACATGGATTCTTTGTCAATGAGCAAATCTGTAATTTGTAACCATTGTGAAGTCTATATTCGGGAAAAGAATGTATATAAAGAGATAAATTTATCTGATTCGGGTATTCCAAAATCATTGTTAACATTGTGCAATTAAATAGTGTAGCGATTAGATGGAAATAAACCCTAACCTCTCGGAAAACGCAAGGCGCGATGCTTTTTTAATATTTGATGTATGTTCGGGCGATGAAAGTGCGTTTGAACGACTGATGAAGAACTATAAAGATGCATTGTATTTTATGATTCTAAAAATGGTCAATAATAAAACAGAAGCCGAAGATCTTACTGTTGAGGCTTTTGGAAAGGCATTTTCCAATATCCGTTTATACGAACCTCATATTGCTTTCAGTACTTGGCTTTTCCGTATTGCCTCAAACAATACAATTGATCATTTGCGAAAGAAAAGACACATTATTGTTCCGTTAGAACCTGTAATCGGGAACAATGTTAGGGTAGATATTTAATACAATTACAACATGATAACGGATCAGGATTCTACTGAGGATATTTTATTAGAGAGCAGAATGCAAAATACTTACAAATGATTTCGTCTAAAATTGAGCAGCCAATTCCTTAATGATTTGCCGGATTCGTTTTTCATTTGCAACTAACCATACTTTGTCTTCTGATTCAAATATTACGTCTGATTCGGGGTTTAAAATACGCTCTCCATTTCTCTCTATTCCGACAACCAGGCCTTGTGTTCGTTCCCGAATTTCAGATTCCCGTATGCTTTGCCCGACAAGTGAAGACTTTTTACTGATGGTGAAATGATGAAGTGAGATATTATGTGTCGCATCTTCGATTTGAGGAGCAGTTGATTCGAGAAATATTTTAAAACTGCTGAGTTGTTCATCGGTTCCTATCACCGAAATTTTATCATCAGGATATAAATGATTTTCGTGGTTTGGAACATTGATAATAAAATCGCCACGTTCGATTGCGACAATATTTACACCGAATTCTTCCCGCATTCTTGATTCTATTAATGATTTTCCAATGTAAGGCGATTGTGCATTTAATTCAAATTTGGTAATATGGGTATCCCATGGTGTCAGATTCATGGTGGCTGAATCACGCTCATTAAAATTGGCTAAAAACGTCGTTTCAATTTTTCCATAGAATGCTTGTATCTTTTTCCTGAAAATTGCAAGAATAATACAAGTGATGATCATATTCTCAAGTGCAATCAATGGCGAAAACAAATGATAAAATAGAAATCCGATGTATAAAACTGCCAAGGCAACTCTTGAGAATTGCAGTAGAATTAAAGGACCCCGTTTTGAAGACTTTAACCAAACACTGGCATAAGCCTGACGTTGAGTTCGGCGAAATGCAAGTGCCCATAAAAAAGGAGATAAAACGGCAAGCGTAATAATTGCTGTAATTATTTTATGTCCGCCATATAAGAGGAATATAGGCTCAAGGTAGCGTGTACTCCCTATTATCAAGGTAATTATGATTACAGAAAACATAACCATATTGATAAAATAGGATCGAAGAACCTTATTCCAGTCGCTAATTTCGGTAATATGGTGTGCTCCGATACTATAGGCGGTCAATGCACTCTTCCACTGTGGGGGCATCATAGCTTCTAAACCTCTATAAACATGTTCAGAAGAGCGGATCATGTAGGGTGTCGTAAATGTTGTAAGTACAGACACTGCAACGGCTATGGGATATAAAAAATCGCTGGTAACTTTAAGGCTCAGGCCTAAGGTTGCGATAATAAATGAAAACTCGCCTATTTGCGCAAGGCTCATACCCGACTGTATTGAGATTTTTAGGGGTAGCCCTGAGGTCAATGCCCCCAACGTTACAAATAGCGGTTTGCCGAACAATAATACAAGTGTAGCTGCACAAATTGGAAGGATGTGTTTTACAAGCATTGCGGGATCAATTAACATACCAACAGACACAAAGAAAATAGCGCCGAAAAGCATTTTTACCGATTTCGTAAGTTGTTCAATTTTCTCTGCTTTTGTTGTCTCCGCTAAAATTGAGCCCATGATAAAAGCACCCAATGCCGGAGAAAAGCCAACGTATGTTGCCAGCACCACCATTAAAAAACAAAACGCTAACGATATGATTAACAGTGTTTCCTCGTTTAGTAAAAACCGCATCTTTCTGAAAAAAGTGGGTATGAAAAATATTCCGGACACAAACCAAAGGACCAAAAAGAAAGCCAATTTAAAGACTGCTTTCACCATTTCGCCTCCTTCAAATGTTTGGCTTACTGCAACGGTTGAAAGCAATACCATTAATAAAACGGCGACTAAATCTTCAATAACGAGTACACCTGTCACAATACCCGCAAATTTTTGGTTTTTTACACCCAATTCATCAAATGCCCTGATGATAATTGTGGTGGAGGCGATCGAAAGGATTCCCCCGAAAAACAGGCTGTCCATGTCGTTCCATCCTAATAACTTTCCTACTCCATAGCCTAACAGCAAGGTTAATGTCACCTCGGTAATCGCGGTGAATGCCGCAACGCCACCTACTTTTAATAATTTTTTAAAACTGAATTCAAGACCCAGACCAAATAAAAGGAAGATTACACCAATATCAGCCCATGTTTTGATGCTATCGAGTTCAATAATGGTGGGGAATATTTTGAAATTTGGTCCTACCAAAAGCCCGGCAATAATATATCCTAAAACTACAGGCTGCTTTAATTTTCTGAAGACCAATATAATAAAAGCGGCAGCGCTCAGTATTATGGCCAAATCTTTTATAAGTTCGGGTAACTGTGACATTTTATCTATCTAAGCGTCATTAGAAAGAAACAAATGTAACATATTCGGTCCAATCTGGACGATAGCATCTGATTTTAGAGCCGAAAGAGTTCTTCCATTGTCAGGTAACTGATGCCACAAAATGCGCTTCTAAAGAAATTCAGGCTGAAGAAAGGCCTGATCAAAAGTAAAACTATTTAAAATGTGTGAATAATGTAATCCTTTTTTGCAATTGTGTAACACTTCCGGGAAGTATATGTCTCACCTTTGTAGTCTGATAATTCATTTACAAATTCAAATTCTGAAAACATGAAAATGCTAAAAAGTTTAAAGACAGGTAAAATATTAACATCAATCGTTGTTATCTTTATGTTCTCTTTTATGACATTGCTTTCTTCGTGTACTGCAGTGGTTCATACTCCAAGGCAACACAGATCCAATGTGGTAGTGGTTGAGAGAGATGTCCGTGTTGTTCGTCATGATAATGGTTTGCACCTTGGACATTACAAAAAGGCAAAACGCAATAAGCACTACAGATAATAATTTTTCAAATTGAACATGATGAAAAATTGCTTTCATATAACGATCTCATCCATGATTTTATGGCGGATAAACAGCATTAAATCTGCTGTTTTTTTATTCGGTATGCCTGAGGCAGATAGTGAAAAAGGGGTGTTTATTGATAAAGATTTTTTTGAACCTTTTTACATCCCCAAATTGTTGCTTACTAAGCAAAAAAGTAAAATAATCCAGTTGTTTAATAGAAACTAAGGAAATGAAGATTCGAATATTTTTGCTACTCTTACTTTTAATTTCGTCATTGTACATTGATGCGCAAGAGATTTTTAATCCTGCCATTAAACCAAATACGGCATTTATGGCTGGCGAAACTCTTACTTATCAAATCCGGTATGGTTTTATAGTAGGTGGAACCACAACACTATCACTTGTAGATACTGTTTATAAAAATCACCAGGTCTTTCATGCCATGGCCATCGGACAAACTACGGGAGTTGCCGATAAATTATACGGCGTAAGGGATATTTACGAAAGCTGGTTTGATAAGGAAACCAACTTACCATACAAACAAATCCGAAATATCAAGGAAGGGCACTACAAGAATTACAACGAGGTTACTTATAATCGCAATAACAACACCGTTAATTCAAAACTCTCAGGGGTACATCAGGTTCCAGAAAAGATTCTCGATTTAGCTTCCACTTTTTATTACCTGAGACGCGTCGATTTTTCAACAATAAAGGAAGGCGACATCCTGTTTGTGAACATGTATTTTTCTGATGAAATATTTCCTTTCCACCTCAGGTACCGGGGAAAAGAAATCATCAAAACTAAATTTGGAAAGATCCGCTGCATTAAAATTAGCCCGGTTGTTGAAGTGGGGCGCATGTTTAAATCCCCCGACGATTTATCCATCTGGTTTACTGACGATGATAACCGTCTTCCTGTGATGGTTAAAATGGACATCCGCATAGTTGGAGCCGTTTTTTTGAAACTTGTTAAATATGAGAATATTTTAAGTCCGTTGGCGACTGAATAGAATCTTCGTTATCAAACCTTATATATCTCCGAGAGAATTACAAAATAAAGCCTTCATCCAAAGTGAAGGCTTTAATCATTAACTATTTTTTCGGGCTTTTTACAATGCTCGATTTAATTCCCGCCAGAATCGATTTGGCGCAATAATTTAAAATAAATCTTTCGGGATCTCTTTTATAATCGATGACTCCCTCTCTGACGTCCTTCCGTTTAAGCGGATTGGAATCCAATATTATAATGTTGGCGATTATTGAAGTAACCTGCTCTTTAAGTGCAGTGGTATTATCTGTCCGCTTATTTTTAACTGCAATATCCAATCCATGATAAAGCAGGATCATTTTGCCGGATGCTTTGGTGTTGTCCGCCGTAAAGCTGAAATTCATCTTGTCTATTCTGCCCGAAGTCGCATAGATAAAAGCATTTTTCTCCAGCACAGGGTTCAAAACGTTTACATCCATTTCTGAAAGCGATCCATATAATGCAAATGTATTTTGACGATCGAATAGTCTCCCTTTTAATAAAACAGTCATCCTGCTTTTGCCCATTAGCCTGGCTTCCGCCTTCATTTTAAAATAACCCTTTTCTGTTTTGTAAACAGTGTCGTTCGTTATTTTATAAATCCTGGCATTTACCTCATCGAAAGTGACTGTTCCCGCTTCGTTTGCTTTTTCCACATGTTCGGTATACGAGATATTTCCACTCATAATTCCAATTGAATCAATATTAATCATCCCGGGATAATCATAAATCATATCCTGAAAAACCGCTTTCTTTATATGATGGAAATTCTTCCGCTTGTCTCGAAAGGCATTCACCTCCAGCTTTCCGATTTCGACATAGGAGCTAACCAGTTTCTTTGACGCTAAATATCCGGCCGCAGAGAAATCGTGAAGGTAAATATTGCTCAACCTGACTTCAATACGGTCGCTTTGGTATTTGTGACGAGCGGTGAAATCATACTCCTTGTAATTCGGCTGAACAGAAAAGCTGTCTGCCCTTAATGTATTTGAGTCTCCGGAGCAGATAATACCGTTTGCTGTATGGGTATACATACTGTCGGCTGAAACTGAAAGAAATTCTTTTGCATTGAAATCAAAGTGTTGAACAATGCCGGCAGATAAGGTGTCCTGTTTTTCAACCTTTATATCCGTTATTTTCAGAGCACCTTCTTTCACCGAATAAGCCAAAGCGTTTGAAGTGTTTTGTATCGAAAGTTCAATATTATCAAATAGTACACGATCGATCCAGATGTTTAATGTCGAAATGATGGGTGGTCGGGTGTTTTCAGGGAAGGGAATCTTACCCTTGATGCTTGTATTCGAAATGATTACGTCACCGATTTCGATTTCCTTTTTGAACAGGGCTTTTGTGAGGCTGATTCCAGTAAGTTTTATAGAAGTAATCTGTCCATTTAAGATCCTGTCAACTACAGAATCCTGCCTTGAGTATATTGTAATACTATCCAATTCAATCCCATAAGGAAAAATAGAAAGATGAACTTTGTCAATTTCAACAATGTAATCTTTGTTTTTCTCATTGATTTTTGTTGTTATTTTATTTCCAATCCAAGGCTCAATAACCAACAACTTTAAGATAAAAACCAATACTACAAAGGCAACGATCCCGATTAGAATTTTCTGATAAGTATTTCTCTCCATGTCTTGATATATATACGATTAAGTATTATTTGCTATTGCAAAATTTTGACAGAGCAAATTTAGCTCCACTCTTTTTCAAAACCGTTACACAATTCAGGAAAGGATTTACATGATTCACACAAATGAGGAGCGGGAAACCGGATGTGCAAAGTCCGAAAACAGGATTATGAAAATGGAAGGGCGAAGTTCGAAGACAGAAAATCAAAATCCGGGGATCGGACATCTTTCAACTTCTGCCTATTGCCGGCTGACTCCCGTTTTCCCAATGTGGGAATA
>JBBRZE010000094.1:0-16808 GCA_038236995.1 Bacteroidales bacterium | reverse complement strand
CATCACTTCCAAAAATTCTAATTCAAAAGCCTGGATCAGGTGTTTGGGAACATTCATTAACAACCCCTTGGTTCCGCAGTAGAGGATCGCAATCTGATTCTCTACTTTCATCGGCGAAAACTGGTTTTGTTTCAGAATTTCAAGGTTACGAACCCCTTTTTCGAGCACCGTTTTTGTTGCGGGATCGAGGTCGGAACTGAATTTAGAGAATGCTTCAAGTTCGCGAAATTCCGCCTGCGCGATTTTTAGCGTACCAGCAACTTTTTTCATTGCTTTAATCTGGGCATTTCCGCCAACGCGTGAAACAGAAATTCCAACATTGATAGCTGGCCGGATTCCTGCATTGAATAAATTAGATTCAAGAAAAATCTGACCATCTGTAATCGAGATTACATTGGTCGGTATATAGGCAGATACGTCACCATCCATCGTTTCAATGATTGGAAGCGCTGTTAATGAACCACCACCTTTTATCATATGCCTGATAGATTCCGGCACATCATTCATTTGTTGTGCAACCTCTTCGGTAGCATTTATTTTTGCAGCACGTTCAAGCAACCGCGAATGAAGGTAAAATACATCACCTGGATACGCTTCACGTCCCGGCGGGCGACGAAGAAGTAATGAAACTTCGCGATAGGCGACGGCCTGTTTCGACAGATCGTCGTATACAATTAGTGCCGAACGACCGGTATCTCTGAAAAACTCACCGATGGCAGCACCAGCAAAAGGTGCATAGAACTGAAGTGCTGCAGGATCGGATGCTGTTGACATCACGATTACCGAGTATGGCATTGCCCCACGTTCCTCAAGTGTCTTTGCGATATTTGCTACAGTTGATCCTTTCTGACCAATGGCGACATATATGCAATAAACCGGAACTCCTTTTTCGTAAAACTCTTTTTGATTGATGATAGCATCAATTGCGATGGCAGTTTTGCCAGTTTGACGGTCACCAATGATCAGTTCCCGCTGTCCGCGGCCAATCGGAATCATTGCATCAATTGCTTTGATACCAGTTTGCAATGGTTCATTCACAGGCTGGCGGTAAATTACCCCGGGTGCTTTCCGTTCCAAAGGAAGTTCATACAATTCGCCGGAGATCGGCCCTTTACCATCAAGTGGTTCTCCAAGCGTATTGATTACACGCCCTAGTAAGCCTTCTCCAACATTAATTGAAGCAATTTTATTGGTTCTTTTAACGTGATCGCCTTCTTTAATCTTTTCTGAAGCACCTAACAAAACGCACCCGACATTGTCTTCTTCGAGGTTCAATACGATACCCATTACGCCGGAGTCGAATTCAACCATCTCGTTTGACTGAATATTTGACAAACCGTACACGCGTGCAATACCGTCGCCTACTTGTAGCACAGTTCCAATTTCGGCAAATTCGGCTTCACTATTGAAACCATCCAACTGTTTCTTAAGTATTTCGGAAACTTCAGCAGGTTTTATTCCGGCCATAATATCAACGTTTAAAATATTCTGTTTCTGTATTTTAATTTCTACTTGCTAAAAGCTCTCTTTTCAGCTTTTTCAATTTTGCTGCCACACTTGCATCAATCTGCTGGTCTTCAACCTGCAGGACAAATCCTCCTATGAGGGAGTTATCCACATTAAAAGTCAGATCAACTTCTGTATTGTAAAGCTTTCGGATCAATGCTCTAAACTGATCTATTGTAGCAGAATCTATTTCAAATGCGCTTATCAATTTTGCAGCTTTGTAGCCTGCCTCTTTTCGATAAGTATCATGAAAGTTTCTGGTAATATCCTTCAAATATCCTTCGCGATTATTGGTGATGAGGAGCTTAAGAAAAGAGTAGGTGAGTGCGTTTGTTTTTTTTGCAAAAACTTTTTCAAAAAGTTCTCGTTTTTCTTTTCCTCCAATTACCGGGCTTGTTAGCACATGATTGAATCCGGGCATGGTTTCAAAAAGCTGATGAATCATCTCCATATCGGTTTTCACAGCTTCTTCAACCTGCTTCTCCTTTGCCAATCCTAACAGTGCCTTCGCGTATCTTACAGCGATTTTACCCTCATCCATTTTAATTCAGTTTAATAAAACATCCTGCCTGGCAGGCAAATTTTTAGTTTGTCAGGTTAATTGAGGTTGATTTGATCAATGTAATCCTGGACGAGTTTCTTTTGCCGACTTTCATCTGCAAGTTTTTCCTCCAAAATTTTCCCTGCAATCTCAACGGAGAAATTTGCAATCAGGTTCTTAATATCACTGATTGCGGCAATCCGCTCGCGTTCGATCCCGATTCTGGCATTTTCCATAACTTTATTTGCCTCGATACCAGCCTCATGCCTGGCATCCCGAATGATCGATTCCTTCAGATCGCGCGCCTCTTTTACTATTCTTTCGCGTTCAAGTACCGCTTCTCTTAATATCTTTTCGTTTCCGGATTGCAAACGTTTCATTTCTTCTTTTGCATTTTCGGCTGATTTCAACGCTTCTATGATTAAGTTTTCACGATCAGAGAGCATTTTAAGAATCGGACCCCATGCAAATCGTTTGAGGATCCACAATAAGAGTGAGAAAGATACCAACATCCAAAAGAATAACCCGAAATCCGGCATTACTAATCCCATAATGATAAATTTTGTTGGTAAACAATTTTATAATCCCACTACCTGGAGATTTAATATCCAGTAAATAAGAAGATTATACGAATATAATCAAGAAACAGATAACAATTGCAAAAAAGGCAACACCTTCAATCAATGCTGCAGCAACAATCATGTTTGAGCGGATATCACCAACAGCTTCAGGTTGGCGGGCAATTGCCTCTACTGCTGAACCTCCGATTCGGCCAATACCTATACCTGCACCAATTGCAGCTAATCCGGCTCCTATTCCTGCACCCATTTTTGCAATTGCCATATTTGCAGCTACTTGCAGAATTACAGCTAATGTTATCATAAGAATTAAAGTTTAAATAATTAATTTGTATTTTTATCTACTATTATATTGATCTGTAAAAGTTTAATCTCCAATTCATTTAGGCATGACTCTCATGTTTTTCGAGTGCCAGTCCAATATAAAGTGCTGACAATAATGTGAAGACATATGCCTGAATAAATCCCACCAATAGTTCAAGAATGCCCATAAACACTGTAAAGGCAATCGAAATTACCGATATCCCTAAGCCTGCATAAAGGCTTTTTTCTGCAAAAATAAATATCAGACTATAAAACCCCAAAGCAACAATATGACCTGCTGTAATATTCGCGAACAAACGAATGGTTAGAACAAATGGCTTAATAAAAATTCCCATAATTTCAACGATGGGCATTAACGGCAGTGGCAACTTAAGCCACAACGGAATTTCAGGGTCATTCACCATATGAACCCAATAATTACGTGAGCCGCTAAAGCTTGTAATCACAAAAGTGAAAAGGGCTAAAACGAGTGTAATCGAAATGTTCCCTGTAAGGTTCGCACCACCCGGGAAAAATGGAATGAGTCCCATCAGGTTATTGATGAAGATGAAAAAGAAAATAGTCAGCAAAAAGGGGAGATATTTTTGATATTTTTCATTTCCGATGGATGGTTTGGCAATGTCGTCACGAATAAATAGAACAAGTGGCTCTATCCATCCCTGCAAACCTTTTGGTGCCTGATTATAATTTTCGCGGTATCGTTTAGCGATGGAAAGGAAAATCGCTAATAAGAGAAATATACTAATAAATAAAGACGTGACGTTTTTTGTGATCGAAAAATCCCATGGTCTTATCGCCGAACCATCCGCCATTATTTCAACAACCTTTCTTTCATACTTTCCTTCCGAAGCGATCTTAAATCCGTTATATTCTTCGGTTCCATGGTGAAATTTTCCCGACATAAAGACATGAATTCCTGAATGGCTGCTGTACAAGATTACAGGAAGTGGGATTGAAACATGTGTACGCCCGAAAGTAGTGATATGCCATTCGTAACTATCGCCGATGTGCCCAAAAATCATTTCGCCGGTGTTGAATTTCTTTGGGGAAACAGTGTCAGAAATAGCAACCTCATCACTAGCTTTTACTAAGTCAGCAGATGTTACAAGTGCAAATAAAACAATAATTATCGATTTTAAAACTTTCCTCATCTCTGTAAATTGTGGCCAAAAATAATCAAAATGACGGGATCTCAAACTGATTTCTGATTAATTTTAATAATATTTAAAACCTCAATTACCTCAAAGATTGTATATACAATATAAAGGGCAATAAATGTCAGAACAAATGGAATTACCTGCGAATGATCATATAGCAGATAGGCCAACATGAATGTGAGGTATACCATTAACTTTAAGGTTACAGATGCCATAAATGCTGTGGTGAATTTTCGGGTATTTTCTCCTGCTGCCTTCACAATCCAAAGATGACCGGTTGTTGTTACCAGTGCAATCAACAAAATTTGGTAAGGATAGGCAGCAAATTGCCACGCTTTCAAAACTGTCGAAAACAGCGCAACTGAGATTGCTAAAAGCAGAAAACTTAATATTATTATTTTTAGTAAGAATTGTCGGGAAACAGCAGTCATAAAAAGTAAAGTGTTTTAGTTTTAAAATCAGTCAACAACAATTTTCGTCAAATGTTTAAATAATATCCATTAATCATTTTATTTTTTCAATAACGTTTTGAACATGTGATAGAGTGCAAGGAACGTAGAAAAAAGGGTAAGGCTAATCGTAAAAGCAGATCCATTCGCATTAAAATGACGATCTAACTGTATCCCACCCAAAACACCTGCAGCTACTATTACTATCATTTGGAATACCAAACTTGAATACTTCGAATATTCCTTTAGATAGCTCGTTTTTCCGTGGTCGTCGTCGTTCATACTGCAAATGTGCAAATAATTAAATTAGCGATTTAAATTCTGCAGCTTTCATTATAAGATCAACGATTTCGTCCGGACTGAATTCAGCACAATTAAAGTCAATATCATAAACCACTTTATTTGTCGCTTTGGTTAAGTAGGCGTCCACAAATTCTAACCGTTTTTTGTCTGTTTTGATTACTAGGCTTTTGGCATCTTCCGCCGTGATATTACCACGACTTTTAACCACATCAATCTTCCAGGTCAAAGGAGCATAAAGTTTTACATGCAAGGAACGTTTAATATCCTGAGTTAACGCTTCGCTGCCTCTTCCTATAATCACAACATTACCCTGAATGGCAAGGTGACGAACTACTTCTTTGATCGCTCTTTTGATCTTTGCATCCGGAGCATAATATTTCACGGTAAACGAAGATACTAATTGATCCAGAAAGCTTTTATCTACCGTATTCAGAATATTTTTGATCTGATGAGGATTGATTTTTAACTCTTTGGACGCAAGACAAAGAATTTCTTTATTTACCCATTTCCAATTATGGACCGGATTGTTGATTTTAAGGTTAATCCGCTCAATCAGTTTTTCAGCAAAAAATCTTCCCGAACAACCACATTCTCTGGAAATGGTAATGACCGGACCAGGAGCCTCAATAGCTTTTTTTAATTCTGGTTTTGACCGCTCATTCATGTATTCAAGCAGTAGATTATCCATCGTAGTTTAGAATTGATTCTGTCCCAAATATAATAAAAAAATCGGTACAATATCCAGGACCAGGTATAAAGAATGCAGATTTAAATCAATAAAAGCATCTTACCAGGATCAAAATATTTAAGTCCCGAAGTATGGTTTATTGACCTTGATTTCAATTCGTTTCCATGGCCACTTTGTCTCTTATTACTTCATTTCCGATTTATTTCTCACGCAGTTTTTATCATGCCGGATACCGTCCCTGCAATTGGCGGTTCACCATCCAGGCCGGGTACTCCGCAGGGACTTCACTAATCTTGTTTAGTTCCGTTAATTCATCACTGGTTAGTTTCAGATTTACCGAGTTTAGATTGTCATTTAGCTGAACCAGGTTTTTGGCACCGATTATTATACTGGTGACCCCTGGTTGCGCCTGTACCCACGCTAATGCAACCTGGGCAGCAGTCACATTATGGTTTTGACCAATTCTAATCATTTCATCTATTATATCGTAGGCTTTTTCTTTATTGACAGGAGGGAAGTTAAAAGTGTCTCTCCGGCTGTCGCCTGCCACCTCATTAGTACGCGTAAATTTGCCGGATAAGAAACCGCCTGCGAGCGGACTCCATGGCATAATTGATAGGCTTTCGCTGATCGCCATCGGCATTATTTCACGCTCTATATCGCGGCCGGCAATCGAGTAATAATTTTGAGTTGCCACAAATTTATCCCAGCCCATGTGAGCGGCCAATCCGTTTGCTTTCATCATCATCCATGCAGGGTGGTTACTGATTCCGATGTACCGGACTTTACCTGCCCTGACAACATCCTCAAGGCCGCGCATGGTTTCTTCCAATGGGGTTATCGGATCGACGCCATGGATGTACAAAAGGTCGATGTGCGAAAGGCCCAACCGTTCGAGGCTGTCGTTGACCGAATCGGTGATGTGAAGCCGCGAAAGTCCCACCTGGTTGGCATGCGGACCCATTCGCAGACGAACCTTTGTGGCAATAACGAGCTGCTGGCGGGATAACCCCAGTTCTTTGACCGCCTTGCCGAGCATGATTTCAGATAATCCTTCAGAGTATCCGTTAGCCGTATCGATAAAGTTAATACCCGCATCCACGGATGTTTTTACGATTTGAGTCACCTCTTCCTGAGGCACTTCACCCATTGCTTTCCAGTAACCTTTTCCGCCAAACGTCATCGTCCCCAGGCAGAGTTCCGAAACCAGCACACCTGTTTTTCCCAACTGATTATACTTCATTTTCTTTTTTTTATACAAATATAAAACAGAATTTACGATGAAAAGTTTGGCGTTTTAATGGTTTGTTGGGCTCAAACGCTGAAATGATCAGATTTTCACAAAATTTGATTAAAAAAGTTCAATTTATTTTGGCCGGTATAGTGGTTATTCAAAAAAATAAGTTATATCTTTAATTGCTGCAAAACCTGATCAATCAACCTAATGAAATCACGTGTTTTGAAATCGTTCGTAGCTCACCTGAGCCCAGGAAACGACCCTACATTTGGCCGGTTTTGCAATTTCCTCCACTTAAATCGTCCGCCTTAACTTTCAAAAATCAATTGTACCTGGTACGAACGAGCCAACGAGGTCTGGCGGATCATTTGTAGTAGTACGAACGAGCCAACGAGGGCTGGCAGATCATTCGTAGCAGTATGAACGAGCAAACGAGAGCTGGCAGATCATTCGTAGCAGTATGAACGAGCCAACGAGGGCTGGCAGATCAGTCGTAGCAGTACGAACGAGCCAACGAGGGCTGACAGAACAATCATACTGGTTCAACTGAAATAAATAAAGATTCAAATTTAATACGATCAATATCCAATTATTACTCAATACAAATTGAATATGTATATCTTAGATTTTAGTTTATCAAGGCTTCAAAATGAAGAACATTTTAAGTATCAAACCGGGTTTAAAGAACTCGTATTTAAACTGACACCTGCTGCACTGGGTATTGAACCCCAGTTTTCAGCGTACCTGCCTTTGTATGACAACGAATGTGATGCAATTAATTTTATCAGAAAGAGTGACATTACCGATGCGTTGACTGACAGTGATGTTGATCGTGATTACACCTATCGTGGTTTTGCCGATTATATAAAATCGGCTTGCAACCATTATATTCCGGAGATGAAACTTGCAGCCAGGAGGGTTCAGATTGTAATTGATGAACATGGTAACATCGCTGCAAAAACATACGACAAAGAAACGGCGGCGATCATAAGCCTGATATCGAAACTCAATCAGGATTACGCGAATGACGTTACGACACTGGGAATTGCAGGATGGTTAAATGAATTGCAGGCGAATAATGAGACGTTTGATCAGCTGATGAACAGCCGGTATACGCAGGAAACCATCAAAACGCAGTCGCGCATGAAAACGGTGCGCGTCGATGTTGATGATTCCTACCGGACAATCATCGACCGCGTCAATGCACTGATTATTGTAAATGGCGAAGCCGCTTATAAAGAATTTGTCGGTGAGATGAACGAGCGGATTGACCGGAACAACATTAGTCTGTCTAACAGGTTTGGTCGTCAGGCCAGTGCAAAGGAAAAAGAAGAACAAAAGGTTCAATAGTAGAGACGCACGGCGTGCGGCGGTGTGTTCATGGGGCTGACCATTAAATTTGAAACCACAGTAAAGATGTTTGGATAACATTTTAGCTGTGGTTTTTTTAGTGTTCAGGATGAAACAATTAATTCGAGATCGCGATCCTCACTTTCTGGTTTTTAACCTTCTCATCCTTGATTGCGGCGACAGTCTGGCGCGCTTTAACGCGGTTAATCGCCACAAAAGAAGCATTGTCGAGGATCGTGATTAAACCAATCTCCTCCTTTGTAAGATTCCCTTTCTGAATCAGAAAACCAACGATATCGGTTTTGCTGATTTTGTCTTTTTTACCGGCGCCTATATATAAGGTGATCCATTGTGGTGATTCAGGTAACCGGATCTGCTCAGGTAAATTCACGAAGACGGGATTGACCGTCAGAAAATCGGGTACCGACTCTTTTTCTGCAAGTACAAGCCAGGCTGTTCCGCCGGCATTCATCCTTGCGGTTCTTCCATTCCGGTGAATAAAACCCTCTTCGGTATTGGCTCCCTGGTAATGGATGATATTTTTAATTTCAGGAATATCCAGTCCGCGCGCGGCAAGATCGGTAGTGATCAAAATCTGGTGACTTCCGTTTCTGAATTTCAGCAACGCACGTTCGCGCTCATCCTGTTCGAGACCGCCATGAAACGTGTCGTGCACCACATTTTCTTCGGTGAGTATTTCGCTGATGCGGTCAACTGCCTCGCGGTGATTGCAAAACACGAGCGTGGGCTCATGACCAATGTGACAAATCAGTTTGATAAGGATTTCAAGTTTGTCATTCTCTGTAGCTCTTACCGCTTTAAGTACGATATTGGGGCGGTTTTCTTCCGTCAGATAATTAAGGGTAACCGGGTTCTTGACACCCGAAAATTCGGGAATTTCAATTGCCTGCGTGGCAGAAGTGAGGATCCGTTTTTTAATTTTAGGGAGTAAACCAATGATATAACTCATTTCGTCGCTGAAACCCAATTCCAGCGATTTGTCAAATTCGTCGAGAACAAGCAGATGGATCGATTCGGGCTCAAAACTGCCGCGGCGTAAATGGGCGGCAATACGGCCGGGTGTTCCGATTAATACTGCAGGAGGTTCCGAAAAATTATTCCGTTCGGTTTTCATCGGATGACCGCCATAACAGCAATTTACCTTGAACCCGGTTCCCATTGACCGGAAAACCTGCTCGATCTGCAAGGCCAGTTCACGCGATGGTACAAGAATAAGAGCCTGAACACCTGTTGTTTTTGGATTGAGCTGATGGAGCAGCGGAAGAAGAAATGCCACTGTTTTTCCTGAGCCAGTAGGCGCCAGCAACACGATATTGCTTGCCTTCAGATCGGCACTGATCATTGCATTTTGAATCTCGTTCAACGATCCAAATTTCAGGTTTTCAAGAACTTTTGCGGTAATGTCTTCTTTTTGCTTCATCGTGCAAAGATAGTGCTATTCAGCTGATTTTACGGGTTCTCTTTATAGAGCCAATGAACGATCAAAACTTTATTCAGGATTTTTCATAAGTTTATAAAAAAACAATGTTGT
This sequence comes from Bacteroidales bacterium, assembly GCA_038236995.1. Taxonomy (GTDB): domain Bacteria; phylum Bacteroidota; class Bacteroidia; order Bacteroidales; family Prolixibacteraceae; genus JAAFHB01. Next base: position 7,123 of record JBBRZE010000094.1, on the reverse strand, counting down.
TGCCTTTTAGATTTTTGTTATTTTCAACGCTTGAATTCAACTACCAAATTTCCTTCTTGTACGATTTTTTTTAAGAAAGTTCATACCAATTATTTAACTAAATTCAATCAAATGGTTATCAAAAACAAAATTTCCCGCAGAGACTTTGTCGGGACAACCGCAGCGGGTGCAGCTGCGTTTACAGTAATCCCGGCATTTACATATGCCGGAAATGCAGGAACTGACAAAATCAGACTCGGATTTATCGGGGTGGGTAAACAAAGCCACTACTTGCTGAGCAGTCTGAACAAATGTCCTGAAACGGTTGTATTGGCTTGTTGTGATGTTGTATCTACCAAACTCGAAAAGTTTAAAGCTGAAGCCCAGGCATTTAATGATAAAAAATGGGTCGGTGAAAAACATGAAGTTACCGGGTACAAAAATTACCATGAAATTCTGAACAGAAAAGACATTGATGCCGTTGTGATTGCTACGCCTGACCATTGGCATGCACAGGTTGCTGTAGATGCGGCCAAAGCAGGAAAAGATATTTATTGTGAAAAGCCAATGGCTTTAACGGTAGCTGAAGGACGTGCAATGGTAAATGCTACGCGCAAATACAAACGAGTTTTTCAGACCGGGAATATGCAACGGTCGTGGCGCAATTTCCGCCAGGCTGCTGAGTTAATTTTAAATGGTTATATAGGAGATATTAAAGAAGTTAATGTATGTGTTGGTCCTCCTGTGAAGGCATTGGATCTCCCTTCAGTACCTACTCCCGAAAATGTTGATTGGGACATGTGGGTCGGTCCATCCCTTTACCGCGATTTCAGTCCGGTTTTGGCACCTCCTGTTGAAGTTGATAAATATCCTGACTGGCGGAATTATCGCGAGTTTGGCGGTGGAATGATTACCGACTGGGGTGCGCACATGTTCGACATCGTGCAGTGGGCACTTGGAATGGATGAGTCGGGTCCGGTTGAGTTTAATCCACCTACCGAACACGCGGTAATTGGATTGCAGATGAAATATAAAAACGGAGTTATTCTGAATCATGCCAACTGGGGTGAGTTCAATGCATGTCAGTTTATCGGTACAAAGGGGAAAATTGAGGTTAGCCGCGAATTTTTACGCTCTGATATTGCCGGCCTCGTTGAAACAGAAATTAAACCTACTGATAAAAGGCTCTATAAAAGTGATAACCATTACCAGGACTGGATTGATGCGATTAAAAAGCGGACAAGACCCGTATCGGATGTTGAAACAGGGCACCGGACCTCCTCCTTGTGTAACATTGCCAATATTGCCTATACACTTCAGCGGCCATTGAAATGGGATCCGAAAAAGGAACAATTTATTGGTGATAATGCTGCAAATATGATGCTTTCGCGGGTATACCGTGGTAAATGGAATTTCCTCGATTTTTAAAATAGCATCACATTCTAAATAGCCACTCCATAAATACATGGGGTGGCTATTGATTAATTGATAGTTAGCATACCTTATCCTGTACTGTTTCAAATTGTCGGTCCGAAAATATAATTTGTAAACATTTGCTATTTTTAATCCGGATTCTAAAACGCACGATCATGGAAAAGATTAACCGCAGAAGTTTCATTTATAGCAGTGCAGTTGGATTGACCGGATATGCCGCCCTCACTGCCACAGGCTTAGCCAGCATGGGATTCACGCCCGCTACCGCAACAGTCGATAAAGTTAAACTTGGCAATTCAGGCCTTACGGTTTCGCGGGTTGCCCTTGGAACAGGCTCTATAGGTGGTAATCATCAGTCGAACCAGACCAAGTTGGGAATGAGCAACTTTGTTAAGCTGGCTCATCATGCTTACGACAGAGGTGTCCATTTTTTTGATACCGCTGATAGTTACGGCTCTTACCCTTATGTACGAGAGGCATTTAAAGAGATTCCCAGAGAGAAGATTACACTTTTGGGAAAGATGTGGACGGAGAATGATCCATCGAAAGCAGAACCGGTTGATAAGGCGCTTGACCGTTTCCGTACCGAAACCGGAAGCGATTACTTCGATATTATGCTGCTTCACTGCATGGTGAATGGAAAATGGCAGGAGGAGAAGAAACGGTACATCGATTATTTTTCGAAAGCGAAGCAAGACGGTAAAATAAAGGCACTTGGCGTTTCGTGTCACAACTTCGAAGCGTTGAAAGTTGCGGTAGATGACCCCTGGGTCGATGTTATTCTAGCCCGCATTAACCCATTCAGGGCGCACATGGATGGTTCGCCGGCTGAGATCAACGCACTTCTCGAACGGGCACGGAACAACGGGAAAGGAATCATTGGCATGAAAATCTTCGGAAACGGAGACCGGGTGCTTGAAACGGAACGTGAAGAGTCAATTACTTTTGCCTTAAAGAAAAGCAGCATTCATTGTATGACACTGGGAATGGAGAGCATAGCCCAGGTGGATGATGCAGTAGATCGCGTAATGCGAATTTTTAAAAGTTGATAATTAAACTCACATAGTAATGACAAAATTCGACAGAAGAGAATTTCTTCTTAAAAGTGCTGCTGGATTAGCTGCTGCATCGGTAATACCTGCAATTTTACCTGAGCCAACATTTGGGGCAACAATATCAACAGAAACAGTCGATACGGTTGCGCTTGGCAATACCGGACTCAATGTTTCGCGGATTGCTTTAGGTACAGGGACAAAAGGGTGGAAGTTAGAGTCCGATCAGACACATCTTGGAATGAAGAAATTCGTCGAATTATCACAATATTGCTTTGATAAGGGGATTCGTTTTTTTGATACAGCCGATATGTATGGTTCACATCCATATGTAGGTGCAGCCTTAAAAGTTATTCCGCGCGAAAAAGTGACGGTCTTAACCAAAGTAATGACTTACGGTCATGAAGGGTGGTACGAAACAGAGCCATTTGCGAAGAGTTTTGATCGGTTCAGGAAAGACCTTGGTACCGATTATATTGATATATTTTTGATGCACTGCATGATGAACGGACAATGGCCGACCGAATATAAAAGTTACATGGATGCAATGTCGGAGGCCAAACAAAAAGGGTTGATCAAGGCTGTCGGTATTTCGTGCCACAGCCTGGATGCGATGATTGAAGCCGCTTCAAATCCATGGGTTGATGTGCTTTTTGCAAGGATCAATCACAATGGAGCGCGGTTGGACAGCACGCCTGAAAAAGTGATGCAGGTGCTTGAAACTGCCCGCAAGAACGGGAAAGGGGTAATTGGTATGAAAGTATTTGGTTGCGGTGATCTTGTGAAGGAGAATGAACGTGAGCAATCGTTGAATTTTGTGATCAAGAGTAAAAATGTTCATTGCATGACGTTAGGGATGGAAAGTAAAGAACAGGTCGATGATAATGTGAGCCGCGTAATGAGGATTGCAAGGGGTTAAGAAGATACCTGACAAATAAACCGATAACCAATAGGATAAAAATACAATCTATGCAGATTGACAAAATCCAGACGAAGATTTACGAAATAAGAGGTCAAAAGGTTATGCTGGATTTCGACCTTGCTGAACTCTATGAGGTTGAAACAAGATCACTTAATCAATCTGTAAAACGGAATATTGACATTTTCACGCCAGACTTCATGTTTCAACTTACTCCTGCTGAATGGGAAAGCAACTCATCACAAATTGTGATGAGTTCATGAAAACATCGGGGCAACATATATTTACCCTTTGCATTTACTGAACATGGCGTTGCAATGCTTGCCAATGTATTGAAAAGCAGCAAGGCAAGGCTAACAAGTATTGCGATTGTACGTGCTTTTATTACACTGAAAAAATTTGTTTTGAACGATAAAGAGCTTTCAGAATAATTACAGGAACTTGAAAGTAAGTACAATAAACAATTTAAAGATGTATATGATGCAATCAATTTCTTGTTGCAAAAGGATAGTCAGGACACGCAACAAAAACAACGCAAGCGAATAGGTTTTAAGCCATAAATCCTTAAAAATCAACAATAATTTTGAAATACTCTGATGACAAATAAATTGAGAAGCAACGTGTTAGGTTTGACATTAATCTTTGTCCTGATTTATGGCTTTCAAACCGCAAAAGCAAAAACCAGTTCTTTAAAACTCTCTTACGACAAACCGGCAAAAGATTGGATGACAGAAGCGTTGCCTATTGGAAACGGTAGATTGGGTGGAATGATTTTCGGCGGCATTGAAACCGAGCAGATTCAGTACAATGAGATTAGTCTTTGGACGGGTGACGAAAAAGAGACGGGAGCCTACCAGGCATTTGGTGATCTTTTTATCGATTTTAATCAGGCTTCTGAAGTCCAACAATACAAACGTGAATTAAATATTGGCAATGCTGTTCATACCATCAGTTATAAGTCAAATGGTATACAATATAAGCGGGAGTACTTCAGCAGTGCGAAGGATCAGGTGATTGTAATTCGGATAAGTGCCAGTAAAAATGAAAGTTGCAGTGGTGCAATCCGAATGACAGATATGCACAATGGTAAAATAGCGTTTGCCGATCAGCGAATCACAGTGAATGGCACGCTTGAAAATGGGTTGGTTTACGAATCCGGTGTCGTTGTTTTAAATGAAGGGGGCGTGGTCAAGGTTTCCGGTAATTCAATCAAATTTGAAAAAACAAATAGCATTACACTTATTCTTTCGGCCGGAACCAATTATTTACCTGATTATGGCAAAGGATGGAGGGGAGAAAATCCTCATCAAAAAATTGAACAACAATTAAAAAAAGCATCACTTCGGCCTTACAAACAACTTTTGGACCGGCACATTGCTGACTATCAAAGTTTATTTAACCGGGTGGATTTGAATGTAGGTGAAAGTGATCCGAGGGTAAGTGAATTAACGACCGTTAAAAGATTAATTGCATATAAACAAGGGGGGGCGGATCCCGATCTGGAGGAATTGTTCTTTCAATATGGCAGGTATCTTTTAATTAGTTCTTCACGACCGGGTTCGCTTCCGGCAAATCTCCAGGGAATCTGGAACAATTCGAATAATCCGCCATGGCGCTCCGACTATCATTCAAATATTAATGTTCAGATGAATTATTGGCCCGCAGAAGTTACCAATCTGAGCGAATGCCATGTTCCATTCCTCGAATACATCAACAACCAACGTGAAGTCAGGAAAAAAGCAACGCAGGAGTATTACAAATCCAATAATGGATGGACGGTTCAGACAGAAAACAATATCTACGGAGCCGGAAGTTTTGTGTGGAATCCACCTGCAAGTGCCTGGTATTGTCAGCACCTTTGGGAGCATTATGCGTTCACCAACGACAAGAAATATCTGAAAGAGTTCGCTTACCCGGTTTTGAAGGAAATTTGTGAATTTTGGGAAGAACGGTTAATCCCCGATGCCAACGGAGCCCTGGTTACTCCCGATGGATGGTCGCCTGAACATGGTCCACATGAACCCGGAGTTACTTACGATCAGGAAATTGTCTGGGATTTATTTACTAATTACATCGAAGCTTCCAAAATTCTTAATCTTGATCCTGATTACCGGGCAAAAGTGACAGTATTACGCGAAAAGTTGCTTCAACCAAAGGTTGGGAAATGGGGACAGCTGATGGAATGGAGTGTTGACCGCGATGATTCAACCGATCTGCACCGCCATATTTCTCACCTTTTCGCACTATATCCCGGAAGACAGATATCGGTAACTGCAACACCGGAACTGGCAGCAGCAGCACGGAAAACACTTATTTCACGTGGAGATCAAAGTACGGGTTGGGCAATGGCATGGCGGATTAATTTCTGGGCACGCATGTTCGACGGAAACCATGCCTATAAATTGTTGCGAAATCTGATGTCAATCGTTGGAAATGTAGGTACAGACTATGACAAAGGTGGCGGAATATACTCTAACCTATTTGATGCCCATCCGCCTTTTCAAATTGATGGTAATTTTGGTGCAACCGCTGGGATGGCAGAAATGTTGATTCAATCGCAAGCGGGTGAGATTGTTTTATTGCCGGCATTGCCCGACGTCTGGTCTACCGGTTCGGTTAAGGGATTAATTGCACGAGGTGGTTTTGTTGTCGACATTGCCTGGGTAACCGGTAAAGTGACGAAATATCGGATTGCATCTGCAACGGGAGGAGACTTGCTTATTCGTGTGAATGGTGAGTTAAAAACAATAAAAGCAGTGAAGTTGTAAATTGATTTTTGAATCTGAATGCCAGTTGGCATTACCTTTAAAGATCTCCAAAATTGAAAAGGATGAAACCGGGCGGTTCCATCCTTTTACTAAAACTAACCAAACTAACTAACCTAACTAAACCTAAACTTATGAAAAAAAATGTATCACAAATATAGGACTGTTGATACTTCTCACCAAATTTATCAGGTTAAAGAATTGTAAAATAATTGAAAAGAAGTGTTAACCTCGAATTTGAATAATCTCAATGATTTTAGGGCACAAAAAAAGCATTGCAGAAGAACTGCAATGCTTATCAATGCTATTTAGCTTAAGAACGTATATTTTAATGGTTGGATTATCTCAGTGAAAAAGAACACGAAAATACTTCAAACCTTAACTGCGAGAATCATCAGGCAGCTAATCTGCGTTCAACCGGCTTAATAACTAGACCTACGGCTTCCGCCTCTGTCACCACCGCCTGCGCTACTTCCGCCACGATTGAAACCGCCACGGTCACCACCACGGTCACCACCACGATCACCACCGCCACTTCCGCCGCCACGATTGTAGCCACCGCCACCACCTGCACCGCCACGGTTGAATCCGCCGCCGCCGCCTGCACCGCCACGGTTGAACCCGCCGCCGCTGCCGCCTGGACGTCTTGTACCATCTTTTGGTTTTTCAATTGACTCGTTCACAACGATTGTGCGTCCATCAACTTCTGCACCATTAAGTTCCTCAATAGCCTTTTTGGCTTCTTCGTCATTCGGCATTTCAATAAAACCGAATCCTTTGCTCCTTCCGGAAAATTTGTCTGTAATGATTCTTGCTGAAGCTACTTCGCCGTACTCTTCAAAAAATCCTTTTAATTCTGCCTCTTCTAAGCTAAATGGCAGACTTCCTACGAAAATGTTCATAATTTAAGTAACTAAAATTAATGGTAAATAATCCGTTGTAAAAATAGTCATTATTCATTGCAAAAAACATTT
>JBBRZE010000093.1:0-17291 GCA_038236995.1 Bacteroidales bacterium | reverse complement strand
ATAATGGAAAAAAAGAAGGTTTTATTTATCTCGCAGGAAATCACCCCTTACTTACCTGAATCTGAGATTTCGGAGATAGGGAGGTACCTTCCACAGGGTATACAGGAGAGAGGGAAAGAGATCCGCACATTTATGCCCCGTTTTGGATGTGTCAATGAGAGAAGGAACCAGCTCCACGAAGTGATCCGACTTTCAGGTATGAATTTGGTTATCAACGATAATGATCACCCGCTGATTATTAAAGTTGCCTCAATACAGGCTGCACGTATGCAGGTCTATTTCATTGATAACGAAGACTATTTTCAACGAAAATTCACAACGACCAATGATGAGGGCGTTGAATTTGATGATAACGACGAACGCGCAATTTTCTTTGCGAGAGGCGTATTGGAGACAGTAATCAAATTACGATGGGCACCGGACATTATTCATTGTCACGGATGGTTTACTGGAATGATTCCCCTTTTCGTTAAAAAAACATATAAAGACAATCCACTGTTTGCCAATTCAAAAATAATCTATTCAGCTTATAACGACGATTTTAAAAGCCCGCTGAACAGCAACATGGCCAATAAAATTGCCGAAGACGGAATAGATATCAATGAAATTTCAGTGATTAAAGACCCAACTTTTGTCAATTTAGGCAAACTGGCAATTGATTATTCCGACGCAACTATTAAGGGCAGTGAAAGCATCAATACGGAGTTGGAGGATTATATGAAAGCTTCGGGTAAACCGTTTCTCGATTATCAATCAAAGGAAAATTATATAAATTCCTACTTCGATTTTTACAATATTTTTTAATAATTTGCGCCGGTTTTACTAAAAGTTTAAGACATTGAAAGATAGATATTTCGAATTGAAGAACCTTACTGGAGCGATTCTTCTTTTATTGGTTGTTGTTTGGGGATGTAAACAGGGTGATCAGACACTTGGAATTGGTACTTTGCCAGGTGTTAAAATTCTGGATACCCGTTATCATCAGGAAGCAACTACCATTTCTACCGCTATATTTACCGATACTAAAATCAGGGTCGATCGTCCAAAATATAACCTACTCGGAAGTTTCAATGATCCGGTCTTCGGACGTACCGATGCATCTTTTGCCGCGCAGTTTCGTCTTCAATTTTATCGTGCCTTTTCAGCAGATGCAGCAATCGATTCGGTGGTTTTAAGCATGTCGTACAAAGCAATTTATGGTGATACGGTTAGCAGTCAGACATTACAGGTATATGAATTGGTGGGTGGTTTGAACTACGACGCCAAATATCTTTCTTCATTCAATGTTAAAAGTCTCGCCTCTGCAACACCAATCGGGACAGGTAGTTTTATCCCCAAATTCAGAACCGATTCCGCACGAAGAGATACAACGACACAGGTGATCCGGTTACGCCTGAATAATTCTTTTGGGACCAGACTGCTTGCAGTTGATTCGATGAAGATGAAAAACAACGATGATTTTCTTACGGTATTGAAAGGTTTATACATCAGCTCAACACCTATAAACAGAAAAGGAACCCTGGTCAGCATTATCAATACGCCAACAACCACTACTACTGTATCTCCGCTCGCGTTAAAAGAATTTATGCCCGAGGTTATACTTTATTATCACGATGCTAAAAATGATTCACTTTTTTACGGCTACTGGGTAACATCCAATTCTGCGAAAGTTTCAAATTATGTGCATGATTATTCGCTTGCAAAGTTTTTCCCGAATTTAAATAAAGAGAACAACCCCGACTCGCTTATTTATATTCAGCCAACCGGAGGCATCAAATCAAAAATTCTTGTTCCCACACTTTCAACCTGGAAAGACTCTACTAATTTCGCAATCAACAAGGCGACCCTCACCTTTTATGCCGATACAATTTTGAGCGACTCCAGGCGCTATTCGATGCCGGATAGGTTGTACCTGATGGCAATTGACAGTACTGGCACAGAAACATTTCCTGCAGATAGTCAACTATCAAGCGCATATTACGGAGGTTTTTATAATAAATTAACCGCCACTTACTCTTTTAATGTAACGCAGCATCTTCAACAATTAATTAAGGGGACAATAAAAAACAGCGGATTCTATCTTGTTCCATCCGAACGCATCTCCTCCGCTCAAAGAGTAGTACTGAAAGGACTTGGAAGTTCAAAGCCGGTTGAACTCAACGTGGCCTATACCCGCTACAAATAATAACAGCGCTATCGACTTAATCTGGTATAGTTGATTGAACTTTTTTAATTTTGTAATTCAGAAAATTCAAAAAATTAGATCCGATTGGCAAATAAAATATTATTCCTGGTTATTATCGTTATTGGTTATCTCTCTTTCTTTACCTCCTGCGCGAATATCGGGATGCCATCAGGAGGATTGAAGGATTCGATTCCTCCGGTTATTGTGAAAAGTATCCCAACGTTTGACCAAAGAAATTATAAAGATCAGAAAGTTCGGATTACCTTCAACGAGTTTGTTATTGTTGAAGGGCTCAATGAGAAATTTGTCGTCTCACCCCCAACTACCAAAAAACCGATCATTCGGACTAAAGGGAAAACACTCATTATCGATTTAAATGAAAAGCTGAAGCCAAATACGACTTACTCGCTTGATTTTAAAGATGGTGTATCTGACAATAACGAAAGAAATCCATTAAAAAGCTTAAGGCTGGCCTTCTCTACCGGACCCGATTTCGATTCGCTTCGGGTTGTAGGATTCATAAAGGACGCCTTTAACCTTGAACCAGTAGCCAATTCATATGTGTTGCTTTATCGCGGCAGATCGGATACTTTGGTTTACAAGTCAAGGCCAGACTTTATTGCCAAAACTGACTCAAAAGGATTTTTTGCGGTCACCAATCTACCTGCCGATACGTTCCAGGTTTATGGCCTCAGCGATCTGGACAACAACATGAAATTCACACCTGGTTCCGACTCGATCTCATTTATCGATAACCTGGTGATTCCTTCTGCAAAATTTCTTCCACAAAGAGACACCGCTATAACAACGGGTCTTGACACGCTGCTTATTTTTGGTAAAACTAGGTTCTCGCCCGAACCGCTCTATCTGTTTCGCTTCGGAGAAGCTTTTTTTGACTTGCGGCTCGATAAATATGTCCATCCTACACGTAAGGTGGTGGATCTGACATTTACACAATCGGTTGCAGACACATTTAACATTGAACCTATCAATTTTAAAGCGAAACCAGGTTGGAAATATACCGAAATGTCTGCAAAATCCGATTCCATAAGAATTTGGTTAACAGATTCAATGGTTTACAATAAAGATACACTTGTCTTCAAAGTCGATTATCTTCAACAAGATAGCCTGAAAGAATACTACACCAAAAGCGATACTTTGCGGCTCTATTTCACGGATGTGACCCAGGCATCCAAAAACAAACGCAAGGAGCGTCGCAAGATCGAAAAAGAGGAAATTTCAGTCTCTCTTACAACAAATGCGAAGGCAAACTTCGATGTTTACCGTCAAATACTCATTGAATCGCCTGAACCTATTTCAGTTTTTGACTCCACAAAAATTTCGCTCTTCGAAAAAATAGATACTCTTTTTACGCCTATTACTTACAAACTCACCCCCGATTCGCTCAATAAACGGCGCTATCACCTGGCACATCCCTGGAAATTTGGGACCAATTATAAACTGACAATCGATTCAGCTGCAATAAAAACAATCTACAATACCGACTCGAAGAAACTCAAGGAAGAATTTAAAACACAGGAGGAGGATTATTACGGCAAAATCGTCTGGAATATTAAAAATATCACGTTACCGACGATTGTACAGCTATTAACCGACGATAAGGAAGAAAATGTTGTGCAGTCAATGCGGTTTACGAAAGACGGATTACTCACCTTTAAGTACCTCGAACCCAGGAAATACCTTATAAAGGCAATTTTTGACAAAAACAACAATGGAAAATGGGATACGGGAGACCTGAAAAAAAGAATTCAACCGGAAGAGGTAATGTATTATCTTAGCGTCGTAAAAGTTCGCGGAAACTGGGACAATGAAAACGACTGGACCATGCCAACCCAGCAATACAGCAAAAAGATTATTGACGAAGAACTTGAAGCACAAAGAATTAAAGACAAACTAAAGAAGAAGAAAAAGAATACTGCCTTTTAGAAATTCTTCAATACAACTTTATACGGACCGATATGGCATCGCCGGTCCCGAATATTACAGAGATGCCCTCACTTAATAAACAAAAATATGGCTACTGTACGACGTTTAAAAAAAGAGATTGAGTTTATGTCATCGCAACTGATCGGAGATTGTATTGACTATCTTGATACATTTGATGACAAAAAGGAAGTTAGTGTATTGTCGATCATTGAGGAAGCCGTTTTGCTGAATAATACGATGCTCGACCGTGCGTGCCATCCCGACGGAAAAAACAATTCTAAACTGGTAAAACAACACTACCGGAAATTGAAAATTGATTTTATCAAAGGTCTCGACCAGGCTTACGGAAAGCTGGAAGGATTACTTAAGAAATAACAGGTTATATCGGCTTTAAGCCGTGCAGTCCTGACAGGTTTCAAAACCTGTCAGGACTTTTTATTTGTAGCTAATTGAATTTTCTGTATAGGAAAATATATTACCACATTAGAAAAATATTTTTTTGTGATTAGGAAATTTAAATCCAAAGCTTAAGGAATCTATTGCGAATGCGCAGCAGGTAAAGTTATCCTTATAAAAACAGCGTATGTTGCAGCAATATCTTTAATCCAATACCGATCAGGATAACTCCTCCCAGCAATTCAACTTTAGGGCCTAATGAGCACCCTACATCTTTTCCGATCCTGATCCCCAACATCGCAAAGAAGAAGGTAACTGCGCCTATAATTAACGCCCCGCCAAAGATATTGCGCGAGGAAGCTAACGCATAGGAGAAACCAACAACCAAAGCGTCGATACTTGTTGCAATTGAGAGTGTAATAATATGTTTCCATGAGTAAATATCAGCGGTTTTTCCACCATCACCCTTTTTAAAACTCTCAAAAATCATTTTCCCTCCTAAAAACACGAGAAGAAAAAAAGCGATCCAATGATCAAAACTCTCAACATATACTTTTATTTCTGTCCCCATGAACCAACCCACCACGGGCAGAACCCCCTGAAAAAAAGCAAGGGAGAATGCTATTTTAGCGGCATGACGAAACGAAATTTTCTGTTCTGTAAGTCCGCAGCCAATAGAAACAGCAAAACTATCCATCGAAAGCCCAATGGCAAGAATGATAACGGTAAGAATATCCATACTGATTTAAAAGGTGCAAAGATAAAACTCCTGCGGGAAAAGTCAGGAAGAAAAACAGCACATTAAAACCATTCTAAAAACAGCATTTTTTTTTGAACATTTGGACAAATGTTTCTAAAACCCAATTTAATTAGCCAACTTTGCACAAACCATGTAACCATCAAATATAATGATTCGTAAATTACTAATTAGAGATGTCACATTAAGGGATGGTCAGCAATCCCTTTTTGCAACCCGCATGCATCAGGCACAAATTGACAGGGTTTTGCCCATTTACAAAGAAGCAGGTTTTTATGCGCTCGAAGTTTGGGGAGGCGCTGTACCTGATTCAATTATGCGTTATCTTAACGAAGATCCATGGGAGCGGCTTGAGACTATTAAAAAAGAGATTGGCAATATCTCGCATCTCACAGCACTATCACGCGGTCGTAATCTTTTTGGCTACAACCCATATCCGGAAGAAGTAATTGAAGGATTCAACCGGAATGCCGTTCAGTCAGGCATTTCAATTATGCGTATTTTTGATGCGCTAAATGATACAAACAATATCAAATCGACGATCAAATATGTAAAGGAAAACGGCGGTTTAGCCGACTGCGTTGTCTGCTACACAGTTGATCCTAAATTTACCCGTAAGGAACGATTTTTAGCAACTTTACATGGCAAACCACTTCCCAAGGCGATCTTCACGATCGACTATTTTATAAAGATGGGAAAAGAACTCGAAGCCTTGGGTGCTGATATGGTTACGCTGAAAGACATGGCCGGGTTGATTCAACCTCACAAGGTCAGTCAGATTATAAAAGCCTTCAAGAAAAACCTGAAAATACCGGTTGATTTCCATACACATTGCACACCGGGTTTTGGTTTATCCTCAGCATTGGCAGCAATCATCAGCGGTGTGGATATTTTAGATACGGCGATTCTAAACTTTGCAGGAGGTCCTGCAGCTCCAGCATTTGAATTGATTCAGATTTTCTGTACCAAATTAGGAATCGAAACCGGCGTCAATTTGGATGCTGTTGTCAGAATCAATAAGATATTGAAAGAAATCCGTTTGGAAATGGCTGACATTGACAGCTACAAAATATATCCGATCGAGTTCGACATCACGAAGGATAAATTGCCTGATCATATCGACAAACTATTCGACGATGCCATTGAATTTGCCCAGGCCGATGACGAGGACCGGCTAGTAGAAACCTGTGCAAAAATTGAGAAATACTTCAACTTTCCTGATCCCGACGAGAAAGTAAAATTTGCAGAGGTTCCTGGTGGAATGTACACGAACATGCTGGCACAGTTGAAACAATTAAAACAGGAAGATTTATTGCCACGCGTACTCGAAATAATTCCGACTGTACGTTTGGCTGCTGGATGTCCTCCGCTGGTCACACCTACCAGCCAGATCGTAGGTGCACAGGCCGTGAACTGCGTAATTGACGAGAAAAACGGGAAGCCATATTACAGCAACAACTCTATTCAGTTTATCAATCTCGTAAAAGGATCGTATGGAAAGACACCAATTCCGGTAGATCCAGACTTCCGCGAAAAGATAGCAGGTACCCGCGTTGAAGTTCCATTTAATACCGCCAACTACGAAAAACAACCGAATCCATCTTTCCCACAATATGGCGAAAATGTGAAACTGGCTATGGATGAAAAAGAAGAGTTGTTACTTGAGCTGTTTCCGATGGTGGCAAATAAATTTCTGTTGGATAAAGTAAATCGAGTTTATGGAACAAAACTAAAAGAGACTGAGTTGCAAAAACAACGGGCCTACGAGGCCGAGCGTCAGAAATACCTAGATCTGTCAGACGAAGAAAAACAAGCCAGACTTGTTGACGGACTCTATCATTGGAATTGAAATAAAATCACAAAGCGCCTCGTTTATCGGGGCGTTTTTTTGTGCTTTAAAGTTTCTATCAGATTTAGGGGAACAAAAAAGAGGCCAACCCTATCATAACAGGGAAAGCCTCTTTTTTTGATCTCAACCAAGACGGTTGATATATTGTGGGTTTGTGGATTACATCATTCCACCCATACCGCCACCCATTCCGCCCTGAGGCATCATAGCTGGTTTATCCTCTTTCTCATCAACAAGAACACACTCGGTTGTAAGAAACATACCTGCAATTGAGGCAGCATTTTCCAACGCAACACGGGTAACCTTAGCAGGATCAATAACACCTGCTTCGAAAAGATTCTGGTAAACATCCAAACGGGCATTGTATCCGTAATCGCCTTTACCTTCTTTGATTTTCTGTACAATTACAGCACCTTCAAGTCCTGCATTGAACACAATCTGACGTGTTGGCTCTTCGATGGCACGTTTTACAATTTCGATACCAGTTGTTTCATCCTCGTTGTCGCCAGTCAGCCCTTCAAGGACTTCAATAGCGCGAAGGTAAGCAACACCACCACCAGGAACGATACCTTCTTCAACAGCCGCGCGTGTGGCATGAAGTGCATCATCAACACGGTCTTTTTTCTCTTTCATTTCAACTTCTGATGAAGCACCTACGTAAAGTACCGCAACACCACCTGAAAGTTTAGCAAGACGTTCCTGTAATTTTTCGCGATCGTAATCTGAAGTAGTTGTTTCGATCTGTTTTTTGATCTGAGAAACACGTGCCGCAATGTTTGAAGCTTCGCCACCACCATTAACGATTGTTGTAGTATCTTTGTTGACAGTTACTTTCTCGGCATGACCTAACAATTCGAGTGTAGTATCTTCCAGTTTCATCCCTTTTTCTTCGGTAATAACGACACCGCCAGTAAGAATTGCAAGATCTTCAAGCATTTCTTTGCGACGATCGCCAAATCCCGGAGCCTTAACAGCACATACTTTCAGACCGGCACGAAGACGGTTTACAACAAGTGTAGCAAGTGCTTCACCTTCGATGTCTTCAGAAATAATCATCAAAGGACGACCAGACTGATGTGTCAATTCAAGGATTGGAACCAATTCTTTCATTGATCCAATTTTCTTATCGTGAATCAGGATGTAAGGATTTTCCATTTCCGTAGCCATCTTTTCAGTGTCGGTTACGAAATAAGGAGAAATATAACCACGGTCAAACTGCATACCTTCAACAAGGTCAACGTATGTTTCAGTACCTTTTGCTTCTTCAACAGTGATAACACCTTCTTTATGAACTTTTTCCATCGCTTCAGCGATCAGCTTTCCAATTTCAGAGTCATTGTTGGCAGCAATACGTGCAACCTGTTCAATTTTGCTGTAATCGTCGCCAACTGTTTTAGCCTGCGCTTTGATGCTTTCAACAACTTTAAGAACAGCTTTGTCTATACCACGTTTCAAATCCATTGGATTAGCTCCTGCTGTAACGTTTTTCAGACCTACATTAATAATAGACTGTGCAAGAACTGTTGCAGTAGTTGTACCATCACCAGCGTCATCACTTGTTTTTGAAGCAACTTCCTTCACAAGATGTGCACCCATATTTGCATAAGGATCAGAAAGCTCAATTTCTTTTGCTACAGTCACACCATCTTTGGTAACCTGTGGTGCACCAAATTTCTTTTCGATGATCACATTGCGACCTTTTGGCCCTAATGTTACTTTTACTGCATCAGCAAGCTGGTCAACACCTTTTTTCAGCCGTTCGCGGGCCTCAATATTAAATTTAATTTCTTTAGCCATTGTTAAATGTTTTTATTAATTATCAATAAATTAATCAATTAAGCGATAAAAAGAACATCTGACTGCGCGATCAATAAGTAGTCGTTGCCCTCAATGGTAATTTCTGTTCCTGAATACTTTCCGTAAAACACAGTATCACCAACTTTAACTTCCACAGTTTCGTCTTTTTTAGCGATTCCCACAAGCATAACTTTACCTGCAAGGGGTTTTTCTTTCGCTGAGTCAGGGATAATAATACCACCTGCTGTTTTTGTAACTGCTTGCTGCGGCTCTACTAATACTTTGCCGGCAAGGATTTTTCCTTTAAGTTCTGCCATTTCAAATTTTATTTATAATTAGACAATAGTTTATCGTTCAAAGCCATTCTTAAGCAGAAAATATGCCAAACCGGTTAGAGACCTGTTTTGTCCTATTACCACGACATTTTTACAGCAAGAATAGTCAAGTATAATCGAAGTGAATTATAATGTGCTATAATTCAACCATTCTCGTAAATACTCGCCTGACATTCATCTCTGCCAACATGACATTAAATAAAACGAATGTCAGACATATGCAGAAAAGCCCAGTCCGTCAGCTGACGAATAGGGCTTTTAATATATCAATTCTGAATTCAATTCAATCATTCAGGCCTGCAAGCAAAAACGAGAAACCTAAATACTGATTTAAAAACCTGTTATCTATTTTGTAGAATCACGAACTGCCTGCGGAAAATTAGGAACCTGACTAGGATCCTGAACCTGCTGAATCTGCTCTTCGATTTTAGATTTAGCTTGCTCACCTTGACGAGGAAGAAAAGCTGTCGAAGTGATAGAAAGAACAACAAGTCCAATGGCCAAAACCCATGTGGCTTTCTCCAAAAAATCAGTTGTCCGGCGAACACCCATCACCTGATTGGAGCTTGAGAATGACGATGAAAGACCGCCTCCTTTGGAGTTCTGTACCAATACCAATAATACGAGCAAGGCACTAACAATAAAAATTATAACAATAATAAATGTGTACATTGAATTATTTATTTAGCAGATTTGTGACTTCTTCAATTTGCCGCGCAAAATAAACACTTTTTTCGGGATATTTCAAACTTAATTTTTGATAAGCCTGAATTGCTTTTGCGAAAAGTCCCTGTTTCACGTAAATACGTGCTAAAGTTTCGGTGATAAACTCATCATTTTCACCAACTCTATCCATTTGTTTATTAATTCTTTCACTAATATCAGAATTTTCAGATTGCTTTGCTGAGAAGGCAGGATTTTCCCTTATAAAACGATCGATTAAATCGGATTTTTGTTCCGTCTCTGATCCTATTTCTTTTTTTCCGACCAAATGACTGATCTCCTTCGCCAATTCAGCAAGTGGTTTTTCAGCCTCTGTACCGATTCCTTCCAGTGTATACGCACTATCGCTGTGTTCAAAATTCAATAAATCGAAATGCCCTTTCCCTGCACGATCAATCATCGATTTAAACGATTCGTCAGGTTGATCCACAATTTCCACAGTCTCATCCGCTAATTCAAGAACAGGAAGATCTTCCGAACTGGATATTACATTAATCTCCAGTGAGTGATCATGCATTTCCTTTTTTTCGGGTCCCGGATTTAGAAGATGATAAAGAAGCGTGCGGTCTGTTGCATATACAGCACTGGTTTTTAGATGACTCGCATACCGGAAGTTGCTCAGATTTTGAAGATTGCGCACATAAAGAAGCTGACCAGTCTGAAAATATGGATATTCCTCCAAAATTTCCCGTAGTTCGCCCAACGTCCGTTCATTCAGCAACGAAGGATCGTCAAGGTATCGCAACATTTGATCACGGGTCATCGACATACTACATCCTGTTTTTGATTGTACAAAGTTACCAATTCGCGACCGATTTATTGAATATATCATCAATCAACTGTTCAACGATTACATCAACGGCTGCACTTTCCACTTCATTCAGCGAACGGGTACTTTCCCAGTCGTAATATGCTGAAAAAGTAGTATTGAAATCTTGCTCGTGATCTTTATTGTTAGTAAAAACAACTTTAACGGTCACAGTCAATCGGTTCATTGATGCAAAATCCCTGCCTGCATCGCTTTGCTGAACAGACAATGGGCGCACTTCATAGCCAGTAATCTCTCCCGAGAATTCAAGATCACCCTGTTCCCGTTCCATCGATAATCCCGTTTCGTTCACAAATTTATCTTTCATCGCCTCAGTGAATGTCTGACTCAACATCGGATTGACAACTCTTGCCCTGTTTGTGAAAAAATCAATAAAGACCGTCTTTACCGCCGGAGAAATTGATGCACCTGTGAAGGAATAATTTATCTTACAAGCGTTTACAATTACCACCAAAACGAGCATGCCTGCAAAAACAGAAAGTATTTTTGTTATTTGTTTTGCCATCAATTATTCAATTTTGTATTCTTTAATTTTTCTGTAGAGTGTTCTTTCCGAAATACCGAGTTCGCGTGCAGCCAGTTTCCGTTTCCCGTTATGTTTATCGATTGATTTCCGGATCATCTCAATTTCTTTATCTTCAAGCGACAGCGACTCCTCAACGAACTCCTCGGTATCCTGAATGTTTTCGCGACCGGAATTTTTAAGAATCACAGGTGCCGGATATGGAGGTTGAGATGGTTTATAGTCCTCCGATTCATCACGATATAACTTTCTGAATAATTGCGCGCTATCCTCATGAGTTTTTGATGCCTGACCATCCAGCATTACGTCATGAACTAATTTTTTCAGGTCGTTCATATCCTTTTTCATGTCAAAAAGGATTTTGTAGAGAATCTCACGTTCACTTGCGAATGTTTTTTCATCCAGTCCCTTGTTATAGAGTGCCGGCAGTATCCCCATATTTTCAGATGGGATATAATGTATCAGACTGGCGGCAGTAATCTCACGAGAAGTCTCAATAATCGAAATTTGCTCGGTAATATTTTTTAATTGTCTCACATTTCCCGGCCACCGATAATCGAGCATCATTTTCTGTGCATCTTCAGTGAGCCTTATGGCAGGCATTTTATATTTTTCGGCAAAATCGGAAGCAAATTTTCGGAATAGCAATAGCACATCACCCGCACGTTCGCGCAACGGAGCAATTTTTATCGGCACCGTATTTAAACGATAGTATAAATCTTCGCGAAACTGCCCCTCTCTGATTGCTTTTGTAAGATCGACATTGGTTGCTGCAATCACCCTGACATTGGTCTTCTGAACCTGTGACGAGCCAACTCTGATGAATTCACCTGACTCAAGAACCCTTAATAGCCGGACCTGCGTTGAGATCGGAAGTTCACCAATTTCATCCAGGAAAAGTGTTCCGCCATCCGTCACTTCAAAATACCCCTTCCGGTCGGTTAACGCACCGGTAAAGGACCCTTTTTCGTGTCCAAACAGCTCTGAATCGATTGTACCTTCGGGAATTGCACCACAGTTGATGGCAATATATTTTCCATGTTTGCGATGCGAAAAACCGTGAATAATTTGCGGAAACGACTCTTTTCCTACGCCGCTTTCGCCGCTGATCAATACCGATAAATCGGTTGGTGCTACCTGAATAGCAACCTCAATCGCACGGTTTAACTCAGGTGCATTTCCTATGATTCCAAACCGCTGTTTTATCTCCTGAATATCCATATTATAGATACAAAATTTTGGATTACAAATTTACAATTAATCCGCTAATAATACGGTCCCTGCTTTTCGCGATCGCTTTTGTATGGTACCGACGATACAAAAATCAATTTTTATAAAAATACACCTAATCTGACAGCTATGATTTACCAATGAACTATTTTTGCATAAAAATTGAAACTAAGAGCATGAATTTTATTGTAATAATCCCCTCCCGCTACGAGTCGACCCGCTTTCCCGGAAAACCTTTGGCCGATATCTGCGGAAAAATGATGATTCAACGCGTTTATGAACAAGCCTCAAAAGCCATTGAAGAGGTGTGGGTGGCAACTGATGACGAGCGCATCGTTGACGCAGTCAAAAGTTTTGGCGGAAATGTTGTAATGACTTCTTTAGATCATAGGAGCGGTACCGATCGTTGCGCAGAAGCGGTGTTGAAAGCATCAGAAATTACCGGTAAAATATACGATGTTGTGATAAATGTCCAGGGAGATGAACCATTTATGCAGCCACATGAAATTGAGCTAATTACTGAGTGTTTTATCGGTTCGCCCAATACTGAAATCGCAACACTGATTCAGCCGATTCTTAAAAACGAAGATATCTTCCGACCTGATATGGTTAAAGTTATACTTGATAAAGAACAAAATGCGACTTGTTTCAGCCGCTCACCAATTCCGCATATTTTCGGAGTTGATGAATCAAAATGGCTTGAAAACTATCCATTTTATGGTCATGTAGGGCTCTATGCCTATCGCAACAACGTTCTGCAGAAACTGGCAAAACTGACTGAGGGTTTGCTTGAAAAAGTTGAATCGCTTGAACAGTTGCGCTGGCTGGAGAACGGATTCAAAATAAAGACCAACGTCACCGATTCGGATAATTTTGGAATTGACACGCCCGAGGATCTTGCCCTTGCAATCGCAGGAGGAATCGATAAATACTACCTTTAACTTCAGAACTCTGATTATATACTACATTCTCATCATTTGAAATTACGCGTAAGAAATGGAATAGCAGAGCAATGAAGAGACTAAGTTGTCGTCATATTTCAAAAATGCAATTTCATTGATTCTTCTTTTCCTAATGTGGTTTGACATATTTAAATCCGGATACTTTACTAAATTTGTAATTGTACAGCCCGTTAAAAATACATGATATGAATACGCCGGAAATTGTTAAAAATGATCCCTATCTTCAACCTTTCGAAGCCGACTTCATCCGTTGGGAGGAGAAATTACAGGCAAAAGAGGCCGAACTTTTAGGTGGAGAATCACTTATTGATTTTGCTTCAGGGCATCTTTATTTTGGTCTTTTTAAAGAGGAGAACGGATGGGTTATTCGCGATTGGGCTCCCAATGCAACGCACATTTACCTGATTGGCGTCTTCAATGGCTGGGAAGAGAAGCCTGAATTCGAGCTTAATAATATCGGAAATGGTTGCTGGGAATTGTATCTTGACGAAAATACGATATCTCATCGCGACTTGTATGCTTTTTCAATTTACTGGAACGGAGGAAACGGGAAACGAATACCTGCATGGTCACGCCGCGTTGTTCAGGATTCGGAAACAAAGATGTTTAATGCCCAGGTGTGGAATCCGGCAAAACAATATTCATGGAAGAATTCCAGCTTTAACAGGGGAAATGAAGCCGCACTCATCTATGAAGCACACGTTGGAATGGCTGGCGAAGAACCCAGAGTTCACACCTATAACGAGTTCCGGAAAGATATTCTTCCCAGGATAAAAGTGGAAGGTTACAATACTATTCAATTAATGGCAATCCCCGAACATCCTTATTATGGCAGTTTTGGGTACCATGTCTCCAGTTTTTTTGCCGCTTCCTCGCGGTTCGGAACCCCTGAGGAATTGAAACAACTTATTGATGAAGCGCATGGCATGGGCATTTCAATCATTATGGATCTTGTTCATTCGCATGCCGTTAAAAATGTCATAGAAGGATTGGGAAGCTACGATGGAACCCGCTACCAGTTTTTCCATGAAGGAGCAAGAGGCGAACATCCTGCATGGGATTCCTACTGTTTCAACTATAACAAGAATGAAGTATTGCACTTTCTCTTTTCAAACATCCGTTTTTGGCTTGAGGAATATAAATTCGATGGTTTCCGTTTTGACGGAGTAACCAGTATGCTTTACTTCGATCATGGATTGGGAATGGCTTTTACAAGTTACAGCGACTATTTCACACCTAATATCGATGATGAGGCGATAGTCTACTTTAAACTTGCCAACCGGCTTATCCACGAGTTAAATCCACAGGCCTTATCAATAGCAGAAGACATGAGTGGTCTGCCAGGTCTTGCGTCACCTCTTATAGCTGGCGGTCTTGGTTTCGATTACCGCATGTCGATGGGAGTTCCTGACAATTGGATCAAACTGATTAAAGATGTCAAGGATGAAGACTGGAATGTCGGTCAAATCTTTCACGAACTGACCAGCCATCGGGCCGATGAAAAAGTGGTTAGTTATGCCGAAAGTCACGATCAGGCAATGGTAGGCGACAAAACGATCATCTTCCGGCTGATCGATAAAGAGATGTATTTCAGCATGCGTAAAGATCAGCCCAATCTGGCGGTCGATCGTGGCATTGCGCTTCACAAAATGATCCGGCTGGCTACGATTTCTTGTGCGGGAGGTGCTTATCTCAATTTTATGGGGAATGAATTTGGCCATCCCGAATGGATCGATTTTCCGCGCGAAGGGAATAATTGGTCGTACCAACATGCCCGGCGGATCTGGAGCATATCTGAAAATCCGGAGTTGCGCTTTCACTGGCTGCTTGATTTTGACCATGACATGATCAACCTGATCAGAAAGGAAAGACTTCTTGAAGAGCCATATGTGCAATGGGTTACTGACAACCAGGCCGATCAGGTTCTTGCTTTTCGCAGAAAAGATCTCCTCTTTATTTTTAATTTCAATCCTTATAAATCGTTTGAGGGTTACGGAATACAAATAGAACCTTCGAAATACAAAATAATTCTCCAGACCGATGCCCATGCGTATGGCGGCTTTAACCGGATCGACGACCGGATGACCTACTATTCGATACCCGAAGCAGGACTCGGCTCAACCCACTACCTGAAGATTTATCTTCCGGCGAGGACTGCCATTGTTTTAAAGAATCAGCCTTACATCAGCGTTCGGTAAATTATTGTATCTGAAATGAGAATTTTTACAATTGGCGAAACGACCTTCGACATTTCGTTCAGGGATGGAAATCCGGTCGGGGCATGTAGTGGCGGCAGCGCGTTTAATTCAGCCATTTCACTGGGAAGGTGCAGATTACCTGCATGCCTGATTTCAACTTTCGGGGATGACCACATCGGCGATCTTTCGATGGCATTTCTGACCAGAAATGGCGTAAACTGCAGCCTGATAAAAAGATTCGATGGTCAATCGCGTGTCGCGCTTGCTTTTTTCGATTCCGATAACAATGCCGATTACTCTTTTTACCAGGCTTCGAAGGATGTTTTTCCCGAATATCCCGGGCCGCAGAAAAACGACCTGATTCTGCTTGGTTCTTCCTTTGCCATTCGCGACAACGGACGCGAAAACCTCCTCGAATTTTTACGACAGGCTAAAGAGACGGGCTGTATCATAATTTATGATCCAAATGCACGGCAGCCCTTGACCGAAAAACCTGAGATTGCAAATAAAATTCTACAAAACATTGCCTTAGCTACAATTGTAAAAGGTTCGGATCAGGATTTTCAAAATATTTTCGGACTGAACGATGCGAAAAGTGTCTTCACCCGAATTTCTGAATCGGGGAATAAGACCCTCGTTTACACGAAAGGAGCCGACGGTGCTGAACTATTCACTCCTGATTTCGATTTCGCGGTTAAAGCGAAAGAGACCAAAGTAATCAGTACCATCGGTGCCGGCGACAACTTCTCTGCCGGGATTGTGTATGGACTGTTTAATCAATTAGTTAATAACCGATCATTTGAAGAATTAGCACCTCCTGATTGGGAGAAAATCATGAATTACGGAATCCTGTTTTCTTCAGAGGTTTGCGGATCGTCCGAAAATTATCTTTCGGAAGAAACAGCCGAAAGCTTGCGTTCCAATCTTTTGCTCCTGTAACCAAATCAAAGTTGCAGAAGTTAAAATGCAAATGCATTTGGCTATTTACAAAGTGTGAGAGTGAAAATGCAAATGTGTTTTGCTATTTACAAAGTGTGGGAGCATAAATGCAAATGTATTTTGCTTTCTGCATAGTGTGGGAGCCAATATCAGAAGTTCATTTCGCTCAACATCCCGAATTGTTGAAGGAATCAGTATGATTCAAGCGATTATTATTTGTACATTACGTGTCTTATTTAAAATGCATCCATAAAATTAATATCATGAAGAAAAACAACGAAAAACCAAGTATTCTGTTTCTTGAAAATGGCCCGATTCAGGTGTCAGGGTCCGTACAGATATCGGGACAGTATGGCGAAAAACATACAGAGGAAACCATTTACCTTTGTCGCTGCGGAGGATCAAAAAATAAACCCTATTGCGACGGCACCCATAAAACGGCTGGGTTTAAAGGTTAAAACCTATTCACATACAGCTTATAAATGCCGGGAATCTGAAAAGAGATTCCAGGCATTTGTTGTTTAAAATCAGGATTTGCAGGATTTAATGATTAGCAGGATAAAAAATTAATGCTTCCTGAATAATCGTTTAACTTCGAGGCTTGCCGATCCAAAATTGATT
>JBBRZE010000092.1:0-17353 GCA_038236995.1 Bacteroidales bacterium | reverse complement strand
CAGGTGTCGTTTCCTGAAATACTCTCTACTTTTATCCGGTACAGCCCTGAATTTAATTTCGGGAAAATCAATTCTGTGCTGTGATTTCGCAGATCACTGTCCTGAACCAACTGATAGTTCTGCTCCAAAATCAGTTTTTCAGCCTTAAATTCCTGATTTACAAACCGCCGACCATAAATATCTGATTTCAATACAGCTAAGTATTCCGACTGGTTCATCTTGTATAATTTAGCTTTAATATTTGCCAAATTGCTGTACTGAATTGAAGCGGCAAACGGAAAACCTTTTCGCACAATATTTTCAAGCGTTAGCTGCATTTGAGGTTGCTGAAGCTGCCGAAGTTTATTGGCGCATCGGATACTTGCAGATGTATTAGGATATTGATGAATCACAACATAATATATCTCGACAGCCTCCTTGTAGTTCATCCGGTAAATTTCCGAAACCGGATTTTTGGGTTCATACTTGTTCGCCATCGCTGAAAGTACATCTGCTTGCTTTTCGAGAACCGCTGCCTTAAAGGGATGATTTCCAACCTGATTCTCAAATGCTTTTAAAGCCTCAATGAATAGCTCATCTTTTGCAGGCAGTAAAGAGCTTTCGTAGATATAATTCAGACGATCCAGTTTAAGACGAAGGAAAGCATCAACATCCCCGTTTTTCAGGTGATGATTTTCAAGCAGCTTGAAAATATAGAAAATCCGGCTGTCAAACCTTCCATTACCAGAAGATTTTGGAACAAAACGCTCCGAAAACAGGTTTTCATCTTTTGCCCATGGAAGCGGAACCGGCGATAAATCAAATCCATCATTGCGGTAAAATTCAAGGGCTTTGGCAGCTACAAGATCGAGGAGCGTTGGGCGATATTGCCAGGCAAACTCAACCGTATCCAAAAGTGCAATATATTCTTTTGAGGAAATTTCGGCAAGAATTTCATGATTATCAAGCGATCTCAAAAAACAACTATCAATCCGGCTTTTAAAATAGGCAACATCCCATGTTGCAACATCGTTGGGTTGGGCAGCACCTTTGGTTCTTTGGTAGATTTCGCCCCGGTTACGATTGAAAATCTGAACCATGTATTCTCCCTGGTAAGCGAGCAAAACACTCCGATTTTCGGGTTTAAGGCTCAGCATCTCTTTTTCCCAGACTGTAAATGGGTATGGAACCACTTCATCACTGGTCTCCAGCTTTATTTGAGCTATTCCAACAAAGGCTTTAATCTGTTGAATTTGGGAAGATTCACTTTTCGATTTTGTATAAACATCTTCTAAAACCTTCATCGCCGATTCTGGTTGCTGAATTTGAAGCAACGAATCGACCTTTTTCCACAATTCGTCATAAGAATTGCCTGTTTTAGCAGTCGCAGGTGACTTACAGAACAAACTAAACAGTAGAATAATAGTAAAAACAGCAATCCGTTTGACCTTTGATTTTTGCATAGCTTAAAGCTTATCAATAAATTAATGAGAAGGGAAGATACAAATTTAGTACCAAAAATGCAACCGGAATGCATACTTAGTAGCAGAGATCATTTATCTTTGGGCTTCGAACAACCGTATTCAAAGTTGAATCGTTTAACGCGCACTAAATAATCATTAAACAATGAAGCTGATTAAATCAAAGGTAGCAGTAACAATTTTATTACTAACCCTTAACATCATTACAAGTTCAATTGGGGCGAAGGCTTCGGTTAAGTCTTTTAATAAAGATCATAATGGAATAACGCTCACTTTGGACAAAGGATTGATGAAGGTGAAAATATGCAAGGACAATGTTGTGGAGGTAAAATATACCATCCTGCCATCCTTCCCTGAAAAGACTTCACTAGTTATTAACAATGCATGGACGACTACACCCGAATTTACAGTTTCGGAAACCAAGGACGAAATAATTATTTCAACAGCAAATCTAAAGGTCAAGGTAAATAAGAGCAATAATTCAATCAGTTACACCGATCTAAAAAATGGGGTGATCCTTTCCGAAGATCAGGGAAATGGTAAAAGTATGACCGAAGCAACAGTTGCCGGTATTAAAACTTACAATTGCGTTACACAGTTCAATTCTCCGGCAGACGAAGCACTGTTCGGCCTCGGATGCCATCCGGAAGATACGTTATCGATCAATTACAAAGGTCGTGACCAGGAGATGGCTATCAAGTACATGACTGGTGCGATTCCTGTTCTCTTATCAAACAAAGGTTACGGTTTGATCTGGGATAATTACGCGGCATCGAACTTTTATGGTGCGGAAGCGGGAAATACCAAATACAAATATGCTTCCGAAAGCGGGACAATGGTGGATTACTATTTTATTTATGGTCCCGAATTCGACCAGATCATTGCTTCTTACCGCGATGCAACCGGAGCAGCACCCATGTATCCCAAATGGAGCTTCGGGTTATTTCAGTCGCAGGACCGATATAAAAGCCAGGCCGAAGTGCTGTCAGTGAAAGATGGATACCGCAACAATAAGATACCGGTCGATTGCATTGTTCAGGACTGGTTTTACTGGGAACCCAATGTAATCGGCTCGCACGTGATGTGGCCGGAACGTTATCCAAACCCCAAATATATGGTCGATGAATTGCACAAAGCCAACATTCATGCAATGATTTCGATCTGGCCGGTTTTTGCAAAAGGGACTCAAACCTACGACGAAATGGCAAAAGCCGGTAATTTAACAGACATTACCTGGGATAATGTTATGACCCATACCTTTGATAATTATTACGATGCACATAGTTCTAAAGCGAGGGATATGTACTGGCGCCAGGCAAAAGACAGCCTGATTGGTCGTCACGGATGGGATGCATGGTGGGTTGACCAATGTGAGCCGGACAATGGCAAACTTTTCGATCTTAGAAAACAAAGCAATTTCGCTACAGGAAAAGGGATCGACTTTTTTAATACCTATTCTTTAATGCATTCTGAAGGATTATACAAAAACTGGCGTAAAGATATTGAAGGCAAACGCGCTTTCTTCCTGATTCGTCAGTCATTTGCAGGTGCACAGCGCAATGCAGCCACTTTATGGTCGTCGGATATTACCTGCACATGGAGAGCTTTTAAAAGTCAGGTGCCACAAGGAATTAATGCCTGTGCTTCGGGCATTCCGTATTGGACATCCGATATTGGTGGCTATCATTTAAACTGGACAGCAGCCGACTGGTCAACTCCGATTCAAAAAGAACTTTTTACGCGCTGGTTTCAGTTTGGTACATTTTCACCAATTTTCAGAATTCACGGAAAAGGAGAACGTGCCTTATTTTCTGATAACTGGGATGCAAAAACAAAGGCTATTCTGCTGAACTACGATAATTTAAGATACCGACTCCTCCCCTACATTTATTCACTTTCGTGGAAAGTAACCAACGAAGGGTACACAATAATGCGATCACTCGCATTTGACTTCAGAAATGATAAAAATGTGAACTCCATTCCCGACCAGTATATGTTTGGTCCTGCATTTTTGGTGAACCCTGTAACCGAACGGATATATAGTTTGGAAACCAATGTTCCAGCCGAAAAAACCCGCAAGGTTTATCTTCCCGAATCGACCGTATGGTATGATTTCTGGACCGGGAAAACCCTAAACGGCGGACAGACTATTGTTGCTCAGGCTCCGATTGAGACAATTCCACTTTACATAAAGGCTGGCTCGATTGTTCCGATGGGTTCATTTCTTCAATATGCCACCGAGAAACCTGCTGATGTAATTGAGTTGCGCATTTATCCGGGTGCTGATGGGAAATTTGTTCTCTATGAAGATGAGAACGATACCTACAATTACGAAAAAGGTCAGTTTGCTACAATTGATTTTCAGTGGAACGACAAAACCAAAACACTCACGGTAGGTGATCGTAAAGGCACCTTTAAAGGGATGCTGAATGAACGCAAATTCAATGTGGTACTGGTTAAATCTGGTGTTGGAACAGGTGTTGAAATAAGTACAAAGTTTGACAAATCGGTCACTTATTCTGGTAAGAAAATTCTTGTTAAGATTTAGACATTAATTCAGTTCGCCAGGAAAAAAATTCGGCTAAAGCCCTGTAAAAGAAGTAATTTGAATTGCCACGGCATTAATGCCGTGGCAATTCATAAGCATATAAGTAAGTGCTTTAGCCTAATTTATGGATAAAATGATCAACAACATGAAGAATAAACTAATAAAACGGGAGGTCCTCATCAGATCTCCCGCTTTTCTTTGGGGCAATATTAAACTTCTATTAACATCATCCGATATTTCAACGCCAGTCAAACAATAACCTGGTCTGCTTGTTGTTTACAGTATATTATCAAAATCATTACTGAATATTAAACAATGTATATGTCTACATCAATATTATTTTCAAAATACACTTTAGGAACGATCGAATTAAAAAACAGGATCGTAATGGCACCTATGACACGTTCAAGGGCAATCGGGAATATCCCCAATAACCTCATGGCCGCCTATTACGGCCAGCGTGCCGGAGCAGGTCTCATCGTTACAGAAGGAACGTCACCTTCACCAAACGGACTGGGATACAGCCGTATTCCGGGACTATTCAATGAATCGCATGTTGAAGGGTGGAAAAAGGTTACCGAAGAAGTTCATGCCAATGGCGGAAGAATTTTCGTACAGTTGATGCATACGGGAAGAATTGGTCATTCCTTGAATTTACCTTCAGTAACCATCATACTTGCACCTTCCGCCGTCAAAGCTGCAGGACAAATGTGGACAGACCAGGAAGGGATGCAGGATTTTCCGGAACCCAAGGCAATGTCTGATGAAGAACTACAAAACGCAATAAAGGAATTTGAAGTATCTGCTGGTCTTGCCCTGAAAGCAGGTTTTGACGGTGTTGAATTACACAGCGCGAATGGTTATCTGCTCGAGCAGTTTCTTTCGCCATTCAGCAACCAACGGACAGATGAATACGGAGGGAGCATAGAAAACAGATGCAGGTTTGTATTGGACGTAGTAGATGCAGTAAGCAGGGCGATTGGCAAGGAAAAGACTGCCATCCGCCTATCACCGTTTGGTGTAGCAAGCGATATGCCCCACTATCCTGAAATCGAAGAAACTTATACTTATTTGGCGGAACAGTTGAATAACAGGGGAATCGTCTATGTACATCTGGTCGATCACAGCGCAATGGGCGCACCGAAAGTTCCGTTCAGTATCAAAAAAACAATTCATAAAAAGTTCCGGAACACGATGATCCTCACCGGAGGTTACAACCAGGTGAATGCAGAAGAAGATTTGGCAAGCGGATTTACAGATCTGGTAGGCTTTGGACGTCAGTTCATTAATAATCCGGATTTGGTGGATCGGTTTAAAAACGACTGGTCATTGTCAACCGTACTGGATGCAGATACTTTTTATTCTCCGGGAGAAAAGGGTTATACTGATTATCCGGAATACATAAAATAAGGGCTCTAAATCATTCTATTTTAGCAGTCAAAATTGAAGTTAATGGCTGCCGGCAACCCACTGCTGGCAGCTAATACTTCATCTAAAGAAATCCACACCTTACAAACCAGCAAAAATCCAATTTTAAAGGATATTCAGGGCCAAGATTCATTTCCTGATTTCGCCGAAGCCAAAAGCCGGCTGCAAGATGCGAATTACAGTCCGCCTGCAAAAGCCTTTAAATAGCCTTTCTATTAGTTTAACCATAAATTTCGTCAGATGTCCATATTAGATGAATTAAAAGGTTAAATTTGTGAAAAATTTTATCAGATGATCAGATCTATGACGGGTTACGGGAAAGCGGAATGTGAGCTGGCCCTAAAAAAAATCACAATTGAAGTAAAATCACTGAACAGCAAACAACTGGATCTCAACACAAGGACACCTGGCGTTTATCGTGAAAAAGAGATTGAAATCAGGCGTGAAATATCGGATAAACTGATTCGCGGGAAAGTCGATTTCAGCCTCTATTCCGAATCATTGGGTGTCGAGAGCAACAGTGCTATCAATAATCCGATGGTGAAAAGTTATTTTGCCCAGCTTTCTGAACTCAGCAATGAACTTGGTCTTCCTGTAAATGAGCATATATTGCCAATTATCATGCAATTGCCGGATGTCGTAAAAACCACACGTGATGAACCTGATGAAAATGAATGGAAGATAATCCTCGCTGCCATTCGTGAAGCGCTCACGGCACTTGATAATTTCCGTTTACAGGAAGGATTATCACTGCGTAAGGATATTATTACCAATCTGAATACAATAACAACTTTACTTGAACAGATAGCCCCTTATGAACTTGAGCGTACTGCCAAGGTGAAGGAGCGGATTCTGGATGGATTGAAAGAACTCTCTTCTCCCGAAGGAGTTGATCATAACCGTCTCGAGCAGGAGATGATTTTCTATCTTGAAAAACTGGATATTAACGAAGAAAAGGTACGGTTAGGTCATCATTGTTCCTATTTCATCGAAACGCTTGAACTGGATGAACCTGTTGGCAAAAAGCTCGGATTCATTGCGCAGGAAATTGGCCGCGAGATCAATACACTAGGATCGAAGGCAAACCATACCGAGATGCAAAAACTTGTGATTGGTATGAAAGATGCGCTTGAGAAAATCAAAGAGCAATTGTTAAATGCGTTATGATTTTCCGATAAAAGACAGAAGATGGAAAGGACGTGACTAATCGCGTCTTTACAGATCAATCAGGAAGGTATAAATTTAAGCAACCAGCCATGCGAATTGCCATTTTTTCCGGGTCATTCAATCCAATTCATAACGGACACCTTGCAATTGCACGTGAAGCGCTTGCCCAGAATGCGGCAGATGAATTGTGGTTTCTTGTTTCACCTCAAAATCCTTTAAAAAAGAACATCAGTCTCTTGCCCGAAACCGTCCGTTTGACGATGGTGGAACTGGCCATTGAAAATGAAAACGGGATGAGGGCAAGTGATTTTGAGTTTCACCTCCCCCGTCCTACTTATACAATCAATACGTTGGAAAAGCTCAGGGAGAATTATCCTGAACATCAATTTAAATTACTGATCGGTGGCGACAACCTTGCCATTTTTCATAAATGGTTCGAATACAAACGAATAATCAATGAATTTGGATTGATTGTATATCCCCGGCCCGAATTCGATACTGAAAACCTTCCGAAATTTCCGAATACAACCATCATTTCTGCTCCGTTGATCGACTTGTCTGCCACGGAAATAAGGGAAAAGCTTGTTAAAGGGGAATCGATTAAAGGAATGGTTCCGGAGAAAGTTGAGGAATATCTAAATCTTTATATCAAACAATAGAAACCATGTTAACCTAAAGTAATAAGACTATTTTTTTAATAATTTATCAACTTCCTGCTCTAAAACCGGAAGGTAACGGTTCACGATCAGCCAAATAACATCATCCGAAACACTATCGTATCCATGAATAATCCGATTCCTTGTATCAACAATTTTTCTTGAATCAGTGATTTGAAAACCAGGATCAATTTTTAATATCCGGTCCATTGCTTCTCCAATAATCTCGATGTTTCGCTCAACTGCTTTTCGTGTTTTTAAATCTTTCTGAAAGGTAAAAAAGTTCCTTTCTACGGGCAAGAACTCATAAATCTCAATGATAGATAGTTCGATATCTTTTAAACAAGCTAAAATATCAAATTGCTTATTGTCTTGCATAAACCAATGATTTTGAACTATCAATATTCCGGCGGATGTATGGATTTTTAATTGCTTTATTCTCAAGCAGGTCTATAGGGCGTCTAAACAGATCTTGCAAGGCAAACTTTAAATTAAAATAGCTTTCAGAATAATCAAAAGGATCGCTGGAATCAATGTCCACCACCAAATCAATATCACTCTTTTCCGAAAATCGCTCAGTCAAAACGGAACCAAATACATAGAGTGACTTGACCTTATTTTGAAGGCATAAAGTATTAATCTCGTTTTTATAGCTGTCCAGAAACATATGCTCTATTTTTATTCAAATCTAATCAATCTTGCCTAACTATCAAAATCAGCAATAAAATCCCATGGCGTTTGAATTTTTAAATTAATCTAGTTATATATCTGGATTTAAAAACAATAAAAAAAACCAACAGACCGTAATTTCTATTGATTATTTTTATTTTCTAGTTAAATCCAAACTCCAGAGAGACGCGATTATTCGCACCTCTACAATGCTAGGATGCTCTTTTAACAAGGCACCATTCGTCACCCTATTTTACGACTCATCCTGCTCAATCTACGATCCGGTTTATTATATTTTTTCTCAGTTGGTTTCCGGCTTTAATTTGGAGAAAAATTAAAAATGCCATGAGAACATTAGTCGTTATCTTCACTTTTCTGATTTCAGTTTCAGGCGTTACAGCGCAGGTTCGGCTCGCCGGTAAAGTGACGGATGAGAAACAAATGCCACTCGGAGGAGCCAATATTTTCCTTCAGGGAAGTTACGACGGAACAACTGCCGACAGCCTGGGAAATTTCAGCTTCAAACCCAAATTGAAAGGGATTCAATTCGTGTCAGTTACCTACATTGGCTTTAAACCGCTTCTCCGGAAAGTTGACATGGACAGCGCCAAAACAATTGTCCTCAACTTCGTAATGAAAGAATCGGGCGAAAAGATTGATGAAGTAGTAATTAACGCTGGAGCTTTCGAAGCGAGTGACGCAAAGAAAGCTGTTAATTTACGGATGTTCGATATTGCTACGACTCCGAGCGCCCAGGGAGATATTTTTGGTGCCCTTGGTACATTACCAGGTGTTCAGAAAGTTGGAGAAGATGGTCGTGTGTTTGTCCGCGGAGGCGAAGGTTACGAGACCAAAACTTTTATGGATGGCATGCTCGTTTCAACACCTTATTTGTCCCGGATGCCCGATATGCCAACACGGGGACGCTTCTCGCCGTTACTTTTCAGCGGTACGCTGTTCAGTACGGGTGCCTATTCCGCGGAATACGGTCAGGCTTTGTCGTCTATTGTTGATATGAAAACCAATTCGCCCGAGACAGAGGATAAATCGAACATTACGCTCATGACTGTAGGCGCAATGGCCTCAACATCCAAATGCTGGAAGAATGGGTCCTTATCTTTAAGTGGAGACTATGTCACTTCTGAATTATCGAATAAAATCAACAAACAGCAGGTGGATTGGATTACAAGTCCAGTTGGAATTGACGGAACAATGATGTTGCGCCAGAAAACAGGCAAAACGGGAATGTATAAACTCTTTGGCACATTTAATAACAGTACCAGCGGGGTGATCTACCCGAATACGCAGACAGGTGTAAAACAGAAAATTCTTTTGAACGGCAGTAATGTATATCTGAATAACACCTGGAACAACCAGCTGGGTGAAAAGTGGATTATCAAATCGGGGCTTGTCTGGAATTTCGACAACCAGAAGTTTGACATCGATCAAGACCAGTTGGTGACGAACGAAAAAATGGTTCAGGCGAAACTCGGATTCGTTCATTTTGTGAATGATCAGACAGAATTGAAATTTGGCGCCGACTGGGTGAATTACGCTTACGAACAAAATATCCGGATGGACGGGAACTTCCGCCTGCCGTTCAGAAATAATCAGCTTTCGGGTTTTGCCGAGATGGAATACAAGCTCACGAAAAAATTTGCCACCCGAATTGGGGCAAGAATTGAAAACAGTTCACTTTCGGGCCAAACCACGCTTGTTCCACGCTTTTCAGGAGCCTATAAAACGGGGAATCACAGCCAGGTTTCGCTCGCATGTGGCCAGTTTTACCAAAATCCTGAAGAGGATTACCTGAAATTTGCACCACAATTAAAAGCGGAGAAAGCTGACCACCTGGTGATGACCTGGCAGTATCTGACCCCATTAAAAACATTCAGGGTGGAAGGTTACCTGAAAAAATATTCCGGTCTGGTGAAATTCAACGTGCCACTGGCAATCAACCCGCTTGATTATTCGAATGCAGGAAATGGTCACGCCGAAGGAATCGATATTTTCTGGCGCGATAAGGGAACTTTCAAAGCTACCGATTACTGGATCTCCTACTCATGGATCAATGCCCGGCGCAATTACAAGGATTATCCTTTAGCAGCCATTCCGTCTTATGTATCAGAACACAACTTGTCAATTGTTTACAAACGGTTTTTCGAGAAACAGCGGACCTATGCATCGCTCACCTATTCCTATGCAAGTAATCGCCCCTATCACGACCCGAATTTTTCAGGTTTCATGAACGCAAAAACGAGCCCCTACAACGACATCAGCTTAAGCCTGACTTACCTGATGAGAATATTTGGGAAGCAATCCGTTCTGCACCTGATGGTCAATAACCTGGCTGGGTTCGACAATATATACGGGTATAATTTTTCGAACACTCCCAATGCGGCAGGACACTACGAGTCGACACCAATCAGGTCGCCTTTTGTCAGGCAGGTAATTCTGGTCCTTTCAATCATGTTGTGAAAGAAAGGCAGAAGCAGAAAGTGGGAAGATTGAATCCAAAGAATAATAAAAAATGCCACACAGCCACTAAGATGCTAAGTTGCATTAAGATTTAAAAAGATTCAACATTCCCTTCGTGAAACTTAGAGCCTTTGAGTCTTCGTGACAAAGAAGTTTTTGGTAGTAAGTTAAAAGTCATAAATATTGGATATAAATTACTTAGTTAATCGAATTTTAAAAATCAAAAAAATGAAAAAGTTAATTTTCACCTTGGTATTTGTTTCGTTGTTCAGTTTTGGATTCGCAAACGAAGCTTACGAAAAGGCCATGAGCCTTTCAATCGAAAAATTGTTTCAGGTTAAAACTGTTCCTGAGTATATTGATGTCGCCAACCAGTTTGAGCGCATTTCACAGAACGAAGAAACCGAATGGTTACCGCTCTACTATGCCTCTTTTGCTTATATCATGATCAGTTTTCAGGAGCCAGATAATGCAAAGAAAGACACTTACCTCGATCAGGCGCAGAAGTATCTCGATCAGGCAAAAGTTATCGACCCAAACGAGTCGGAATTGTATATGCTTCAGGGATTTTTATATCCTTCGCGTATCAATGTCGACCCGATGAACCGTGGCATATTATACATAGGAGACATGAACAAATCGCTTGACAAAGCATTGGAGCTGAATCCGGATAATCCGCGCGTTTATTACCTTCGTGCCACGATTATGCATCACACGCCCGAAGCCTATGGTGGTGGCGCAGCAAAAGCGCTTCCGTTGTATCAGGCAGCAGTTGAAAAATTCGGTATTTTCAAACCAAAATCTGCTATTTCACCGAACTGGGGAAAAGAAATGAATGATGCCGAACTAAAAAATGTTCAGGAGATATTGAACAAGTAGTTTTATTCTATACTTTCGAAAAAAAACCGGCAAAAACCATTTACAAATAATGAACAAACAAACCAATCGTAAAAAACTGATCTGGCAAATTCTTGCCTCGATTCTGCTATTGATTGCACTTGGAAACCTGATCATGTTAATTGTTGCCCGAGGCGAGAAACTTACGGGACAGATGTTTCTGATTGGTTCGATAAATTCGGTGCTTATAGGTGGATCATTTATGCTCGGCCTGATGTTTATTGTCGCGAAACTTGACCAAAAACTACCGTGGTTGCGTTTTCCATTTAAACGACTAATCGTGCAATTTTTAGTCACGATCGTGTTCTCGCTGATTGTTATTGTGTTCGCGATCTTGTTGTCCGGCTTTTTCTGGCACCAGAAAATCACACCTGACTTTTTTCTCGAAACAGGAACTTTCATGGTTAAGATTGCGTTCATTTTTGTTTTTTTAGGCACTTTGATTTCAAATGCAATCATGTTTTTCAAGAACTGGAAAGAAGCAGCCGTTCAACAGGAGAAACTTAAACGCGAACAACTGGCGCTACAATATGAAACCCTCAAAAGCCAGGTGAATCCTCACTTCCTGTTCAATAATTTGAATTCCCTTACTTCACTGATCAGCACCAATCCCGAAAAAGCGATTGATTTTGTGAAAAAGCTATCGGAGGTGTACCGCTATGTCCTCGATCAAAAGGACCACGAACTCGTTACACTCGAAACCGAGCTTAAGTTTCTTGAGTCGTATATTTTTCTACAACGGATAAGGTTTGAAGCCAATCTAAATGTACAGATAGATGTCAATCCCGGAAAGTTTAAAGTCATTCCATTATCAGTTCAAATGCTGGTCGAGAACGCCATCAAACACAATGAGATATCGGATAAAAATCCGCTGTCTATCCACATATTTTCGACGGACGACGATTACCTGAATGTTGAAAACCGGCTTCAGAAAAAAGTGGGATCGGAAGGAAGCGGAAGCGGGATTCAAAATATCAAAGATCGTTATGAATTCTTCACCAGCAAAAAGGTGATCATTTCTGAAAACATAGACAAATTCATCGTGAGTATACCTTTGCTAACAGATTGAGATAATGTATAAAGTACTTATAATTGAAGACGAGAAGCCGGCCGCGGATTGGTTAAAGCAGCTGATTCTGAAGTTTGATTCTCAGATTATTGTTCTGGCTGTGATTGATTCGGTGAGTGGAGCCGTTGAATGGTTTCAGCAGAATCCGTTGCCCGATCTTGCTTTTATGGATATTCAACTCGCCGATGGATTGAGCTTTGATATTTTTGAACAAATTAAAGTAATTTGTCCCGTTATCTTTACAACCGCTTACGAAGAATATGCCATTAAAGCATTCAAGGTAAACAGTGTGGATTACCTGCTTAAACCAATTGCTTATACAGAACTGGATGCCGCATTTCAAAAATTTGGAGATCGGGTTCAGAGCAGTCAGGCAGTTCCATCAGTAACGGTCGAGCTATTGAATAAAGTAAAGGAAATGCTCCGGAAACAGTATAAAACCCGGTTTGTGATCAAGGTGGGAGAACACCTGAAATCCATAACTGTTGAAGATATTCTCTTTTTTTACAGCCTCGAAAAAGCAACCTACCTTTGTACAGCTGATTTCAAAACCTACCTTGTTGATTATTCCCTCGATCGTATCTCCGAAATGATTGACGAACACCGATTCTTTCGCATTAACCGTAAGTATATCCTAAGTAATCAATCAATTGCCGACATCATTTTTTATTCGAACAGCCGTCTGAAAATCAAGCTCAAAAAACCTGATGAGGAAAGTATTATTGTAAGCAGAGATAAAGTACCTGCATTCAAGGAATGGCTGGATTTGTAGGTGTTCTACAACAGTGTTTAATTGCCAAAGTATTTAAACAACTATGACTTAAGTTAGGATTTGTCCAAACATATTTACTATATTTGTATCGCTTAAATCAATTGCATCATCCTGCAAATTATTATCTAAATAAAAAACTCAACATGAATCGAATCTTCTCACTCGGAGTTCTCTTAATTTTTGCGGCTTGTAACACACAGCCCAAAACTGAAAAAGTTAAAATTGAAACTGTAAAGCTTGAAACGGCCTCTGCAATTCCTTGCGGCATAACCGGAGTAGCATCGTGCGCCGGCTGTCCTGAAGCTGCAAAAGAAACCAAAACACAAATTGTCAGTGTCGATTCAATACAGAAAAATCCCGAAAAATACTTCGATAAGGCAATTGCAATACAAGGCCGGGTAATTCACACTTGTAAAGTAAGTGGTAAAAAGATGTTTCTGGCCGGATCGGATGAACAAAATCTGATTCGGATCAATGCGGGTGATAATATCAGCCGGTTTGACGAGAGTCTTCAGGGAGAAATCGTTATCGCCAAAGGTGTTTTAACACCTGTAATTGATGCCGTAGTGGATAAAGAAAAAGATGGAAAAACGGTCTGTATAACCGAAGGTAAAGCAAAACAATACGTTTTAGCCTGCAGTGAGTTCGAGGTGATGGCAAAAAACTAAATAAGCTTTCTCTTTTCAAAGCTCAAAACATGTCTGTTTTATTTATTGGATGATAAATAAAACAGACATGTTTTTTACAATCAATTTATTGGCATCTGAAATCCTATTGATAGAAAGCTCACCAATGAAATTGTAATCTATGAGGATTCCATATGAACATTAAAAAACCAAATTATTCACGCATGAATTTATACAAACTCAACAGGGCAACTCACCGCGATTTCGGATATTTTTTCGCTGCAATGACCATTATCTATGCACTATCAGGTATTGCACTCAACCACCGGAAAGACTGGAATCCCAATTACATCATCGAACGAACCGTGCACCAGGTTGTAATTCCAGGAAATCTCAAAACGAATGAAAAAACTGCTGTTGATGCAATACTTAAACAGATAAATCAGGAAGACAATTACCGCAAATACTATTTTCCAACCATAGACGAACTCAAAGTATTTATGGATGGTGGGGGATCTGTTGTAGTTAATCTTACCAATGGAAAGCTGCTTTTTGAAAATCTGAAAAAGCGACCCATCTTTTACGAAGTTAATTTTCTCCATTACAACCCGGGCAATCTGTGGATGTGGTTTTCTGACTTTTTCTGTGTCGCTTTGATGGTGCTTGCAATTAGCGGACTTTTTATTTTAAAAGGGAAAAACGGAATAACCCGACGGGGAGCATGGCTCACAGCAGCGGGGATTATTGTGCCTATTGTGTTTCTTGTGATGTACTATTGAGTAAATTTGCAGGAACATTAAAATCTTCGATGAATCCGACCACCAATCAATTTGCAGATGTTATCCTCCCCCTACCAATTGCAGGATGTTTCACATACAACGTTCCTGAGGAATTAAGAGATCAGGTGGTTCCCGGAGAAAGGGTGATCGTCCAGTTTGGGGTTAAAAAATTCTACTCGGCTTTGGTTCACGAGATCCACGACAGAAAACCAGAAGGCTACAATACAAAACCCATTGAATATTTAATTGATGCAAATCCCATTATACCTGATAGTTGTTTTCCTTTCTGGGATTGGATTGCCGGATACTACCATTGCACATTAGGCGAAGTACTTAAAGCCGCGTTACCTTCGGGGCTTAAGCTTGAAAGCGAAACAAGGATCAATTACAACAATGATTACCTGGAACAAACCGACCA
The DNA here is from genome assembly GCA_038236995.1 of Bacteroidales bacterium. Taxonomy (GTDB): domain Bacteria; phylum Bacteroidota; class Bacteroidia; order Bacteroidales; family Prolixibacteraceae; genus JAAFHB01. The sequence continues at coordinate 2,386 of JBBRZE010000092.1, read as the reverse complement.
GGAACTCACCCCTCGTGAACAACTTCTTTTTGAGGTGATCCGCGAAAAGCGCAGCCTTTCCATATTGGAACTCAATAACTCAGTACTCAAGAAAAATTCAATTGCCATCGTCAAAGAGTTGCTCATAAAAGGTGCAGTTTCAATTGAAGAGGAGATGAAAGAGAGTTACCGGTTAAAGACCGAATCGGTGATTGAATTGCCTGAACGACTCAGAAATGAGAAATCGATCCATCTTGCACTGGACCTGTTAAAGAAAACGCCATTGCAGCAAAAACTGCTGGTATGTTACCTCGAACTATCGGATATTCTGAATCAAGAAGCTGCAAATGTTGTCACAAAAAAGAAGTTACTGAATTCATCAGGAATAAGCGTCGCTGTATTAAATGGAGTCATTAAAAAGAAAATCTTATCAGTTGTCGATCAGAAAGTCGACCGTCTTGCCAACTATAAAGGAGAAATAAAAGAAGTTTCAGAATTGAGTCCGGCACAAACCGAAGCTTTGAAACAAATAAAAGATTCTTTTGAAAGTAAATCTGTAACGTTGCTGCATGGCGTAACATCAAGCGGGAAGACTGAAATCTATATCAAATTAATTAAAGAATGCCTGGATCAGGGTAAACAGGTGCTTTATCTTCTTCCTGAAATTGGACTTACAACTCAAATCATCAATCGCTTAACGCGTGTTTTCGGCGATAAAGCAGGAATCTACCATTCTAAATTTAATGATTCAGAACGGGTTGAGATCTGGAACAAAGTTTTAAATTTTGGAAATAATATCACTGATAACGATCCGGTATCTGATTACCAATTAATTGTTGGAACCCGATCAGCTTTGTTTCTTCCTTTTCAGAATCTCGGGTTGATCATAATTGATGAAGAGCACGATAACAGCTATAAGCAATACGATCCCTCACCCCGCTATCATGCAAGGGATGCTGCCATTATTCTTGGACATTTGCAAAATGCACCCGTTCTTCTGGGAACAGCAACCCCTGCTGTCGAAACCTATTACAATGCGACCTCCGGAAAATTCGGGTTGGTAACTTTAAGCGAACGGCATCAGAACATTGAAATGCCGGAGATTGTAACAGCCGACTTCAAGGATGCTTACAGGCGGAAACAAATGAATTCGCACCTTACGCCTTTGCTGTTTGCGGAGATTACCGGAGCCCTTGAGCGAAAAGAACAGGTGATCCTTTTTCAGAACAGGCGGGGATTTTCGCCTTTTATCGAATGTAAAATGTGCGGCTGGGTTCCAAAATGCACCCACTGTGATGTTAGCCTTACCTATCACAAACACAACAACTCGCTTGTTTGTCATTATTGCGGATATTCAATCAATCATCCGGGAACTTGCAACGCATGTGGAAGTAAAGAGTTAACGAATAAAGGATTTGGCACGGAAAAAGTAGAAGAGGATCTCCAGGTCATTTTCCCGGACGCTAAAATAGACCGGATGGATCTTGATACAACCCGATCGAAGTGGGGATTCGAAAAAATTATTCATAGGTTTGAACAAGGTGAAATCGACATCCTGATCGGGACGCAAATGGTCACCAAAGGACTCGATTTCGAAAATGTGAGCATTGTTGGTATCCTTAATGCAGATAACCTGCTCAATCAACCTGATTTCAGAGCTTATGAGCGAAGTTATCAATTGATGGCCCAGGTTGGTGGACGTTCGGGTCGTAAAAACAAACGGGGTAAAGTGATTATACAAACATCTGAACCGACACATCCAATCATTCTCAATGTGATCAACAATGACTATGAGGCCATGTACCGTGGACAAATTGCAGAAAGAAAACACTTTAAATATCCGCCTTTCTACAGAATGATTGGGATTACAATGAAGCACCGTGAAAAAAACGAACTTGACAGAATTGCGCAGGAATTGTCAAAAAATTTACGTGAACGATTTGGCGCAAGAATACTTGGTCCGGAATACCCGTTAATAAGCCGAATAAAATTGTTATATATTAAGCAATTATGGATAAAGATTGAACGGGATATATCGGTAGTACACGCTAAAAGACAAATGCAGGAGATAATTGATAAGGTAAAGATGAATGCAGGTAATAAAACGATGCAGATTGGAATCGATGTAGACCCTATTTAGTCCTGTCAGTTAAAAAAATATCAACGCCACCAAAAGACAAAGAAGACTTCATCTGTTTGCTTTTCTTATCTTTACAAAATAAGTTTATTAAAAATTGTTGATAATCTGACTTTTTCAACAAGGAATTCAAGCCATTTCAACAAGAGTATCGGCTCATTCGGCTTAAAATATTAATTTTGAGCCTGTCAATTTAAATAGAAAATAATGGGAAAGGTGATTGCGATAGCGAACCAAAAAGGTGGTGTAGGCAAAACAACTACAGCGATT
>JBBRZE010000091.1:0-18254 GCA_038236995.1 Bacteroidales bacterium | reverse complement strand
TATGATCAGGCGGTGTTCTTTCATAAACCTGGCTCTGACTCGTTTTTATGTATGATAATCGTCATGTTTGATATCAGAACGAAAGGTACGCCATATTTTATTGTGTAGCATAAAAAGTGAATCTGTTCAGGCAAGGGATGGATTTGAACAACTTAAGAAAGTGAGCGCATTAGAATCAGCGCCGACCCGTCTAAAGCAATTACCCTTTTATTCTTTCAGAGGCTGGATGTAACGGTTCAAATTTTTCCTAATGAGGAGAGGGGTTCGCTCTGATGGCTTACGGTAATCCACCTCTGAACTGATCAAAGAATGCAATTGTGGGCAATACCTTTGCCTGTAATAAATTGCGCGTAAAACGCCATAACGTATACCTAATTTTAACATGTTTGACTTCTGGTAACGTTACAGCATATATTTACTACCTTCCCCATGTTTTATAAACGACAACGAGCTACACATACTTAGGACAATATATAAATAATGGCTATAAAGAAATCCGAACTCTACTCCTCACTTTGGGCAAGCTGCGATGAACTGCGTGGCGGAATGGATGCAAGCGAATACAAAGACTACGTTTTACTGATGCTTTTCATCAAATATATCAGCGATAAATATGCCGGTGTACCCTATGCCCCTATAACTGTCCCGGAAGGTGCAAGTTTTAAAGATATGGTTGCGTTAAAAGGCAATCCAAACATAGGCGATCTGATCAATAAGAAAATCATTGGCCCTATTGAACAGGCCAACAATTCACTGGGTTCAATAAAAGTTGATTTTGATAATCCTGCCAAACTGGGCACCGGTGACGAAAAGGTAAAACGCCTTTCAAACCTGATTGCCATTTTTGAAAAGCCAGAACTGAACTTTGCGAATAACAAAGCCGAAGGTGACGACATCCTGGGTGATGCTTACGAATACCTGATGCGGAACTTTGCCACCGAGAGCGGTAAAAGTAAAGGGCAGTTCTATACACCGGCTGAGGTAAGCCGAATCATGGCAAAAATCATCGGCATTAACAATAAGAATAGCACTGCCGACACCACCGTATATGACCCGACCTGTGGTTCGGGATCGCTGCTGCTAAAAGTAGCCGATGAAGCCGAACGAAAGATTACCATTTACGGTCAGGAGAAGGAAAGTGCAACAGCCGGTTTGGCCAGGATGAACGTGGTACTGCATAATTGTCCTACCGCTCTGATTAAATGCACCGGCAACAGTACCCTTTCCGATCCCCAATTCAAAGAAGGTGAACGATTACAGTTATTCGATTACATTGTAGCCAATCCTCCTTTCTCCTCCAAAAACTGGAGTAATGGTCTGGATATATCCTCCGAAACAGCTGATAAATACAACCGCTTTGAAGGGTTTGGTGTGCCTCCGGATAAAAATGGCGACTATGCTTTCCTGTTGCACATGATCCGTTCGTTGAAAAGCAAAGGCAAGGCTGCTGTAATTCTTCCGCATGGTGTCCTTTTCCGTGGCAATGCAGAAGCAGAAATCCGTAAGAACCTTATCTGCAAAGGATATATCAAGGGAATTATCGGGTTGCCACCCAACTTGTTTTACGGTACAGGCATTCCGGCCTGCCTTATTGTTATTGATAAGGAAAATGCTGCCAACCGTAAGGCTATCTTTATGATTGATGCGGGTAAAGGCTTTACAAAGGATGGCCCTAAGAACCGCCTGCGTGACCAGGATATTCATAAGATCGTGGATGTGTTCAATAAGCAGATTGAGTTGCTGAAGTACAGCCGAATTGTTCCCATCACAGAAATTGAAGAAAAGGAATACAACCTTAACATCCCCCGGTATATCGATAGCCAGGAGGAAGAAGATATTCAGAATATCGAGGCCCATCTGAAAGGCGGTATTCCCAATGCTGACCTGGATGCATTGAATAACTATTGGCAGGTATATCCCAACTTGCGGAATGAACTCTTTGAGCCACACCAGCGTCCCGGTTTCAGCCAGCAGACGATAGATAAAACAGCCATCAAAAGCACCATTTTTGCTCATCCGGAATTTACCAGTTACAGCCAAAAGGTATTTGAAGTATTTGAAAGCTGGAAACATAAAACCATTCCAACCCTTAAAAACATGGATTTGGGTGTGAAGCCCAAAAAACTTATCCATGATATTTCGGAAGACCTGTTGCAAAGTTTCTCAAACCTTAGCCTGATTGACAGGTACGATGTGTACCAGCACCTGATGACCTACTGGAGCGAAACCATGCAGGATGATGTGTACGTGATTTCCGATGACGGATGGAAAGCCGGACGTGAAGTCTACCGTATCAGGAAATCAACAAAGGATAAAGCCGGGAAGAACAAGGATAAGGAAGTGGAAGGGTTGGAAGGAATCGAAAGCAAACTGTTAAAGCCAGCCTTAATCATCGATCGGTATTTTGTTGACGAAAAGTCAGCTATTGAAGCCCTCGAAAGCCAGCGGGATTCGATACTGATGCAACTTGAAGAAATGGCGGAAATGACAGACTCAGATGGCAATGAAAGCTTTATTGACGCTAAAAGCGAAAATGATAAGATAACTCCGGCCAGTGTTAAAGAACGCCTGCGAAGCATAAAGAGCAGTAAGGACGATGCTGAGGAATGCAAATTACTGGAATCCTATCTGAAACTGAGCGATACACAAGGCGAACTAAACCGGAGAATCAAAGACCAACAAAAAGCCCTGGAAACAAAAGTATGGAACAAATATAAAATACTTACTGATGATGAAATAAAGGTATTGGTAGTAGATGAAAATTGGATAAATACCATGGCCAATGCCATCCATACCGAAATGCAACGTATCAGCCAGCGATTAACGCAACGTATTAAGGAACTGGCTGACCGCTACGAAACACCTTTGCCTGTGCAATTGGAAGAAGTAAAAGCTCTGGAAAAAAAAGTAAATGCACACCTTGCTAAAATGGGGTTAGTATGGAATTAAAGGCAGGATATAAAATAACAGAGGTGGGTCTAATTCCTGATGATTGGGAGGTGAAAGAACTGGGTCAGATTGGTGATGTGAAAATGTGCAGACGAATTTTCAATGAAGAAACAACATCAAATGGTGAAATACCTTTTTACAAAATTGGAACATTTGGCAGAGGAGCAGACGCTTATATATCGCGGGCTTTATATAGTGCCTATCGTGAAAGATTTTCTTTCCCGAATAAAGGAGATATTTTAATTTCCGCTGCTGGGACCATTGGTAGAACTATTATTTACGATGGTGGAGATGCATATTTTCAAGACTCCAATATAGTTTGGATTGAAAATGAGAAGTCAATCATTTCAAATGATTATCTATATCATATTCTTCAAGGTGCTAAATACAATACGGAAGGAGGAACAATTCAACGGTTGTACAATAGCATATTGAAGGCTACGAAATTTGTATGCCCTACCAAATCCGAGCAAACCGCCATTGCCACTGCTCTTAGCGATGCCGATGCTCTTATTACCAGCCTGGAAAAACTCATTGAGAAAAAGCGGGCTATTAAGCAAGGAGCCATGCAGCAATTGCTGAAGCCGAAAGCTGGCTGGATAGAATTTTCTATATTACAATTGGCTGATAACAAGAAAGAACTCTTTGATGATGGGGATTGGATAGAATCAGAACATATAAAAGAAGATGGTATCCGATTGATTCAAACCGGAAATATTGGAATCGGAAATTTTGTAGGGAAAGCTTCAAGGAAATACATTCATGAATCATCATTCATAAAACTTCGATGTAAAGAACTTAGAATTGGTGATCTTTTAATTTGCCGTCTTGCAGAACCAGCTGGCAGAGCATGTATTTTCCCTGACATTGGTGAATACAAAGTGATTACTTCTGTTGATGTTACTATTTTTAGGCCAAGAGAAGAATTAGTCAACAGAGTATTTTTAACAAATATATTTTCAACTAAAAGTTGGTTTGAGACTATAAGCGGATTGAGCGGCGGAACAACTCATAAAAGGATTTCCAGAGGAGCATTAGGCCGAGTGAAGATATTTATTCCTACAATCGATGAGCAAAACCGAATAGCCTCAATACTCAGTGAGATGGACAAAGAAATCATTACAATAGAACAAAATCTTTTCAAATATCAATTGATTAAGCAAGGCATGATGCAGGAATTGTTAACTGGTAAAATAAGATTGGTATAATATGGACAGCACGTTAATCGCCACAATTGGTCTTGGCACAGTAGGTCTGTTTATTACTTTCTATTATTCAAAGCAATCCAAAAAGCTTGCTCATGAACAGATGCAGAAGCAGCTTTTTACGGAATTTAATCAGCGTTATGAAGCCTTGAATGATTACCTGATCGAGATAAGGAATAATTGCCCTACAATGGAACAATTGACTGGTCATCCAGATTCAGAAAACCTCAAACGCAAGGTGAACGACTTTTTTAACCTCTGTGCAGAGGAATTCTTTTGGTATAAGCACAAAAAAAGGATTGATAAATTAGTTTGGGAAAGCTGGCAACACGGTATGAATTACTGGTATAATAACGTCCCGGCGATAAGAGATTTATGGAAGCTGGAAATTGAATCCAGCGGTAAGAAATCATATTATATCACTGATAAGGTTGAATTTTTTATCTAAAAGCAAATAATGAATGCATAAAGAATAACTAACCGATAAATTTAAATTAGTACACTATGGAACTAATGAAATTATTAGATCATCCGACTATCAGACATATTGTGCAACAGCACAATAAAACCAAGCTGAATAAGAAACAGGTATCGTATAACCTGTTTACAATTTCTTCAGATAACAGCTATCGGGAAAATTTTCATTCAGATATTATTGCTTCTCTTTTAGATCCGAGGGGCTTGCATCAACAGGGTTATACCTTCCTGCATTTATTTATTGAGTATTTAAACACGCACTACAACAGCAATATACTTGCTTCAGATTTTCAGGATACAATTGTTAGCAGGGAAACAGGCAGGTTGGATATTTGGATAAGGGATGAAAAATCGAAACAATCGATAATAATCGAAAATAAAATAAACAATGCCATGGATATGGATGAGCAAGTAGATAGGTATTTCACCTATGCTGAAAATGCTCGCAAATATAGAGTCAAGGCAGTTGTTTATTTGTCTTTAGATGGCCTCAAGAAAGCACCAGCAACAATCGAAAACATAGAACACCTGGTAAAAAATATAGGTGCATTTACTAATAGGGAAAATGATTTGGTAAAAGGGTGGCTTCAACCCTGTCTGGATTCGCATGATAATATGGACAGCTTTTCATTTATTCATCAATACATAAAGTTAATACAACACTTAGCAAATAAAAACATGGACACAAATACGATGGATAGGTTTTATGAATTTCTGAGTACACAGGATGGAGTAGAAATTGCTAATACTTTGGTAGAAATGAACAGTAAGATCACAACATACAGGGCTGACAAATTCGCAAATGCAATCACAGATATTAAGCCATTTAAAATATTTCAATCCTATCATCACAATTGGTTACTATATAATAATTATATTCTTAGAGACAATAATTTAAGTTTAGATGTATGGTTTGAATTGGATGGTAGCGCTGATCTTGAATTTTGGAATAGAGGCAATGATAGCTTTGAGGGCAGAAGGCCATTAACTGAGAAATTGGCGTCAATATGCCTTCTTAATGAGTTTAATGATGAGCCCAGGATGAAAGTGAGTGGTTATCATAAGCATTTTAAAATCGGGGATATTTATAAATCAATGATCGAAGTGGATGAGGCTATAATTGCATTTGTTAAAAACCTGATGCAGATTCTTAAACAATCATAGCATGAGCAATATCGGAGAAATAGAACGTGCCACACAAAACCGGATAGTAAAAATATTTCGGGAGCAACTGGGTTACCAATACCTTGGGAATTGGGAAGACCGGCTTAATACCAGCAATATAGAGGAAGGTTTGCTACGGCAATACCTGGTTAAAACAGCAGGTTATCCTGAAGAACTGGTTAAACGTGGTATTCATATATTGCAGACTGAGGCACGAAACTATGATCGAAACCTTTACGGGAACAATAAACAGGTATATCAGATGTTGCGGTATGGCCAGGAAGTAACAGCTAACCCTGGTGATAAATATCAACGCCTGCATTATATCAATTGGGAAGAGCCTGAGAAGAATGATTTTGCCATTGCGGAAGAAGTAACAATACAAGGCAACCGTGAAAAACGACCGGATATTGTCCTGTATATAAATGGAATTGCAATAGGATTAATAGAATTAAAAAGGAGCACAGTATCAATTGGGGATGGCATCCGCCAGAATATTGTGAACCAGCAACCGGAATTTATCCAATCTTTTTTTTCGACCATACAACTGGTAATGGCTGGTAACGATACCGAAGGTCTGCGTTATGGCACCATCGGCACACCGGAAAAGTTTTTTCTGGGCTGGAAGGAAGATATTGAGGACAACAGCCAGCTAATGTTGGATAAGTACCTGATGAAAATATGCAACAAGCAACGGCTGCTTGAACTTATTTATGATTTTGTGCTGTTCGATGGAGGTATCAAAAAGCTGCCACGGTACCACCAGTATTTTAGTATTAAGGCATCACAGGAATTTGTTCGCCGCCGTGAAGGTGGTATCATCTGGCATACCCAGGGCAGTGGCAAGAGTATTGTGATGGTTTGGTTGGCAAAATGGATTCTGGAAAACAATCCCAATGCCCGGATTGCCATCCTTACGGATCGCACCGAATTGGATAAGCAAATTGAGCGGGTGTTTAATGATGCCGGGGAACCACTCAAACGGACTTCCAGCGGAAAAGAGTTGATGGAGCAGTTAAGTCAGCCAGCCCCACGTTTATTATGTTCCCTTATCCACAAGTTCGGCAGAAAAGATGTTGAAAACTTTGACCGGTATATTGAGGAACTTCGGTCTGCCCCCTGTAAAACCATCGGTGATCTTTTTGTTTTTGTTGATGAGTGCCATCGTACACAAAGCGGCAGGTTGCATAAAGTAATGAAGGCCATGCTTCAAAATGCCGTATTCATTGGATTTACCGGAACACCACTCTTAAAAGCGGATAAGCAAACCAGCCTTGAAGTGTTCGGTGGATATATTCACACATATAAGTTTAATGAAGGTGTCGAAGACCAGGTGATACTCGATTTAATCTATGAGGCAAGGGATATTGACCAGCGGTTATCATCGCCAACAAAAATAAATGAGTGGTTTGAAGCAAAGACAAAAGGACTGAACGATTTTCAAAAGTCAGCCCTGAAAGCGAAATGGGGTTCTTTGCAGGCTGTGCTGAGTTCCAGGTCGAGGATGGATAAAGTGGTTGGCGATGTTGTATTTGATTTTAGTGTAAAGCCAAGGCTGAGTTCACACACTGGCAATGCCATTCTGGTTGCAGGTAGTATTTACGAAGCCAGCAGGTATTATGAATTGTTCCAGCAAACGGAATTTAAAAACCGCTGTGCCTTAATCACTTCGTATAACCCTGCAACAAGGGACATAAATACCGAAGATACCGGTGCTAATACCGAAACGGAAAAGGAGTACATCTATAAGATTTACACCGCCCTGTTAAAGGATGTTTCGCCTGCCCAGGGCAAAAGCAAGACAGAAACATACGAAGACCTTTCAAAAACGAGATTTGTCAAGGAGCCTGCACTGATGCGGTTGTTGATTGTTGTGGATAAACTGCTCACCGGATTCGATGCCCCGGCCTGCACATACCTGTATATCGATAAAAGCATGCAGGATCATGGACTGTTCCAGGCTATTTGTAGGGTAAACCGGCTGGATACTGAAGATAAGCAGTTCGGGTATATCGTGGATTATAAGGACCTTTTTAAGAAGGTGGAAAATGCGGTTGCAGTTTACACTTCGGAATTGGATTACGACCAGTTTAAGCCGGAAGATTGTCAGATCCTTTTGCAGGACCGTTTGAAAAATGGCAGGGAACGATTGGATAATGCCCTCGAAGAAATCATTTTGCTTTGTGAGCCTGTACCTTATCCAAAATCGAAACTCGATTACCAGCATTATTTCTGCGGCAATACTGAAATTCCGGAAGAACTTAAAAATACAGAATTGCAGCGCACAGCATTGTATAAGGCAACCGTTGCATTGATCCGGGCCTTTGCCAATATTTCAGCCGAAATGGATGAAGCCGGGTATTCATCAACCGAGCAGGCAACAATCACTAAACAGGTTGATTTTTACCTGAAACTGAGAGAAGAAATACGGATGGCCAGCGGTGAAACACTGGATATGAAGGCATACGAGGCTGATATGCGTCACCTGATTGACACCTACATCCAGGCAGACGAACCACGCACAATTTCACCTTTTGGTGATTTATCGCTGATTGAACTGATTGTTGAAAGCGGCATTGCTGATGCCATCAACAGCATGCCTGCGGGAATCAAAGAAAGCCATCAGGCAGTTGCCGAAACCATCGAAAACAATGTCAGGCATAAGATTATGACCGATCACCTGATAGACCCGGCATTCTTCGAGGAAATGAGCACGCTGCTGAACGAAGTGATAAAGGAACGCAAGGCCAACGCCATCAGCTATGAGGAGTACCTGCATAAAATTGCTGATCTGGCTGCAAGAGTTCATTCTGGTATTAAACTGAACACTCCAACGGCATTAAAGACGGCTGCCCAGCGGGCACTTTATAACAATCTAAGCAAAAATGAAGCATTGGCTTTGCAGGTTCATGAAAGCATCATTGAATACAAGCCTAATGGCTGGCGTGGAGTTGATACCAGGGAAAAGGTAGTGAAACAGGCAATTTACAGTGTCCTGGGCAACATAGAGGAAACAGAGCGGGTTTTTGAAATTGTGAAAAATCAAGCTGAGTATTAGGATGGAGCAATTGCAGTTGAACGACATAATCATCGATGTGGTGTTGAAGGACATTAAGAACGTCCATCTTAGTGTCTACCCTCCTAATGGCAGGGTGCGCATTGCTGCACCCTTGCGGATGAAGATGGACACCATCCGGATTTATGCTGTTTCAAAATTAGGTTGGATTAAAAAGCAGCAGCAAAAATTCCTGGCGCAGGACCGAGAAGCGCCCAGGGAATACTTATACAAGGAAGGACACTACTTTCTGGGTAGGCGTTACCTTATGAAAGTTGAGGAACATCATGCGCCTCCCTTCATACAATTGAAACACGATACCATTGTGTTGCATGTACGCCCGAATACTGATATTCCTAAAAGGCAGATCATTATGGATGAATGGTACAGGCAGGAACTGAAGGAACTGGCCCCGCCCATCATTGAGAAATGGGAAATGCTAATGGATGTTTCTATCAGTGAGTTTTCCATTAAGAAGATGAAAACCAAATGGGGAACCTGTAACCGTGAAGCGAAGCGCATTTGGTTAAACCTGGAGCTGGCAAAAAAACCAGTACATTGCATTGAATACATTATCGTTCACGAACTGGCCCACCTCCTCGAACGCACCCACAACGACAATTTTGTTGCCATCATGAATCATTTTCTGCCGGAATGGAAGCACCTCAAAAACGAACTAAACAACTTACCTGTAAGTCATGCAGGTTGGGAATATTAAAATTGCGAACAAGGTATTTGGCATTTTAATTAACTCAACCCACAAAACTGTTTTTGGAACATAAATCCGCAGCTTGCGAGTAGGTGCTGTTATGCAAAGGACAAATCATTCAGTCTCCTGATTTTCGATAATTTTTACTGTGGCACCTTTCCCTTTTATCTTGACTAAATATTTATTATCCAATTTATCAGCGTATATGATATCTACCTCGTATTCACAATATTGAATGTGTTTATCACCTCTTTGCCTACCTAAGATATTTCTATGCTCTCCTTTTTCTAACATGAAAGGAATGGGGTTATCATGAAGTACAATATCATCTGATGTTAAATTAATCCCTAAGATGGTTGCATCTTCTCCCTTATTATTCAGATCAATATGCATTTCGCCATCGTATCCAGAATATCCAGCTCCATTTAACCATAGATTTGGTTTTACGCTCAATTTGAGCCTTTTCTCTTCAATTTTTCTTAACTCAGTTAAAGCACCAGAATCCTGATCTTTTAATAATGAAGTATTCCTAACAATGTTAACCTGTTGTGCAATAAGGTCGTTCTGTAATTTCATTGTATCATTCTGAGCATCCAATATGGTTGCAATATTTGTCAATTTATCTATCTGGGTTTGTTTGTCTTTATCCCGACGAAATAAAAACATAAAAGCTCCAAAGGTTGCTAATGAACCAATTGCTCCAATTATTTGAAATATCAAGTTAGTATTATTTTCATTCATATTTATTGTATTTCACTTTGTGTAAATTCCGAAATTGTGTTGTGCATAACGTTTCAGGTATATGCGATTGGGCAGTTTAAAAGTACAACTGTTCAACCTACCACAACTGTTCATGAGATGCATAATTCTCAATCCTTGAATGTCACCCGTCATATTCGCCAATACCTTTTTGGCAGCAGTTATTCTCTCTCCACGAGGTTGTCAATATCAAAATTCTCATACAATTCAATAGAAGTGTTTAATCGTATTGCCAGAAAATTATTTCCGTATTGCAACTCATTCAGAATTGTTCGTGCCTCGTTTTTATAATTTATCTTTTTCTCCTTATCCCAATGTGATGGTGCTGGTTGAAGATTAGTTATTCTGTCTGCAAGTTTTACCGCCCAAACTTCCTTCTGCAATTTTTTAATTCTCTGCAAACAGTCCTGCATTTGATTTTCTTTCGGCAATGATTCATTTTTTGTCAATGCAGAAACAGCGTTTGCGATTTCAACCCCAAAAATATTTTTCAATTCGTCAAATGTCGCTGATGTGTCTTCAATGGTATCGTGAAGCAATGCAACTTGAACTGCAAAGCCCAAATTAAAATTGTCAGTATGCGAAGAAGCAATTAAGATTTCCATTGCGACATTACTTAAATGAACAACATAAGGAAGGTCTGTTCCCGGAACCTTCTGTTCCTTTTCTAAATGCTTGCTTGTCGCAAATTTTATAGCCTTCTGGTAGAGTGTTTGTGTTTCCATTTTCATCTTTGAAGTTTTTTACAGATTTTTTCGTAAATTTCATCTGCATAATCCCTGGCAGAGAAAACCGGATGCTCTCCATGTTCATTAGGAAGTATGATTGGATCTTCACCGTAAAAGCAATACTGTGCACGTAATTGTTCAGCCGTCAGTCCTCTTTTCAAATTTTGAACAAAAAATTCTTCAACGATTGCTTTTGCCGCAACCATTGCGTCCTCATAAGTTTCATATTTTCCGAGGTTATATGCCTCTGATTCGTCCATGTAGTGAAAGTTGTCGTATACCCTTAAATGAAATTTCACTGTCTGTTCGTTAATTGCTCGTTACTTCAAAGTTAGCAGTGTTTCAAAAAAATTGCAACCTTGGTTAGCGTTTCGTACTTTACTTTATTTTTTCTAATTTTTCTTTCCATTTATCAATTATTGGATAAGGATTGTATAAATCAAATACTCCTCCATAATATTGAATCTTTTTGTTAGCATTTATATATTCTAAAGCTTTGTTTTCCATGCCGTATTTCTTAGCAATTAATATAACCTTATTCTTCTGACTTTCTTTCAACATTTCAAAGTACCCAATTGCTTTTTCAATTATTTCTATAGTTTGATCTTTCCATTTTAATTTATTATATATGATTATTAGTCTTTCAAACGGTTCTTTACCATCATAATTCTCAGCGATTAGTTTTAAATTGATTTCAATTGCATTTTTATAATTATTTTGATTCTCCGCAATTTGGGCTTCACTCAGAATTGATTTAAAACTCTCTCTGAATTCACGCAATATTTTTGATTTTTCAAATGAAACAGGGCTGTAAACGCTTAAATATTCATAGGTTTCCATTCCATTTGGCATATCATAATAGAAGTTGAATTCAGGCAGCGAGTCTTTGAATTTCTGATATTTTCCCCCTAATGTTGGATAATCTGGTGTAGGGGCATTAATGTCATTGGGAGTGATTTCAACATCAATCTTCTCAGAATTTTTAGCAGTTATTTTTGATAATCGAATTTTCCATTTATCGATATCTGTAGAATCAGGATACTTTTCAATTACGTTTTCTAAAAACACTTTTTGTTTTTCGTCCTGTTTTGTTTTTCCTAAAAGAATTATTACTCGTTCAATGTCATGAGCATAATTGTTAAGATTCAATCGTTCAGAGTTTTCACCATAAGCAATTGAATCTTGGAAAATTTTCAATGCTTCTGAATGCTTTCCCAATTTATCTAAATCAGTTGCTTCTTCTCTAAGGTTAATTATATGATTGAACTCTTTTTCCCATGCAGCATTTTCTTTTCTAAGCTTGTCTGTCTCTCTTCTTAAATCTTCAATATAGTTCTGGAATTCTGTTCTGGAATCACTTGTAGATTCTTCGATTTTTTTTGATTTAAAAAGGTCGAATATTCCCATGACTTATAATTTTATAGTGTATTCAGTGTGAACGTTAACAAGTTTATATAAATGATAAACATTATGCAATCTTAACCAAATGTATAACTAAAATTCACATATCATCAGATTAACATTCACCACTTGTCGTTTATTTTCTTATATTTGAATACCCATGTTGGTCTCGCCCACCATCATGATAAGTTGACATAAACTATGCGCCATACCTTATAAAACTGATAAAATCTCACTTGGGTCACAATTCTTCGATAAAAAGACCATAGAGAACTGGTTGCAATCCGGATACCAAAATTTTCGTACCTGTGGTGGCGTAGTTGTTCGGAAATCCGGATTCCGGAAAAGTGATGATGCAATGAAGGAAGAATATGCTGAGGAAATAAAGATGTTAACGAAGGGATACAACTACCAACACATCGGTTAAATCACAAAGACCAATAAAAACACATTGACCAAGTTGAAAAATCTGTTCGTTGTTTATCCCGGAATTCACAATTAATTCTTTGGGTTTAAACAGGACAAATTGGTGAACAAATGAGTGTCCTTTTTTAATGTTCTAAAGATTAAAATGGGATAGACATTATAATTGGAAATCATAGACATAGGATAACTATATGTCCAATCCTTTTATGGTGGTTCTTTCTATGTTCGCAATTTTCTTAATACTCTCTTTCCATTTGATTTTTGGATTTTGTTTGAAAATACTATAAAGTTCTAAAATCCACTCATCGGATTGACCGGCATTTAGTTCTTCAGCTTTTTTAATAGTATCAATATCGGTAATCCCATTCATTTTGAGTCTTCTCAAAAGAAAATTAGGTTTCCCTATCCATATGGCATCAGTCACGAAGGGTATAATCTCTTCTACTAATCTTTGGGTATTTGTATCCAAAATAGGCTCGCATGAAACGCTTGTCTTGAATCCTAAGTCATAAGCGTAGTTTAATGATTGGATTCTTTCTTCAAATGAAGGTGCATTTGGCTCCCAAAATCTTAATGTTTCTGTATCACAAGACCCGATCGTGAACCTAAATAAAATATGCTTCTTGTGCTTCGAGAATTTATCACATATTTTCTCAATTACGGCAAAATGAGGTTTTGTTACAATCAAGACGTTATTACCATTTTTTAATAAATTATCTAAGAATATCAAGGATGAATCGAGATTCTCCGGCGATATGTCATGACTTGATGGAAACATGATGTATCCGTCAGCCTTTTTAAAATTCTTCTCAAGTTGCTTATAGTTAATTTCTTCATTTACCCAATTGGCAGGAGTTTTTCTTTTGAATCTGATTGCCATTTCTTTACTGTAACAATACTTGCAATCATGAATACAGCCATTGATAAAGTTAGCGTTACTTGTAGCCCATTCATATGTTCCAAAAACTTGTTTTTTATTTGTCATAATACCATTAAATCAAAAAATCTATTGTTTGTTGTCCATCGTATTGATATTTATTAGCCTTTTTCCAAAATTCAAGTCCTCTTGGATGAGATGATGCAAAAACTAAATCATAATAATTTCGAATATGCTTAAAGTCAAAATACAAATAACCTAAATCTTTTAAACTATTTTTATACTCTTCTCTTAGCTTTATTCTTAGAGTCATATTGTCATTTACTTCCACTAAATGTCGAATTTCGTCGCTCTGTATAAAAGAGTCATTACCAACAAATCTTGAGTACTTTTTTAAGCTCTCCGAATAAGATTCAGGGGCAAGAACTGTATTTTTAATGTTTCGATTATAATCTGTTCCTAAAGCAATGTTTATAATAAAATCAACATTCGAAAAGTTCCTCTTCAAAGCGTTAATTAGTTCAAAAGGTAAACTACAATCCGTTGGGTCTATAAATATTAAATTCAATCCGTTAGGATTAATTTCCTTTCTAATCTCAGAACAAATATCTTCAGGTTTGAAATAATCACCCCAAATTGCCTTTGCATTAACAATATTTTTCTCCCTAATTCTTGCGTTTAGAGTCTCAACCACTCTAACATTATTATCGAAGAAAAGTGCCTTGTTTAAAAACTTCATTGACGGGTGTTCAGCTATGCATAAAGAAGTCCCATTAAATTCGATTCCTTTTCTTCTATTTATGCATCTTCCAGGTCCACTGCAAATCTCAATATAATTTATTTCACCATCCCAGACTTTTCTCATGCCAGATGAGAATATTCCAAAATATTGAATTAGATGATATATTTTTTCCACTGCCCATTCACCAACACATCTAACTGGCAGCCCGTCAATCTCTGAAAAAGTCTGATTACACAAATTATCGGTGGTTGTTGTCCTCCGTTTTTCTTTATTACATTGTTTGAGACAATTCGAATTCATTTGTTGATTAAAATCAATTCTCCTTTTCATTAGATAAGTTTTTGGGATTGTAGTGTCTTTGACTTGAATATGGTTAACCAAAGCCATGAAATAATTCAACTTCGGTTGAATTCCGCTTAAGTTATTGGTTACAATACTACAGATAGGCCAGTAAGGCCCGATTCACCGATACTAAAATTGAAGAATGAGGCAAACATTGTTTACTACTTCTCTTGTATGTCGTCTTTTATATTGTGAACATATAGAAAGAGTTTGTAAACTGCATCATCGAAATTTTGAAAATACATTTGCCCAAAGGTTTGGTGAAGATAAAAATATTGTCCCGAATTTTTACCTCGATATAAATTAGCGACAAATCCATTAATGAATTCAATTACGTATTTAGTGTGTTTTCCCCAGGTTATATAATATTCTTTGGTCTCTTTTAGTATTATATATTCGAATTTAAAATCTTGTCTTTTGTTTCTGAGGCCTGTTGCTGACCCTAATTGAATTGGAGAGTTATTATTTAGGTATTTGGTTTCTAAGAATTTCAGGACATCTTCTATTTTATTTAAATCTTTGTGATATTTTGTCTCGTTCACAAAAAACGCATAACTATTTGTACTGTCAAGTTTTAATGCAATAACATTATCGTCAAAAAAACCTTGTTTAAATAAGTAGCTTCCTTCTTTGTGTTCAATCAACAAAGAGTTATGACCTAAGTACTCCCATTTAGCTTTGCTAACTATCCCATTGGTAGAAATCAGAAGTTCTCCATTTTCTCTGAAAATATAAACTGTTTTTGCTTGGGTAGTTTCATCGATTACGACCCAATGTTGGTTTGTCAGCCGAGTTAACTCGTCAAGCCTTTGACTAAATCGCTGGAGTTTTGGAATAATATCTGCTACATATGTCTTCATATGGAAATAATTAACATGTTTATTGTTCTTTTATCGCAATCTGAATTAACATTCCTTCCCCGTATTGTTTATTCCATATATCAAATTCTACTCTTGTCATTACTTCTATTTTGTTACTTACTGAATGCTTCGTTATAATTTCACCCTTCTTTAAATAACTTAACATGGACGCAATTCTAATCTTTTCCAAATCATCCCTATGCGCAATCGATTTTGAATCTTCTATATTCTGGCCGTTAGCTATTAATGGTGTCAAATATTTGTTTTGAAGAAATTTAGTAATTGATTCAATAGAATTAAATTCAACCTTAGCCTTGCTTTCGTTAATAAACACGGAGAAATCTTTGTGGCTGTCCCTTTTTAACACTAGCACACCTTCATCAAGAAATCCATGCTTAAGAAGATGGGAATAATTTTTCGTTTCAATAATGAGTGAGTCGTTCCCGATGAATTCCCATTTTGACTTTTCAATGATACCATTATTGGATATTATCAGCTCATTATTCTCCCTAAAAATGAATACAGTTTTTGTCTCATTTAAGGTGTCGTCAAATAGGACCCAATGTTGATTGAGTAAAAAGGCAAACTCATCGAGTCTCTTACTAAACTTTTGAATTTTCGGTATTATATCAAGGATGTAACTTTTCATATCTACAAATCATAGCAATAGGTGGAAGAATTTAATCAGAACCTGGTCACACAGGTAGATACAAATATGGGGAGAAAGGTTGAAAAAGCCTGATTAAAACTATTTTTTAATTCTAAAAACAAATTTGTGTAGGATGAAAGAAAAAAGGTTGGGGGTTGTTCAAATTGTCTTGGGACAAATTAGAGTAATGTTTTTGAAACAACTATCCCACCCTTTATTTGAACATAAAATGCGAAGCCGAGTTTATATTTGCCATCTGGAGCAACTTGCCCATTCAGTATTGCTTTAATGATTTCTTTCCCACTTTCATAATACTCACATTTTATGATGAGTTCACCTTGCTTAATTTTGTATAATTCTTGTGTTGCCATTGGAATTAGCTTGTCGATTTTACCTCTAAATTCGTTCTCAAGATATGTATTACTCAGAAAATCAATAACTTGTTTATAAGTATTAAGTTCGGTTTTATATTTGGTTTCATTAACAAGAAGGGCATACTCCTCTTTGCTATCAATCTTTAATGCTAGAATATTTTCATCAAAGAAGCCATGCTTAAACAAATAACTATCTTCTTTATGGTCAATCAACAATGAATTATGACCTAAATACTCCCATTTCGCTTTGTCAACTTTCCCATCAAGAGAAATTAGTAGTTCTCCATTACTCCTGAAAATATAAACTGTTTTTGATTGGGTTACATCGTCCATCACAACCCAATGATGGTTTGTCAGCAATGTAATATTGTCGAGACGTTCTGAATATTTCTGAATACGAGGAATTATATCTGCGATGTATGTCTTCATATAGAAACAACATACATGTATTATGGATTCTTACCTTTTCAGGAACCCGTGCATATTGGTAGATACAAATATGAGAAGAATGGTTGACAGAATCCTGATTTATTACTTATATTTAATTATAAAATCAGGATGTTTTGGGATAAAACACAGTTTTGGGGTTATTCTGTCATTTGATATCAAAGATTAGCTTTACCTTTAATATCAGCATTTTATAATTTATATATACAAGTATAACATTTATAAATTATTCCACTAAAAAAACCACTAAATTTGACATACTAATAAAAAACCCTGTCAATCAATCGATTAACAGGGTCATTATTGTAAAAAAGTCGGGGTGAGAAGACTCGAACTTCCGACCACTTGCACCCCATGCAAGTACGCTAGCCAACTGCGCCACACCCCGGTCAAACAGGGGGCAAAAGTACAATAATTATGATGTCTATCCGAATTTAATTTGTCCGACAGTTTGGCAGACGCAAACAGCCCATCATCTCCTTGTGCTGACAGGTTGATATGAAAAATTCCGCTGGCATGGTTTATGACAATCACAGAAGAAAGCATAATTTTGTACCCGCATGAAACGATCACAAAAAGCCATACAGATCACCCAAATAAAACTTAAGATGACAGAAGCCCCTACAACAAAAAAGTCCGGAGACCCCGAAAAAATTGATTGCCTCATCATCGGATCCGGTCCTGCCGGATATACCGCCGCTATCTATGCTGCCCGTGCCGACCTGAAACCCGTTGTTTACCTCGGACTGCAACCCGGCGGACAATTAACCTCCACCACCGAGGTGGATAATTTCCCCGGCTATCCCGATGGTACCATGGGCCCGGAGATGATGGAGGACCTTAAAAAACAGGCCGAACGTTTTGGCACCGAAATGCGCTGGGGAATCGTGTCAAAAGTTGATTTCGCGAAACGGCCCTTTAAAGTCACCGACGACGACGGAAAAACAGTGGTGGCCGAATCGGTCATCGTTGCCACCGGCGCCACAGCCAAATGGCTGGGCCTCGAATCAGAGAAAAAATATAACGGCTATGGCGTAAGCGCCTGCGCCACCTGCGACGGATTCTTCTTCCGCGGCATGGATGTGGCCGT
>JBBRZE010000090.1:0-20006 GCA_038236995.1 Bacteroidales bacterium | reverse complement strand
ACTCTCCATTGGTCATGACTTTTGTTCCATTCTTCATGGTCATGTCCTTATCCATGGGCATCATTTTTCCCGATTCCATTTGCATCATCTTTCCGTCTTTCATCATACAGCAATCTTTCATCATTGCTGTCTTGACTTTGGTCTGTGCTAACGCACTAGTAGTTGTAAAGGATGCTATACTTAAAAAAAGCACCGAAACAAACACGATGGAAATCATTTTTCTGTTTTTCATGATATTAATTTTAAAATTGGATTTTTCTTCAGTACCGCTGTCGACCGGTTCTTCAGTTTCGCTGTTGCCCGATTTTTGATTGATTGATTTTAAATACTTGAAGTTAAGGTGCTGAATTATATCTTTATGCATCAAGATACAAGTATCAGGACACAAGAAAATACCCTCCTTCGACAAAAAAGTTAGCATAACCTTTCAGCCAAAAGAAATTCAGTGACATTAAAATCAAATACGGAAAACGCAAATCTTGGGCAAGCTTACTGCATTTGCAGTTATATTGTCAGGTGGACTGACATCTGCATAAGTCTGAAATGTAAGTGACTGTGAATACAATATTTCATTTACAGGAACTAAAAATACCTGGGAGATTTGTCGGGATATCTCCTTTATTTCTAAAGACGAATAGCTGTCAAAATTGTCTACCACAAAAACTGAAACTTCATCACGACAACAATTTGATGATAAACCATCATGATGAACAGGGGAAGTTGTACCTTCTTCTTCCATGCCGCAGGTTGCTTTCACCCCGGAAAATGAAATTTTCACAACAGGGGCTTCATCACTACAAAAATGTTTTGCTACCGAGAAATGCATTCCCGACAACAGAACAAATGAAGCTAAAACTATGAAGAGTATATTCTTCATTAAAAGGCTTTTATAGTAATGTAAATTCCCGTTTCCACCATTGCAAGAATGCTTTCTTTGTTTTTCGGTTTTTATTTCCGTATCCTTCGCATATTTTATTTTGCTCTTCAATGGTGATAAATTTAATTTTCAATTATTATTTGAACTGCTATTTTTATTCAAAAGTTTAACTGCCAGCCAAATAATAAAAACAAGAACGACAAGGCCGATAATCCAGCCATATCCATTTCCCATTCCCCAACCATTATTCATACCGTCCATCATAATATTAAATTTTAAAAATGTTGTTTTTTTTCTTTTTGATTGTCAATGGTGATAAATTTGAATATTATAATTTAAATTCAAAGATAGAATGGGCAAACTCTAAAAATGTTATACAATTCAATAAATAAGTTACAAGATTCGCACATTTCCCTTTGTAACGTTTGTCTTGCTTTGATCGATTTATATAAAGTAATATGTTCATAATCATTTAATTACGAGTGAAAACTACCAGAAATCAGCAGTAAAGCGGGACAACGGCTGGTCCTTTCCTTCGGCTTTAAAATTAAATCTGCTATGCAAATTGTTGTTTTCATGATAAAATAAGCCAATCAAAAACTCGGTAAAGGACTGTGTTATTTTTCAAATTCCAGGTAAATTGTATTATTTTCGATACAAACAGCACTCCGGAAGTTGTTTATAGACCTCATCAGGAGCCTTGAATTTTTCAGTATCGTGACCAGCATTGGCTATTGCTTTCTGAATGGCATCGGGATTTGTTGCCGACGAATTAAATTCAACTTTGATTTTCTTTGTAGCTACATCCCAGTCAGCAGTGGAAACTCCGCTAACCGATTTTGCAGCAGTTTCAATGCGTTCTTTGCAAAGATCGCAAAGTCCCGAAACGCCGAAAGTGGCAAGCTGAAGCGTTTGAGATTTGGAAATTCCAGCTGACGAAACATTTGAAGCCGGTTTAGAATCAGCAGGCATATCCATTTCAGAATTACTTTTGCTATCCTTTGATTTGTCACCAGGCATATCCATTCCAGGCATAGCGGAGGTTTGACCACCTATCGGATTCATCATACTGGGTTTTCCTTCTAGTTGTGCCGATGCATCAACACTGAAAGCACCTTCCGTAACAATCTCCTCTCCGTCGTTCAATCCATTCATCACTACATAGCTGTTTCCCAACATTGGTCCGAGTTCAATTTCCCTGATTTTGAAGATGGGTTCCGCGGACTTCGCTTGTTTCACATATACAACCGAACGTTTGCCTGTCCATAAAACCGCAGTTCGCGGAATAACAAGTTTGTCCTTGTACTCATTTAAGGTTGCCTGAACAATGCCCGTTGCAAACATTTCGGGTTTTAACTTACCACCCGGGTTATTGAGTTCAATGCGCACCCTTGCAATCCGGGTATTGGGATCAAGTACCGGATCGATAAAGTTTATTTTACCGGAATAATTGGTTCCGGGTATCGCCTGAATTGTAAATTCTACTTTTTGACCCTTCGACAGGTATGGCAAGTCACTTTCATAAGCATCGAACATGATCCAGATATGCGAAAGATCGGCAATATCAAATAAAACTGTACCCGGAGAAATATAATCTCCACTATTGACCCGCCTTGCAGATACAATTCCGGTTGCGTTCGCAAAGACTTCAAACTCCGTTTTTACCTTACCCGATGTTTCGATGGACGCTATCTGTTTCTCTGTCAGTTTCCATTGACGAAGCTTATATTTAGATGCCTCATACAGGGCAGGTTGGGATTCTTTTGTTGCTGCTGTCTCAAGTAATTCCTGCTGCGCTGTTACCAGATCCGGTGAATAGATAACTGCCAAAGTCTGACCTTTACGAACGACTTCGCCTGTAAAGTTGACCAGCAATTTTTCGATGCGCCCGGGAAGATAGGATACCTGACTTTGCAGAAGCCGTTCATCGGCCTGTATTTTTCCATAAAGTCTCAATTCCTTTACCGGATTTTGTATTGAAACTTTGGATGTCAAAACATTGGCCAACTGAGCTGCCTCTTTAGTCATATGAATTGCACCAGGGTCAATGGTTACACCGCCCTGCTTAAGAGGGATTAATTGCATACCACAAATAGGGCATTTGCCCGGCTCATGCATTCGGATCTGGGGATGCATTGCACATGTCCAGATTTTTTCCTTTGAAGTTTCTGCTGCATGATCGTGATTTTCTTCTTTGGCAGGAGACGAATGAAAAAATACCCAGCCAAGAAAAATGCCGATAATCAGGGTGATGATGAAGAATATGGTTTGTCTTTTCATGATGTTTTGTTTAAGGAAATACAGTTGAAATACATTAGAAATAGGGATGAAATATAATAGAAACAAAGTGGAGATAAACAATTTATTTCAATGTATTTCAATTATATATCCATGTATTTCCTGTAATCTTCATGTATTTCAATTTGTATCCTTTATTTCTGTACAATTTAATTTTTTCAACCAGGCAATTGCCGTATTGTAATCAGCAACAGCTTCTATCTGTCTGAATTCATAATCGAGGGTTTGCTGGCGGACACGTAAAATATCTGTCAGATCGGTGCCGGAGGATGCAAAACTTTTAAGCATGATATCGAACGATTTTGAAGCTAACTTATATTGATCAGCATATAGTTTTACCCGTCGTTGGGCATCCTGGTACAATTGAATGGCCTGGTAATACTCAGTTTGAAGTGAATTAAGAGTGGCCTTGTAATTTTGAGCGTTTGCCGATTTCAAAAAGTCGGCTTCGGCTTGCATGGCTTTGTATTTCTTCCGGTAAATGGGCAACGTAACGGTTACCATTGGCATAATCATGTCTTTCCCATTCATAGCCGATGTTGACATATCACTTTTATTAATGAGCGAATAATTCAACCCTAAACCAACCATCGGGTAGCTCATCCGGGTAACCATTTGCTTACGTGCTTCAAGCGATTGTTGCTCAAACTGAAGCATTCCCAGCATTGGATTTTTAACTAACGAACTATCGGTCATTACCGACAGCGATGGTTGAAAATCAACAGAAACTAAGGTATCAGGTATTACAACTACCACGTCAGGAGACCTGTTAAGGTAACTATTGAATTGCGCAGTAATTGTTTTTAACTGGCTCTTTAATAATTCAATATTATTCTGAAGGTCGCCGATTTCAATTTGAATCCTGTAAACATCTGTAAGTCCCGAACTACCAGAGGAGGAACCCATTGAACTGGAAGGCATTGGTGAACCAGACTGTCCAGAAACAGTGGTTCCCGAATTTCCTCCCATTACATTCATACCTGAAGACCCGGAAGAAGAACCTTGACTGGAGGCAGAGGAAACAATTCTGTTTGCAGATGGTGCCGCACCGTTTCCCGTCGGAACAGCTTTGAACCTTACGATGGCCAATCTTTCGATTGTTCGAAGCAACTCAATGTTCTTCTCCGAAATGCGGATATTCTGTTTCACCTTGTGCAATTCGTACCAGGTACGTTGTACATCGTAAAATACTTGCAATTTGGAATCTCGGAACACTTCGTATTTGGCTTTAGCCATCAGGCTCATTTCATCCTTTGCATTTTTGAGTACCCCAAACCACGGAAACATTTGCATCAGCCGGATATCAGCCACCTGTTTCCCTGCCAGAAGTTCCATCGGACTCAGGAAAACGCCAAGACTAAGGTCAGGATCAGGTAAACTGCCAACCTGCGGTACTTTCTGCAAAGCCGCCTGATATTCTGCAAACTTCTGCAAAACTGTAGGATTACTTTTTGCTGCGATTTCGAGATAAACCGATAAAGAATCTTGTTGAGCATTTACCGAAATAGATTGAAATACAATGAAATAAATAGAAATAAAAAGAAAAACATTATATTTCAACACATTGTGAAATAAATTGAAATAATTAGAAGGAGCCCGGTCATGGATTCCTGATGATTTTAAATCAACGTATTTATTAAATTTTATCATGGTTTTCTCTACCCTTTTTAGTTGTAACTGTAATGAAATTATTCAGTTTTACCTGTAGAATCGAAGCCTTGCCGTTAATAGTTTCGAATTCCTCTTTTGAGATTCTCTCTCTTTCTAACAATAATTCCAGCCAGTGTATGAAAGCTTCGAAATGAGAACCCCTTGCATTGTAATAAAACCGAACCTTATCAAGATAATGAAAGCGGCCATAGCCTTCCGCAATATTTGCTCCAATTGAGTCAACTGATCTTAGGAATTGATCGCCAATGTGTTTTTTATCCTCGAAACTCAATCTGCAAAATATTTTCCATGCGATCGTTGATAACTGCCTGGACAATTTATAAACCTCAAGATTTTTTAATTCGATGTAATTTTGACTTTCCATAGACTTATATTTTAGTTTGAATATTTAATCAAGTAAAGCATTAGAAATTTGAGAAATAAAAATGGAAACAATTAGAAATAAATGGAAATATATGGAAATAAATTGAGATCTATTTCAACTGTATTTCCAGTATTTCAACTTATTTCCAATAGTTTTATTTCCACTTATTTCTATCGTATTTCAATTTATTTCAACTTATTTCAATCCCCTTTCTCTCCACATCGCCTGAAACAACGGCACCACGAACACGGTCATCACCTGGATAACCATACCTCCAAACATGGGTATTGCCATCGGAATCATGATATCTGAGCCTTTACCTGTAGAAGACAAAACGGGTAGCAACGCGATAACCGCAACCGCAGTTGTCATCATCGCAGGTCGCACACGTTTCAGTCCGGCTGATACCACCGCCTCACGAACATCGTGAACAGTAGCGGGATGCCGGGCTTCGAAAACCTGGTGAATATAGGTTCCCATTATGACTCCATCGTTCGTTGCGATACCGAACAGGGCAATAAACCCGACCCAGACGGCCACACTCAGGTTAATCGGATGCATCTGAAATAGTTCACGTAGGTTGATTCCTGCCACAGAAAAATTCATAAACCAGCCCTGTCCATACAACCAAAGCATGATAAAACCACCTGCAAAGGCTACAAAGACACCTGAAAAGTGGATAAATGAGGCTGTCACAGTTCTGAACTGGAAATAGAGCAAAAGCAAAATCAGCAACAAACTTATCGGAATTACGATCGCCAGTCTTTTGGTAGCCCGAAGTTGATGTTCGTAATTTCCTGCAAACTTATACGATACGCCGGGCGACAACACAAGTGCACCCGAGCTCAGTTTCTGTTGCAAGACTTTAGTTGCCTCTTCCACAACATCAACTTCAGCTTTGCCTTCGTTCTTATCGAAAATTACATACCCGTTCAGAAATGTATTTTCACTCCGGATCATCTGTGCACCACGCGTATAATCAATATCGGCAATTTCGCCCAACGGTACCTGAACACCAGTTGCTGCCGGAATAAGGATCCGTTTCAGATCATCCGGATTATCACGCAACTCACGCGCATAACGAACCCTGATAGGGAACCGTTCACGACCTTCAACAGAATTACTTAGGGCCATACCCCCGACAGCCACCTGTAAAACTTCCTGCACATCACTGACAGTCATTCCATAGCGGGCCATCGCTTCGCGGTTCAGTTTTATTTCGAGATAAGGAGCTCCCACAGCACGGTCGTAGAACACAGCTGATGCTTTTATTGATGGGACATCTTTCAAAGCCTGTTCAAGTTGTAGCCCAGCCTTCTCGATGGCATCCAAATCGGGGCCATAAACTTTTAAACCCATCGGAGCACGCATTCCTGTTGAAAGCATTACGAGCCTGGTTTCGATGGGTTGCAATTTAGGAGCAGAGGTCAATCCAGGAATATTGGTCACTTTAACGATCTCATTCCAGATATCATTCGGACTTTTTATTTCGGGTCGCCACTGCCGGAAGTATTCGCCATTACTATCGGGAATAAGAAATAAATTGAAATACATTGAAATATGTTGAAATATATTGAAACTGGAAGAACCAGGTTGAAATACATGGAAATACATGGAAAGATTGGTGTAGGGCTTTTCAACTTTGATCCACTTTTCATTCACCAAAACATGAAATACTTCCTTTTCCTTCTCAAATCTCACCTCTTTGACACTATCTATATCAATTACATTTCCTTTTATTTCAACATTATTTCTATTTATTTCTGTTTTATTTCTATTTATTTCTGTTTTATTTCCATTTATTTCAACCGTATTTCTAATCTTCCCAACATCCAGAACAAAATATTCGTCATTATCTGTCTTAAATCTCTGCCGCTTCCCGTTTTCGTCGAGGATATATTCTGAACGATAATTAATGGTATTCTCGAACATCTGCACAGGAGCCGGGTCGAGCGCCGAATTTACACGCCCCCACTTACCAACTGCAACCTCCACTTCTGGAATTGTAGACAAACGTTTATCAAGTGTCTCAATGTATTGAAGGTTCTTTTCAATACTTGAATGTGGCATACTGGTAGGCATTAACAGAAACGAACCTTCATTAAGCGAAGGCATAAACTCCTTCCCTGTACCTGGAAATGTCTTAGATGGCGATTGCCAAAAGGCTGTTTGCCTGAAACCTTTCCAACCCATCTTTTCAGCCCCGGTGGCAATAAATCCGAATGATTTATCGAATCCCAGCCAGACCAATAGTCCGAATAACAATGTGACTGCAGGAATAATCAGAAACTTTCGTTTGTTTGCCAATGCCCATCGTATAATATCTTCATAGAAATGGACCATCGACATCAAAGCAGCAAGAATGATGGCAATGATACCACCTACAAAAAGGAAGTTCACCAATACGCTGTTGTGCGCTCCCAGTGGCAACCACTCGATGGTGAGATACCAGGCTGCCACAAGCACGGTGATGGCAATATTGATGTAGTTGGGATATTCCTTTTTGCTCTCAGGCCAACGATCATCGAACAAATTGTTGATACCAATTGCAATTAATGCCAATGCTGGCCATGCGTTCCAGAAAACAACAAAGAAGATGCCGGCAACAAACAACCCTCCATTCCAAACTTTGCGGATCTTCTTTGTATCGATGCGTATCGAAAAGAAAATATGTGTTAAGGTTGGAAGTACAACGATACCAAGTATAAAGGCAGATATCAAGGCAAACGTTTTGGTGAAAGCCAGCGGGTGAAACAGCTTTCCCTCGGCAGCCTGCATTGCAAAAACAGGTAGAAAACTGACGATAGTCGTAGCAATGGAAGTAACCACTGCTGCACGCACTTCGGTAGTTGCCAGATAGATAACTGACATTAGTTTTTTACCGCGAATCCCTTTATTTTCGGGCATTTCCAAATGCCGGAGAATGTTTTCCACATCTACAATCCCAATATCGACCATCACGCCAATCGCAATCGCGATACCCGATAAAGCAACAATATTGGCCTCAACGCCGAAAAGTCGCATAAGAATGAAAGTCATTAATACCCCAATCGGAAGTAATCCAGCAACAATAAGTGATGCCCGTAGATTCATTACAAGGATAATAATAACGATGATGCTAATCAGAATTTCGTGCGTCAGGGCAGATTCAAGCGTTCCAATGGTCTCCTTAATCAGTCCAGTGCGGTCGTAAAAAGGAACGATAGTTACTTTTGAAACGGTACCATCGGGTAATGTTTTCTGAGGAAGTCCAGCTTCAAGTTCCTTTATTTTATCTTTTACGTTGTTGATCACATCCATCGGATTTGAACCATACCTGGCCACCACTACTGCACCAACAGCTTCGGAACCAGCTTTATCAAGTCCTCCGCGACGTGTAGCCGGACCAAATGCAACCCGTGCCACATCTTTAATCCTTACAGGAACATTATTTCGGACAGCCACAACCGATATTTCGAGATCATTCAGGTTTTTCACATACCCTAAACCGCGGATAATGTACTCCACATTATTCAACTCCATCGTTTCGGCCCCGATATCAAGGTTACTTTTACGGACGGCATTCATCACATCCATTACCGTGACCTTAAAAGCTTTCAGCGCTTCAGGGTTTAAGTCGATCTGGTATTCCTTTATGAAACCACCCACAGATGCCACTTCCGAAACACCCTCTGCAGTGGATAGCCCGTATTTCACGTAAAAATCCTGAATGGTCCGAAGTTCTTGTGGATCCCACCCTCCATTTGGTTGCCCAGTTTTCGGGTTACGCCCTTCGAGTGTGTACCAATAAATTTGACCTAATGCTGTAGCATCAGGTCCGAGCGTAGGTTGTATACCGGCAGGCAATGTCCCTGAAGGCAAGGAACTAAGCTTTTCGAGAATGCGCGAACGGCTCCAATAAAACTCGATGTTATCTTTAAAGATGATATAGATAAAAGACATACCAAACATGGAGGTGCTACGAACAGTTTGCACACCGGGAATTCCCAGCAGAGCAGTTGTCAACGGATAGGTGACCTGATCCTGCATATCTTTTGGAGAGCGACCCATCCATTCGGTCGCTACAATTTGTTGATTTTCCCCTATATCAGGGATTGCATCTACCGCAATCGGATCACGTGGAAAGAAATCCGATTTCCAGTTGAAAGGCATAAATACCATACCCAGAACCACAAATGTGATCAGGAAAATAAAGGTAATCAGCCTGTTTTCGAGGAAATATTTAACAAGTCGGTTGAACATGGGAATAATTTGAAAATTGGAAAATGTGTCAATTGACTTCGTCGAACTTTGTTTCGACGATTGACTTTGTCGAACTTCGATTCGGCACCAGGACAACGAAAAAATGTGGCAATTCGACGATTCGACAATGAAGTGATCCAAAAATGAGAATCTCAAATCAAGTCATTGACGAATTGTCAAATTTCCAAATTGTCAGATTAATGTTTTACCGGTACTTGCAGCACCCGGGCAGAGCGCTATAGGTTTTATCGTCGGCTTTAACCTTTTCGTTGTCGTGGCCAACAGCTGCTACTTTTTCCCCAACCTTGTCGATATTTGTTTTGGCCGGATCGTAGGTCACTGAAAGGACTTTACTTTTTGCATCCCATGCCGCTTTTGAAACGCCATCAATCTTTGCTGCTTTTTCGATACGCGCTTTGCACATATCACAGTTACCTGAAACTTTAAGCGTTTCGGTTTTTGCTGAAGCCATATCCATTTTTGAATGATCAATTGTTTGGGCAAAGGAATTTGAACCCAAAGCGATTGCCAATACGGCAACTATAATGATTTTTACAGTTTTCATGATTTAAAATATTTGATGTTAATGTATTGAATAATAGAAATAAATAACAATTAGTAGAAAAATTGACATAACCTTCCTGCTAAAAATTTTAGAAAACAATAACATCAAATACGGAACACACAAATGTCGGGCAAGCTGACTGCGCTCACCATAAAATTGCCTGGCGGACTGACATTTGTACTATAAAGACTTAAAACTGATAAAGATTGAATCTGGTAACTGACAGAAATATCAAAAACCTGTAAAATATTTTTTGAAAAGGATTTATAATCGGAAAATGACGGCGGGTAATTGTTGTCTATTGCAAAAACGGAGACTTTGGTATTGCAGCAATTCGAGACAAGATGGGTTCCGGTTGATGGGCATTGTTTGACAGGAACCGGAGCTTCCATACCACATGAAGCCAACTGGCCCGAAACTGATAATTTGGAAGCTGCAATCTCCCCGCCACAATAATGTGTTGAAATGGTGAGTTGCAATCCCGAAACCAGGATGAGCAGTGAAAACGATATGGATAAAAACTTCTTCATTTTAAAATAGAAACGAACAACCGGCAAAATAGTTGTGCAAATATATAAATAGTTGCATTAATCAAGTGATAAAAAAACTTAAATTAGTTATTCTTACTTTTTCAAGTCTAAAAGGTTTGATCTTAAAAAACTCATTAACAAACACATTGCTTTTTTTATCCGAATTCTATGTCATTAATTCTAACTCTATTTATTCCCCTGTTTCTAAAAATATTTTTCTATCAATACCATAAACTGATCCTTCTGAATGGGTTTTGCAATGTAATCATTGCATCCGGTTGCTAATGTTTTTTCCCTGTCGCCCGTTAGTGCATAGGCTGTTTGCGCAATAATAATAACATCCTTGTTGAATTGACGAATTTGTCTGGTAGCCTCAAACCCATCCATTTCAGGCATTTTAATGTCCATCAGAATTAGATCAATATCCGGATTATGCCGGCATGCCTCAACAGCTTCGATCCCAGTTCTTACCTTTATAATGGCTTTACAAAACCCCTTGATGGCCATTGCAATTAACATTGCTGATCCTTCATCATCTTCAGCTATTAATATCTTCAATCCAAAATTCCCTGAACCAATCTGAGTCGATTTAACATCCAATAAACTAATATTATTGCAGATCTCCGGCACTTTTCTTTCACGGTTGCAAGGAAGTGTAAAATAAAATCCGGAACCTTTTCCCAACTTGCTTTCTACCCAAATTCTACCACCTAACATCTCCACATATGCTTTCGAAATAGCTAATCCCAAACCAGCTCCTTCATAATTTCGGGACAGCGATTCACTTCCCTGCCTGAAACGATCGAAGATGAACCCTTGCTGATCTTCAGGAACACCCATTCCAGTATCTTTCACATAGAATTCCAGTTCTTTTTCAGCTATCCCCGATATCAAGATATAACCGAATTCAATACTGCCTGATTTCGTGAATTTTATAGCGTTTTTTACCAGGTTAGTAAGTATCGCATAAACTTTTTCTTTATCTGTTTTAATAACAGCGTCATTGTCCGTTAAGCCGTTTTTATAAATAAACTTCATCCCTTTACCTTCAACCTCGGGCTTGAAGAAGGTATAAATGTATTTCATTTGATCGTTTATATTTGTCTCCGAAATTGCTATTTCCATCTGACCCGATTCTACTTTTGAGATGCTTATTATGTCATTAATAATATTCAGCATACGAGCTCCGCTATTCTCAATAATCTCAATATACTCCTGTTGTTCTTCTGTAGTGAGATCAGGTTCTTTTAATAATCCGGCAAATCCGAGTATTCCATTCATAGGTGTCCTGATCTCATGGCTCATATTGGCAAGAAACGCAGATTTTAAACGATCGGATTCCTGAGCTTTTATAATCGCCTGCTTTAATTCCTGCTCTGCCTTTTTCCGTTCAATGGAAATGCCAATCTGATGAGAAATAAATTCGAGCATATGCTTGTCTTTTTCGGTATAAGCATCCGGACGATCATAATTCTGTACAACAATGGCCCCCACAACCTTATTTGATGCCCAAAGCGGAACACCCAACCAAACCTTTGCTGGTACACCAACAATTTCGATTTCACCAGCCTCACATAAATTAATAATATCATTATCATTCGCAAGTAAAGATTTCTGATGCTTTATCACATAATCTGTTGCTGACTTCTCCGCGGGCCAGCTTGTAATCTTGTCTTTCCGGTCATTTAAAAAATGGGTAGATAACATCCCATTGGTTTCATCATAAAATGCAATATAGAAGTTGTTTGTATCAAGCAATTTACCAAGCTGCAAACTAATTATTTCTGTCAGTTCATCCATGTCTTTGGAGGAAAGGGCCGCATTCGAAATGGAATAGAGTACCTGTTGTACACGTTCTGACCGGACATTTTCAGTGATATCGATCTGGGTACCCCACACCCTGACAAGATGATTATTCTCTACGATGCCCAATGAATTATTACTGATATACATTGCGTGTCCGTCAAAATTAATTTCTTCTGTAATTCCGCTTTGAATAGTATAACCGTTTTCGATAAATTTCCGGAATAAACCGCGATTAAACGAATTGTGACGCCCACCATGAAAATCAAGATGCCCTTTGCCAATTACATCTTTCCGATCTGTAATTCCGTACATCTTTAAAAATGCGTCGTTGCATTCGGCGATAAACAAATGGTCATAAATAAAATCAACCTGCTCTTCGACCGGTAAGTTTATATCCATCGGAAGATCACTTTCGAACCTGTAAACGCCTTCCGAAACCTGTGAAATGAAACTCCGGTACCTGTCTTCGCTTTCCTTTAAAGCCACTACAGCCAGCTTCCGTTCTGTGACATCCCTTATTGCACCATTTATATAACTTGGCTGCCCCTGCGCATCAAAAAACAAGCGAGCATTCACTGATCCGTATTTTATTCCGCTTTTTTGTGTTTTAATTTTTATTACACAATCCTTTAGTTCCCCATTTTTCAACAAGGTATCTAAAATGAGAATTCTATCATTAGGATCATAATAAAGATCAGAAACGTGTGTGCCAATTATTTCATCCGGAGCAAATCCTGTAAAATATTCAATTGAAGGACTTATTTCCAGAAATATCCCATCCATATCGGCCTGATAAAAAACGTCCTGCACATTTTCGAAAATCTTACGATATTTCTCCTCACTTTTCACCAATGCTTCCTCTGCTTTTATGCGCTCAGTAATATCGTTGGATACACCAATAACTTTTACAACTTTGCCATGCTGATCAAAAATAGGAGAATAAAAGACATCGAAAACAATACCGTGAACCATCACTTCATTTCGCTGATGAACTCCATTAAGCGCTTTTTTCATAGCTTCTAAGATTGTAGGGGAATCTCTGTACACATCAAAAACCGACCGGCCAACAACTTGCCCTGGTTTCAATCCCAATTTTGCCAATCCCATTCCTTCTGAGAGACTAAATATACCCTTATCATCTGTCACAAACGTGACGACCGGTGTATTGGAAACCACAGTGCGATATCTTTCTTCACTTTCGATAAGTGCATTTTCAGACCTTTTGCGCTCAGTGATATCCTGTAATATACAATGTGTTTGTTGAAACTCGCCTTTAATATCATATCCAACCTTTCCTTCGAAAGCAATAAATAGTTTCTCCCCATTTTTATGAACCATTTCAAATTCGCTGTGAATATGACCCTGGGCTTTAAAGATCGGAAATCGCTTACGGAAGCCTTCCTGATACGATGGAGACAGGAAATCACCAAACCATTTTCCAATTACTTCCTGATGCGTATAGCCCAGCGTATCTAACCATTTGTGATTTACCTCAATAAAATTGCCATCAAAGTCAAGCGACTGGTACCCAAGTGGAGCTTTATTAAATAATGTATGAAAGCGTTCCTCGCTTTCCTGCAATAACTTTGCTGCTTTTTCGGTCTCTGCAATCTGCCTTTTTAATAACAAATTATTATAGGCTTTTTCGGAAAGTTCATTGGCATATGCGAATAAAAGTCTGGCTATTTTTTCAAATTTTTCAGATGACATTGACGGGACATCATGAAAGGCTTCCATAAAATCAACGCTTTTCGCACCAATTTCATCTGCATATTGAATCATTTGCAACTCATTGACCTCTTCATTTCGCACCTGTCCGATTAACCAGTTGGCAATGTGTTTGCCGGCTACCGTAATACTAGCACCGGCATCCCATAAACCACAGCTCATACATGGCTGAATAATTGGGCCGGAAGAACATTTTTTACCAATTGCAGCATCAGATTTAAAGCAGTTTGCACGCCCCTTCTCCGTTTTCCTGATAATGTTACTGCACAATCGGGTAAAGTTGCTTGGTTTAGTAATTGGCTGGCCGTCAATAGTAGTAATAAGAGAAGCAATGCCATTGGCATCCGCAAACAAATCCTGCAAACGTTGAATATCTTCAAGAACAAACAGTTCGCTGAATTGAATATTGCGCAAGGAATCAACAGATGAATTTTGAAAGTCAGGTTTAGTTGTCATCTTATATGCAGATTAATGCTACAAATATAACTTTTCAATCAGATAAGTTCAACTATCAATAAAATGATATTATAAACTATCCGAATTTTAAGAATCACGCAAAATTTGAAGGTTAACAATACTAACGAATATTTACTAATTTGCCAAAATTGCTTAGTTGCTTTCTATTCCACATTTAAGGCGATCCGTTTTTCTTCCTGTTTCAAAATGTAGGGAATTGTAAAATAAAACGTCGATCCATTTCCCACTTCACTTTCCACCCTTATTTTTCCACCGTGTTTTTCAACAAATTCTTTGCACAGCATCAATCCCAACCCTGTACTTGGTTCACCATCGGTACCTAATCGATTGGTCTTAACATCCAGCCTGAATAAATTTTCTATCATCGTACAACTCATCCCAATACCTGAATCCTTAATTGATATCTCAACCTCTTTTTCAGGAGTGACTTTGCAAACGATATTTATTTTTCCACCTTGTGGTGTAAATTTCACGGCGTTGGAAACGAGGTTACGGATAACTGTTTGTAGTGTATTTTTATCAGCAAAAACATCAACACTTTCCGGAATATTATAAACTATTTCAATATTCTTACATTTAGCCGATTCGTGAATTGTCTTCACACTGTCATCCACCAAAGGAAGCAACTTAATTAATTTCGGATCAAAAGGAATTAATCCCTGACGCATTCTGGCCCATTCAAGCAGGTTTTCAAGCAAACTAAAAAGGTTCGTTGCTGAATTTTTCATACTCAACGAAATATCCTTAATCTCCTCCATTGTCAAACCTGGCAAATCTTCTGCCATTATCTGGGTTAATCCTAAAAACCCACTAAATGGACCTCGCAGGTCATGGGCAATAATGGAAAAGAATTTATCTTTCTCAGCATTGATTTTCAATAAATTATCTTCACTCTTCTGCAACTGCTCCAACGCAGCCGTTTTCTCATTTTCAAGCTCCTTTGTATGTGTGACATCTCTGGCCGTTCCAACAATACCTATTTGATTCCCCTGTTCATCCATTATCGGCGCTTTATGAACATCGAGGAAAAGAAATTTCCCTTGCACATTTCCGGATAAATCGTATTGTTTTGAATTCCGCCCGTTGAAAGTTAGCATATCATTCGCGACAGAATCGGTAACAAATGTATTCCAATCGGGATTTTCAGGATGAGATTCCCGTTCACGCCTGACGAAGAATTCATACGTTTTTCCGATGGGTTCATCAACATTGTTTGCAATCAGGAGCCTGTCGCACATCGTTTTATTTACGAATGTATAGTTGTCGTCCATATCCTTTGCCCACAGAAAGTCATCTATATTATCTGACATCAGCCGGAACATGGAAAACATCTGGTAATAACGTTCTTCCCCGGCCCTGATCTTTCTGTTAGAAGCTACCAGATCGGTAATGTCCTGTATTACAACCAGACGGCTACCCGGTTGATTTTTGATTGCATGCTTGATTATTCGAAAGGTTTTAATTTCATTCTTATTCAGGATATCGATCTCGTCAATCGTTTCACGATTAATTACGGCATCCATCAACAAGGTTGCACTGGCACCTGTATTGAGGGCAGAAAATCCAATGATGTATTTATTCGGGATACCCAGAAAATCCAATGCGGCACCGTTGATGTCCTGTATCCTGTTTTGACCGTCGAGCGCCAGAATTCCATCAGGTAAAGTTTCAACAAGCATTTCCCTGGCAACAGGTACAAGATCAAGGAAGCGAATATTTAAAATAGCATAAGCCACAAGTGCGCCACTGAGGATAATGCTTATTGGGGTGATATCCAGTCCGGCCACAGGATTGCTTCCGGTAAGATATATCACACTTGCAGTCCATGGACATAATCCTCCGATTAAAACTATTACACCCTGAAAACGGAATGGTTTGAATTGACGAATAATGAAACGGAAAAGAGAAATGGTTGCCACAAAAAGCATCAGATAAGTATAGCCGATGTAACCTATCCAGAATACAATCCCATGATAATACTCCATCAGGTTCGTTTTATCAGAAATTGCAGAGAATCCTGTCCATACCAGGTGATGATATTCGTTGGTGATGGTAAATAAAAAAGTGATTGCCGGGATAATGAATAACAATAAGATATATCTTGGGGTGATAAACCGGTCTTTACCAGTGAAGCGCAGGACAAATATCAGATAAAGGACAGGAGTAGGAATCCCTCCGATGTATTCGAGTTTGGACCAGAATATTTTTTCCATCACTGTAGGTGCCGCTGTCTCGAATATGAGCCAAAATGCACCTATACCTGCTGCAGTCATCAACACAGTGATTTCTCTGGCTCCTTTTACAAACCGACGTTGCCAGGCAAGGAAAGCAACAGAAAATGAGACGAATGCCGTTGCAAGAAAAAAAGTGGAATAGATCGTAAAAACAAGGTTCATTATGCAACCAACATATTAATGATATTTTGTTTGTTTAATTAATTCGCAAATATAGTTTATCAAACGTGCAAGTTTACGAATCTTGCCGATAATTAAACTCCTTAAACTATATATTTAAAATGTTTCTAAGCAGTATAATTTTGGAGACCACCAAAACCATCTATTATCAATAAGCTTTAGACAAAGCAACTTTTCGTAACTGATAAATCTGAATAATTCACCAAAAAAATAATCTATTCCACCATTACGATATTTACATCGTAAAAATCAAAATTGATCATGGAAATAGAATTCCCCAATAATTGCAATATCGGATAGATCAAAAAATCCGATTATCCCTTCAACCGGCTTATCAGCGTATCATCTCCGTTTTGATGGTCGCGCGCCAAACTTTGAATCGAGTTTTCGCAAATAAGGTTATTGATAGCGTCCCTGATCGGAGCATATTGTCCGTGAAGCGGACATGGATTATTTTCGTCGCAGTGCTTTAATCCAAATCCACATCCTGCATATGTTTTTTCCCCTTCAATGGCCTGAATAACTTTTTTTATTGGAAGATCCGGTTTACGTTCATCGAAATAAAAACCTCCTCCCTTCCCTTTGTTCGAAAACAAAAACCCTTGTTTAACAAGCCGCTGCATAATCTTCCCTGTATAGTGCAGAGGTGCATCAATTTCATTGGAAATCTCAATGATCCCCGGCTTTGTGCCTTTCATATTCTGAACCTGTACATATACAAGCCCACGCAGGGCATATTCTGTCTCTTTATTAAACACGGCTTTCTTCCTTCCTTTTAATGACCGTACAAAGTTAATGAAAAAAAAAGAATAAAATAATAAAAGACCTTTTTGTCTTTTATTAAATAATTTCTTATTATTGCACTTTATTTAATCGACAAAAAATGAATACAGACACAATTAACAGTACAACCCCAATAGGCGATATTGTCGCCATTGACTTCCGCACTGCTTCCGTTTTTAAAAACAACAACATCGATTTCTGCTGCGGAGGCAAGAAATCGTTGGCAGACGCCTGTCTGGAAAGAGGGGTCGACCAGGAAAAAGTAAAACTTGAATTACAAGAGTTGGCGGCTACTCCCCTAAATGCCGGACAGGATTACAGATTATGGAAACCCGATTTCCTTTGTGATTACATCGTGAATACCCATCACCGCTATGTACTTAAAATCTTACCGGAATTGGTTCAGTATACACGGAAAATTGCGGATGTTCATGGAGTTCATCACCCTGAACTTGTTGAAGTCGCTGCACTATTCGCTCAAATTAACAATGAATTGCTTCAGCACTTAAAAAAGGAAGAAGAGGTATTGTTCCCCGCAATTAAAAGTGTACTGGCAAATAACGATCCCGAATCGAAAAAAACAATTGCTTCGGAAATCGCCCGAATGGCAGGTGAACACGAGTTTGCAGGCGGTGCAATGGACGCAATCAATACACTGACGCATCATTATGCACTACCCGAAGACAGTTGCGGTACCTACCAGGTCGCCTTTAAACTGCTCGAACAATT
Organism: Bacteroidales bacterium; assembly: GCA_038236995.1. GTDB lineage: Bacteria > Bacteroidota > Bacteroidia > Bacteroidales > Prolixibacteraceae > JAAFHB01. The sequence goes on along the minus strand of JBBRZE010000090.1, from coordinate 1,522 downwards.
CGAAGATGATTTGCACATTCATGTTCATCTTGAAAATAACATTCTCTATCCGGAAGCTTTAAAACTGGGAAATTAAAACTTGTAAATATGAATGACGCGACAAAAAATCTGGAAGACGACCATGTCTATATCCTGCAGTTGATTGATGTAATGGAGGCAATGGCCGAATCATCAGAGCCTGACATCGCTGATATGGAAGATGCTGTTGATTTGATCAAAAGCTTTGCCGATGGTCTGCACCATGCCAAAGAGGAAACCTTGCTCTTCCCGCTAATGGCCGGGCATGGATTTTCGACACAGCAAGGTCCTGTTGCGATGATGCTGCATGAGCATACACAGGGAAGAGCCTTTGTGAAAGAGATGACAGAGAATATTGAGCTGTTTAAGAACGGCGATCTTTCGGCGCTTTCTTTAATTTATAGCAACATGCTCGGATACGGTGAATTACTCCGAAATCATATATCAAAAGAGAACAATGTGCTGTTCAGAATGGCAAATCAGGCACTTCCTAAAGAGGATCAGGAGTTCTTATTCAAACAGTTTGAAGAAATTGAGAACAGAGGAATTTCAAATCATCAGAAAAAAGATTTTATCGACAGAATTGAGAAGTTGACTCAGGTGTATCTTCCCGCTTAAAATTTCATCAAACATATACAAATTATTAACCAACAACAATTTATTAAATGAATACAAAAAAACTCTGGATTAGTTTTATCCTGGTAATGACCATTTCATTTGCCGTTCTAATCTACTATGGACGGGAAATCTATCGTCAGGCTCCTCCTATTCCCGACAAGGTGATGACCGTTGATGGCATACTCCTCTTTACAGGGCAGGATATCAAAGATGGTCAGAATGTCTGGCAATCGGTTGGAGGTCAGGAAATGGGTACAGTATGGGGACACGGTGCTTACCAGGCGCCCGACTGGAGTGCTGACTGGCTTCACAAAGAGGCTGTTTATATGCTTGATAAAATGGCTATTCAGACCGACAGCTTGCCATACGATAAAGTAAGCTCTCAAAGAAAGGCAGCCCTGAAAATTCGTTTACAGGAAGATATCAGGGTAAATAGCTACCAGGATGCAACAAAGACGCTGGTTGTATCCGGTTTAAGAGCCGAAGCCATTGCCAGCAACACCAAATTTTATGGAGGTTTGTTCACCAATGATCCCGCTCTGGCACATTTGCGCGATGCTTACAGCCTTCCTGAGAATTCACTCAAAGATCCGGAGCGTGTCCGACAGTTGAATGCCTTTTTCTTTTGGATTTCGTGGGCATGTGTTACAGAGCGGCCAGGCCTTAAAATTTCCTATACAAACAACTGGCCGGCAGAAGAATTGGTAGGGAATCGTCCAACCGGAGAACTTTTACTCTGGACAGGGTTTAGTGTGATGATGCTTTTAGCCGGTATAGGATTAATGGTATGGTATTATGCAAGAAAAAGGGACGAAGCAGAAGATGAATTTCCTATGCATGATCCTCAACTGAAAGCGACACATACCCCTTCACAAAGGGCAACTTT
>JBBRZE010000089.1:0-20388 GCA_038236995.1 Bacteroidales bacterium | reverse complement strand
GTTACCATACCATTCGGCATACGAAATTCCCTTTTCGCGGGGGGCCCAGGCCGGAACGGAATAAACGCCCCAGTGCATACTCAGGCCAATTTTTGCATCATCGTACCATTGCGGCATTTTATGACTGTCGAGCGACTCCCATGTAGCCTTGTAAGGTTCTTGCGCTGTCACCTTCGTCAACGAAAAAGTGCCAATCATCAAACAAATAATCAATAACAATTTTATTTGCATAGTTGTAGATTTTAGATTTCGAAAAATACGAATAATGAGGAAATATTCCATCAGACAAATGGATTTATATGTTATTTTATATCTGTGATTTCTTGACTATTGAATTCTAATTCGCTTAGAATTGAACTTTTTCGAAGTATCAACGTTTTAATCCAACACAATTAAAAACAGAAGCTATGAAATACGTTGTATTAGGTTCATTGGGAAATATCAGCAAACCGCTTGCACAGAAATTAGTTGATGCCGGCCATAGCGTAACGGTCATAAGCAGCAAGGCGGTAAAAATTGAACAAATCGAAGCATTTGGAGCCAAAGCTGCCATTGGTTCGGTGGATGATGTTAGCTTTCTCGCAAAGACTTTCGCAGGAGCTGATGCTGTTTATACGATGGTGCCACCTAATTTTAGTGTCGGTAACTGGAAAAAATACATTGGTGGTATTGGTGAAAATATAGCTGCAGCAGTGAAAGCATCGGGCGTGAAAAATGTCGTTAACCTAAGTAGTGTCGGGGCACATATGCCCGACGGCTGTGGCCCCGTAAGCGGGTTATACTTTGCTGAAAAAGCGCTGAACGGATTAGATGGCGTGAATGTGATACACCTTCGTGCCGGGTTTTTCTATCTAAATTTCTTGGGAAACATCAGTATGATCAAAAACATGGGGATCATTGGCGGAAATTATGGCGAAGGAACAAAACTGCCCCTGGTACATCCTGAGGATATCGCGGATGCTGCTGCCGAAGAGATGCTGAAATTGTCATTCAAAGGTAAAAATATTCGTTATGTGATAAGTGACGAAAAAACTACGAACGAAGTTGCTGCCATTTTAGGAAAAGCAATTGGTAAGCCAGAACTTCCATGGATCAACTTCAAAGATGAAGATACATTAGCCGGAATGTTGCAGGCAGGATTACCCGAAGAAATTGCCAAAAACTATACTGAGATGGGAGCTGCAATGCGTAACGGTGAGATGGTTGCAGAATACAAAACCGATCGGCCTTCCGCATTAGGAAAAACAAAACTGGAAGCTTTTGCACCCGTTTTTGCTGCGGTTTATGCGAAATCATAACTTGTCTCGCAAAGAACGCCAAGAGCGCAAAGTATTGAACTCTGGATTACTTTGCGTTCTCTGCGTCTTTGCGAGACATTTTATTTCACCCCAATGCGGTAAAGCGTTGATTCATTACGGATAATCAGTGAATTATTTACAATGGCCGGGGTTGCATAGATTTCGCCGGGTAATTGATTCTCAGCAACAATTTCGAGTGTTTTTCCTGCTTTCAAAACAAGGGTCTCCCCTTTCACTGAAGTAAAATAGACGCGACCTCCTGCATAAACCGGAGAAGCGTTATATTTATTTTTAAGCCTTTTCGCGTATAAGGTGGCACCTGTTTTGGCATCAATGACGATCAGGTTATTCCGGCTATCAACCGTATAGACTATACCATCCTTGATCAACGGAGTAAGTAACTGTATAATAGGAGTCTTTACCCTCCAGAGTACATTGGATTTTGTAATATCTCCGGAACCTGTGGGATCAACAGCCAATAATTCGGCATATTTTTCACCATCCGGAGGCGAAACAAAACTCGTATAAAAGAAGACCGTACCATTTTCGGCAAATGGCATCGCAATAGTTGAATCTTCGCCCTGCACAACCCGCCATACTTCCTTCCCTGTTTGAACATCATAAGCGATGCAAACAGCAGCACCATTGGATATTAACAGATCGCGTCCTGCCACATTAACAACGATTGGGGTTACGTACGCTTTTTTGCCAATTGGTTGAAGTGCGTCGTAACATTCTTTCGGACGATCTGTCCGCCAAACAGTTTCTCCGGTTCCCTTATTCAATGCGACAATAAATTGTTGATCCGTACCTTCATAATGAAGAATCAGAAAATCCTTGTAAAGAATCGGAGATGCACCTGTTCCCTGAACATGTTCCACTTTAAAATCATTCCTTTTCCACGCAATCTTACCATCAGTGGTGTTGACACATGCTGTTCCCGAACTTCCAAAGTTCAGGTAAACAAATCCTTGCTCAATACAGGGTGTCGGAGTAGCATAAGTGTTAATCGAATGCTTCCCATAGATACTATCCTGTTTGAAAAGCAGGATATCAAAAAGCACCTTGCCGGAATTAAAATCAACACAAACTCCTGACATCTCTTTTCCATCAACCGTTGCCGTGGTAACCCAGACCTGATTTCTGCAGACAACCGGAGAAGACCACCCTCTGCCACGGATCTCAGTTTTCCAGATCACATTTGTCGTGTCGCTCCAAATCACAGGAACCTGGTTGTCTGCCGATATGCCATCCAGGTTTGACCCCCTGAAATGTGTCCAATTGCCTTCCTGGGCGAATGCCGATGTTGTATTTAAGAAAATGATAAAAGTAAAAATGGAGATCAGAAATTTCCAGTGGAAATTGTTCATAAGGCGTAAATACTAAGTGATTAACTTTAAAACTATTGACCGGGATCCTTGAAATTTTTGGAGGCATCATCAAGGACAAGAATCCAATCGTTACCGCGCCCCTTTGTCGGAGTTGAGAACATTTTAGTTCCCGTTCCAGAAAAGTTTCCAATTGATTTCGATTCTCCGTTATGCGGATCAAACCACCAGGCATTGATTGCCTTGGCCCCAATTTTATCAAATTGAATGGTTGCATCCCAACCTGTTGGAAAATAAACCATCGCGTATCCATCACCAAGTGTTGCAACTAAGTAATCGGTTTCAGGAAAATAAGAAGGGACAATCAACGATTGATCTGGAATTCTGGAAGTAAAAGGACGTGATTCCATCAGGCGACGTGCATGGATAAGGTCCCACGCACCGGGCAAATCGAGAACTTCCGCCCAGTTATGACGGGCAAGTCCAACTGCTTCGCGCCCCGGAGCCAGCATTTGCCAGATCGGATGACAACCATACGTATGGCCAAATCCTCCGCTAAAAAGGTCCCAGTACATCGCCTGACGTACATCGGCATCATCAAACCATCCTAAAATTTCGGGTTTCCATCCTACGGGATGATCTTCGTACCTGGGTTCACCGTCGAAACATGGTTTGACCGGTTTCAAATCGTAATCACGAACAATTATTCTTTTGTAAATTGAATAGCTTCGTTGTCCGTGTCCGGTCTGACACATATTGAAATCGAGCCAGTCACTTTCCTGATACCACTCCGACGAACTGCGTTCTCCCCAGGGATGAAGTGTCATCAAATGGTTCTTATCTACCGATTTTATCCCATGTGCTATTGCTTCCCATATCTCTTTATTCTTACCTCCACCGTCGCGGTCTCCCCCGTTAATCCAGATAATATTGGGATCGTCTTTATAACGGTTACCGATCCATTGTCCGTATTTGAACGCATTATCCTTGTTGAAAATCATCGGTCCTATCCCCCACTGTTTATCAACTTTATCTCCCCAGGTTGGAAGCAGTCCAATGAAAATACCCTTTTCACCCGCTTTTTTAATTGCCCAGTCCACATGTGCAAAATAGGCTTCATTTGGTTTTAAGGGATCGTTATTGATCAGTGGTTTATTTCCTTCGGCATTCGGGGTATTCAATCCATCAAGTTCTGCAAGTGCAACTGCCTGTATTACAGTAAATCCTTTATCACGTCTGTTTTCCAGGTATTTTTCAGTCTCCGCTTTATTTAAACGATGAAACATTTCCCAACCTGTATCTCCAAGATAGAAAAACGGGGTGCCATCTTCAAAAACCAGGAACCTTTTATTTTCAGAAATCTTTAATTTCCCATGTTTAAAATCTACAGATGAGCCCTTCCATCCTTTTTCCTGGGAGAATGAACTTAAAACTAAAATCAGCATGAAAGATGTTAAAGCGACTAATTTTTTCATTTAGATAACGATAAGTTTGTAATGTTCTATTTCAGCTCTAAAAGTATAAAATACAGACGTACACCCTAAAAGACTTGCATCCAACCGGTCAGAAAATCAAATGCCCGCATTGAGTTCGTTCCAGTCCTGAAAAACCAGATCTGCTCCTGAATTCAATAAAACGCTGTCGTTCAATATACCAGTATTGATGACAACTGTAAAAATCCCGGCAGCCTTGGCGCTTAATATTCCCAAAGGGGCATTTTCGATTACAATCACCTCATTGGAATTTAATCCTGATTTCTTTAAGGCCATCAAATACGGTTCCGGATTTGGTTTTCCATGTTTTACATCATTTCCCGAAATAACCCGGTTGGCTGAAACATATCCCTCAAAATCGTTCAGCAATGCATCCAAAAATTTACCCTGCGAGGATCCTGTAACAACCCAAATAGCAATACCCTTTTTCGTTAGATATTCCATTAGTTTTTTTGCACCCTTAAACGGAACAATATCAGGAAGAAAATCAATCAGTTCCGTCTTTTTTGAATAAATCTGCTCGATTTCCTGCCCAGTAGCATTACGCTGTTCATTTTGCTGATAAGCAAGATTGATTGTTGACTGCGCAGTACGCCCTTCGTTTTCATAAACCTTCTCATGCGGAAAATCAATTCCATAAAAACGGAATGCATTATTCCAGGCATCGGCATGAGCTCCCATCGAATCATAAAGCACTCCATCCATATCAAAAAAGACTGCTTTTTTATCTTTCAAAATTTCACTAATTGCCATTTTACTCATCTTCATATGATTTTCTTCTTGTATTGAATTATTCAAAATACAAAGTTCTTAAAAAATAATTCACATCGTAAATTCCTTGAATTTGTACAAACAGAATCTACAAGGTTGGTTTTATGACCGCTACAAGTTAGTGATTTTGATTATGGCAATTTCGGAGCAGTTTCAGGTTTTGGTTTCATCACGGGTTTTGCGGGCAATTTATCATTACGCATCGCAGCATTATAAACAAATGAAGCAGTGATCACCGCGTTATGCTTAAGATCTGCCATTGCCAGCCTTTCGTAGGTATCCATCGTTGTGTGATATCCACGACCATATTCTATTTCATCTTGTATGAATTGAAATCCTGGTAAACCAACGGCATCAAATGAAAGATGGTCGGTACCAGAAGTATTTCTTATAGCGATGGTGGAAGTACCCATATCAGCAAATGGCTTGAGCCACTCTTCAAAGATCGGCCTGACAAGCTCATTTTCCTGCAAATAGATTCCGCGATATTTACCCGATCCGTTATCCATATTGAAATATCCTGCAAACTTTTCAAAATCAGGTTTGTGTTCCTTCGTTTTCGGATCGACGAGGTATTTTTCCACATACCCCCGCGATCCGTTCAATCCCTGTTCTTCACCGCCCCAAAGTGCAACCCGGATTGTTCTGCGCGGTGCAATATCAAGTGTTTTAAGGACTCGCAGCGCTTCAAGCATGACTACACAACCTGATGCATTATCTGCTGCACCAGTTCCTCCATGCCAAGAATCGATATGAGCTCCCAACAAAACAACTTCATTTTTAAGTAGTTTATCTGTACCGGGTAATTCGCCGATCACATTAAAAACAGCTGGACTGTCAAAGAACTTATTTTGTATTTCAACTTCCATCTCTACTGGTACATTATGACGTATCAGCCGTTCCATCCGGCTATAGTCTTCATTCGGAATATTCAGTTCCGCAATCGGTTCCTTCGCTCCCGATGTGTAATTTGCACCAGTTGACCTTGGTACATTATAGGATCCGGAATTATTAAGAATGACTGCTGCTCCTTCTGCAGTTAAAAATTCAGCTATTTTGAGCCGCAATGCTCTTTGAGCAATCATGGTGGCAAAGTCAACGTTCGATCTTCGTCTTGCAGAAGTTGATGACATAGAAAGATCTTTAAGCTGAACATCTGTTAAACGGCTTGCCAAAGGTTCATAACTGATCTCATAAGTTGCGGTGGAAGGCATCAGAACTATTTTGCAGGATACTTTTCCTTTAAATTTTACCAGATCGGAATCAGATTTAACATCCAATAGCACAACTTCGCTTTTTACAATTCCTTTAGTGCTTCCGGTCCAGGCTACTGGATTACAGGCAAAATTTGTATAATACGGAGTCGTAATTGCAGCATAAGTCTTCAGGTTGTCCCAACCTCCGCGACTGAAATCTCTGGCAGCTTCAATTCTTACATTTTGGAAACCAAGCTCTTCCATTTTTTTCTTTGCCCATTCATTTCCGCGGTTGTTTCCCGTTGAACCTGTTAGTCTTGGACCGACAAAATCCGTCAACCAAAAAGCGAGATCTTCAATACTTGAATTTTTTAAACCTTCCTGTTTAATCTTGAAAATCATACTGAGGTCAATATTTTCATTCTGTGACATTGACCACAATGGAAACATAAGCAGGAACAAAAATGCGGCTGAGATTTTCGAAGATTTCATTTAGTTTATTTTATAGAATTTTGGAGGATTCAAATGTAGAAAAAATATCTCTACCTTTGCCCGGTTTGCCTGATCCTTTTGATTGTTAGTGCAGGCGACCAATATTTCAACTTTAATCTTCTGATTGAATGGTATACGATGTCATCATTGTTGGTGCAGGGCCAGCCGGTATTTTCACGGCCTGTGAATTGGTAAAAGAACGTGCAACGCTCAAAATTCTTATCCTCGAAAAGGGGCGGGATATAAAACACCGTAAATGTCCAAAACATACAAACGGAGGCACTTGTATAAACTGCAAACCGTGCTCTATAACAACTGGTTGGGCAGGAGCAGGCGCCTATTCCGACGGAAAATTATCCCTTTCGCATGAAGTTGGTGGCAATCTGCCTGACTATATTGGCGTGGAACAAACGATGGAAATGATCAGTTATACCGACGAAATTTACCTGAAGTTTGGCGCAGACTCAAAAATTCACGGAGCTACCGAAACTCCGGCCATGCGCGAAATCAGAAGAAAATCGATCGAAGCGAATCTCAAACTGGTGCCTTGCCCGGTCCGCCATTTGGGTACAGAAAAAACGCAGAAATTGTATCATGCAATTTTTGACCATCTGATAAATAGTGGGGTAGAGGTGCGGTTCAATTCTCCAGTCGAAGAGTTTATCATCAATCAAAATCAGGTTGAAGGGGTAAAATGTACGAAGGAGTCCTATTATGCAGGAAAAGTCGTTGTAGCTGTTGGTCGCGAAGGTTCCAACTGGTTGATGCACCAGTGTGATGTTCAACATATTCCCACAGAGACGGGAATCGTTGATATCGGAGTCCGACTCGAATGCCGGAACGAAATCATGCAGGATATCAACGATAATTTTTACGAGGCAAAACTAGTACATTACACGCGCTTCTTCGACGATAAAGTGCGGACTTTTTGCTCCAACCCGGGTGGATTTGTCTCATCGGAATATTACGATGGAAACCTTGCTGTGGTCAATGGACATAGTTACAAGGATTTGAAAAGTGATAACACCAATTTCGCACTTTTAGTATCGCAGAAATTTACCGAACCATTTAATGCCCCCATCGAATATGGCCACCATATTGCAAGACTCGCCAATATGTTGACACGCAATAAAATCCTGGTTCAGCGGTTTGGCGATCTGGTGCGGGGACGAAGAACGACACCTGAAAGACTTTACCGGAATAACATCATACCAACATTGAAAGACGCTGTTCCGGGCGATCTTAGTCTAGTATTACCTCATCGCATATTACTGGATATCATCGAAATGATTCGCGCCCTGGATAAAGTAAGTCCGGGTCTCGCGAGTGACGAAACATTGCTTTATGGTGTGGAAGTCAAGTTCTACTCCAATATTATCAAAGTTGACAAGACTTTCCAGAGTCCGGCAGTCAAAGACCTTTATTTTGGCGGCGATGGGGCAGGACTTACTCGCGGTTTGATGCAAGCCTCTGTAAATGGGATATTGATTGCAAAAGAGATATTGAAAAACTGCATTTGTTAAATCCCCTTTTCATGTCGATATTTGCATAAAATTTAAATTCAGATCAAAATGAAAGGTTCGCTTGTTATAATTTAGAACAGGTGAATTAGAATTATTTTGATCCGAAACATACAAAAAGTAAAATGGTTAACGAAAGCAATATACGACAAGAATTGAAACATCGGATTCTCATCCTCGACGGAGCGATGGGAACAATGATTCAACGGGTAAAATTAACAGAAGAGGATTTCCGTGGCGAACGGTTTTCGAACTGGACTTCGCCACTTAAAGGCGATAACGATCTGCTTTCGATTACTAAACCTTCAGTGATTCAGCAGATCCACGAAGCATTTCTCGAAGCAGGTGCAGACATCGTGGCAACTAATACTTTTAATGCAACGCGTGTTTCACAAGCCGATTATGGAATGGAAGCACATGTTTATGAGATGAATAAATCAGCAGCTCAAATTGCCTGCGCAGCTGCAGCCCAATATTCGACTCCCGAACATCCCCGCTATGTTGCAGGATCAGTCGGGCCGACCAACAAAACCTGTTCGATGTCGCCCGATGTAAATGATGCGGGATACAGAGCCATCACATTTGCCGATATGAAAGATTCCTATCGCGAGCAGGTCGAAGGATTGCTCGATGGCGGAGTTGATATCCTACTTGTAGAGACCATCTTCGATACGTTGAATGCCAAAGCGGCAATGATGGCGATTGAAGAGGTATTGGAGAGCAGGAAAATCAGGAAGGAAGTGATGATTTCGGGTACGATTACTGATAAAAGTGGCCGGACCCTGTCAGGACAAACCGTTGAAGCATTTCTTAACTCTTTATCGCACATAGATTTGTTAACGATAGGACTCAACTGCTCATTGGGTGCCAAAGATTTGCGTCCTTACCTTGAAGAGCTAAGCCGCAAGGCTCCTTTTTACATTAGTGCACATCCGAATGCAGGTTTGCCCAACCAGTTTGGAGAATATGACGAAACGCCTGAAGTAATGGGACTTCATGTTCAGAGTTTCTTCGAAAACCGAATGGTCAATATCATTGGAGGATGTTGTGGAACCACGCCTGATCATATCCGCGAACTGGCAAAAATGGCAGCCAAGTTTAAACCCCACAAACGCAGTCATCCCGATATTGCAACCCGTTTAAGTGGCCTGGAACCATTGACTGTTGCTAAAACCTCCAACTTTGTAAACATCGGCGAGCGGTGTAATGTGGCCGGTTCAATCAAATTTGCAAGGCTGATCCGCGAGGAAAAGTATGAAGAAGCCCTTGCAATTGCCCGCGAAATGGTCGAAGGTGGCGCCCAGGTAATCGATGTGAACATGGACGATGCGATGCTCGATGCTGAAAAAGAGATGGTTCGCTTTCTTCATTTGGTAATGTCAGAACCCGACATTGCCAAACTTCCTGTGATGGTCGATTCATCGAAATGGTCTGTCATCGAAGCCGGTTTGCAATGTCTGCAGGGAAAGGCTATTGTCAATTCAATCAGTTTGAAAGAAGGGGAGGAGATCTTCAAAGAACGAGCCCATAAAATAAAACAATACGGAGCTGCCACGGTTGTGATGGCTTTCGATGAAAAAGGACAGGCTTCAACTTTTGAACAACGCATCAGTATTTGCGAGCGGGCTTACCATATTCTGGTCGATGAAGTTCATTTCCCACCCCAGGATATCATTTTCGATCCCAACGTTTTAACCGTTGGAACCGGAATTGAAGAGCACAATAATTACGCACTCGATTTTATAAATGCCACAAGATGGATCAAGGAGAATCTTCCTTACGCCAAAGTAAGTGGAGGTATATCAAATGTATCCTTCTCCTTCCGTGGAAATAATACACTGCGCGAAGCTTTTCATTCTGTGTTTCTTTATCACGCCATTGCAGCAGGTCTCGATATGGGGATTGTCAATCCGGGAATGCTGCAGATTTACGATGAAATCCCCAAAGATTTGCTCGAATATGTCGAAGACGTAATCCTAAACCGCAGACCTGATGCGACAGAACGGATTCTGACCTTTTCTGATAACATGAAAGAGGGTGAAAAGAAAGAGGATAAAGTTGAAGAGTGGCGTTCGTTCCCAGTAATTGAACGTATTCAGCATGCGCTTGTTAAAGGCATTACCGATTTTATTGAAGAAGATATTGTCGAATTACTTCCGGAATATAACAGTGCCATCAGGGTGATTGAAGAACCGCTGATGGACGGGATGAACAGGGTAGGGGACTTGTTTGGCAGCGGAAGGATGTTTCTGCCACAGGTGATTAAGTCGGCCAGGGTGATGAAAAAAGCGGTTGCTTTCTTACAACCTTATATCGAGCAGGATAAACTCGACCTGAAACAAGCTCCGACCATAAAAAAGAAAATCCTGCTTGCAACAGTGAAAGGTGACGTGCACGATATCGGAAAGAATATTGTTGGTGTTGTTTTGGCCTGCAACAATTACGATGTGATCGATCTTGGCGTGATGGTTCCGGCAGAAACTATTCTGAATAAGGCCATTGAAGAAAACGTGGATATTATCGGCTTAAGTGGTCTGATCACACCGTCGCTCGAAGAGATGGCTCATGTGGCACATGAAATGGAACGTCGCGGATTTAAAGCTCCGTTGATGATCGGTGGTGCAACTACTTCTAAAATACATACAGCGGTGAAAATTGCGCCCGAATACAGCAATACAGTTGTCTATGTGAAAGATGCCTCACGTGCCGTTCAGGTGGTCTCAAACCTTTTGGCGGAAGATGCCGATTATCTTGCATCGATCAAAAGTGAATACAAAGAGCTTCGCGCGACGCATAGTGCGAAAAAACCCAAAGAATATCTCACGATCGCTGAAGCAAGAGCCAATAAATTCAAGCCTGAATGGAATGAATCAATGGTTTATGCACCAGAATTTAAAGGAATTAAAGTATTTGATGATTATCCGATCGAAGAGCTGAGACGCGATATCGACTGGACCTTTTTCTTCCTTGCATGGGAGTTCAGGGGGAAATTTCCGGCCATTCTCGACGATCCGAATCAGGGCGTTGAAGTGCGTAAACTGTATGATGAGGCGAATAATTTCCTTGATGAAATCATTGCCAAAAAGATGATCACCGCAAAAGGGATTTTCGGAATCTGGCCAGCTAACTCAAATGGAGATGATATTGAGCTATATACGGACGAAAGTCGTCAAACTCTTGTTGGGAAGTTTTGCCATTTACGTCAGCAACAAAAAAGAAGTTCAGGCCTGCCCAATTATTGCCTGAGTGATTTCGTGGCGCCCAAAAGTTCAGGAATTGCCGATTATTGTGGCGGATTTGCGGTTACCGCCGGAATAGGTGTAGCCGAATGGGTTGAAAAATTCAAAAAAGAAGGAAATGATTTCCAGGCAATTCTGCTGGAATCATTGGCCGACCGACTGGCTGAAGCTTTTGCAGAACGACTTCACGAAAGGGTAAGAAAAGAGTTTTGGGCATACGCGCCTGATGAAAATCTTTCAGCGCTTGATCTTATCAACTGCAAATACCAGGGAATTCGTCCGGCTGCGGGTTATCCGGCATGTCCCGAACATTCCGAAAAGCAGGTCTTATTTGATTTGCTGGGAGCCACCGAAAAAGCAGATATTCAGTTGACAGAGCACTTCTCAATGTACCCCACAGCCTCGGTTTGCGGTCAGTATTTTGCCCATCGCGACGCTGTCTATTTTGGATTGGAGCGTATTGCAAAAGATCAGGTGACCGACTTTGCACGCCGTAAAAATGTGCCTGTTGAATATGTGGAAAAATTCCTTCCTTCAAATTTGAACTATAAGATTTAAGTCAACTTAATTTCATCAACGGCCGTTTTTAAAAAATCGCGGCTGAAATAATCCGGATCAACGATTTCGCCATCCCAAAAAACGATGTCGAGATCAATGGTTCGGGGACCATATTTTGGAGCTGTGCGATCGCGTTTCAACCGATCCTCAACATCTTTTAGATAGTTCTTAAAATCAGACATTTCCATCGTCGTTAAAATCTTCGCGGCTCCATTCAGAAAATCTGGTTGATCTGGAATGCCGATGGGAGAGGTTTTGATCATTGAAGAAACAGACTCAAATTCATGTTCCTGCCGCAAGAAATAAAGTGCAGCAGCAATGTTCTGTTCCGGATTGATATTGGAACCTATTCCAATGATGCATTCATGTTTCTTCATCGCCTGGCCTCCAGTTCAACCGAAACAGACTCTGAAAAGCGAAGTGCATGGGGCTTGTCGATTTCAATCTTCGCACGCAGTACGCGCTTGTCCTGCATCACCAATTGCAAAACTTCATTTGTTAGTTTTTCAAGCAAATTAAACTTACTTTCTGATACAAAAGCGATTATTGCCTTAGTGATTGCCTTGTAGTTATAAATTTCATCCGGATGATCGGTACTGACAGCCCTGGAGACATCGACCTCAATTTCAATATTAATGATCACATCCTGCCGGTTTACCCGCTCCTCGGGGTTAAACCCAATAATTGTCCGGACAAGCAGATTTTTAATGCGGATGATTGCCATCACTTATATATTAGGTTGATTCAATAGATGGGTTAAATATACGAAAATCACAACAGTTGTGCACCACCATCACAAAAGATCAGTTGGCCTGTTAAATCTTCATTTCCAATGATATAATCGATGCTTTTAAGGATTGAAATCACTCCGGACGGTGTTTTCATTGGCGTTAGATCAGCAACCTTTTCCAGATAGTGCTGATCTTCCCCTGCAGGTGCCAGAATTGCCCCGGGAGCGATTGCGTTGACACGAAAGTTGGGAGCCAGTTCGAGCGCAGCCATTTTAGTCAATTCCCAAAGTGACTTCTTTGAAAGAGAGTAGGAGAGGAAATCGCTCTTATTATTGGTAATTCTTGTATCTACAATATTAATAATCTGACCATTTGATGCAAAATTTGCAAAATCGCGCATTAAAATAAACGGTGAAACCATGTTTACTTGCGAATGACGAATCAGTGAATCAGCCGTAGTCTCCTTAAAGGAAGAGGTTTCAAAAATTGAAGCACTATTGATGAGCAGATCAAGCTGCCCGAATCTTTTAATAACATGTTTTATAAGCGTCTTAGTTTGATCTATATCACCCAGATCAGCCTGAAAGGTGTAAAAACGTTGTTCCGGAAAACTCGTTTTTAATTCCGTTTCAAAATCGGTCACATCCTTGGTTGACGTTCTGTAATGCAAGGCAATATCCCAACCATTATTCGCCAAATGATGTGCAATTTCGCGACCCAGTCTCACCGCACTTCCTGTTATAAACGCTACTTTTGCCATATCGGTACTTTTTGATAAATTTAATACAAATATTCATTGAGATACCTGACCTCTCCATTTTACGATGCGAACGTTCATTTGAATATCATTTTTTTTGTTTTAAGTGAGCGCCTTTCTCCAAAAAACGATTGTCATTTTTAATAAATTAGTTTTTGTTTCAAACCCGGTAGTTTATGTTTTGATGCCGATTTAAGGATTCAATTGTCATTTCGACATTCATTTGATTACCAACAAAAAAAAGGATGCCCCGAAGAACATCCTTTAAACAACAAAAATTGAAATTTGAACTATTATTTCTGAGCGACAACACTGAATGTCAGCGTAAAATCATCGTAGATTACTTTGTCTCCCAATCCCTGGAAGAAGCTACCAGAACCGTACTTGATTCCATAAAGTGTTCTGTTGACCGTAATAACACCGTCGGCAGAAAGTTTATCGCCACTTGCTGTAACTTTGGCATTGAATTCAACAGGATTAGTGATTCCTTTAATTGTAAGATCGGCTAAGAACTTAAATTCATCACCAGCAACGCTGGTTACTTTTTTGATCACCATTTTAGATTCCGGAAATTTCTCGATTGAGAAAAAATCATCCGAAGAAAGATGCCCCATAAGTTTAGCTTTCATTCCGGCATCAGTTATATCTTCATCTGCCATAGATTTCATGTCAATTACAAATGTTCCGCCTGAAATCTGATTACCGGTTCCGGTGATTGATCCATTTGAAAATGAAATTGAACCACTATGCTGACCAGTCACTTTTTTTGCTTCCCATTTAACTTTGCTGGCAGCTTTATCAACAACATATTCAGCGGCATTCATTGTGACACTGAAACCCAGTAACACCACAACCAATGCAAAAAACGACATTTTATTACTTGATTTTATTACTTGACTATTCATATTTAAGAATTTTAATTACACAGGAATAACGAATAATCAACAGCTTTTGTTTCAAAAGTTAGGTTGTTTAGAATTCACTAGTTAAGTTGTATATTTAGACCGCAAAAAAGGTCATACAATATTATCTTGAAAAATGAAAAATAACACCGAATCAACAGACGATATCAGCCTTTCAGGTTTCCGCTTTTTCAAGTCATTGACAGAAGAAGAGCTTAAAAGTCTGAATTTTGAAAAGACGTGCACCACTTACAAAAAAGGGAGCATTGTTTATAAAGAAGGTAGCCGGCTTACCGGTTTTTACTGTGTAATTAAAGGAATTGTAAAGGTCTATAAGACAGGTATTGATGGTAAAGAAATGATTATCCGGTTTGCCCGAAAAGGGGATATTATTGCTTACCGCTCACTGTTAAGCCAGGAAACTGCCTGTACTACGTCAAAAGTTATTGATGATGCTATATTGTGTCACATCCCCTATAAGACACTGCTCAACTTGATCGAAAAAAATTCATCATTTTCGCTTGCAATGCTACGCATCGTGTGCGCTGAATTAAAAGAGGCAAATGAATACATTACCGATATTGCGCAGAAAACAGTTCGCGAACGACTTGCAGAGGTTCTTTTGCTGCTGAAAGATAATTTTGATCTGGATGCCGATCAGACGCTTCAAATTTCATTGACGAGAGAGGAATTGGCAAACACAGTAGGTACAGCAACAGAATCGATCATTCGGCTTCTTTCGGAGTTTAAACAAGACAAGCTAATTGATCTTCAGGGAAGAAAAATTAAAATTATCAATCTTTCCGGACTCACAAAAGTGGCGAATCTCACCAAATACTGATATAACGGGATTTTGTAAAGATACACACTTGCATCTCTTAAATTAAAGTACTCATATTGAATGCTTTTAAGAAAACAAATAATTGCACAATGCTCTTGGGGGTAAAGTAATATTTCTAATTTTCTACCTCACCTTTCTCATTTAGGTTTTCACTGCCGGATCAGCCAATCCTCAGGGTCAAGCTTTGTACTTTCACGCCATAATTGAAACTTAAGGACAGTTTTGTTATCATCATCCTGATCTGTGAAAATACTTCCGATTTCATCCTTAATCTCAACTTTTTGACCGGCTTTCACGAATACGTCGCTTAGATTTGAATAAACAGTGAGGTAGTTTCCGTGCCGGATAATAACCGCGTAGTTAGCACCTGGAATCGCCACCACTTTGGTTACTTCTCCTTTAAAAATCGCCCGCGCTTTTGCATTTGCCTGGGTAGTGATATCGATACCTGAATTACGCACAATCACATATTTCAAAACTGCATGGGGATGATCCCCAAAATGATCGGTTATTAAACCGCGCTGAACAGGCCATGGAAATTTACCACGGTTATTGGAAAAATCGCCCGATAAGACCTTCTCTTCCGGTGTTAAAGCTAAACCTGGTTCTTTCGATTTTTTACGGGTTATTTTTTTTGCTTCGTCGGAAATAACTCTTTCAATTTCCTGCTGTAATCTTAACTCGGCTTTTCTTTGATTATCAAGCTTCCGCTTTAAATCTTTCTCTTTCTGCTGAAGATCAGAATAAACATCATTTTGCTGCTTCTTTTGTTGTTCAATAATCTGAGTCTGTCTTACTTTTGAAACCAACAGGTTTTGCTTCTGTTCTTTACGTTTATTGAACTCTAACAACTGGCCACCAATTGAATTTTTAAAATCTGAAATTCTTTCGGCCTGTTTACGCCGATAATCGGCATATTGTCTCAAATAAATAAATCGTTTGTATGCCTGATTGAAATCCTCGGAGGAAAGCAGAAAAAGTATTTGATTGCTGCTGTTCTGATTTCTGTTTGCATACCTGATCATTGCTGCGTATTTCACTTTCACAGACTCAAGTTCTGAACTTAGCGAATCAATCCGTTTTGAATTTTGTTGAATTGAAGTGTCAAGGTAACCGATTTCGCCGGTAATATTGTTGATCAGATTGTCCTGAAGTTTTATTTGTCGTTCCAACACAGCAAGCCTGTTAAGAGAGGCTTTGGCATTGCTGTTTGTCTCCTTCAATAAATTGTTGATGTATTCAATTTCTGATGCTGTTTTTTCCTTTTGCCGCCGCAATTCATCAAGCGACTGACCATAAGTGTCGAAGGAAAAACAGACAAAAATTGAAAAACAGATCAGCTTTATAAGTCTCAAAATAGAACACTCCATCGATAAAATATAACCAAAATGATACTAATTATTCAATTAACTTCCTTTTATATTTCGGTGAAACTGAAAATCCAAAATTCGTTTCATCATCCAAACTTATCCTCGATAATTCAATCTTTAATTTGAGCTGCTTATCTCCTGTTAATTGCATGTTTATCAATCCAGGAAACCATTGATTCTTCACTTTTTCATAATTCGAAAACTCAAGTTTCGCACCCTTAAGATTATCAAGATCGTTAAAAACCATGCGTCTGACAACAAAAGAATCGGGATCAATATATATGTCTTGTTTTATAACATGGTCTTCATCCAAACGGTTGCGAAATCGTTCAAGCCGATCTTCATTTTTATTCAACTTTCGAATTTTACGATCACTGATAGAGGAAATCTTGTACATTTCATCTTCAATATCGCATGAAAATTCCTTGAAATCTTTATCCTTCGGATCCTGACGAAATGAGAACATTTTATTGCTCAATAATGCCTGCAAAACACTAAAATCAATATCCATTCCCAACAGTTTGCTCAAATAATTGCTTTTCCCTACAAATAGTTCCTGATCAAGAAAATAGACCATTCTGAACGAATCAATATTCACCTCCAATTTACCAACCGGAATTGCCAGTTTCTGAGCGTACAGCTGTATAATACTATCGCGCCTAATTTTGTAAGAACCTCGGACGGTAGTGGTATTTCCATCATTCGTAAGAGAAACCACAACTTTTTTTATCGATAATGTTTCATATTTTAATGAGTTTTCGTTGGTCATTTTAATAACTTTACCAACGCTGTACCGTTTAATCCTTTTCGGCGCTGCAATTTTTTCGGTCTGCTTACAACCGGCAAAGAAAAATGCAACAATAAACATCCAACAAAAACAATGAATCAGCCTTTTACCGGAACACATAAAATTAGTTTTCTTTAGTTTCAATGTATCTCTTTTCAGCTATTTTCTGTTTAAGAATTTTTGAATCATTACCCATTTTTAGCGACTTCTTCCACTGAGCGAGGGCATTCTCTTTTTCATTCAGGTAAAAGAGAATATCTCCATAATGTTCAACCAACACCGGACTCGATTCTGTGTCCTTAGAAATTGCTGTCTCCATGTAAAACTTCGCCAGCTGATAATCTTTCCTAATAAAAAACACCCATGCATAAGTATCAAGATATGTTGCATTATCCGGATTGGCCTTAATAACTTTTGCACTTAGTTGTTCAGCAACACTAAGCCGTTCACCCTTTAGTGAAAGATAATAGGCATAATTATTCATCGCCATATAGTTTTCAGGATCAAGTTCGACGACCTTATCGAAAACATCAAAAGCTTCGTTAAAACGTTTTAGATTGTAGAAAGCCTCAGCCTGGTAAGTGTATAGCTGCGACAGAATTTTTGGATCTTTATTTGCATGAACAATTCCCGAATCCAGAACGGTAAGCAGCTCTGTGTATTTCTTTTCCTGTAATAATCCAACCGATTTGAGAATATAAATAAGTGGTTGCTCCGGGAAATATTCCAGTGCTTTATTGCTGTCGTCATTCATCGATTTCCAATCTAGCAAATCATTATTAATCAATAGGAGTCGTTCCCAGTACACGTAATTGTCTTTCTTAATATCCAGCACCAGTTTTAACTGTTTACGCGCCTCTTCCGGTTGCTTCTTACTCAAAAAATAGTCAACCATTAACGCACGTGGTCGTTCATCATCAATATGTGTTTCAATCAGAATATGAAGTAATTCGAGCTGTTGGGCATCTGAAATTTTTATAGTTCCAGGTTGAATCAGTAACATATACATCTGAGCCTTTGTCTCCAGTTCCAAAGTAGAGTTTTTAAAGGCAGCTTTGATGTGCTCATACGCTTTTACCGAATCATCAGCCTCGAGGTAATAACTTGCAATTGAAAGGTGAACAAATCCATCATTTGGATCAATTTCGAGGATTTTATTGTAATTTTCGAGTGCCATCTCCCTGTTTTTGTCTGACAAATACATGTCGGCAAGCAATCCGTAGTATTTTGAAACAGCAGGATACGCCTTTATAAGCTTTTCAATCTCGGCATATGCAGCTGGTTTATTTCCTTGTTGAAGATAGATTTGCTGTTTTCCAACAGCAATGGGTTCGGTTATTCCCATTTTTTGTTCGAACTGATTATACATCACCAACGCCTGATCATTTTTACCAGCCATTGTCAGTAAAGCCGCCTGATAAAAAGGGTAATCAGGATTGTCGGGAACTAATTTTGAAATGGCCTCGTACTCCGCAGCTGCCTTTTCGTATAATTTATTTTGCTGGTAAACTTTTACAAGCAACAGTCGGTAATATTGATTGTCAGGATTAATCGAAACAGCCTTTTCAAGCATAAACATAGAACTTTGAAAATCGCCTTTTGACACATGGATATTTGCCATTTCGTAAAGTGTGGCCGAAGAACGAGGATCAATTTCGAGGCAACGTGAAAAAATCTTAATCGCATCGTCAAAATTATTTAACATCTTTTGCTTTAGTCCTTCAATATAAAGATACTCAAACTCTTTTGTTGCATCATCGCTCAACTTTGTTTCTAAAGTATCTTTGGAAACAGTAACAACATTCGCGGGAACTGTCCTTGCAACTTTTGCAACTTTGCAGGAAAATACAGCAACAGAACTTATCGTAATCAGTATAATCCCAATCAATCTTTCTCTACTTGTCATTCTAAATAATTTAAATTCTTAACCTGGCAGCAAATTTCGAATCAATGCTTACCGGTATGTCCAAATCCACCTTCGCCTCTTGTGGTATCCTCGAGTATTTCGACCCGTACCCAATTGACGGTTTCATGTGCAGCGACAATCATTTGGGCGATTCGCTCACCATGTTGAATAACAAATTTTTCAGCAGAAAGATTTATCAGTATTACCATAATTTCGCCCCGGTAATCTGCGTCGATCGTGCCGGGAGAATTTAAAACAGTAATCCCTTTTTTCAATGCAAGACCACTTCTGGGTCTCACTTGTGCTTCGTAACCAATTGGCAACTCAATAAATAGTCCGGTAGGAATCAGCTTCCTCTCGAAAGGCAGCATAATTACTTCTTCACTAAGGTTTGCACGCAAATCCATACCCGCTGCATGTTGTGTACTATATTCAGGCAACTCATTCGATGATTTATTGACGATCTTTACTTTCATCAGTAGATAATTTATTTTTTAATTGTCTGATGGAACACCCTTTTTTTCTTCATTCGTGTTTGTGACACGCCGAATCATGGATGTAACATGCGAAAATATTTCAATTTGCTAAGATAATAAACAATTCCAATCTACTTTCTGTTGTCATTTTCCCTTCGGCCTAAAGTTAAATAAACCTATAAGATCTGTTTTCTCTTTAAACCAGATAAACAGGAAGAAAATCATAAACAAAATAGTATTGAATCCCATTCGGAGGAACCTTTCACCAAAAGGCAATAATATTGTAATCAGGTAAAGTAACATGGCCACCAGAAAATAGGCCCCGATTCTCTTTAAATCATATTTGACAGGAAAATATTTTTGTCCAACAATATATGAGGTGACTGTCATTACCAGTGAAGCCGTGAAAAAGACGTATCCACAAGCCATATAACCTAAAACCGGAATCAAAAGAACATTTAAAACGAATGTAATTACAGCACCAACAATCGCGAACCGGGCACCGAAGTGTGTCTGATCAGTTAATTTATACCACAAAGATTGCGTGTAAAAGATTCCCAAAAATAAATTTCCCATCAGAAGCCATGGAACGACTTTTAGCCCTTCATGATATCCCGATTTTGAGTTTCCTATAAAATATTTCAGAATATCCATGTAGAATATTACACCCAAAAAGATGATAAGACCCAATATCACAAAGTATTTCATGATTACCGCATATAT
>JBBRZE010000088.1:0-21997 GCA_038236995.1 Bacteroidales bacterium | reverse complement strand
TTTTGCGATGGTATCTATTGGTGTTTATGGTATTATGATCGGAGGCTGGGCATCGAATAATAAATACGCGCTTTACGGAGCCATCAGGGCGGCTTCGCAGATGATCAGTTACGAGCTGGCGATGGGAATGTCGATCGTTGCCCTCATTATTACAACCGGTTCGCTGAGTTTACATGAAATTGTCGAGCAACAGCATGGGATGCACTGGAATATTTTCTACCAGCCCTTAGGCTTCCTGATCTTTTTAACGTGCGCATTTGCCGAGACGAACCGTGCCCCTTTTGATTTACCCGAGTGCGAAACGGAACTGATCGGCGGATACCATACCGAATACAGTTCGATGAAACTGGGCTTTTACCTGTTTGCTGAATACATTAACATGTTCATTTCATCAGCCGTCATTGCTACATTGTATTTTGGCGGGTACAACATGCCTTTTATTGATCAGATAGGGCTCGCTCCGAATATTGTTACAATCCTGGGAACTATCTTTTTCTTCCTGAAGATTTTTGGTTTTATCTTCCTGTTCATGTGGATACGGTGGACGCTTCCCCGTTTTCGTTACGATCAGCTGATGAACCTGGGATGGAAAGGATTGATCCCGTTATCGATCTTCAATATCCTTGCGACAGGTGTTTATTATTACTTCACAGAACTTAAATAACCCGAAATTGCCATGCAAGCATTAACGAACAGATCAAAAGTGGTTTCGGATAAAAAGATGACATTTATTGAATGGATCTATATTCCTGCCATTCTGAAAGGAATGTCTATCACGCTCAGACATTTTTTTAAAAAGAAGGCGACAATCAGTTATCCGGAACAAAAACGCGAATTCAGTCAGGTCTATCGGGGACAGCATGTTTTAAAACGCGATGATGAAGGACGCGAACGATGTACAGCCTGCGGTTTATGCGCGGTAGCATGTCCGGCCGAGGCGATTACGATGGTTGCTGCCGAACGCAAACCTGGTGAAGAACATTTGTACCGTGAGGAGAAATATGCTTCCATTTATGAAATCAATATGCTGCGTTGTATATTCTGCGGCGATTGCGAAGAGGCATGTCCGAAAGAAGCGATCTTCCTCACCGATCGTATTGTTGCTTCTGAATACAAACGTGCGCCGTTTGTATATGGGAAAGATATTTTAGTCGAGCCACTGGATCTAAATCTGCGAATTGATGTTTCGGCACGACAAACCGAAAGTTTGCTTAAGTTCAAACAGAACAAACGTTTTGCTCACAATAAATAACCATTGACTTTAAAGAAACTTTAATCAAAAAACATGGTCTTCTTATTCTACATGCTTTCTGCAATAATGATCATCAGTGCATTGTTAATCGTTTTCAACAAGAATCCGGTTAATAGTGTCATTTATTTGATTGTGTGTTTTATCGCTATGGCAGGACACTATATTTTACTGAATGCGCAGTTTCTTGCCGTTGTTCACATCATTGTGTATACAGGGGCTATCATGGTATTGTTCCTGTTTGTAATCATGCTGCTGAACCTTAACAAAGCGATCATTCCTCATAAATCGAGGGCGACGCGAATTTCAGCAGTAATTACAGGCGGAATATTTTTCCTGGTTTTGCTTGCTGCAACACGTCAGACCATTGAAATACATCCGCGGTACCCTTTTACAAGTGATATCGGGTTGGTAAAGGAAGTAGGGAAAACCTTGTTCCATGAGTTCCTGTTGCCTTTTGAAATGTCATCGGCATTGTTTATTTCGGCAATGGTAGGTGCAATTATGTTTGGAAAGAAAGATGTTTAGGAGTTATAAGTTATAAATTATAAGTTATGAGCAAGAATCCAAGTGTTTTAAAGGTAAAGAGTTTTAGGTTCGCGATTCGCATAATAAGACTTTATCAATATCTGACAGACTCTAAAAAAGAGTATGTTCTTAGCAAACAACTGCTGAGAAGCGGAACAGCAATTGGTGCTTTGGTTAGGGAAGCTCAAAACGCTGAAAGCAAAAAGGATTTCGTTCATAAATTAGGAATTTCACAGAAAGAATGTGATGAGTCAATGTATTGGTTAGAACTACTTATCGAAACAGAATATATGAATGAAAAGGAATTTGATGCGATATATGCTGATGCGACTGAATTATTAAAAATGCTGCGAAGTGCCATTATTACTTCAAAGAAAAGCATCTCATAACTTATAATTTATCACTCATAACCATGAAAGAAGTATCCTCTGCCATTCAACTTATCCCGCTTGAAAACTATATCATGTTGAGCGTTGCGCTTTTCAGTATTGGTTTGATGGGTGTTTTGTTCCGGCGAAATATAATTGTTATTCTTATGTGTCTTGAACTGATGTTCAACTCCGTAAACCTTTTGATAACGGCGTTTTCTGCTTATCATTCTGATCCGTCGGGACAAATATTTGTCTTTTTTATTATGATTGTGGCTGCTGCTGAAGTTGCTGTCGGACTTTCGATTGTTGTAATGATGAAACGCAATGTTGAATCGGTAGATGTTAACCTTTTGAACCGTTTAAGATGGTAGAACAAGTTCCTTATATCAATATCGCATGGCTTGTACCTGCTTTACCCTTGTTAGGTTTTCTGATAACAGGGATGGGTTATAGGCGTTTAAAGCATCATCAGGCTGGTATCATCGCTAGCTCTATGGTTGTTTTGTCATTTCTTATTTCGGCTGCCTTGTACTTCGTGCTTCAGTCTGCAGGAAAGGATTCGGCAACGGTAACCCTTTTCAACTGGATCGCGATCGGGAAAATGAATATTCCCTTTGCGCTGCTGATCGATCATCTGTCGCTTACGATGATGTTGATTATTACAGGTGTCGGGGCGCTCATTCATATTTATTCCATTGGATATATGCATGGCGACGATCGTGTCAATTCATTCTTCGCCCAGATGAATTTATTTACCTTCAGTATGTTGTTGCTGGTAATGGGGGCTAATTACCTTGTTCTCTTCATTGGATGGGAAGGGGTTGGTTTGTGCTCGTATCTGCTGATCGGTTTTTGGTTCAAAAATCCGGCGTTTAATTATGCTGCACGAAAGGCATTTGTGATGAACCGTATTGGAGATCTAGGTTTTATCCTTGGAATCATTCTTTTGTTCTTCACTTTTAAGTCGGTCACATTTTCTGAAGTTTTCTCTCAGGCCGCAATGCTGCAATCAGGTGCGCCTGCAATTACCTTAATAACCTTATTTCTGCTGATTGGAGCGGTTGGCAAGAGCGCGCAAATACCACTTTTTACATGGTTACCTGATGCAATGGCAGGTCCGACTCCGGTTTCGGCCCTTATCCATGCTGCCACAATGGTTACGGCGGGTATTTATATGATTGCCCGTTCAAGTATCCTGTATAATCTGGCTCCGATAACCCTAAATATCATCATCGTTATCGGACTTGCGACTGCACTGATGGCTGCAATAATAGGCTTAAAGCAAAATGATATTAAAAAAGTGCTGGCATACTCCACAGTATCACAGTTAGGATATATGTTTATCGCATTAGGACTTGGTGCTTATTCGGCAGCCGTATTTCATGTTACGACACATGCTTTTTTCAAAGCTTTGCTGTTTCTTGGGGCCGGAAGTGTAATCCATGCGATGGGAGGCGAACAGGACATCCGCAAGATGGGAGGACTACGGAAAAAAATGCCCGTCACTTATTTCACATTTCTTGCGGCTACACTTGCAATTAGCGGAATTCCTCCATTTTCGGGCTTCTTTAGCAAAGATCTGATCCTTAGCAAGGCCTTTGAGCAAAACATGATCGTCTATATTCTGGCACTTGGCGGCGCATTGATTACCTGTTTTTATATGTTTAGGCTGTTATACCTTGTATTCTTTGGCGAGCAACGGCTTGCTGGTGCTCATCCGCATGAATCTCCGCGTGTTATGACAATCCCGTTAATGATTTTAAGTGTTTTGTCTGTCTTTGGCGGCTTTTTGGATGTTCCTTCGCTGCTGGGGGGTGATTCACGTTTTACCACTTTCCTGCAAAGTTCCGTTTTGTCCAAGGTGACTGAAAAAATCAGTCTCTCAGCAGAACTTGGATTGATTATAACCTCCATGCTTCTTTTGAGCCTGGTTATTTTATTCGCCTACCGGACTTTTGTCAGGAAAGCAATACTGCCTGCCGACGATGCGAAACCGATGTCATTCTTCGGACGTTTGGTTTATAACAAGTTCTATATCGACGAAATCTATACTGCATTATTTGAAAAGCCTTTCGGCTTCCTTTCCGATTTCTTTTTCAATAAAGTTGAAAATACGGTTCTTGATCCGGCTGTTGATGTAATTGGTTCCGGGACTTCGAGGCTTGGATCCCTCGTGCGAAGATTACAACCGGGCAATATGAGTTTTTACCTCTTTGCAATGGTCGCCGGAATCCTTTTATTTATTGTCTTTATCCTGATAATCTAAAGCTATGATATTACTGATCATTTTATTAATACCTTTTATTACAGGCTTGATCCTTTTGTTGGTCAGGAATGCTTCAACTGTAAAATCTGCTGCGTTGGTTGTTGCTGTTGCGAACCTGCTGATAACATTATCGCTGTTTTTCACCGTTTCGGCCTCTTATTCGGTAAACTGGATCGACTTTTTGGGCACAAAATTCGCGTTGGGTTACGATGGAATTAGCCTGATCATGCTTTTGCTGACAAATCTGCTTTTCCCATTTATTATTTTGGCTGGATTTAAACGCGAACAGCAGCAGGTTTCGGTACTTTATGCGCTGATATTGTTTACGCAGTCGGCGCTTATCGGCGTTTTTCTTGCACAGAATGCTTTTCTTTTTTATGTTTTCTGGGAATTGGCGCTTATTCCGATCTATTTCATATTGCTACTATGGGGCGGCGAAGGCAGGAGGGCGATCACCTTCAAATTCTTTATTTATACACTGACAGGTAGCTTATTTCTGTTATTTGGGATCATTTATTTATACCATTTGACACCTGGTGTGCACACAACTGATTTTTCTGCTTTCAATCAATTGAAGATCCCGGTACAAAGCCAGATATGGTTGTTCTGGATTCTTTTCATCGCCTTTGCAATAAAGATGCCGTTGTTCCCTTTTCATACCTGGCAACCTTCGACTTATACGATGGCTCCGACACAAGGTGTAATGATCTTAGCCGGCGTGATGACAAAGATGGGTGTTTACGGTGCATTGCGGTTTCTTTTTCCGATTGTTCCTCAGGGTGTTCTTTACTGGCAAAATACAGTGATTGTTTTGAGCCTGATCGGCGTAATTTATGCGTCAGTGATTGCATTCAGGCAGACGGACCTGAAAAAACTGATCGCATTTTCGTCGATGGCACATATTTCGCTGATGGTTGCTGCGATGTTTGTGTTGAATTACTATGCATTACAAGGTCTGCTGATCCAGGCGCTTAGTCATGGTGTCACGATTGTTGCTCTTTTCTATTTGGTGACCCTTATTGAAGAGCGGACTGGTACCCTCGAATTGCCGCTGATGGGTGGAATAAAAATCAAGGCACCAAATATGGCAATTCTACTGCTTTTAGTTGTTCTGGGGTCAATTGCACTTCCGCTGACAGCTGGTTTTGTCGGTGAATTTCTGATGATAACCGGACTTTTTGAACAGTCTGTCTGGTTTGCTGTTTTCGGCGGAATGACAATGATTCTTGGAGCCATCTATATGCTATATGCTTATCAACGTGTGATGCTCGGAGAATTAAAGGCCGGGTTTGAAAAAGTAACTGATATCAGGTTTCTTGATTACCTTATCCTGGTTCCGCTAATTATTTTGATACTGGGACTTGGAATTTTTCCGCAACCTATCTTTAATATCGTTGAAGAGTCGGTCAATATCATGCAAAAATTATTAATACCTGTTAATGATGTTATTACAGCTTTAACACATTGAACCATCCTATTAGAAACATTTTGAATACCGTGAGCAAATGAGCGCATTAATTTTTTTGACAGTTCTTGGAATCATCATCTTGTACGTTGGATTGACGAATAACAGGAAGATCTTAGCTCCTGCGGCAATTGCCGGGCTATTGATTACGTTGTATCTTTCATTCAAAGATTGGGGGCTTGGTTCGAAGTATTTCCATGATATGGTGATATTCGATAACTTTTCGATTGCATTTAATATCTCAATGGTCATCATCACGATCCTTATTTTCTTGTTTGGAATCGATTATTACAAGAAGATGGAGCATCATGTCGCAGAACAATTTGCGTTGATGATTTTTGCGTTAACAGGTGCCTTCCTGATGACCTCTTTTTCAAATCTGATCATGCTTTTCCTTGGAATCGAAATTCTGTCGATCCCCTTGTATATTCTCGCTGGAGGAAAGAAAGCCTCCTACCGATCAAACGAATCCTCGTTTAAGTATTTTATGCTTGGATCGTTTGCAACTGCTTTCTTTTTATTTGGAATAGCCCTGGTATATGGCGCTTCTGCTACCTTTTACCTTCCTGAAATCAAAATTTATCTTGCTCAGTTCAATGGAAATTTGCCTCCAATGGTGTTACTGGGACTTCTTTTCATTTTAATTGGGGTTGCCTTTAAAGTTGCAGCTTCCCCATTCCATTTTTGGGTTCCTGATGTTTACGAAGGTGCCCCTACAATTGTAACCGCTTTTATGGCGACTGTTGTCAAAACAGCCGGATTTGCAGCATTTTATCGGTTGCTGAGCATGGGATTGCTGCCATTGCCGGGGCCACTCGAAAAGGCGCTTTGGGTAATGACGGGCCTCTCTTTATTAATCGGTAATCTTGGTGCTTTAAGGCAAACGAACTTTAAACGGTTACTGGCTTATTCATCCATTGCTCATAGCGGTTTTATCATGCTGGCAATGCTTTCGCAACATGAAGCATCGGCTCCGACGATTTTGTATTACACGTTTGTTTATTCACTTGCTTCTGTCCCTTTATTTGTAATATTTATCCTGGTGAAACGTGCTTCCGTCGGACTTGAAACGCTGCACATCTTCCAGGGATTGTATAAGCAGAAACCATGGATTGCAGTATTCACAACACTCTTTCTGATGTCACTTGCGGGAATTCCGCTTACGGCCGGATTCCTTGCCAAATACCAGGTTTTTGTTCTTTCGATCAGCCAGGGATACCTTGCAATCTCAATTTTTGCCATTTTAATGGCTGTTATCGGAATCTATTATTATTTCTTCGTCGTTCGGGAGGTTTATACTGATCCCGCCGAATCGAATCCGATCATTGTCAGCGGATTGAATGCTGCAATAATTTTAGTTTGTGGTGTTGCTGTTGTTGTTTTGGGGATATTCGTATTTAATTTGCCGATCTAAATTATATTTGGTGAAATATGATGGTAAATAAATTTTTAAATTCATCTGGAATAGTATTACAAATGAACGATCGATCGGAAGAATACTGGTTCACCTTTTGCCCGTTTTTTCTTCGTTATACTCTATAAACGCATGGCATTCTATAAAAAAATGGTGATTTCTATCTTATGAATAAAAAATTTTCCCCAATTGCTTTTGATAAAAACATGCCCTATCTTTACAGTAATTCCAATTTTTCCATACATTGGTTTTGTTCATCGCAGAATTGTTTAATCACTTAAAACCTTATGAAAATGTACATTTATTTATCCACCACACCTGAAGCATTGATTGCTTCGATGCTTCCACCTAAAGAGTTCGGAGCCTACTTCTCAACAGGCACAAAGAAGATGAATAAAAGTCAGGCGATCTTCTTTGAGGTCGACCTTGGCCAGATTGAAAACCTGATCGATATGGAGAGCCTGAATCGGCGATGTGTTGCAAAACCTGACGGCAGTCCTAAAAACTCGGTGTATCTTTCGGTTTACAAGGTGCTTGAGATGGTGCCATTGTCAGCGCTTAAGAGTTTATATCTTACAACAGATAATGGTCATACACTTGAGTTGAAAAAAACAGCTTACGATGCATCACATGAAGTCGAAGGCAGAATGCATCTTTACCAGGAGTTATGCCCTGTTAACCCTTTAATTGCGAGCAATTTATTACCTTCAGCATTTATGAAGCGGCTTACCGACGGCTCAACTCCGGTTGTTTTACCAAAATTGTTTTTTTGTGAGCTGAAATTGGGCGATCTGGCGACCAACCCGCTGAAAGGTTCGGTTGATTATCTGCCATTTGCAAATGTTGGGCATCTGAAGGATTGTCTTGAAGTTTTAAGCGGTGATTATGAGAAACGAATGAAAACCGTTAACCGTATTTTTTCCGGTTCGCTCCTATACCGGACGATTGAAAGTGGATTCTTTGTTGGTTCGAAAGAGGAGATTATTTTTTATGCTTATCCAAGTTTGGCAGAACTTGAAAGTATTAACTATCAATTTTTCAGATCGATCTGATAAAATCTGTGGCCTTGATTTAAAGTGACCGGATGACTGTTTCTGAGATGAATCGTCGCCCGGTCACTCCGTTTTAAAAAAGTATATTTTTAAAACGGATTGCTGCGGTGACTTCGCTCAAATCCGCGGAAATAAAGCCTTATATTACTTTTAAAGGCTCCGCGTTGTTATTAAAGATTAGTTTTAATACAGCCGATAGTGTTTTCAGTCGTTTTTAATTCGGAAAAATTAAATATCTTTGCCTCCTGAGTTTTTTGAGTATTTAATATAATTCAATACAGATAATTAAACCGTTAATCCAATGCAGAATAGAGGACTGATTCGGCTTTTAGCCATCGCGTTAGCCTTAGTATGTATTTACCAGCTTTATTTCACTTTTAAAACCTACCAGGTTGAGAAAGATGCAAAAGCTTATGGTATTTCTGAGGCAAAACTGAAAAATGTTGGCGCAACATCATCACAGATAGAGGCACTTGCTCCAAAGCTGGAAGCAAACTACCTTGACTCGATTGCGAGCCAACCCGTTTATAATTTCTTCGGTTTGCGCAAATACACTTATCGCGAAGTGGGCGAATATGCCATTCCTCTGGGTCTTGACCTAAAGGGGGGTATGAACGTTACCCTTGAGATTTCTGTAGTTGATCTTGTAAGAGCTATGTCGGGGAACAGTACCGATTCAACCTTTAAGGCCGCTATTAAACTGGCGCTTCAGAACCAGAAAAACAGTCAGGAGGATTTTGTTGATTTATTTGGCAAAGCATTCGAAACGATTGATCCCAATGCAAAACTTGCAGCCATTTTTAATACACTTGATTTAAGAGATAAAGTAAACTTTAACTCATCAAACGCTGATGTTCTGAAAGTTATTCGTTCAGAATCCGAAGCCGCAGTCAAGAACTCATTCGAGATTCTTCGCACGCGTATCGACCGTTTTGGTGTTGCGCAACCAAATATTCAGAGGCTTCAAACACAGGGACGTATCCTCGTGGAACTCCCGGGAGTTAAGGATCCAAAACGTGTAAGAAAACTATTGCAGGGAACTGCAAATCTTGAATTCTGGGAAACACACGAAAACAGTGAGGTATATCCTTTTCTACTTGAAGCTAATACTCGGCTTCGCGAGATTAAAGCATTGACATCTGCTGGTCTTAGTAGTGTTAAAGATTCATCCAAGCTTGTGAGTGCTGCTGATTCTTCAAAGGCAAGTGACCTGTTGGCAGAAATTAAAAAGCAGGGTAAAGATTCGCTGGCGGCAGGTACACCTGATGATATTGCAAAGAACTTTCCGCTTTTCGCCGTTTTATCACCTAATACATCACGCGATGGTCAGATAGGTCGTGGTCCGGTAGTGGGTTATGCGCATAGTAAAGATACAGCTGCTGTAAGTGAATACTTGAATATGCAGCAGATCAAGTCTATTTTTCCAAGGACAATGTTGTTTAGATGGACTGCGCAGCCTACCGAAAAGGAAGGTAATTTCTTCCAACTAATCGCTTTAAAGGTAACCAACCGCGATGGCAGAGCTCCTCTGGACGGGGATGCTGTTGTTGATGCCCGTCAGGACTTCGGTCAGAACAAGGCTTCAAGCGTTGTGGATATGAATATGAATAACGAGGGCGCTAAAATCTGGCAGCGCATGACCCGCGAAAATGTGGGTAAAAGTGTTGCCGTTGTCCTTGATAACTATGTACAGTCTTTCCCAACAGTTCAGGGCGAAATTCCAAACGGTCGTACCGAAATTTCAGGTAACTTCTCTGTTGAAGAGGCAAAGGACCTTGCAAATATGTTGAAATCGGGTAAGATGCCCGCCTCGGCACGCATTGTCCAGGAAGAAATTGTAGGGCCAACACTTGGTCAGGAGTCGATTCAAAGTGGAATGTTCTCATTTATTGCAGCATTTATGCTGGTTCTTCTTTACATGTTCTTTTTCTACAGTAAAGATGCCGGATTTGCTGCCAATGTATCCTTGATTGTCAACTTATTCTTCCTGATTGGTATCCTGGCTTGTTTGGGTGCTGTACTTACACTCCCAGGTATCGCAGGTATCGTACTCACAATGGGTATGGCAGTTGATGCAAACGTATTGATTTATGAACGTGTCGAAGAGGAGGTCAGAGCTGGAAAAGGGATACGACTTGCTATACATGATGGTTTTAGTAACGCTTATTCTGCGATTATTGATGGCCAGGTTACAACCCTGCTTACAGGTATTGTATTGTATATGTTTGGTTCAGGTCCAATCAAAGGTTTTGCTACCACATTGATCATTGGTATTATCACATCACTATTCACTTCGATATTTATTACTCGTCTGATCTTCGAACGTTGGTTGGATAAAAATAAGAAAATCACATTTGTAACAAGCTATTCTGCTGATTGGTTACGTCATACTGCAGTGCCATTTATTCAGAGCCGTAAGATTTTCTATTATGTCTCGGGTACATTGATCCTTATCTCGATTTTTGCATTAACCTTTAAAGGATTGAATTATTCAATCGACTTCAAGGGCGGACGTACTTATGTCGTTCGTTTCGATAAGGATGTTCAGGTTGAGGCGGTTGCTAAAGCATTGGCACCTGAATTTGGTACAGCTCCTGAAGTAAAAACTTACGGAGGTAATAACCAGGTTCGTATTACAACAGACTTCAGGATTGAAGACGATGGTGAAGCTGTTGACGCTCAAATTGAGGATGGTCTTTATAAGGGATTAAAACCATTTTTGGGAGATAATGTGACGCAGGATAAATTTCTCGATAGTTACAGACTTAGTTCACAGAAAGTAGGGCCAACCATCTCTGACGATATTAAAAAGGATGCAATTCTGGCAATTATTTTTGCCTTGATGATTATCTTCATTTATATCGCACTGAGATTCCGCAACTGGGCGATGGGTCTAGGAGGTTTGGTGTCGCTTGGGCATGATGCGACTATTTTGCTTGGTACTTACGCATTGCTGGATGGCTATCTGTCATTCTCGCTTTCCGTCGACCAGTCGTTTATCGCAGCTATTCTTACAGTTCTGGGTTATTCAATCAATGACACGGTAATCGTCTTTGACCGTATTCGTGAGTACCTGCACCTGCATCCAAAACAGAATACAACTAAAACCTATAATGATGCAATGAACAGTACATTACGTCGTACATTCAGTACTTCGCTGACTACTTTGATTGTGTTGGTCGCTATCTTCATGTTTGGAGGAACCTCGATTAAGGGATTCATCTTCGCGATGATGTTCGGTATCTTCATCGGTACTTATTCATCGGTTTTCGTAGCTACGCCAATTGCTTTTGATTCTTTATCCAAGAAAAAAAGAATTGAAGAAGACAAAAAATAAAATTCAATAGAATCGTAAAGAACCCGGAGCTGATAGAGTTCCGGGTTTTTTTATTCAATATTTTAAGGCAAAAATTTTAACATAGGTCGGTTAGAAGCTATCTAAATAAAGTAGGATTATCCTGTTTCTTTGTGGAAAATGTTTATTCGTATTTAGACAATAAAAACAGTCAATATAATTCAGGAATAGCCATTTATGAGTGCTTTTCACCCTCTGGTTTTCAAAGATCCATACAGCTTTTAGTGCTATATATGATCAGTGTGTTTTTTAAAACTGATTTAAATTGACCATCTTTGATGTGTTGAATTTTAGCCATCATATTTCAATCTTTTATGAAAATAAATTTGGTAAACCTTTGTATTTAAGACTGGTTAGTTATTTAGAATTCGTAAAAATAAGTGATTAATGACATAACCACTTCATATTCTGACTGAATAATGTACCTTGATCTTTTTGTGAAAGGTTGTGCGTTGTGATAATGCAATTGCTGTTCAGTCATTGATCGATGCTTTTCAATTAGGAAGCTGGGTTGAGGTGAAAATAATTTTAACTGCAACCCGAAAAGACAAAGCAAAATAGAGGTTTTAATTTATTGTCAATAATGGATAAGGAAGGTTTATCTTTTAAAATCAGTCAGGCGACTGGTATCAACGTCCGGGAATGTTATCAATGTGGTAAGTGTACCGCAGGGTGTCCTGTAGGAGAACGCATGGATCTCCGGCCCAGTGTAATTATGCGCATGTTGCAATCTGGAGATGCCGCTTCGGAGGAAGAGATACTTCGGTCGAATAGCATTTGGCTGTGTTTAACCTGCGAAACATGTTATTCACGTTGCCCGATGGAGCTTGATATCCCAAAAGTTTTCGATTATTTACGGGAGAAGTCATATGCAGAAGGAAAAGTTAACTCTCAGTCCAGTGATATTGTTACTTTTCACAAGTCGTTTCTGAATGCAGTGGAACAGAATGGACGGTTGCACGAAATGAGCCTAATTCTTGATTATAAGATTCATTCCGGGAATTTGTTCCAGGACCTTACGCTCGCTCCCGAGATGTATGGTAAAGGAAAACTACACCTGTTGCCAGAGCGGATAAAAGACAGAAAAGGATTAGCCCGCTTATTTAAGGATCAGTTCAAAAAAAGGAAATCATGAAAATAGGATTTTATCCTGGATGTTCGTTAACCGGCTCTTCGCGTGAGTATAACGAATCGCTGCTTGCCATTGCCAAAGAAGCAGGCGTTGAGTTGTGCGAAATAAAGGACTGGAATTGCTGCGGTGCTACCGCAGCTCATAACCTGAATAAAGAGCTTTCACTGTCGCTTCCTGCAAGGAACCTGGCGCTTGCCGAACTCGAAGAAATGGATGAGCTGGTAGTTCCCTGTGCTGCATGTTTTAACAGACTGGTGATGACACAACATGAACTCTCCGAAAAGGAAGATCTTAAAAAGATCATTTCTGAAAAGCTTCAGATGCCATTGAAAAATAAAATCAGGATTTTAAATGTATTGCAGTTTTTGGAAAAACACATTGTTCCACGTCTTGATCAGTTGGTGAAAAGTCCGTTGACATTTGATGTGGCTTGCTATTATGGCTGCTTATTGGTACGTCCTCAGAAGATAATGCAAAGCGATCGTTTCGAGGATCCAATGTCAATGGACACAATTATGCAGAAATTGGGAGCCAATCCAATAGACTGGCCATTTAAAACCGAATGCTGCGGTGCGGGATTTAGTGTTTCAAAGACCGAAATTGTTGGTGAACTTTCAGGTAAGATTGTTCGCAATGCGACTGATCGGGGTGCTAAAGCGATCGTGGTTGCTTGTCCGATGTGTCATTCAAACTTTGATATGCGCCGGCCAGCGATCAATACCTACCTGAATATGAAAATGGACATTCCTGTCATATATATTACACAAGCGATTGCGCTGGCGATGGGACTTACTCCCCGGCAAGCCGGAATTCAAAGGCATTTTGTGCCGGTAAACCTGACCGTAAATCGCTAAAATTAAACGAGTATGTCGAAAATAGGTGTTTTTATATGTCACTGCGGCGAAAATATCAGTGCAACTGTTGATGTTGCAAGGGTGGCTGAAGCTGCCGGGCTTATAGATGGTGTTGCTTTCAGTACCGATTATAAATATATGTGTTCCGATCCGGGACAGACGATGATCAGGCAGGCAATTAAGGAAAAGGGACTTACCGGTGTTGTGGTTGGGTCCTGTTCTCCGCGAATGCATGAACCCACTTTTCGCAAAGCTTGCCAGGAAGCTGGCTTGAATCCTTTTATGTGTGAGATGGCAAATCTTAGGGAACATTGTTCCTGGGTTCACGACAAAAGTGAGGCTACCACCCAAAAGGCAATCGACCTTGTCCGGACACTTGTTGAAAAGGTGAAATTGAATAAACCACTGTTCTCGATTAAGGTGCCCGTTACGAAAACGGCATTGGTCATTGGCGGTGGAATTGCAGGGATACAGGCAAGCCTCGACATTGCCAGCGCGGGCCATCAGGTTATTCTGGTTGAAAAGGATCCTTCGATTGGAGGACACATGTCGCAACTCTCCGAGACTTTCCCAACGCTCGACTGTTCGCAGTGCATTCTCACTCCCCGAATGGTTGAGGTGGCTCAGCATCCCAATATCACGTTAATGACTTATGCCGAACTCGAAAAGCTGGAAGGTTCGATCGGGAACTTTAAGGCAACTATCCGGAAGAAGGCAAAGAGCATTGACGAAAGTTTGTGTAACGGTTGCGGAACTTGTACTACAAAATGTCCGACAAAGAAAATACCAAGCGAATTTAATACAGGTTTGGGAATGCGTACGGCCATATATGTGCCGTTTCCGCAAGCAGTGCCAAATAAGCCGGTTATCGATAAGGAAAATTGTTCTTACTATCAAAAAGGGAAATGTAAGGTTTGCGAGAAAGTTTGTCCCACCGGTGCAATCCGCTTCGATCAGGAGGATGAACTCGTTGAAATACAGGTTGGCGCAGTCGTTATTGCTACAGGATTTGACATTATGCAGCCCTCCGGATTTCCTGAATATGGCTATGGCAAATACAAGGATGTGATTACAGGTTTGCAGTTCGAGCGACTTGCATCTGCATCCGGACCGACTTTGGGTGAAATTCGTCGTCCTTCAGATGGAAAAATACCCGAAAAGATTGTATTTGTGGCCTGTGCCGGTTCGCGCGATCCTGCCAAAGGAATTCCGTATTGTTCGAAAATATGCTGCATGTACACGGCTAAACATGCAATGCTCTATCAACATAAAGTACACGGTGGCAAGTCGTTTATCTTTTATATGGATATCAGGGCTGCCGGTAAAAATTATGAGGAATTTGTGCGACGTGCCATTGTTGAGGACGATGTGAATTACATCCGTGGACGTGTATCAAAAATATATGAGGAGAATGGCAAGCTGATCGTGAAAGGTGTTGACACCTTGCTAAATGCAAAACCTGTCGAAATAGAAGCGGATATGGTTGTGTTGGCATCAGCTGCAGTTGCTAATCCCGGTGCTGAAGCGCTGGCTCAAAAGATGCATGTATCGTATGATTCATATAATTTCTTTTCCGAAGCCCATCCTAAGTTAAAACCGGTTGAGACAAATACTGCAGGTATATTTCTCGCCGGAGCTTGTCAGGCGCCAAAGGATATTCCTGAAACGGTATCGCAGGCATCAGGTGCTGCCAGTAAAGTGATTATTTTATTTTCCAAGGATGAATTGAGCCGTGATCCTTTAATTGCGGTTGTCAATCGCAGTCCTGCGCCTGTATTCTCTACTTGTGTTGGTTGTTTTATGTGTGCTTCGGCCTGTCCGTATCAGGCGATAGGCGAGGAGCTGATAACCAATCGTCAGGGAAAAGTGATAAAAAAGGTGGCTAAAGTGAATCCGGGATTGTGCCAGGGTTGCGGAACATGTGTTGCGTTTTGCCGCTCCAAATCAATTGACATTCAAGGCTACTCGAACGAGCAGATGTGTGCGGAAGTTGTCGCCTTGCTTAATAATGATTAATTTATCAGAAGAATGACAGAATTTGAACCCAAAATAATAGCCTTTGTCTGTAACTGGTGCACTTATGCAGGTGCTGATCTGACAGGTACCAGCCGGATAAAATATGCACAGAATGTAAAGATCATTCGGTTCCCATGTACCGGACGTATTGATTTTATGCTGCTCCTGAAGTCTTTTGGCGAAGGTGCCGACGGAATCATCGTTTCGGGTTGTCATCCGAACGATTGCCATTACACTTCAGGCAACTTTCATGCACGCAGGCGATGGATCATGTTCCGAGGTTTGCTCGATATGTTGGGCATCGATGTGCGGAGAATTCAGTATTCTTGGGTTTCTGCAGCTGAAGGATCCAAATGGGCCGACATTGTAAATTCCACAGTAAGTACCATCCGTGAGTTGGGCCCTTATACCGAGTATGAAAAAGTTGCCGGTTATCTTGAAAAGGAGGCAAAAGAATGAATGAACTGATAAAAAAAGCAGCAGCCCTGCTCGAATCGAAATCGGTTCAGGTGGTCATTGGCTACGGTAAAGGCACCGCAAACCGCACCCGTGCAATTTTTGTGACCCAGGATGTTGATTGCGAAAGCCTGATTTTTGATAGCCGTTGCGTTCAAAATCTGGCAGTTTACCTTACCAAATTAGAAATTAAAAAACTGGGTAAGCCAGCAATTGTTGCGCCGGTTCCAGTATTGAGAAGTATACTTCAGTTGGCAGTCGAAAACCAGATCACAGAGAATGACCTTGTTATTTTGGGAGTTACTCCTGAAAATGAACTGGTCGATTTCGAATCGTTCGCGGCAATTGAATTATTTCTGTCAACACACCGGATTGAAATTGAGGAAAAATACAGGAAGACGATTGACACAATCAAGCGTATACCCGTCACGGAACGGTTTGCCTATTGGGTCAAAGAACTGGAACCATGCTTTAAGTGTTATGCCTGTCGTGCTGCTTGTCCGCTGTGTTACTGTACCCGATGTACGGTTGACGACAACCAGCCACAATGGATTTCAGTCGCTTCTCATCCGCTTGGAAACCTCGAATGGCACATTATGAGAGCCATGCACCTTGCCGGACGTTGCACCAATTGTGAAGCATGTTACAATGCCTGTCCGATGGGAATC
Source organism: Bacteroidales bacterium (assembly GCA_038236995.1). Lineage (GTDB taxonomy): Bacteria > Bacteroidota > Bacteroidia > Bacteroidales > Prolixibacteraceae > JAAFHB01. The sequence goes on along the minus strand of JBBRZE010000088.1, from coordinate 5,171 downwards.
CCCATTCATTTGCTTACAAAAAGCATGCTTCAGGATGTGACTGATAATTTCGGAAGTTATGGTCCGTCACTCGACAAGCAAAATACACTTTCGAGTTTTAAACCCGATGATAAAGAATCTTTTATAAGATAACGATGCAGACCGAAAATTATCTGATCAGAAAGCCGTCACTCGAAAAATTATTCAATAATTTGATCGGGAGTGGGAAAACCATATACGCACCAAAGGCAAAGGGGAATTTGGCGCTTTTTGACAAAGTGCAGACCTTTGGAGAAATTACTGAAGACTATATTGTTACAGCCAATTCCGCAAAGTCGGTTGTCTTTCCCCGCACAGAAAAACTGTTTTCCTATCAAAAATCAAAAGCGAAAACTGAAATTACCGATGCTGCAAACAGTGTTTTCCCCGATGTCGTTTTGTGGGGAACCCGTCCCTGCGATGCCGCGGCATTTATTCCACTCACCGATACTTTTAATGGCGACTATAAGGATATCATCTTCAATAACCGCAGGGAAAGAGTTTTCCTGATTAGTTTTAGCTGCAGCCGAAGCGATGAATATTGTTTTTGTACTTCTGTAAACAGCGGACCAGGAAACACTTCAGGAAGTGATGTTCTTCTCACTAAACTGTCAGGAGGTGAATATCTTGCTGAAGTTATAACTCCGAAAGGAAAACTATTAGTGAGTGAAAACAGTGATTTGTTTGAAACTAAATCCGAAGAAGACAAGGAGCAGAACCTTGCTGTTGTAGCTACCCGGTTTAACCAGGAGGAGATACAGGCAAAATTGCAAAACCTGTTTGAAAATCCCGTATGGGACGATAAGTCGAAGGCATGTCTCGGATGTGGCTCCTGTGCATATGTTTGCCCTGTTTGCAGTTGTTTCGATATTCAGGACGAAGCGCACGGCAATAAAGGAACCAGGCTAAGGTGTTGGGATTCTTGTGGATTTGGTCTGTTTACGCTGCATACTTCCGGGCATAACCCGCGTGAAACACAAGGTGCCCGCTGGCGTCAGCGCATTCTGCACAAATTCTTATACATACCAAATAAATCGAAAATAGCCGGATGTGTCGGATGTGGCCGTTGTTCACGGTCATGTCCTGCTGACATCAATATTTTAGATACTTTAACTTCTTTATAAGCGCATAACCGAAATGAGTAATCAGAACATATATATTCCATACCTGATGCGGATCGAAAAAATTACACTCGAAGCTCCTGGTGTAAAGACATTTCGATTGAAATTTGAAAATGAAGAGGATGCCGAATCATTTAGTTTTAAAGCGGGACAATTTGGTGAATACTCCATCATGGGAGTGGGAGAGTCTACCTTCTGTATTGCATCGTCGCCTACACGAAAAGGGTATATCGAATGTACTTTTCGTCAGGCGGGTAAAGTTACCTCTGCATTGGCATTGGCTGAAGAAGGTGATGTAGTTGGATTCAGGGGACCTTATGGAAATACCTTTCCGTTGGATGAATGGAAAGGGAAAAGCCTGTTATTTATAGCCGGCGGTATTGCGTTGCCGCCTATGCGTTGCGTGATCTGGAATGCGCTGGATACGCGCGAAAATTTTAAGGATATTACCATCGTTTATGGTGCTAAATCTGTTGATGACCTGGTTTATAAAGACGAACTTGCGGAATGGAGAAGTCGCCCTGAAGTAAAGCTGATAACAACTGTCGATCCGGGAGGTGAAACACCTGACTGGAAAGGTGAGGTTGGTTTTGTTCCTATGATTCTTGAAAAAACTGCTCCTTCGGCAGAGAACACGATTGCAATTGTCTGTGGTCCACCAATTATGATCAAATTTACATTCCCTGTACTCGAAAAATTGGGCTTTACGGAAGAGAATATCTATACGACACTGGAAAACCGCATGAAATGCGGATTCGGAAAGTGTGGACGTTGCAATGTTGGTGAGGTTTACGTGTGTAAAGACGGACCAGTATTCAGTTACGAACAATTAAAGCTATTACCGGCTGAATATTAGTACAATAAAAATGCGACTGCTATTTTTAGTATTCAATTACATTTTTATAGCGGACGAAAATCGTTGGTCTAAAATGATCATTCGTTGTTCAAAATTGTATCTTTGTCAAAAAGCAAATCAATATGGAACATATAGTACTCTTTCTCAGTGGTGGTGAAATAATGGTTGTGGTTTTTTTTGCGTTACTATTCTTTGGTGCGGATGCTATTCCGGGATTGGCGCGCACAGTAGGAAAGGGAATGCGCGAATTTAATAAGGCTACAGGTGATCTAAAACGGGAATTTGAGAATCAAACTTCTGATATTAAGCAGGATTTTACCAAACTGACCGATAAAATTGAAAATGGGACTTCAGAAGTTAAGCGGAAAATTGAGGATGAACTAAAGGATTAATTTAAATTTCTATTTTACACGTTTATTCCAGATAGATGCTTAAAGCCGAGTTACTTGTTAAATCGTTTGGTGACCTTCAGGTCTTGAAAGGTATTTCGCTTGACGTGTCGAAGGGAGAGATCGTATCGATTGTCGGGGCAAGTGGGGCAGGGAAGACCACCTTACTTCAAATTCTGGGAACATTGGGCAAACCCGATTCCGGCAAGGTCTGGATCAACCAGAAAGATGTTTTTGCTTCAAACGAAAATGAACTTTCCCGCTTCAGAAATAAAGAAATTGGTTTTGTATTTCAGTTTCATCATTTATTACCTGAATTTTCTGCATTCGAAAACGTCTGTATTCCAGGATATATAGCCCGACGAAACCGAAAAGAGGTTGAATCAAGGGCAAAGGAATTACTAAAAATTCTTGAACTGACTGATCGCCTCGATCATCGCCCTTCACAGTTGTCTGGTGGCGAGAAGCAGCGGGTTGCAGTTGCCAGGGCATTGATCAATAATCCGGCAATTATACTGGCCGATGAACCCTCCGGAAATCTTGATTCTCATAATCAGGAAGAGCTTTACCGCCTCTTTTTCGACCTTCGCGAAAAATTCGGGCAAACCTTTATCATTGTGACGCATGACGAGCATTTTGCCGGAATGTCTGACAGGATGATCCATATCAGGGATGGTGTGGTTGAGCTTTAGTGGTATTTTGGATTTGCTTTCTAATCATTATTCTTACAACTACTTGTATCTATGTCTCCTGACGAATTAAAGAATTTCCTCGACGAAAAGTATAATCAATTTAATTGCGTGAACTTTATTGAAGTAGATCCTATTTCAATTCCACATCAGTTTTCGCGCAAGGAAGATATTGAGATTGCCGGGTTTCTTTCGGCTACAATTGCCTGGGGACAACGACCGACCATCATCAGGAATGGCAATAAACTAATCCGGTTAATGGATGGTGAGCCCTTTGAATTTCTAACCAGAACTGTGATTGAAGATCCTGAGCGTTTTGAATCATTTGTTCACCGGACATTCAACGGAACTGACTGCTTTTATTTTATGAATGCGCTTTCGGCAATTTACCGCGAACACGGAGGGCTTGAAAAGCTGTTTATGGATGGTTTTTCCATTGATGGCACAGTGAAATCAGCGATCATCCATTTTCGGGAGAGGTTTCTTTCTTTTGAACCTCAGCATCGCACCGAAAAACATATTGCAAACCCGGAAACAGGATCATCAGCAAAACGTATCAACATGTTCCTTAGGTGGATGATCCGACCGTCAGGTAGCGGGGTTGATTTTGGCTTATGGAATTCGATTCCGGTTTCTGCGTTAATGATGCCGTTGGATGTCCATTCCGGAAGCGTTGCCCGGAAATTGGGATTGCTTCAGCGGACTCAAAACGATTGGCAAGCGGTGGAAGAGTTAACTGCCAATTTGCGGTTATTTGATCCAACCGATCCGGTGAAGTACGATTTCGCGCTCTTTGGATTGGGGGCGTTTGAAAAATTTTGATTTTTAGAAAAGGATAGCAAAGAATTTATAAATGAGCAGAAATAACTGGTTCGAATTCAAACAATTCCGGATAGAACAACACAAGTCAGCTATGAAGGTTGGTACAGACGGAGTTCTGCTCGGTGCCTGGACTCCGGTTGTTGATGCACATCAGATTCTTGATGTTGGAACAGGAACCGGACTCATCGCGTTGATGCTTGCACAGCGCTCAAGTGCGATGATTGATGCAGTTGAAATTGATGAGCTGGCCTGCGAGGAAGCAAAATACAATTTCGAACAATCGGCGTGGAGTGACCGGCTAAATGTATTCAATACCGATTTTCATGTGTTTGCCAATTTGCCGGTTGGACCTTACGATTTGATTGTCAGTAATCCTCCTTTCTTTGTCAACTCTTTAAAAACCAAAAATGCAGCACTTTCAGTTGCCCGGCATAACGACGTGCTAACTTTCGATCAGTTGGTGACCTGCGCCCGGAAATTACTCAACATTAACGGCAGTCTTTGTGTTATCATCCCTTTTGCGAGTTGCGAGGAATTCAGGGGATGTGCCCGTCTGGCTGGTTTTTATCTGCGACAGCAAACACAAGTAATCCCTAAGTTTGGGAGAGTTCCTAAACGGGTTTTATTGGAATTTACAGTGCAACCATGCTATCCGAATAATAATGAGTTAGTCATTTTGGACAAAGACGGACATTATACGGAGGATTATAAGACCCTTACCGAAACATATTATCCCGCTTTCTGAAACTTTTATGTGTTGATTTTGTTAATATGTTTACAACAGTTTTAATGAAATTCGATGTCTTTGTTTGAAAATATTAATATTTGGGCTGTTTTGATTGCTGCTATTGTGAAAGTGATCATGGGCAGCTTTTGGTATTCCCCGCTTATCCTTGGAAAGAGTTGGATGCACGAAAATGGGTTCACGGAAGCCGATTTTATAAAAGGACACCCTATCTGGCTAATGGCACTTCTTTCGCTTTTCTTTGCTTTCGTCGCTGCCTTGGCGATGGCTACTTTTATCACTCCGAAATGGAATGTCATATCGGGAGCAGGAATGGGTGCGATTATTTCAATTGTCTGGATTTCAGCTTCAAAGGCAAATACTACGATTTACGAGAACTACTCACTTAAACATTACCTGATTCATGCCGGCTACGATATTTGCAGCTATACAGCGATGGGTGCAATTTTAGGGGCATGGCATTAAATGCAGAGGGTTAATGTAAAAAGTGGAAAGGTTATATTAAGTTCTCAGGTTTTAATCGTATGTCTG
>JBBRZE010000087.1:0-21997 GCA_038236995.1 Bacteroidales bacterium | reverse complement strand
ACGACCGTAATGGCCATTGGATTTTAAGTCCAACGTGTCTACCATTCCACCACCTGGGCATTACTATGAGCGGGAAACGAGACTCGGACTCGCGACCCCGACCTTGGCAAGGTCGTGCTCTACCAACTGAGCTATTCCCGCTTAAAATGCACCACTATATGAACGTTTGTTATAATCTGAGCGGGAAACGAGACTCGGACTCGCGACCCCGACCTTGGCAAGGTCGTGCTCTACCAACTGAGCTATTCCCGCATTCATCTTTTTTTGCCAAACCTTTCCAGCCAGATGATTTTACTAAAAATCAAACAGTATAGTTGTTTCTGCTAAGCGGATGCAAATATAAACGTTTTTTTTTAGTCTGAAAACAGATTAACAAATTAACAGGATTTAAAAACATCTTTTTTAATTCGCAAGATAAACAACTGAATTCGTGCAATTTGGATGCCGTGAATTTCACCACTATTTTATTGATTAGAAAAGTCAAAACCTTGGTCCTATTTGAATAATCCATCAATACTAACTATATATCCTTAATTTACAGATTATTAATTCCCATAAAAATTTATTATTGATCAAATACTGAATTTCTGTAACTAAAAAACCCAGCTCACTCCGATTGACATATATAAGGCTTCGTTTTAAAATGATTCGAAACAAAAGGGTAAGCCGTAACGAAACGAGAAAACTCTGGAGCACTTTGTTGGTGAAATTCAGGTTAAGATATCTCCGTTATAAGGATTGTCGGAGTCCTTTTTCAGTTGTCTTTTCAGAATAAACGTTCGGGTTAATAAATTTACATTGTACAAAAATCCTTCAACGAAAATCGGCGAAATCAGCGGGGAATTTGAACTACCCGCAAATTTCGCTGATAAACGAAGATAAAGCAACCAATATTTATTTCTTCTTCGCTGCAGTTGCGTCAATCAAAGCCTGAGCCGGATAGCTAAAAAGGTATTTACCAGAACCCAGATTAATCTGAAATTCATTGCCTTTTTGAACTCCTGCCTTAACCGGCAGACCGTCTAGTTTTACCTGTTCCGCTTTTGCGGAAGGTAAAGTAACAGTTGCTGTAGTATTCGCAGGAATCAACACTTCGCAAACAAAATCTCCGTTTTCAAATTTCCACGCTGAGCCCACTTTACCATAAAGTGTTATGATTTCTGCATTTGCGTTTTTGAGTCCACCACCTGGATGGGGTGCAAGCAGGATATGTTTATACCCTGGATGATTTGGATCGATATCAATACCGGCAACATGTCTGTAAAGCCATTCGCCAATAGCGCCATAAGCATAGTGATTGAAACTATTCATTCCTACATCCTGGAAAGAGCCGTCAGGTTTCTGACCATCCCAACGTTCCCAGATTGTAGTAGCCCCTTGCAAAACCGGGTACAGCCATGAAGGATATTTCTTGTTGTTCAATAACATAAATGCCAGATCATCGCGACCAATGGCTGAAAGTGTTTTGCACAACAGCGGTGTTCCGACAAACCCTGTAGTCAGGTGGCCGAATTTCTGAACATCATTGGCAAAGTATTCTGCAGCTTTTGGAATCAGGTTTTCGGGGAGAAGATCAAATGCCAATGCAAGTGCATAAGCAGTTTGGGTGTGCGAAACCAACCTTCCGCTTGGCGTTACAAATTCGTGGTTAAAGGCTTTCTTGATTTCAACGACTTGTTGCTGATATTTTTCGGCATCCTCTTTATGACCAAGAATTGTTGCAATTTTGCCCAGTAAATTAGTTGAATAGCAATAATATGCCGTTGCTATCAGATCCTTTTCTGTAGTTGCTCCGGTATAATCTGAATTTGAAGTAGCAAAGGCGAGCCAATCACCAAAATGAGAATCACCCGTCCACAGATAGTCATCTCCTGCCCGACTCGTCATATAACCCACCCATGCTTTCATACTTGGGTACTGTGTTTCCAAAATCCGTTGATCTCCATATGCAAGATAAACCGTCCAGGGAACAATGATAGAAGCATCTGCCCATGCAGTTGAACCTCCGCCACCATTTAAGACATCTGGAATTACATGAGGGACTCTTCCTTCTGGAGACTGATCGGCCGTAAAATCGCCCATCCATTTTGTATAGAATTCGGCAACATCGAAGTTGAAAGCTGCAGTCATGCTAAAAACCTGCGCATCACCTGTCCAGCCAAGTCGCTCGTCACGCTGCGGACAATCGGTGGGAACATCCAGAAAATTGCCTTTCTGACCCCATTGAATATTATGCTGAAGCTGATTAATCAAAGTGTCAGAGCAACTGAAGGTTCCGGTAGGTTTCATATCAGAATGAATCACGACTCCAGTGATTTGATCAAGAGTTGGGGCAGCTGCTAATCCTTCAATTTTAACAAACCTGAAACCATGAAATGTGAAGTTCGGTTCGTAAATCTCTGTCCCTTCCCCTTTCAGCAGGTAAACATCGGTACATTTCGCAGCACGAAGATTTTCGGTATAAAAATTGCCGGCTTTATCGAGTACTTCAGCAAATTTCAGCGTTATCTTGTCTCCTTTATTTCCTGTCACTTTCAATCTTACCCATCCTACCATATTCTGACCCATGTCGAAAACGGTTTCACCCTTTGGCGTGACCAACAGTTTAATCGGTTTGATCTCCTGAATTGCTTTCACTGGAACGCCCTGAGGCGCAATAAGGATATCCTTTGACTGGCTCAACGAGGCAGCATTGTCCCATTTCGTCATATCATAACCCGTCTGATCCCATCCGCTGAATTCAAGACGTGCATCATAAAGTTCACCATTATAAATATCAGATTCAATAATCGGTCCATTTGCGGTTACTTTCCAGCTATTATCGGAACCAATGGTTTCTGTAGATCCATCAGTATAAGCAATCTGCAACTGAAGCAGAAGCCCCAACTTATTTCCATAATAATTGTGCTGTTTTGAAAATCCAATATTCCCGCGATACCAGCCGTCAGCCAATATAACGCCAATTGCATTCTGTCCTTTTAGCATTGATGTCACATCGTAAGTCTGGTACTGCAAACGCTTTTTATAGCTGGTCCAACCAGGTGTAAAAAGGTCGGTGGTTACTCTTGCACCATTGATATGCAATTGATATAAACCAAGTGCTGTCGCATAAACGCGGGCCGATTTTACTTTTTTGGCAACTGCAAACTCTTTCCTGAAATACTGAGCAGGTTTTGAGCCATCTACCTCTTTTTCAGTGCCGATCGAAATCCAGGAAGCTTTCCATTCTGTAGGCTTAAGAATACCCATTTCCCATGAAGCAGGTTCACTCCAGGCTGTTGCCTTGTTCTTATTATCCCAAACACGAACCTGCCAGTAAAGCTGTTGCATCGTGCCCAAAGCAGGTCCACCGTAAGCCACACTAACAGATTGTGAACCGTTTACTTTACCCGTTGACCAAATCAATTTGTTTGAATTCAATTTGGAAGGCGAGTCTGCAACCCTTATTTCATAAGCGGTTTGCATCACATCTTTGTCGGCAGATACAAGCTGCCAGCTGAGCCTGGGTTTGAGAACATCAATACCAAGTGGATTTGTTTTGTATTCGCAAATTAACTGTTTCACCTCGTTTTTGGCGATCGCAGATAGAGCAAAACCACTAAATAACACAAAGAGTGTTACGATCCTCAAATAGCTGTTGGTTCGTTTCATAAACTTGATAATTAATGAGTTTGAAAAAATATTAGTTCTTCCTTTTGGGTAAAAACGATTGTGTGACTTCATCCGTGTCTTTATACTTCACACGAAGCTCTTTCAACTTTTTTAGAAGATCTGCCTGAATTTCTGCGTAAGCAGCATCATTATAAACACTTTTCATCTCGTGCGGATCTTTTTCAAGATCGTACATTTCCCATTCATCAATATCGTAATAAAAATGAATGAGCTTGTATCGCTCGGTCCTTACGCCATAATGACGCTTGACAGCATGAACGCCGGGATATTCATAATAATGGTAATAGATCGCATCTCTCCATTTCATCGATTCACCGCTTAACACCTTTCGAAACGATTCCCCCTGCATCTCCTTTTGAGCCTTTACTTCTGCATAATTCAAAAAAGTCGGTGCAAAGTCAATATTTTGAACCATTTGTGTGATAACTGTTCCCGGTTTAATTTCTTTCGGATATCTGATTAACAACGGAGTCCGGAACGACTCTTCGTACATAAACCGCTTGTCAAACCATCCGTGTTCTCCAAGGTAAAAACCTTGATCAGAAGTATAAACAACAATTGTATTTTCTGTCAGACCGTTTTTATCAAGATAGTCAAGCACCTCACCTACTCCATCGTCAACGGACTTAATTACTTTGAGATAATCTCGAATATACCGCTGGTATTTCCATTTTGCCAAATCACGGCCTTGAGGCTTAGCCTTTATAAATTCTTCATTTCTTGCATTATATGCTCCACGCCAAGCCTTCCGTTGCTTTTCGTCCATCCTTTTTATATCCTGAACGAAATTAGTTGGTTCACCCGTATAAGGATCATTTTCAAACTTCATATCATGTCCCCACATCATCTCTTTTACGATTCCCATCTCCTGCGTATGAGCGGCGGTTCCGCGACCGGTATAATCATCAAAGAATGTATCCGGAAACGGGAAATCGCGATCTTCGTAAAGGTTCAGGTATTTCTCCTCGGGTAACCAATTACGATGTGGCGCTTTTTGGTGATACAGCAGGCAGAAAGGCTTTGACTTATCGCGCTTTTTATCGAGCCAGTCAAGCGCAAATTGCGTCGTCAATGTAGTCACATAACCAGGATATTGCTTACGGACACCATTTTCAATAAAGTCGGGATTGTAATAATTGCCTTGTCCGGGCAGTACATTCGAATAATCGAAACCCTGGGGATTACCGTCGAGATGGATCTTTCCGATTAATGCAGTCTGATAACCATTCTGCTGTAAAAGTTTAGGGAAAATCATTTGTTCCCAGTTAAAACCACCCACATTATCGGTTTTTCCATTCAGATGGCTATATTTGCCAGTGAGCATCACGGCCCGGCTGGGAGCGCAAATAGAGTTTGTGACAAATGCCCTTGTAAAAATCGCCCCCTCTTTGGCAATCCGGTCAATATTCGGAGTAGAATTCAGTCCAGATCCATATGCGCTAATCGCCTGATAAGCATGATCATCGCTCATTATAAAAAGGATGTTCGGACGTTTTTGCTCTTTGGTTTGTCCGTAACTGTTAGGAATCAACCCTACCGAGCAGATTCCCAATGTCGCCAACATTTTGGTGTTTTTCATTTTTGATTCAAATAAAACAGTTAACGAGGTCGTTATTAGTAATAATCTTTTCAAAGATACATTGAACTTTAATACAGTCAATGGACAAAATGATTCGTGATTTGCACAAATTGCGCTAAATACTCACATAGCTTAACAGAATTATCAAACAATCCTTCTCTAAAGCGCATGATCTATCGGAAAATATTCACCATCCCATGCCTTTCTGGATGTCCATTTCTCATCCGCCCCTTTCCAAAAAGAGTCTGTTGCCGGCAAACCAAGCATCAGTAATCCCTCAGTGCAAAGGTATAGGCTTCCAGTTGAGATATATCCTTCTCCGGCATTGGGTTGGTGACCAGCAACACCAATCGTAAGCCACCCATTTTCATCGAAAGTTCCAGGTACTTCAATCTGCCTTTTAATCAATGTATAAAGTGCAGAACGTACCTGCTGAGGTGAAACGTTTTCGGGTAGCGCATGCAAAAGTGACATTTGGGAAAGTACCTGAAATGCACCGAAGCGATAAGCAATCGACCGTCCCACGATTGGATATGTTCCCTCGGGGGAGATAAGTCGTTCCTGAATAGCAGCATATCTGCGGCTGCGCTGAAGCACTAGATCATAATTCGCTTCGACATGATCACCGGCATCTTTAAGGGTCTGAAGTACCTCCAGTAACATGGGGTGTATCACAAAACTATTGTAGTAATCGAAATGGAAGTTGGGTCCGTCGCCATATAATCCATCGCCTTTGTACCAATTCAAATGTTCCCTTACCGCATAATCGATGCGCATCCGGTCGCATGAACCTGTGAATTTTAACAATGCGGATTCAACTTCAGCACTGAACAGCAACCAGTTATTATAACCGGGGGTGATTATCCTTGTTGATTTTAATGCATTAATTACATGCTCTTTATCCTGCGCGCTTAATCGTCCCCATAGCTGATTTGGTGCCCGGAGCAAAGCCTGAGACAAAAAAGCTGCATCAACAAGCGGTTGCCCTCCTTTTGTAAAATTCATGAAATCAACCGATTCTGGATCAGTCGTATTTCGGATACTTTGCAATGCAAGCAAAATATACTTTTCGCGCAATTTTCCTTCTGCTGAATCATCAGGTCCCAATTCGAGCCAGGGAGCCATACCTGCAAGCGTCCGTCCAAGTGCTTCAAGGTATGTGTAATTTTTCCGGTCAGTCTTCTGGTTCGGAGCAGACTCAACAGGCATCCTTTCTTTTAGCTGATTTTTGCTCAATGACTCCAGCACAGGATCAGCAATCTTAATCAAAATATTTACAAGGTATTCGCGTTCGCTAAGTCCCGTCTGAACGATGGGAGGGTCTTTCTTTTTTGTCCTGGCTGTTAGATCTCCCGTGATCACCAACATTAATACTGCTATTGAAACAAACAGAATTTCTTTTCTTAAAATTTTCATATTTAATACTTAGTCACAATTTACTGAACACTCACTCTTCCAGGTTCTCTAACATTCGCTCCTTTGATATTTAAAATCCCGTCACCCAGATCAGCTCTTGCTTCGTCTGCAATTTTTGTAAGTTCTGCAACAATTTCAGGGTTAAGATCTTTTACATCGTATCGTTCACCCGGATCACGTCGCAAATCATAAAGTGCAGGTTCCACCTGAACATTGCCGGTTTTTCCGCCAACACCGTCTTTTCCGGGGGCAAATCCTTCGTAAGTTTGTGACCGATGAGTGAATACAAGTTTCCATTGATTTTTTCGGACAGCTTCCAGGCAATTCGAGTTATAGTAATACAAAAACACTTCTCGCGGATTGGCCTTTAGATCACCGGTCATCAACGGAAGGATGTTGACTCCATCGATTTTATTAGTTGGAAGCTGGGCATCCGAAATATTAGCCAAAGTAGGAAGAATATCAATTGTGGCTGCTATTTTATTACAAACCGAACCCTCGGGAATATGACCCGGCCATTTCATAATACATGGAACCCTCTGACCACCTTCCCAACTTGTTCCCTTCCCTTCACGAAGTCCGCCAGCTGAACCTGCATGATTCCCAAAATTAAGCCAGGGGCCATTATCTGAGACAAAAATAACAAGTGTATTATCCGTAAGTCTGTTTTTTTCGAGGGTTTCCAGAACTTGTCCTACCGACCAATCAATTTCCATTAATACATCGCCATAAACTCCTTGTTCACTTTTACCTTTAAACTTATCAGAGGCAGCAATAGGTACATGAGGCATCGAGTGAGGGAGGTAGAGGAAAAAAGGCTCATTCTTGTGTTTTTCGATAAACGAAACAGCGCGATTGGTATATATCGTTGTAAGTTGGGCCTGATCCTCCATTGTAACAATTTCTTTTACAGCATCATTCCCATCGATCAATGGAAGTGGAGGGTAATTCGCCTTATTTTTATTTTGCTCAGGTGTCGCCACCGATCCGTCAAGATTGTATTTCCACATATCATTCGAATAGGGTAAACCAAGGTATTCAGTAAAACCCTGTTGCAAAGGCAAAAACTCGTGCTGATAACCCAAATGCCACTTTCCGAAAATGCCACTCGTATAGCCACTTTTTTTAAGTACTTCAGCTATTGTTTCTTCCTTGGGATTTAATCCAATTTGTGAATTTGGAAACAAGGCACCGCCAATCCCAACCCGATTCGAATAACATCCAGTCAGCAAAGCAGCCCGGGAGGCACTGCAAACGGCTTGCGAGACATAAAAATTGGTGAATCGTACGCCTCCGGATGCAAGTCGGTCAAGGTTTGGAGTCAGGTACTGCGTTGCTCCATAGCAGTTAAGGTCACCATAACCCAGGTCATCGGCCAATATTAAGACAATATTAGGAAGCCGTTTTTGCTTGAAATTCTTCTTAGCAGGTTCGCTGGCATGAATTGAAGACACCGTCAAAAAACCGTACAAACCCATACAAGTCAATTGATTAATTTTCATTTTTTCTCAAAGTTATGTCTTTTATTTTTAGGTTGCCCGAAATAAGTCCGTGACGTTTTCTCCTCACACTAATAAGCAAAAGAATCAGAGCATTTTACAAAATGGGAGGACTTGACGTGAACCAAAGTTTAAACTTAGTAAATAATCGGTAAAAATCAATTAAAAAAAAAGATTCCTCCACGCAAAGAGGGTGCACATCGTATACCGACTGAATAATTTGGTTTAAACCGATTATAACTATATTTTTGCCGTATTCACATTTAGTTAAAAAATATTCATACTACTTTATTTAAAATTTTAAAACGAATGAAAACGAATCTTATTAAACCACTGGCAATTATTGCATTGGTTGCATTTATTCTCGGTGGATTATCACAGTCATCTTTTGCAAAAAAGAAGAAAGACATTGGTCTTCAGATGTATTCACTTCGTGATGATCTGAATAAGGATGTAAAAGGTACAATCGAAAAAATGGGGAAAATTGGATATACATCAATGGAGGCTGCTAGCTTTGACAAAGGTAAATTTTACGGAATGGAACCAGAAGCTTTTAAAGCCTTGCTTGAAGCTAACGGAATGAAATTGGTAAGTTCACACACTGGCGCAAATTATACGGGTGATCAGGCATCATGGGATGCAGCTATGATCTGGTGGGATATGGCCATTGCCGCGCACAAAAAAGCAGGTTGCAAGTACATTGTGAAGCCATCTATGGGAGAGTATCCGTACAAAAATCTCGAAGCGTTGAAAAAAACCTGTGAATATTTTAACGCCATCGGCGAGAAATGCAATGCAGCTGGAATTCGCTTCGGCTATCATAATCACAGCAAGGAGTTTTCGAAGATTACCGATGCCGACGAGCTTGTTTATGATTACATGCTTAAAAATACCGACCCTAAAAAAGTAACTTTTGAATTGGATGTTTACTGGATTTACAAAGGTGGCCAAAATGCTGTTGCGTACTTCAATAAGTATCCCAAAAGATTTGAATTATTGCATATTAAAGATGAAAAAGAGATTGGTGCAAGTGGCCTGATTGATTTCAAACCAATTTATGAAAACAAAGCAAAAGCCGGCACCAAAGTTTGTTTTGTTGAAGTAGAAAGATATGATTTCGAACCATTTGTAAGTGTTCAGAAAAGTTTTGATTTCTTGAATAATGCTTCTTACGTGAAATAAAAAATCATTTCAAATATCCTAATTCAGAGGCCATCTAATCAGGATGGCCTCTGTTATTTAAAGGTTAAGAAAGATCATGATTTGAATGTTTCTAATAATGGTTAATTTTGAGGCATAAATTTTGAGGATATATTTTATATTTACGATTGAATAATTGAGTGATGCCCGAGAAAATAAATCTTACAGGACGTTGGCGATTTGAAGAAGATTTCGGATTTGGTAAAGACAGTGGATACGCTGAAATAAACCAAAAAGGAAGTCATCTGAAGGGAGTTCTGCGTTTTTCGGAGCAAATCGATGGTGAAGAGACATTCATTGTAAAGCAGGAAGTTGCCGGACGGATCAACGGTACAAGAATCAACCTCAAATCACATTCCTGCGAAATTTTATTTAGCGACGAAGATATTATCTATGAGCTCGATACCTGGGAGGGAGAACTTATGCCAAATGGGAAAATATCGGGAAATAGTCGTGATGCAGAGGGCACAGGCGGATCATTTTTGATGGAACGGGAGAGTTACGAAACATCCGACTTAACGGATGATCATCATTTCGGACTAAATTAATATGCCTGCGCCATTGATTCTTTGTTTCGTTTGCGAAAAGCCCGTATTAACCAAAAATATCACCTTTCATCCAAAAGTAAATTTACCTGTCTGCGATGCCTGTCGTGGATCTGATCCGGAAGCTGTCAAAGTTGAAGAATTACTCGAAGGGCTGGCCGAAGGATTCGTTTGCGGATGTATATAGCAATGGTAATTGGCAACAGACGTTTCACACTTTATCCCTAAACCTTTCCCCTAATCCTGTTCGCTCAATTCCAGCCAACGCAACTCTTTATCGTCGAGTAAATCCCTGATTTCGCCATGGCGCTGCGATTTAATGACCAGTTCTTCTGCAGGGCAGTCGCCAGAATTCATAGCTGTTTCAATTATCCGTTTTTCCGCCTCAAGCAGTTCAATATCCTTCTCTAATTGCTCTAATTCTCGTTTATCGTTAAAGCTTAATTTGCGACTACCCTCCTTAACCGGCTTGGGTTTCGCAACTTTTTCCTTCTTCTCAGGAACACGCTGTTCTTTCTCTTTAGCATCAACCCAATCGCGGTAATCGGAGTAATTTCCCGGAAAATCTTTGATGACTCCATCTCCTTCGAAAACAAATAAATGATCGACAATCTTATCCATAAAAAACCGGTCATGCGAGACAACAATTGCACATCCCTGAAAATTGCGAAGATAGTCTTCAAGCACATTTAATGTCATGATATCCAAATCGTTTGTCGGCTCATCCAGAATCAGAAAATTCGGATTTCGCATCAGGATTGTGCAGAGGTACAACCTACGTTTTTCACCACCACTCAACTTGTCAACAAAATTGAACTGCGATTCGGGCGGAAAAAGAAAATAATTCAGAAATTGCGAAGCGGTCATCCTGTTGCCGTTTCCCATATCCACCACTTCGGCGATCTCTTTAATCACATCGATCACACGATCACCCGGATTAAAACTGATTCCGTCCTGGCGGTAATAACCAAAGCTGATCGTTTCACCAACATCAATGGTACCGCTGTCTGCTTGCAATGCACCTGTCAGCATATTTAACACAGTCGTTTTGCCACTGCCATTTTTTCCGATGATCCCTATTTTCTCCAGTCTTGCAAAGTTGTAGCTGAACTTATCCAATATTACCAGGTCATCGAAAGCTTTACAAAGACTCTTCACATTAAGGATTTTACTTCCAAGCCGCTTCCCCTGTACTGTAAGTTCAACCTCATCTTCCGCGCGACGCTGCGAAGCCTTCTCCTGCAATTTATAAGCAGCTTCAGTACGATACTTTGATTTGTGGCTCCGGGCCTGAGGCATCTTACGCAGCCATTCAAGTTCGGTACGAAAAAGGTTCCTGGCACGGTCGATTTCGGCATTCATCGATTGAATCCGCTCTTCTCTTTTCTCAACGTAGTAAGAGTAGTTCCCTTTGTATTTATATATTGTGTTATCTTCTAATTCAATTATTTCGTTACATACCCGATCAAGAAAATACCTGTCGTGCGTTACCATAAACAAGGTGCCTTTGGCCTTTTCGAGGTATTTTTCGAGCCATTCAATCATCTCCAGATCGAGGTGGTTGGTAGGCTCATCAAGGATCAAAAAATCGGGTTCATCAATCAGAATATGCGCCAGTGCGACTCTTTTCTTCTGCCCTCCCGAAAGAAATTTGATTTGCTGATTTACGTCTGTGATCTTCAACTGCGTCAGAATTTGCTTAATCCGAAGTTCAAAGTCCCATGCATTCAGCACATTCATTCGCTCCATAGCATCATCTAACAGATGCGGATCGTGACTTTCAAGTGCCTTTTCGTAGTTTTTAACAGCCTGAATCAATTCCCCGTTCGAGTTAAAAGCAGCTTCTAGCACCGTATCCTCAGGATTCAAATCCGGATTCTGACGCAAGTATCCGATTGAAATATCGTTTGACAAAGTTGATTTGCCAGAATCGGGGGTCTCCAAACCTGCGATGATATCCATTAATGTTGATTTTCCGGCGCCGTTTTTAGCAATCATTGCGACTTTTTGGCCTTCGGAAACTGAAAAGCTAATTCCATCAAAAAGAGGCGATTCCCCCCAATATTTTGTGAGATTTTCTACTTGCAGGTATGAGATCATAAACAATTAAAATTACAGTTGCAAAATTAACACGAAAATCTACAAAAGGAGTCTTAATTTTAACGCACATCTTAAAAGAGATTCCATGCAAATAAAAGATAGGTATGAGAAGGTCATCGAATGGTTTAAAGAAAATATGCCTGTTGCTGAAAGTGAACTGCATTATCGTAGTCCATACGAGCTGCTTGTAGCCGTAATTCTATCGGCACAATGCACGGACAAACGGGTAAATCTGATCACTCCGGAACTACTTAAGCGTTTTCCCTCTGCCGAAAAGCTCGCTGAAGTTGAGCCTGACGAAGTTTTTGAATATATCAGGTCGTGTTCCTACCCCAATAATAAAGCAAAGCACCTGGTTGGAATGGCCCGCAAACTTATCGCCGATTATAATGGTGTCATGCCTGATGAGGTGGATGAATTAATCAAATTACCTGGTGTCGGACGAAAAACTGCAAGTGTGATAGCCTCTGTAATTTTTAATAAACCAGCCATGGCCGTCGACACACACGTCTTTAGGGTGGCAGCACGTATCGGACTGTCGATCAACTCAAAAACTCCTTTTGAAACTGAGAAACAACTGATCGCAAACATCCCTGAGGATATGATACCTATCGCACATCATTGGCTGATTTTGCACGGCAGATATGTTTGTGTTGCCCGGAAACCAAAGTGCAAAGAATGCGGACTGCAGCCTTACTGCGCTTACTTTACAGCTGAAAAAGCATAATGAACTCCAGTGAATATTAGGTCAGTTAAAAAACATATGCAAAAAATTCACTATTTAAACTAAGTAAAAATTGAAAATCGAATTTGTTTTTTGTCCATTCTTTATAACTTTGCGACGTTAATTTGAAAAGTAATAAAATAATCATAAACAAAAAATCAAGTTAGTTATGGCTTACAAAATTTCTGACGAATGTATCGCTTGCGGAACTTGCATTGACGAGTGTCCTGTAGAAGCTATCAGCGAAGGTGAAATCTACAAAATTGATAGTGAAATTTGTACCGACTGTGGCTCTTGCGCTGAAGTTTGTCCTACCGACGCAATTTCTCCGGAATAATTACAAGTAGATATTAACTGAAAGCCTGCTAAATTTTAGCGGGCTTTCTTATTTTAATCCCTTTCCGGATAAATGATTTCTGCCTTGTGGCGTATCATATCTAATGTCCTGATTAATTTCAGACTCATCAAATGTGGCATAATATCGCTCTCGAGACGGTTTCCATCCAAACACTTCATCGCTTCGGCAGCCTCTTGTTTTAAACCGCAGGCATCCGCATCCCATTTATATTGCGTTACCTCTAAACCTGGTCTTTCAACATCAAGCGACTGATCTACTGCACTCGATCGTCGTAACCGAAGCGCACCAAATTCACAAAAAATGTCGGTACCAAGACCTGAGGCAGCCACAAAAGAGGCAAATATTGAAGCCGTTACGCCATCCGGATATTCAAACCGGATAGAAATGCTCTGGTCAACTCCGGTTTCAGCAATGTCAGCTTTAGCCGCAATCTGATCGGGTTCGCCCAGGAAATAGAGGGCATCGAAAACCGGATATAACCCGATATCAAGTAAAGCCCCTCCTCCTAATTTAGGATTCATTAAGCGTAACGAATTGTCATATGGCGCTTTATTAAATCCAAACCAACCCTGAATATATTTCACCTTCCCTAATACGCCTGAATCGATGATCCGCTTTGCTTCCTGGTAAGAAGGCTGATGTGGTGTAAAGAATGCCTCCGCTAAAAAAACGTTATTTTCACGGGCACCTGCAATCATCAGGTCGACTTCTTTTTGATTCAGTGACAGCGCTTTTTCACAAAGCACCGGTTTCTGATGGTTCAGGCAAAGGAGCGCATGTTCTGCGTGAAGACCATGCGGAGAGGCAATATAAATGATATCAACGTCAGGATCTGATACCAAATCCAGATAATTGTCATAATGTCGCTTAGCGCCAAATGCATCTGCAAATTCTTTTGCACGAACAGCATTTCTGGACCCGACAGCATAAACGCAAGCATTTTCAAGTTGTTGCAACTCGGCCACAAATTTTCGTGCAATATTTCCTGGAGCAAGAATGCCCCAATTATAAATTTTCTTTACCATACTTTTCGTTATATGACTTAAATTCGCCTTCGATACCTCAAATCTAAAAATTATTATCAATTTTACACTCCTTATAGCGATGAAAGAAATGGAAAAACAACCTTCAAGAAGCGAGGCATATGCACTATTATGCGAATACAATAAACAGGAAAGTCTGATCCGACACGGTTTGGCAGTTGAAGCCGTAATGTGTCATTTTGCCGAGAAATCAGGTGAAAACATCGAAAAATGGGGTGTGATCGGACTGTGTCACGATCTTGATTATGAGCAATTTCCTGACCTGCATTGCACGATTACCCGAAAAATCCTTGAAGCACAAAACTGGCCCGAAGATTATATACGGGCAATAGTAAGTCATGGTTGGGGAATATGTTCAGATACAGAACCAATTCACTATCTCGAAAAAGTATTGTTCGCGATTGACGAACTTACCGGATTGATTACTGCCAGCGTTTATGTGAGACCGTCAAAAAGTATTCTGGATCTTACCACAAAATCGGTAATGAAGAAATGGAATACGCGATCGTTTGCCGCCGGCGCAAATCGCGAAGTAATTACAAAGGGGGCTGATATGCTTGGGATCAAAGTAGAAGAACTTGTTGAAGAAACAATTCTGGCTATGCAAAAGAAGGCAGAAACGATCGGATTAAAAGGGATTCTTTAGCTGATTTATTTCCAACTTTCAAAATAAAGCCTGCTATTCAGATATTGGTATACAACCTGCTTATAATCGCCAACAGGAATAACAAAGTTGTCGCACCATTGTTATAAATATATAATCCTTTGCGTAAAAAATAGCCATAAGGCAATTGGAACCAATTAAGAATATTACACGATGAAAACTGAACAACGTATTTACAATGATGCCACTGGCTGGGTGAAAAAGAATGACAATAACCTTGAAAATCTGGCTCAGCTTGTTTACTTGTTTGGTAACAAGGATCTGCTTAAAATACAGCCACATATTGATTTTATAAAAAACACTTACCCCGTTGCACAAATTGTTGGATGTTCAACTTCCGGAGAGATTTGTCAGGAAGAAGTGTTTAACGAAAGCATCATATGCACGGCTGTATGGTTTGAAAATTCGACTGTTGAAGTTGCCATCGAGCGAATCAATACAATGGAAGAAAGTTTTATAGTTGGCGAAAAATTGGCAGAAAAACTGGATAAAGAACAACTGGTTCATATCATGATACTTTCGGAAGGCTTAAATATAAACGGCAGCGAACTCACCAAAGGGCTGAATTATTCACTTAAGGACAGGATTTCAATAACGGGTGGTTTGGCAGGTGATCAGGACGACTTTCTCGAAACAGTGATTATTCACAATTCGGCAGGCGAGACAAATCTGGTTTTGGCAATTGGGTTCTATGGAGAACATCTTAAGGTTGGATATGGATCGATGGGTGGATGGGACTCGTTCGGAGTTGACCGTGAAGTTACAAAATCACATGGTAACATATTGTACGAGCTTGATGGACAACCTGCACTTGAACTTTATCAAAGGTATTTGGGTAATCATGCTGCAGATCTACCGTCTTCAGCATTGTTATTTCCATTAAGCTTACGCTTAAAAAATTCGGATAATGCGCTTGTCCGTACTGTTATATCAGTAAACGAAAAAGATGGAAGTATGATTTTTGCCGGAGATATTCCTCAGGGTGAATATGTGCGATTGATGAAAGCCAGTTCTGACCGGCTGATCGATGGTGCGAATGATGCTGCGGAGATGTCAAAAACCAGCCTCAGAAATTCAAATCCTGATCTTGCCATTCTTATCAGTTGTGTTGGCAGAAAATTGGTGTTAAAGCAGAGAGTGGAAGAAGAACTTGAGATCATTCGCGAAGTAATTGGAAACGGAGCTAATATTACGGGGTTTTATTCTTACGGTGAAATTTGTCCGATCAAACCGTTTGAACATCATTGTGAACTTCACAATCAAACGATGACGGTCACACTTTTTAAGGAATTATAAACCATACTAAATTATGGACATCAAATTGAACAAACTTTTATTACGCCAGATCAAACGCCATTTCGGTTCTTTAGACAATGTACCTAATCAACTAAAAGGAATAATTGAGGATATCAACAATACCTACCAAAATTTCGAAGACGACACTCAATTACTTCAGAATTCGATCGAAATCAGTTCTCAGGAACTCAGGGATGCTTTTCAGAAACACAAGCAGGATGCTGGCTTGCAAAAAGAAACCATTAACAAAATAAAAGAGGCGATTTATATCCTCAACCCTTTGGATCAGGCAGATATTAACGAAAGTGAATCCACAAAGTCCGATAGCAGTTACTTGTTCGATTCGCTGATCAGAATGATTGAAAAACGCAAATTTGCTGAAGAAGAAATTCTTAAACTGTCAAAAGCAGTGGAACAGAATCCCGCTTCGATCTTTATTACAGATCTCAACGGAGATATTGAATATGTAAATCCAAAGTTTTGTAATTTGACGGGATATACAAAGGAAGAAGCAATTGGCAAAAATCCTAGAATATTAAAGTCTGATAACATGCCCAAAGAATATTACGATGAACTTTGGGAAACAATCTTGTCTGGTCATGAATGGCGGGGAGAGCTGCAAAATAAAAAGAAAAACGGAGAGCTTTATTGGGAATCAGCTTTAATATCACCTATCATAAACGAGCATCAGAAGATCACTCATTTTATTGCGATTAAGGAAGACATAACAGAACGGAAACGGGCAGAGACGGAAAGAGTCCGTCAGACAGGATTGATTACCTCATTGCTGGACTCCATCCCCGATATTATTTTTTTCAAAGACATCCAAGGGGTTTATCTTGGCTGCAACCCTCCTTTTGCTGACTTTGTCGGGAAATCAAAAAATGAAATAATTGGGAAAACCGATTATGATCTCTTTGACAATGAGACTGCCAGATCATTCAGAAGTTTCGATAATGTGATGCTTCAGCAAAAAACATCCCGTCATAATGAAGAATGGATTACTTATCCTAACGGTAGAAAGATCCTGATTGACACCCTTAAAACGCCTTATTGGGCAAGCGACGGAAGTCTTATTGGAATCCTGGGAATCAGTCGCGATATTACCAGAAGGAAAGAAGCCGAAGAAGCGTTGCAACAAAGCAGCGAAAAATGGGAAGCTATTATAGCTGCCTCACCCGATGGAATCGGGATTGTATCGTTAGACGGGATGGTAATATATGCCTCCGATAAGTTAGCGGTGATGTATGGCTTTCCTGCCGACCAAAAAAATTCAATCATTGGGCAGTCCATCTTTCGTTTTACCGACCCTTCAAATCACAAGCTTCTAAAAGAGAATATATTCAAGTTGCTCGCAAGCGGAGGCGGTTCAAATATTACAGAATACCAGACGGTGAGAACTGACAACACTAGGATATATGTTGACACAAACTCAACCGTTTTATTTGATTCGAAAGGTAATCCTGCAAGTATTCTTTTTATCCAACGGGATGTTACCAAACGTAAAAATGCTGAAGAGGCATTAAACAACGAACGTGCGCTTTTCAGAACCATCATCGATTTGATTCCAGATGCAGTTTATGTGAAAGATATTGAAGGGCGTAAAATATTAGCAAATCCAAAAGAAGTTCAATTTGCCGGAAAAAATACCGAAGATGATATCATTGGTAAGACCGATTTTAATTTATATCCCAGCCCAGATGCCGAACGGTCTTTATTGGAAGATCAACTGGTGCTTCAGTCCGGAAAATCTATTCTGGATATTGAAGGAACGCTCACAGATATTGATGACACCTTGCATTGGCTTTTGGTATCCAAAGTACCACTGCACGACATGCATGGGAAAATAACTGGTTTAGTAGGAGTAACACGAGATATCACTGAACAGAAGAAATCAGAAGAAGCACTTTTAAATGCCAAGCGGGAGGCAGATCAGGCAAGCAAAGCCAAATCTGAATTTCTCGCCAACATGAGCCACGAAATACGGACACCACTCAATGGCGTTATCGGTTTCACCGACCTGCTGCTTAAAACGCCCTTGAATAAAATGCAGCAACAGTATGCTGAAAATGCGAATACTTCGGGTCATTCATTGCTGGAAATCATCAATGACATTCTCGACTTCTCGAAAATTGAAGCTGGAAAAATGGAGCTTGATTTCATCAAAACCGATGTTATTGAACTGGTAGAACAAACATCCGACATCATTAAATACCATGCCTCTCAAAAAGGTCTTGAACTCTTATTGAATATTCAGGTCGATTTGCCACGTTTTATAGTGGCCGATTCCACGAGGTTAAAGCAGATACTGGTTAATCTTTTAAGCAATGCATTGAAATTCACCGAATCAGGAGAAGTAGAATTGAAAGTAACCTTTACAAAAAAAGATGAAATCACTGGTGCATTTACTTTCTCAGTCCGGGATACAGGAATTGGAATTAATGAAGAACAGCAGAAAAAACTATTCAAAGCATTTTCGCAAGCCGATTCGTCAACAACCCGAAAATTTGGAGGAACCGGACTGGGACTTGCAATTTCACATGTCCTCGCAGAAAAAATGGGAAGTAAAATTGAAATTCAAAGTGAACCTGGAAATGGTTCCACTTTCTTTTTTACGATTGAAACAGAATTCGAGAATGGCGATAAACTACATGCTGATAGTCTCACCGGAATAAACCGCATTCTGGTAATTGATGACAATGCCAATAACCGGATGATCCTTGAACACACCTTTAAATATTGGGGTATCGAATTTGTCGGCATCGACAGTGGTATTTCAGCACTCGGCTTAATTGAAAAGTCAAAGCCATTTGATGTAATTATCGTTGATTATCACATGCCTTTTCTTAACGGACTCGACACCATCAAAAAGATAAGGGAACAGCTGGAACCGTCACCCGAAAAACAGCCTGTTATTTTGCTCCACAGTTCGTCGGATGATATTGCGATTTTTGAAGAGTGTAAGCGGTATGGCGTAAGGTTTAATCTTACAAAACCTGTGAAATCGCAGGAGCTTTTGCATTACCTGAAAAACATTCACGCGCAACCGGCAGCAGCAATAAAAGAGATCGAAAACACCTCCAGTATTGAAACGAAGAAATTCACAGATGAGTTTTCTCCTGTTGTTCTTGTAGCTGAAGATGTGTTTTTAAATATGTTACTGGTAACAACTATCGTCAGGCAAATAATTCCAAACGTTAAGATTTTAGAGGCTAAAACCGGAATTGAAGCCTTTGAAACGGCAATTACAAAAAAACCGAATTTAATACTGATGGATGTGCAGATGCCACAGATGTCGGGAATTGAGGCAACGGTTAAAATACGAAAGAATGAAGAAGGGACTTCGAATCAGGTTTCAATTGTTGCATTAACAGCCGGAGCAGTAAAAGGAGAGAAGGAGAAATGCCTTGAAGCCGGAATGAATGACTTTATAACCAAACCAATTGACCAGATTAGGTTGCGTAAAATACTGGAAAAATACCTGACACCTGGTGATCCTCAAACCGAAACTTCAACTGTTGGGGTCAGTCCCGGTAATGTCGGTCAGCATTTCGATAAAGAAACTTTTTTGGAAAACATCGGGAATAGTCAGGTCATTTATGATGAACTAATTGAAGTTGTTCCAGTGCAATTTGCTATTGACTTTGGAATGCTTGAGAAGGCAGTCAAAGAGCAAAATCTGGCTGACTTTAAAAAGGCAACTCATTCTATCAAAGGCGCGTCCTTAAATATGTGCTTTACAAAACTCGCAGAATTGGCAAAAGAAATCGAATTAAATATTGATGAAACGCCAGTCGAAAATCTCAATTTGCCATTTAATGTAATGGCTTCCGAATGGAGACACATTCAGTTGATCTTAAAAGGCATGGATGCTTAAGAGTCATTTTCCAATGAAGTAATGTCCGGATTAAATTTCTGGCCAACAGATTGACTGGGGCACGCCCGGATTGAACCGGATAAGGAAAATCTTAACAGTTCAATATTCCCAACCAACTGGACATTGAAAAGCTTATCAGGCAATTCAAACAAAAAATCTTTTAAAAATCACAACTGATCACCCATCAAAAAAATTACATTTGGTCCTTAATAATTTAAAAGCACAATTCGTGAGATTCATTTTATATATTATGCTGTTTCAATGCCTGACAATTTGCCTGCTCAATGAAGCTGTCAACGGACAGGCAACAGGAAGTCAGGCAAAGAACGCGCTTCGTATCGTTAAAAGAAACGCTATTTTACTAGACAGCATCCATCAATTAATTGTTGTTTTTAATGAAATGCCTGAACAGAATTCAGCTGTACTGGTAGCGATGGAGAAAAAAAATAAACATTGGCATGTGATTTTCACCCCTGTATCAGTGGGTATCGGACGTAAAGGATTCGCAGCACCCCATGCAAAGCGAGAAGGTGATCAACAATCGCCAACCGGTTTTTTTCGCCTTGGACAATTGTTTTGCTACAATAAAATCGTCAATACAAAGTTGCCATATATTCAGACGACATCGGAGGACAAATGGATTGACGATCCCAATTCACCTGATTACAACCGGCACATCAGGGGGGAAACGGTCGCAAAGTCCTACGAAAACTTAAAAATACGTAGCGACGAATATAAATATTGCATGGCCGTTGAGTACAATATGCATCCGGTGGTGAAAGGCATGGGCAGTGCCATTTTTCTTCATTTGAGTGAAGGCGAAATGCCAAATCCAAGCGCCGGTTGTGTTGTTTTAACCCAAAGCGATATGGAAAGACTCCTGAACTGGATGAAACCGGAGTCAAAACCTTCGATTTTGATGGGTAATGAAAAGGTTTTAATGTCGGGATTATTGATCCGATAATTAATCGTTGTAAATTTGATTAATCAAAATAGCTTTATTAGTCTTGTGAACTAAAGATACTAATATTTAAGATGTTCAGTTCACAAAAAAATAGCAGCGATGTTATGCTGTCCATTTATCAGGATATTCGAACGACCTTTCGTTTTAGTGATATTGCCCTGCTCACCTGTGAAACCATTTTTCAATATCCTCCTCCATATGTAGTTGTACTTTCT
Organism: Bacteroidales bacterium; assembly: GCA_038236995.1. Lineage (GTDB taxonomy): Bacteria > Bacteroidota > Bacteroidia > Bacteroidales > Prolixibacteraceae > JAAFHB01. The sequence goes on along the minus strand of JBBRZE010000087.1, from coordinate 845 downwards.
TAAATATTTCGCGTGCAAATTCGATCGGAGCGATTCCATTTGCCGTAATTATATTTTCATGTATTACAGACAATTCAGTCTGATAGTTATATTCTCCGTTAAAATTCACCTCTCAATTCTTTGGGTTGCTCACCCGATCCACCAGATAAACAATCGATTGATGTGAAATACCTGAATGAAGACTCAGCCCTATTTCGCAGGTGCGGCTCGTTGAATATCCGTTTTTGATACCTTCAGATAACTGAGATTTCAGCTCTCGCAAACCGTGTTTATTTAATTCAGGAAACGAAAAACCACGGTCACCCGCAAAACCACAGCAATTGGTTTCGGGAACCACAACTTTCGTGGCGCACATTTCGGCCAGTTCAACCAGCTTCTCTTCCAGTCCCATTTTCTTCATACTGCAAACGGGGAAAACGGTGATGGTTTCGTTGATTGGGGTGATTTCCAAATATGGCAGTAAGTAGTCAAGAATAAACTCAACCGGTTCGTATAGCTTAAGCGTAGGTTCCATATTCTCTTTCATCGTATACAGGCAGGGACTCATATCGCAAAGAACCGGGTACTTTCCGTTTTCACTGGCAACAATCAGTGCGGCCTCCAGTTCATTCGATTTTTTTGTTCCCGCTTCCGTATAGCCTTTACTCGAAAATGCCATCCCGCAACAAAGCGCATTCAGATTTTCGGGATAAATCACTTCAAATCCACCCTTATTTAAAAGCTGAACTATTTTCTCCGAAAGCTGCTTTTCTGCACGATGCTCTTTGGAAACGCCCATCGCCCGGTTGATGCACGAAGGAAAATAAACCACTTTGCGTTGGTTGTCCGATTTCTGAACCTTCTTT
>JBBRZE010000086.1:0-22656 GCA_038236995.1 Bacteroidales bacterium | reverse complement strand
CCACCTATTTGTTGTTTCCGTTTAAAAAAGGGGGAATTTTCCCCCTTTCTTTTATCCATAAAGCGGATTACCACAACCGTTCATTACATCCTCATCAGCAGCATCGGAGCGAAATTGCCGGTAAGGTTCTTCGCCACATGCATGGCAAAAGACTTCGTGCGATGAGGGCCAGTAATAAATTTCGGTACCCTTTGAAATTCTGGTTTTGCATTTAGAGCAATTGGATGAGAATTTGGCTGTGATCATCCGTGGATCATTTTTGTATTGACTCATTCTTTATTACCGCTGCCCGTCGGATTTATTTTGGCATCTGGCACGCCGTTTAAATTAAATTACGGGCAGGTAAAATTGAGCCGGGCGGATTCTTGTCAAGGGGTGAATGTCTGATTTTGACTAAGTGGGGAAATCAGAAAAGTACCGACAAATTGCTTCGTCGGAGTTCCTCCTTCTCGCAATAACTGTCAAAAGCTGACCGAGCGTGAAGCGACGGGAGGTGATGCGCCAATAGTTTAAATTAGCATCACCGGACGGCCCTTGACTTTTCCGGGCGGCGATCAATAACTTTGGTGATTAATTAGAGGAGAGAGAGCTCCTAATAAAATGGACTATATATTTAAAGATTTGGCAATTAAAAATATATGAATAAATTATAGAGGGGATATTTGGGACCAGAATTTGAGTGTAACTGCAAGATTTCTCTGAACTATGACCAGGGTAAAAAAGAAACCCCGCCTGGTGGGGCGGGGAAAGTAATTTCTAAATAAAATTATAAATAAGTTGAAGATTTATTCTGCGCTATTTTTGACAAATGCATTTGGGTCAACAACCGGTAGAATTGCGGAGTGTAAAAATGTGCCTTTAAATTGCGAAAACATGATACCCCTTACCGTTGAAATAGAAACTGAGTTTAATGTTACTAAAATTGAATCAGGGATTGAAACCAGTTGAGAACCTTCAATTAAAAAATCGTCGAAATTCGTAATTTCAAATATACAACTTGCTTGTAAAGATCCAAGTCTGGTTTCGTTATCTTCGTGAATGATGTCTATTGTTGCAATAACAATAACCAATTTATTTTCATGACTTATTTTATGCTCAAGACCAATTTTAAAATGAAATATAGTTTGAGCAGGCAAAGGTTGTTTGGGATTGTTAAGCTTAACATCCAATAATTCAATACCTTTTATTTGAAAGGAAAGTTGTTGCTCTTTTATTACATCTTTCATACCTTATATTATCAATTTGAAGAATTACTACTCACTGCATAAAACTGTGATTTTTCCCCATAATATAAGTCAATCAGTGATGTATCATTCAGTGTGCCGGCATAGGAAGCAGAATTTGCAGATTCAACTTTTTCGCTGACCACAAAATGGAACTTAATCACCTGCTCTTTTGGAACATCTTTCAGCGTAACCAAATCAATATTTAAAACCCTTTCAATATCAAATAACGTATCGCTATGGAAATTATGGGTGCCTGACAACCATCTGGTTATCTCGGAGCGTCGCTTTTTTAAGGCTTCGGCAAGATCTTTCTTTTTCCAACCTTTTGCCTTAATCGCTTTGTCGATTCGGGCCGCAAGCAGCATCCTTTTTCTTATTTTATCGTCTTCGTCGGGTGTAATCGAATCAAAGATTTCGTCTATAATACTGCTGTTATACGCTTCTGCTTTACTCATCGTCTTCATCATTAAAATTTAAATCACCTTCAAAGTCCATGTAATCATCGGTGAAGGATATCTCCTTATCATTCATTCGTTTTCGAATGTCCAGTGAGATTTGACGCATTAAGGAATTTTCATCCTCAAGTTTTTCATCTTCCTGCAGCGCTCTTATGCTTTTGGGTTTGAAACCTCCTCCTCCCAAAATCACAATTAATGAGCCGTATCGGATGCAATACAAACGTAAATTGGATTTGGGGATATCGAACAGTGCACATACCCCATCGCCCGGTTTTCCTTCATTAGCCCTAAAGAACTGTTTTCTGGCACCAATATCGTGCCCGATAGTATTTAAACGTACGCGGATGTTATTTAGTTCACTTTTAAATGTATTTTTATTTTCTTCGAAGAACCTTTCATATAAGGTTCTTTGTTCATCTTCAAGATATATTGAATATATAGAAGCCTTATTACCACTAAACTTCGCTATTTTTACTAATTTATATCTCATTCGAAAAAGAATTTGCAAATATATATTAATTTACTTTTAAGTGAACTATTTTTTTACTTTTTTTTGAAATCTATTATGCTTTAATTTTAAATACTCCATCCAATTTAAAAACTACCAAAAGAACTTTGTGCTGTTTACCTCAATATTATTAATTTACAACACCTTAAAGTAATTCACAAATTTCATTCCGGCTCCGCCGCCAGCCTCATTTCCACTTCCAATTCATAGCTGGCTTTGCTAGTTGCATTTATTCCACTCTGGTATCTAATCCATATTGCCGGTTCTTTTCATGAATAAGTAAAAACATTTCGGCGCTTGTTAATTTCCTTCTTTTCTTGATCTTAGCCAGTGAAACTGCAGAAAGTAGCTTGTCCTTGAACCTATTTTGAAAGGCAAACGACAATCCGGAAGTCATATTAATATCACGAATGGGAATTAAACGCATGTAAAAAATATAACCAATCGATGCTGTTTGCGACATTCCAACATCCATAAACAGATACTCTTTATCTGAATCGATTAAATCTTTCAAAACCAATGTGTTATTGTTTAAATCAATGTGTTTTAATTCAAATAGTGAAGAGTAAAAGTTGAGCATCCCTGTCCTATTTTCAAGCTGCAAGTCATTCAATTCCGGATTAGTATCGAAATATCGCTTGAATGCAGGTGCATTTTGTGTCGTTTTTTCAAAAACCACAAAGTCCATCCAGGTTTCGATATCAAGCTCCTTCTCAAACACCATTGTTTTTCCATTCCAAAAACCCAATAATTTGGCAGCGATTATCAATTCATTTTTATAATTCTCTGTAATGAACTCGAAAATTTCACCTCCAAATTCTTTGCCAGATTCCCTAATGGCCCTGTATTCATTTAATTGCATAGTATCAGTTGTACGTCAATTTTTGTATTGCCTTGAGGACTTCTGTAAATCAATATTTACCCTTTTTGTTCCATGACAATTCTTGTTTGATCTGCGTTAATCAGTTAATCAGCTTAATCAGTGGTTCCGACATTTTCCCCTCCCGGCTCCGCCGCCATCTTCATTTCCTCCTCTATTTCATAACTTGTTGCACTGCTGCCAACCGTCACCTGCCCATTCATCAGCATCGGCAATAGCCAATCACGGAGTTCGGAGAGTTGTTGGTTTTCTTTTAAATTCGCAATGACTTTTTCATAACTAGGAACTATCAAGTCACAAAAACTATTCATGATTCTTTTTTCAGGAATAACAAAATCCAATTCATTAAGTAAATCATAAGAGATGAATCTTTGGGAACTCCCCCTTGTTCTACTTTTCAAATCTTTGCTCAGTAAAGTACAATAACCAAAAAACTTATCATATGGCTCTTTTACTTTACACATAACTCCATTATACGTAACGTAGTGTTTCCCATATGCATAAACCAGAGAACCACAATTATTGCCAATATGACCAATTACTGGGGCGTCTTCATTATTAAACTTATCATATGATCCAATCATTCCATTACTTCCATAAACAGGATATTCTCCACCATTATCAGGATTAATATTTCCTAATCCATATTGAAATTCATATAATTCACTTAATTCTTTTACTTCCCATCCCTCCGGAATCTCCCTTTTCAACTCCTTATTCCAAACCATTTTTCCAGCACTTGTTTTATATGGTTTGCCGTTTGTGTTTGGAAAATCAAACTGCACAAACCAATAATCGTAAAGCGTTTTGGCCATCGCTTCCAATTCGAGCATTAATGCGGTTGTTGAGTTCAATTTTGGAATCTAAGGTTGAAAGAACGGAGGCGATTTTTTTCTGAGTAAATAAATCAGGAACAAAAATTTCTAATTTTTCAATTGCTTCTTTTGTTAGTGCATTTCTCGTTCCTCCTACACCACAAATTTTAAGTAAATACGGTTTCAGATTTTCCAAATAATAAAATACGTAGTGGCTATTTGCACTTTTATTACACCTAATTATCGAAACATGTTGATTTACCCGAGCAGGCAATATTTTTGGCGGGACAATGCAAACTCTAGCTATCGAATCTCCTGTAATATTTAATAGAATATCATTCTCTTGAACTGTTACGATATTCAATGCTTTGGCTTGATCTTCATTAATATATGCCAACCCATCCATTGAAAATTTGAAATCATGTACATTCTGACTACGAATCAACGAAATACCCTCATTTTGATAAGAATTTTGTCCACCAGTTGGGGTTGCTCCACTACCTATTTTTAAGGTTATATCTTTTAATTTCAAATATTTACTCATCCTTCAATTCCTCCCAATTCTTCACTATTCAATTCTTTTTTCAATTCAGCCAAGAGCTGGCTTTCGGAAGGCAAATAGAGCTGGTATTGGCTGGCCAGAATGGTCCGGTTTTCTTTGGGTAAGGCCAGTTTTACCATTTCGTTGTTTTTGCTGGCGCACAGCAAAATACCAATGGTTGGGGTTTCGTCGGGGAGTTTTTCGGTGCGGTCGTAGTAGTTCACGTACATCTGCAACTGCCCAATATCCTGGTGGGTAATCTTTTGTGTTTTAATTTCAACGATTACAAAGCACCGCAACAGCCGGTTGTAGAAAACCAGATCGGCAAAAAACTCATCGTCTTCAATCAAAAAACGCTTTTGCCTGGCAACAAACGAGAAACCATTGCCCAATTCGAGCAGAAATTGCTGCAAATGCTCAATCAAAGCGCTTTCCAAATCTTTCTCGTAATAATGGGGTTTCCGTTCCAAACCTAAGAATTCCAAAATCATCGGGTCTTTCACTATTTCAACCGGCGTTTCGGGCATTCGTTCGTTGCGTGCCACTGCCAAAACTGCTTCTTTGTCGTTGCTCAACAGCAATCGTTCGTACAAACCAGAATGGATTTGTCGTTCCATTTCACGCCCGGTCCAGCCGTTTTTAACCGCTTCGAGTTCGTAATACTCTCTTTTACTGTTATCTTCTATGTAAATAAGCATTCTGTATTGCGACCAGTTCAATTGTGAACGCAGTGCGTTCACAATTGGGAAAGTGCGATAAAACTGGCGACACCAATTTAATTACCGATACGAAAATCCACTGCCAAACTCGGGTTCTAATTGGTCTGCCAGATTCCGGATTAAATAGGTTCCATAATCGGCACGTTCTTTTCCCTGCTGTTCTTCTTCAAAAATACGCTCACCCAACTTCCAGTACATTTGTACGCGGTAAAACTCAACGCTGCGAACTGCCTGTGTTCGGGCTTGCCCAATGATCGATTTAATATCCTGAACAAACGAACCCGGAATGATTTGATTATTCATATTTTAAGCCTCCCAATTGTTTCTGAATTTCGGCTTCCAGCTTTTTGGATTCAGCAAAGAGACTGTTTAAATTGGTTTTAAAAGCGGTCATTTTGCTTTCGAATTCGGCTGTGGTAATATCGTTGTATTCAATCTTTACATCAAAATATTGTCCGGCACTGAGTGAATAGTTTTTCTCTTTGATCTGATCGTAGGATACCACGACTGTAAAATCTTCTTTGGCTTCGTACTGATTAAAAGTGTTGATGATTAAGTCTTCTTCCTCAGGTGATAGCAGCGTTTTCTGATTCTTGCCTTCTTTCACCATGGTACCAAGTTTCGAAGCATCCATCAGGACAATGTTGCCTTTGGTATTGGCTTTATCGATAAAAAGAATTGAAACGTTGGTGCCTGTCGTGGCAAAAATATTGCTGGGCATCGAAACCACGCCACGAAGCATCTTTTCTTCCACCAATCGTTCGCGGATTCTCCTTTCGATGCCACTTTGAGCGGTAATAAAACCGGTTGGCACCACAACTGCGGCTTTCCCTTTGGCAGAAAGCGAAAACATGATGTGCTGGATAAAGAGCGGATAGATGGCCATCTTATCTTTATCTTTTGCAGGCACATTGGGAAAACCAGCAAAAAAACGTTCTTTGTTTTGTTTGCTGTCAAGGTCGGCAACGAAATCGCTGAAATCCTATTTAAATGGCGGATTGGAAACGATGTAATCGAAAGTCATCAACTTGTCACCTACCTTGTGATAGGGCGTTGTCATGGTATTGCCTTGGATGATGTTCTGGATGGAATGGACCAGGTTATTCAAAATCAGGTTCAACCGCAACATGCTGCTCGATTTCTGCGAAATATCCTGCGAATAAATGGTGCAGCGGTCCTCGCCAATGGCATGTGCCAGGTTCATCAGTAAAGTGCCCGAACCTGCCGAAGGGTCATAACAGGTTACATTGCTCACGGGGCTATCAACCAATATAGAAGCCATGATTTTTGCCACGGCGTGAGGAGTGTAATATTCGGCATATTTACCGCCGCCGTCTTTGTTGTAATCTTTAATCAGGTATTCAAAAATAGTAGAGAAGAAATCGAACTTCTGCTCGAATATCTTCTCGAAACTAAAATTAACCATCTGATTGACCAACGCTTTGCAAAAATTATCGCGTTGCGAACTATCTGTAATGTAATTGCTCAATTCATCGAACAAGGTTATTTTGGCACCGGTTCCGGTTTTTACCGAGAAAATATCGTTGTTGAAAATGGCAATGTCGCGTAGCGTATCGTCAAAAAACTTGGCGAATTCTTCCTTGTTCTGTTGGTTGTGCAGGTTCGATAAAAAATGTACCCGTTTCAGTTTGGCGCTGTCGGGATTCATTTGCATCAGCAACATTTCGTATTGCGAATCGGTGTATTTGGCAATTTCCTGTTCCCAGTTTTCTGCTTTTGCCAGTTTAGGGTCAATCTGCTTGACTTCGTACCCAAACTTGTCATTCATAAATTTATAGAGGAAAACCTGGGTGATGATTTTAAATTCATTGCCATCGTTTCCCAATCCATAAGAGTTGCATACTCCTTTCAGATTGTCAATCAGTTCTTTTGTATGTACAGTAAAATCCTGTATTACCATAGTTGTGTACCTTGATATTCGTTCATGTATTCTTTCACGAGACAGCCATTAATGTATTTGGCAGACTCAGGTTCCAAATCAATTCTTTTTTTTCTGAAACTCTTGATTACCATCTGCATGAGCATCCCGGTAAAAAAGCCTTCGTTGCTAAGCACCTTGGTGTTAATCAATACTTTTTCGTCGGCCTGCTGTTTAATGTCCAGCAACGTTTCGCATATTTCACTTTCACGTTTCGATAATCCATCACTTTCCATAATGCGTTTGTGCATCCGGGCATATTTTGTATCGTATTCGTATTTTGCCTTCAGGAGGTTGTTTTTCCGGTTCAGCTCGGTTACAGCGTCAAAGATTTGCTGCAAAGAACCAATGTTGGCTTTCATTTCCTCCTGGGTTATTTCGTCCAGATTTTTCTTGTCGAATAGCCGTTTTAACTCTTCATACAAAGAAACGAATTCCGGATCAATCTGATCAAAATTACCTCCTAAAGCTTCACGGGTTTTTCGAAGCATGTCTTTCAACCGATCGGCAATGATCATTTCTTCTTCCGATATTTTCCGGAACATGAACAGCACATTTTCAAGCGCCACATTCAGCAAATTGGTGGTATCCACATTGTTTTGCAATGCATCCTTCAGGTTCAGCAAATCCAGGTGCCGGGATGTTTCATTGTAAAGCTGGTTCAGTTTCTTGAAATCGACTTTCTCCAGCAATTCAAAGTGACCTAACATTCGGATGATATTGTAGAGATTTTTGGCCATTTCCAGTGCCTTTTTGATCTCCAAAACCTTCTTCTTGTCGCTAATCTGGCTGATTTGTTGAGAAAATAATTCAGCATTGGCCAAATCATAATGCCAGAGCGCTTCCTTGATCTCCTTTATTTCTGCTTCTATTTCTTCTTTCGATTTAAACAGGTTCGAATAGGTTTGCATTTCATCACCCAATTCACCCTGTAGTTCATCAAAATAAGCCTTGTTGGTGGCATCAAATTCTTTGCGGATGTCAGCAAAGTCAACGACAAAACCATACCTGAATTTTTTATAGGGCCGGTTTACACGGGTTAACGTTTGAAGCAAATTGTGATCCTTTACAATCCTACCGATGTACAGCTTTTTCAACCGGTGAGCATCAAACCCGGTGAGTAACATGTTGTATACAAAAAGCAGGTCGATTTTACCGGTTTTGAAATCTGTTACCTGATTCTTGCGGTCATCTTTAGAACCGATGTCATGCAGGATCAGCGAAGCGGTCAGGTTCTTGTTGTGATCCTTTTTGAAATTTCCGTATTCGACTGTGGGCTCTGCTGCTGCCAGATACGGTTCAACTGTTTCATATACTTTCTGTCCGGGATTGTACTTGCTGACAAAGATTTCAAACTGTTTTCGGGCCTGATCAGCGCTGTCACATACTACCATCGCACCAATGGTGTGATCGCCAAAAAGAATCCTGCTTTTCAGAAAATCCTGAACAATGTAATCGAGCATCGGTTCAACGAATTTTTCGTGCGCATAAATGATTCGTCTGTCTACCGCGCCTTTCAGAATTTCAACATCTCTCAGGGCTTGTTCCAGCTGAATTTTGTAACTTGTTTCAATGCCTTCACGAATGAGCCTTAAAGTGTAACCATCGGCAATGGAGGCATTGTAATAGTATTTGTGGATGTAATCGCCGAAGATTGCCCGGGAAGTTCTGTCTTTCCCGATCAATGGAGTTCCGGTTAAACCAATGAGGATGGCGTTTCTGTCGGAATTAAACAGGTTGGCCAGAAAGCTTCCGGTTGGATTGTAACTGCGGTGTACTTCATCCAGAAAATATATCCGTTGCGAGTTGATGTCATAATCATTGGATCGCAAAACATCGGTATCGTCTTTAAACTTCTGAATATTCACCACTGTAATTTCACGCTTTCCGGTTAAATTATGAATGGCTTTCCGTTCTTTAAAGTTTTTGAGCAATTCGTCCTTCGAATTGACGGTATGCACAATTAAACCACGGCTTATAAATTCTGTTTTAGCCTGGTTCATAAGGTCGATACGGTCAACTATGAAATAGAATTTGGGTACAATGGCTTTCTTCTGGAAGTAGTCAGTCAGGTATTGTACATTGTAGAATGCCAGGGCTGTTTTCCCGCTTCCCTGAGTGTGCCAGATGATGCCTTTCTTAATCCCTTTTTCGAGTGTTTGCTCAATGGCTTTGGTCGCGAACAACTGAGGATAGCGCATGACGTGTTTTTCCAGACCAGTTTCACTGTTCACGTATGCAAAACAATATTTCAGAAGCATCGACAAACGATCCATGCTGAAAAGTGATGTCAGAATGCGGTTTGTGGGTGAATTTGGTTCCTTATTGGTAATAAATTCGGGTGAGAACTTGATAGATGACAGATTGTTGTCCTTCAGTACAAAGTTCTCCAAATCCTCATCTTCAGGTTTCAACAAGGTTGTAAGATCAAATTGTTCTTCTTCCCTGAAACAATTAAAGTTTGCAGACGAAGTGGAGGTAGATGAATAGAATGCACCCTGAATTGGTTCAATTGATTCCATGTCGTACTCCATATTGTTGGAGAAGATCATTAATTGAGACACATTGACAAACTTCCGGAATTTCTTATTTTTGAAACGAACATTGATCCTATCTCTTTCAGCCAGAATCCCTTCCTGGTTGTTGGGCTTTTTTACTTCAACGAAAGCCAGGGGCATTCCATTAATGAGTATGGTTATATCCGGTCGGAATTCATCATCACCGTTTTTGTAAGTCAGCTCGGTAACAACATGAAAAGAGTTGTTTTTGGCAAAGTTTTCAGGAGAACTAAAATCAATCAGCTTAATACCAGAGGTTGCAGTCAGCATCTCAAAAAATGCCTGCCCCAGATCTTCGTTATCCAGCGCCAGCGAAACATCCTCAAAAACGCGTTTGACATCACCCGGTTCCAACTCCTTATTGATCCGGACAATACTTTCAGAAAAAATGTCGGTGAAAATATTGGTGCTTAAATCCCATTTTGACTTTGACAGTGAAACGTACTGGTATCCCAAACGGCATAAATGCAGGATTGCCGGGATTTTTACGCGGGTGTTTTCGTTAAAGGCCATTAGAAAGAAGTCTGGTTTAATTAATCTGAAAAATACGCATTATTATTCAATAGGATTGGATTTATAATGCTTTTTTGCGTTAATGATGAATCTGCTTTGTACTAAATGTTTTAAAGCATAATAGACAAATCATTTAACTGTTTTTGTGTTTTTGATATTACACAGCATTTTATTCTTTTTCATTTTGAAATTTCGTCGACTTATTGACCATAATGGTACAAACGTTATAACGGCTACCACCGATATATTTCTGAAGTTGTTCAACATGTTCTGAATGCATTTCGTTAAAGATTAAACTGGTGGTATGAATCTCCAATTCCTGGTCGAAAAATTGAGGCAATAGTTGAAGCTTCACTATATCAATCAATGCATTGGCATCGTTTACAACTATAATCATATTGCTATAAATTCATCACGAAAGGTGGCTAATTTTTGATTCGCCAGATTGGCAGCTTTACTCATTGAGATCACCTCTTCGGAAGTAGCCCGTTACAATAGTTGTACACCGTACGGCCCTTGACTTTTCCGTCCGGCGATCAATAACTTTGACCCAAAATGTTAAACGTATTTTTCTCATCATTAAAAAAAGCAGACAGCTTAATTGACACTTTAGATATCAAATGATGTAATTTTTACTCAAATCATATAGCAAATGAACTACCCCGCAGCAGAGCTGCGAGGTAGCAAACGGAATTTATTATTTTGTGAAAAGCCTACTATTTCTCAAACTTTTCCGTTCTTTACCCCGAAGTAGAACTTCGATGAATTCTTTTGATTAAAAAAAACTCATCGAAGAAATTTGTGATTATAGTTTCGAATTCCTGAAATGGAAGCTCATATATGAGTTTGAAAAACATTGTCTTGTCCACCCCCAAAAAAATCTATTTGAGATGAAACCTTCCCATCATTGAGATACACAAATGGGTTAAAAATCGACGCAGTTTTTTCTGTGCCAAATATGTAGAAATCAATATATGAATCGTTTGAATGATTTAACGGTATCAGTATTCTGATTTTTTTTCCTTATTGTCGAATTTGAAAATTCTAAACAGGAATGCAAAAGCCGGAAGAATCAATACAATACCCACTAATAATGAATAAAACAGAAATACAAGTGTCCTATCCGGAGCCTGAGTATTCCAGACTGTTAAATGGGTTCCACCTTTAATAAATATCATAACGGGAAACTGAACCGCAAACCAGCCGACAAGTATACAAGCCGTTTGTATTTCAGCAATAAACCGGGTTAACCAACTGTTTCTGCGCTTTACATTTATTAATAAAATTGGGATGAGCAGTGTGGCAACTATAACGCAAACGATCGAAATAGCAGATTTTAAAAATCTGGCAAAAAGGTTTAAACCGGTTAATTCACCCGCAAGAAAGACTCCCATTCCGGAAAATATCAATAAAATCAGCAAGATGTGAGAGGTTTTGGCAAACTGGTTATATCCATCTTCCTCCTTTACTTCTCCGGTGAGATAAATCGCAGCCAGCCATCCAAACAAAAGAGTGATAAAGACGCCAGTTGCAGCCGTGAACCAATTGAACCAGGGTGAGACATATGTTTGGTAAAAGGTTCCATTCGTATCAGGCGGTATTTGGCCAAGAATAATTGCTCCAAGTATTATCCCAAGGAAAAAAGGAGTCACGACACTTGACAATCTGAATAACCAGGTATAATACCATTGCACAATGTCCCCTAATGTATCGTAATACCTGAAAATAAAGGCCGTGCCTCTAAAAATAATACCGAGAAGAATAATGAAGACAGGTATATGCAAATAGGTTGTGAGTGTGATATAAACAAGTGGAAATCCATTGAACAGAATCACAATAGCCAAAATAAGCCAGATATGATTTGCTTCCCATACGGGGGCAATTGCTTTCGAAATCGTGTCAATGCCTTTCTTACCGGTAAATATTTCAACAATTCCGGCGCCTAAATCGGCACCGCCAAGCAGTACATAAAGCAAAATAGCAATTCCAAGGACCAACAAGATAATTTCAGTCATGATGAGCGAGAATCTGTGGATGATTATTGATTTCAATTATTTGGCGGCGCAGGAGCCAAATAACAAGAAATGACAGTAAAAAATAAATCAGCGTGATCAGATAAAATGGATACTGGATTCCGGGCATTGGAGTTACAGCGTCACGTGTTTTCATAATCCCGTAAATGATCCAGGGTTGGCGTCCGACTTCTGTGACGATCCAACCGGCTTCGACAGCAATAAAGCCGGCAGGTGTAAGCCATACCAATGTTTTAAGCCACCATCGTTTATAGAGATTCCTCTTCCATTTGAATTTAAATGTCCGGTAGACAATTCCCGCCCCCATCATGAGCATTCCCATCAATACCATGAGTTGAAAGGCATAGTGAACAATTATAACGGGCGGCCAATTATCTTTAGCCGTTTTATCCAGTCCCTCTACCTCTGCGTTAAAACTACCATGAGCAAGAAAACTCAATAATTTAGGAATGTGCAAACCATAAGTTACCCTCTCCTCCTGAACGTCAGGTATCCCTCCGATAACCAAAGGGGCAGGTTTTGAAGTTTTAAATAATGACTCCATTGCAGCTAATTTCACAGGCTGAAGCCGTGCAACATTTTCAGCAGATAAATGGCCGCTAAAGGGCTGTATTATGGCTGATACGGCGGCAAAAACAATTGCGATGGATAAGGCTCTGCGATGAAACTCATTTTCTTTAAAATGAAGTAACATATAGGCATGTACACCAGCCACAGCAAAGCTCGTTGAAGCAAATGCGGCAATAGTCATATGTAATGCCTGCTGGAACCATGACTCATTGAACATTGCCCTTACAGGATCAATATTGATGGCCTTGCCGCTAACCCATTCAAAACCCGATGGACTATTCATCCAGGAATTGGCTGCAACTACAAAAATGCCAGATAATACCCCGGCTATTCCAACAACAATTCCAGAAATCAGGTGAACCCGCTTACTTACCCTCTTTCGTCCATACAGGAAAATACCCAATGCAATTGCCTCGAGGAAAAAAGCTGTTCCTTCCCACGAGAATGGCATTCCGATAATTGCCCCAGCATGTTCCATGAATTTTGGCCATAATAAACCGAGCTCAAACGACAAAACTGTACCTGAAACGGCACCAACAGCGAAGAAAATAGCCACCCCCCGCGCCCAAGCCTGAGATAATTCAAGAAATACTTTTTCGCCTGTCCTAAGCCATTTATATTCAGCAACAACCATGAGCCATGGCATTGTCATTCCAATGCAGGCGAAAACTATATGAAATACGAATGATACAGTCATTTGTAAACGTGCTGCAAGAAAATCATCCATCACTAAAAGGTTTCATTTTAAAAATAATATCATAAATTTCAGGAGGCAATTCCGAAAATAAAAATATTGATTGGTATAATTGCCTGATTTAAATCAAAAGAACTGGTTATTCACCAGTTCTTTTGATTATGCTAAAGCCTCAATAGAATTCAGATGGTCCTAAAGGCTTTTGGTTTTACTCGGGAAGAACGGAATTTAATATTTCTTTTTGTTCTTCCTCATTGTGGAGTCATGCATTTTGTAATCCTTTTTCATATTCGTGGAATCCTGCCAGTTTTTCTTGTGATCTTTATGCCATTTAGATGTATCGGTCTTTGATGGCATGGTTTTATCTAACCGGCCGTTTTTTCGTACCTTCGTTGTATCCTGTACTTGTGTTCTATCCAACTTGTCTTTAAATGGATTTCCATTAGCCCTGGAATCGGGCGTAAACATTACAGTTATTCCGGCAAGAAGGATTCCTGAAAATAAAATTTTGCTTTTCATGTTACTAATTTTAAATTATTAATGATTTATCCATTTTATTTCATAGTTATGCACAAAGTAGGATGTTGTCGATAGAATGTTTTTGAGATAATCACAGAAACTTGAATCCCAGCGAAAAAGTTAAAGTGTTACCTTTATTAACAAACCCAATCGCATTAATATTACCATCCGATACGTTTGATAGACCCCATTCGTAACGTACATCAAAAATCAGCGGGCCGATATCGATACCTCCCCCCAATTGCCAATCCCAGATATTATTCTTATAGTTTTTCGTGTCATAAAGGCCACTCGTTACACCTTCATAGGTAATATCACTGTTATTCATTACAAATGACATTGCAGGTCCTGTAAAAGCGCGAATTGAAGCAGCTTTGAGATCAATAACTTTTACACCAAGAAGTAAAGGAACCTGGATCGATTTAATATCAAGGTTTTGAATTGTTGTACCGCTAAATGATTTGCCTTTTTTTACACTATACAATAACTCGGGTTGCAAATAAAGTTTATTACCTAAACGGGCAAAAACTCCGAGATCATATCCTGATTTTGAATCAGAAACGAAATCATTTAATGTAACACCATTCAATGAATAGTTATCCGTAGTAATTTTGCTTGAATTTACACTTCCTTTTATACCGATTGTAAATGGAAACTGTGCGTATGTTGACAAGACCACCATGATCATTAAAGTCAAAGTCAATACTGATTTTTTCATTTTTCTAATTTTTATTGTTATAAATATTATTTTCTGTAAATCAAATCGTTAATTAGCATATTGCAGATTTAATCTTGTTTTAGAGATGGATAATTAATGTGCTTGCGGATTCGTATAATTGCGATTGGGGCTTCTGTCTGGAAACTCAAGAGGAATATCATTTTGATTTTCCTGATTCCATCTTTCTGGAACTTCATTGTTCCATTCATGGTTATTTTCCTGATCGATATCATCATCCCTTTCCTCAGGATCATCATCCAATGCGTCATTATCTTCTTCATCATCTTCATCAACTTGATCGAATGGATTGAAATGATTTCCTTCTTGTGGAATTAGTCCTTTTAACGCATTATCACTGTGTACGAGATCTTCCTGATATGATTCTACGCTACTGATGTCGTTATTTTCTTCAATGACTGGATTTTTTTTGTTTTCTGAATATTCTTTCATCGCTTAAAATTTTAAAATTTATATAGTCAAAATTACCTGCGCGCACTTTGAAATTGTTATATTATTTCAGTCAAATGTTATATCATTTTAGTTATTTTTTAATATTTGATTTTGTTTTGTCTATTATCCTCCGACATGTTACTTTTGAAATTCTGAATTTCAGGTATCATATCTCCCATTAAAAGACTTCATGGTTTTAATGTTTCTACATCATGATCAAAAAAGAGTTAAGCTATTGCAATGACGCGGAACGTAAGAAACTTATCATGAACTCAACTCATTCTGCATTTCCAGCAGGAACCATCAAACTGACGTATAATAAAAGGTGAAAAATGAATCATTAACCGAACGAAAGAATAAGGCAACCAGGCAGCTGCCGAATGATAACAAGCGATTGACCAATAATGGTGGTTTAGTTATCTTTCAATTCAGTTTGTGTTTGAAAAAGTTTGCTAAGGACGTTATACCACCAATCAATAAATCAGTTAATTTCTGCTTCATTTCAAGACACAAATCACCAAAACGGCTCGCTTGAGCAAATACAGATTGGATGATAATAGCCTTGGTCAGACGCAACTTTGAAAAAAACCGTACAGCCAAATCAGCACAAATAAAATTTTATAAACGGCAATGCAGTGTACTTATCGAATTCAACTTTAAATATTGGAGGTGATTTGGAACCAAGTAAAACTGATAAAATAAAAGGGCATTCACTTAAAATTCCAGAGGCTTTAAAAATCGAAATGATATCGGCCAACCTGAAAAAAGCGAACACCCTTTTCCTTAAAAATTTTAATTAACTACGCCCAGATTTCGTCTGAGATTTCCCTGTACTTTTCGAAGGGCTGCTTTTAGTTGATTTCTGAGATGAAGAATCACTCTTACCTGTAGATGCATTATCCTTCTGATTTTGTTGTGATTTTTGTCCAGCTTGACCTTCGCCACTTTTTTCCTGTTCTTTCATTTTTTATAATATTAAAGTTTACATGGCAAATATATGTCCCTTAGTACGGTTAAGCATTACATCATTTCACCATATTGTTATATCAATTCACTATCTTAAATTAAAGATAAACGTTAGTATCAAATGAAATGAATATTCGTAAAATTCCCAATTGGCCTAAAACCTCTACTATTTTTTCAGAATCTAAAGACGTCAATAATATTTCCTTAAAGCATCCATATCCTCGATCGATCATGACCTTCTTGAATTCTGTCATTTGGTCGATTTGGAAAGCCGTCTTTTATAATTAACAGACGAGAATGATCTTTAATTGTTGAAATCAAAGCCGCAAAAAAATGTTCTGGACCTTATAGTAGATTTACGTTTTTAGACAGAGGCATTCAGAACTGGGAGATCGAATTCCAGTCGGTATTTGCATTGGATTTTTTTCATCTCTTTGCCCAAAAAGGTTCGCGCAGTCAAATTCAATTGAAGCGGGGAATATGGAAACAGGTGAATTAGATTAATCTGGATATAGACAGAGGAGTAATAATAAAAAATGAGGATATTTTGTGAACATCCTCATGAAATTGTAAGTTGAATAGCATCTAAAATAAGAATTCATCCCATAGACAATCGCCTTGATCTTCAACAATAAGAATGACCGCAAGCCGAATAGTTATCCATTGTTACTGGTTAGAACCTGATGCTTCCATCCGATCCCTTTTAATGCCGGTTGTATCTTTCAACTTGTTTATGTGGTCATACTTATCGTGTTTCAACTTGTCATTTTTCCACAAAGCAGTATCATTATGATTGTATTTTTATACATAATCAACCTTTTGACGCATCTTGAATATTTTTTGCGGGTCTTTTTTCTACCAAGTCGGGTCTTGTTTTTGACCTTTTAACTTGCCCGCAGAACCATCCAAAACTAATACTGCTAAAAAATTACCGGAAAAATAAATTTATTTTTCATAATATTAATTTATAAAATATTATTCATACAAAAGAGTGCCATTTTAGGACGGTTTGACTTCATCTTTTAGATTGTGAATCTTTTTCTCAACTATGCCTCCAGCTTCTTTTGCTTTGTCTTTTACGGCATTAGCATGCTTCTTCATTTTTAACTTACTTTCTTTTGCCAATTCTTTTGCTCCTTTCGCAATCTTCTTACGAGTTGACTTTCCTTTTTTAGGAGCAAATAAAATTCCTAATGCTACGCCAACAAGAGCAACAAGTGATATGGCTCCCATTACTTTACCCGATTTAATTGAATTTTTCATTGTGTTTTTTTTAATTTTTATTTATACTAATTCAGACTTTTTACTTCCAATATGGTTATTACTTTAGTATCAAAGATGAGAATGTTTAGTACAATCATTGTTACACAATATTGGAAAAATCTTACATGTTTTAAGTAAATTATACCTTCTGGCGATTGAAAAGCGTACCTCCTAATGATCTAATATTGTTGATCCTTTTATTGCATAATAATCTGAATATGTATTTCAACTACATGCACCTTCTCATCATCTGTCAATGGCAGGGTATCCCCTTTGCCTTGCTCATCGTCTATTCTCCACCATGAGTCTGAATCATTATTTGACTGGAAAACGGTGATGTTGTAAGTTGCCTTTCTGTAATGATAAACAATGAAAACAGAAGGCCACTCCAAAGGGAAACATGGTTTGAATTTTAAATGATCATTCAGTAACTCCATACCTAACAAGGAGCCAATAATAAACTGGTACATCCAGCCGGATGATCCTGTGTACCAGGTCCATCCGCCTCTTCCCTGGTGAGACTTGTTGGCATATATATCTGCGGCCATTACATATGGCTCAACTTTGTATACCTTCATTGATGTGGCATCAGAGGAATGGCTCATGGGCTGGATCATGCTAAATAATTCCCAAACTTTTTCACGGTTCCCTAAAGTTGCAAAAGCCATCAATGCCCAGATTGCAGCATGAGAGTACTGTCCGCCATTTTCCCGCACTCCAGGTACATATCCTTTAATGTATCCCGGGTTGCGTCCATTTGCATCAAATGGAGGATCAAGAAGTTGTATTAGTTTCATATTTCTTTTTACAAGATATTTATCCAGGGAAGCCATAGCAATAACCTGTCTGTCGTGAGTGGCTGCCCCGGATAATACAGACCAGCTTTGGGCAATGGCATCAATTCGGCATTCCTCATTTACTTTCGAACCAAGAGGAGTACCATCATCAAAATAGGCCCGCAGGTACCATTGACCGTCCCAGCAGGAAGTCTCGATACTGGATTGTAGCTCAGTAGCTGCTTTTTTACAAGTCTCTGCTAATAGTAAGTCGTTATACCCAATGGCAATTTCAGTAAAACGAGCAAGTACATCATATTGGAAAAAGGCCAGCCAAACACTTTCCCCAGTCCCTTTATTTCCTACCCTGTCCATCCCATCATTCCAATCACCTGAACCGATAAGGGGTAATCCATGTTTGCCGTATCGCAGGCTATGATTTATTGCCCTGACACAATGTTCATACAATGTGCCATTCAGGTTTCCACTAACCGGAAGGTCATAAAGCGAATCTTCCTCAGGGTGCAACTGGCGGCCTTCCAGAAATCCGACTGATTCTGCCAAAATGGCCGAATCACCTGTTGCCGCCAAATACCGGGAAACCACGAAAGGGAGCCAAAGCAAATCGTCAGAGCATCTTGTACGAACACCTCTTCCTTCCGGTGGATGCCACCAGTGCTGAACATCACCTTCTGCAAACTGTCTGGAGGCGCTTAACAAGATCTGTTCACGCGCCTGGCCGGGTTCTGTATGTAATAATGCCAGTACATCCTGAAGCTGATCCCTGAAACCAAATGCACCTCCGGACTGGTAAAACCCACTCCGGGCAAATATCCTGCAGGCCATCGTCTGGTAGGTAAGCCAGCCATTCGCAAGAATATTAAGGGAGCTATTGGGAGTGGTTACCTGTACGGTACTCAAAACCTCTTTCCAATATTCCTTTACCTCCTGCAAGGATTGCATAATAGGCTCATTATCCGCAAATTTTCGAACCAAAGCAAGTGCTGCCTGTGTATTTTCTTCGTTCCCTACCTGGAATATAATTTCTTTCTCCCCCCCGTCATGTAAATCAAATTTCACCTGTAATGCGGCACAGGGATCCATACCGGCTCCATACCTGCCTGATAGTCTTTTACGATAAAGCGACTGAGGATCCTCCAGGTTCCTGTTCCTTCCAATAAATTCCGAACGATCAGCTGTGAAACTCAGATCGGCTCCATCTACTTTAAAAAAAGTAACACGATTCATAAAAACAGAATTGTATCTGTTTCTGAAGAGTAACGCCCCGCTGTCAGTATCTATCTCTGAAAGAATATGTATATTAGTTTTGGAACGCACATCACCCAGGATAATTTCAAGGAAGCCCGTCGCAGAAAACTTGTATTCATGTCCCGACAGGTTCTTTATTTTTAGTACAATAAATTTAACGGGCAATAATTTATCTACAAACACAGTCATCTCGGAAGAAATCCCTAGTTCGCTGTGCTCGAAAACGGAGTAACCGAAGCCATGAGTAGTAACATAAGGCGTAGCACCTTTTGCTGGGAAGGGCGAGGGAGACCAGAAATGACCAGTCTCTTCATTGCGCAAATAAAAAGCCTCTCCACCTATATCACTTACCGGATCATTGCTCCATGGCGTAATGCGGTATTCATGTGCATTGATGGCCCAGGTGTACGCTGACCCGCTTTCTGAAATTACGGTACCAAAATTAGGATTGGCGATCACATTTGCCCAGGGGGCCGGTGTCGTTTCCTTTGTATCCGTCATGATTTTATACTCTTTACCATCAGGTGTAAACCCGCCTATTCCGTTAAAAAAGTCGATTCCGCTAAATGATAAAAAATGATCGGGTATTGACAACATATTTTGAATCTCGGGAGTATTAAATGGCTTTAGTTCCAGTAACGGGGGCAGTATTTTATCTTTATATTTATTGTTTACCTGTTCCGAAAGAGTGCCTTTGTTATCATAGATGATTGCGCGGGCCACACTTTCAAAAAGTACACGGTCTTCAGATGACAGTTGATCTGCAGATTTCACAAAAATATTACCAGGCTTACCAAACACGGGTTTGTTGCCTCCCTCTGTATTGATAAGCCCCAGGATCTGTTCCTGTAAAAGTTGCCGATACGAACCATGATCTTCATTCCATATAACGAGATCAACCGCCAGCCCTTTCAATCGCCAATAAGCATGTGCCCGTACCATTTGTTTCACCAGTTCCAGGCTCTCAGGTTCGTAGATGTGAAGTAACAAAACAGGAAGGTCGCCGGAAACAGAATGACTCCATAGTCCGGATTGTCCTCTGAAATTATTACTGATCACTGAAGCTTCAGCGCGTAAAACCGAATTATTGAAAATTACGGATGCTGCCAGACGATTGTACAGTTGCGCGTCAGCTTCTGTTGCATTAATTTGGCGTAGTAATACCTGACTATGGGTCCAGGAGAGCTCAAAAGCGCGCTTTTTCAAATGCTGATCCTTATATTTTAGCATCAGTGCTTCACATGCTTCTTTCGTTTCGCTTATTCCATAAATTAAGTCAATGGTCGCAGTATGACCGGGATTTATCCGAATACGGTAACGGATTGACATGATTGGATCAAGCACCGCTCCCTGTTTACCCGAAAGTAATTCAACATCCATTGCCTGGGGATTTACCAGCGTTTTTCCTCTCCCAATAAACTGCATTCGATCTGTTTCATAGGATACTTCTTCAATGGTAGAACCATGGACATCCATCATATGAAACATCCATGGTGGTTTTTCTTCCTCTGCACGCGGTCGTCTTGTACAAATAACAGCTTTATCTTCCGGCCTAATTTCTGTCTGGACAAATAAATTACTAAATGCAGGATGTGATTCGTCGGAAGCCTGGCTTGCCATAACTATTTCGGCATAACTAGTAATCTCCAAAATTCTGGTTGACTGAGTCCTGTTTGCTATCCTGATCCTCCTCATTTCTGTATCATCCTCGGGAGAAATCACTATTTCTGTTTTTGTGTCAATTCCGAAATCGTTCCTGCGAAATTCGACATGTCCCTGTGAAAATATTACACCGTAATTTTTAGGGGGGTGCAATGTTGGCTGATAAGTATTCGACCAGAAATTGCCACTTTTTGTGTCCTTAATATAACAAAATATGCCCCGATTATCCAATGTGGCATCTTCTCTCCAACGCGTAATTGCTATATCTTTCCAACGACTGTATCCACCACCGGAATTTGTAATCATCACCTGATATTTGCCATTACTCAAAAGTTGAATTTCAGGAATTCTCGTGTTAGCCGTTGTGATACTTCGAACCTCTATATCTGCAGCGGTTGAATGTGTTTCTATAATGTCAGCGGTATGCGCATAAAACAAGGTGACCCGTGGTATTCGCTCCTGAAGCAACAATATGGTTGCCTGGAAACGAAGTTCCGCCATAAATCTTTGTTGCATAGGCTTATTGAGTAACAAATAGGCCAATGACAGTAGACCCATACCCTGGTGATGTACCATAAAAGAAGGGATGACCATTTTGTCCTTACCCCTCAGTAGGCGGCTGGCAGTGTAATCGATCGCTTCATAAAAGCCGAACTCTCCTTCAAATCCCTGCGAGGAGATCAATTGCAGGTTTTCACATGCCTTTCCGGGAGATACCATCAATGCCATCATCGATGCATAAGGCGCTATAACAAGGTCATCTTCCAATCCCCTTTTCAATCCAAGACCGGGTACACCAAATGCGCGGTACTGATAATTCTGGTTTATATCAGTTCTGTTATAAGCTGATTCCGAAATTCCCCATGGGACTCCTCGCTGTCCCGCATATTCAATTTGACGTTTTACAGTTGCCTTACAGGTTTGGGAAAGCAATGTGTTTTCATAGGAAGGCATGACCAGTTGGGGCATAAGATATTCAAACATCGATCCGCTCCATGATAACAATATTGGCTCGCCGGCAGATTTAGTAAGCAGCCTGCCCAGGGCAAACCAGCTTTCTTGCGGTAATTTTCCTTGTGCAATAGCCACGAAAATTCCAAACCGTGCTTCAGACGCCAACAAGTCATAATAACTATCATCTTTTCTTTGATCATCAACATTATAGCCTATTCGAAGCAGGCTCGTTGTCTTATTGTACAGGAAGCTATAGTCGACATCACAAAAATCTTCACATTGTTTGGCCATTTTGTCCAATAATCTTAACTTGTCCGTGGCCAGTTTACTTCCCTCCGTGACAAATGCGTGCAATTTTTTCAGCCATTTTTCTTCTTCGGGAGTGTTGACCTGTTGTTCAATAAGGTCCTTATGTTGTAAAATCAATTCGGGCATATTCTGAATGACCAGAAGAGAAGGGATTTGATCTGTTACATCAAGGTTAGCATAATGTTCGGGGAAGGGTAATAATTCAAGCCATGGAACCTGTTGAACCAGATCTTCACGCATATTTTGAATTTGCAATAACAATCTGTCTGCCCATTTAAATAAATTTGTCTGGCTGTTTACTTGTTTTGCAATTAAT
>JBBRZE010000085.1:0-22784 GCA_038236995.1 Bacteroidales bacterium | reverse complement strand
TCTTTAAGGTTACGTAAATGGTCAATATCAGGATCCTTTAATAAATCGCCAATCCGATTAAAGAAAACACCCAAAATAAGCACACTCGCGAAGATGTCGAGCATAATACCGAGGTTTACCAACATCGGCATTTCATTTCCAACAGCGAGCGAAAGCACAAATACGCCATTCTCGATGATAATGTATCCAATAACGTGTGTAATAATTTTTTTTCGTGTCACAATCAGGTAGAGTCCTGTAAAGATCGTCGACAACGCCACCACAAAAAAGGTTTTGTCAAGATTCGGATCTTTGATAGAACTCGATAGGATGATCGTTGACACTGTAATAAATGTCACAATAATCAGCGAAACAAAATTCGGCAGATATGGCTCTGCTTCGCGGGTTATGCCATTTCGCTTGATGATATGATTGATAAACCACGGAACTGCAAGGGCCTTGAAAACAATCGTTTCAAGCATGATGAGCATCAGGTTGATCGTGCTTATCTTCGTAAGGGTAAGATAAGTAACCCCAAAAAGGATAAAACCCTGAAAAACGAGGATGTTCAGGTAAGTATAAAGCCTGTTCGCTATACTGATGTAAAGCAGCGACATAGCTAATGCGATTAAAAGTATATCTGTCATAGATCTAATGTTTTATGCGAATTTTCCCAATACCAGCAGTACTCCGAAAAAGATCAGCAGCGAAACTGATGTAAGAATAAAAACGAATTGAGGGTTATGCCCCATCCTGAACCGCGCCATAAAAGATTCGATAACCCCTACCGAAACTGCAAAGACGAGCTGAATCATCAGAAAAATCGGAATTGATATTTCATAAGGCAATATCCCAATAAAGAAGTTGGATATCAGTGCACCATACATCGCAAATTTCAAATTGGTCGTATACATGATCGTTCCAAGATCAAAGCCACTGTTGTCCAATATCATCACTTCATGTACCATTGTGAGTTCAAGGTGTGTTTTTGGATCGTCAATTGGCATCCTGCTGTTTTCGATCATCGCTATCAAAACCAGCACAAACGATGCTAAAGCCCCTAGCAAATACGATATCTGCGAACCATAGTGCAACGTGCTGAATATTTCGTGAAAAGAAGTTTGTCCCGTAAACAAAGCAAAAGATCCCAGCAATATGAAGAAAGCTGGCTCAACAAGCATCGAAAAAAGAGCTTCTCGGCTGGCGCCCATCCCTTCAAAACTGCTTCCTGTATCAAGTGCTGAAACAATCATCAGGAACTTTCCAAACGCCAGTACATAGGCAAACATGATAAAATCTCCGTCAAATGAGATGATGCCCGGATTACCTCCCAGTGGAATCATCAGAATGGCCATCAGAACAGATGCGAAATAGGCTGTTGGAGCGATCTGGAATATAAAGCTGGTCGTGGTGCTGACTACGGAGCCTTTCTTCCATAACCTGAATATATCTCTCATCGGCTGAAAGATTCGCGGTCCTTTACGACCGGAAAGGATGCTTTTTGTCCGGATAATGAATCCCGAAAAAAACAAGCTTACCAATAGGATGAGTAATAAGCTGACCATACTATAACTGGTTTAAAAATTTAATTATCACGACAATCTTTTCGATTAAAGAAGGCAAAAGCAGTGCAAAACCCACAAAAATAAAACCGTAGAGTATATACGCCTGAATATTACCGTTCTGGAGAAACACAAATGAATTTAATACTTTTCTGAGTAACAGCAATGGCTTATCGATCAGCCATATTTCTATTTTATCGTGGGCATGCGTTTTCTGCATGATCTTTTGCGGATACAATCCCGTCGCCTCTACCTTATCTCTTTTGATTGAAAGAACCGGTTCTGCAAGTTTACGGTAGGTCCGGATAAAGGATGAGGCAGTGTACTGAAGTTTAGCGGTCTCCCCTGTATAGGCACATCCCCAGGTTGATTCCTGATTGATGGTTCGCCTTCTTGTAATCACTAGCTTCAGGAAATACATTGCTGAAATCAATGCGACAAATCCCAAAGAATACCACCCTGTAATTGTAAGATTGGTAAGTATTTCGCCAAACTGCTCTTTAACCTGCAGATCCAAACCGGGCTGGTATAGACCGATAATACTTAATAAAGAGCTTTTAAATAGGAGAGGGAATAATCCGATCACCATTATTGCCAGCACAATAAGATACATAGACCAGATTCGCCTGGGCACTTCAATATCTTTTTCTTCATGTAATTTTTCACGCGGAGAGCCTAAGAATACGATCCCGAATGCCTTCGTAAAACAGATCAAGGCAAGTCCGCCAATACACACCAAACCCAATATTGTAAACAGAAGATTCAGAATAAGTTTAAAATTACTGGTTACTAATCCATGAAATAAGCCATTGTATAAAAAGAACTCTGATATAAATCCATTAAACGGTGGCAAACCACAAATCGCCAGCGATCCAATCAAAAACAAGTAACCCGTATGCGGCATCTTTTTTATTAATCCTCCCAGTGACTCAATATTCATTGTGTGCCTTGCCTGATAGACATTTCCTGCGCTAAAGAAGAGCAACGATTTAAAAAGCGAGTGGTTCAACACATGAAGCATAGCTCCACCAAATCCTGCAATAACAAGTATCTGATTGTCATATCCAAGGCCTAAACAACCCAAGCCGATTCCGATGCCGATAATACCAATATTTTCGATGCTGTGGTAGGCCAGTAATTTTTTAAGGTTGTGCTGGACAATGGCCAGCATAACACCATAGACTCCAGTAATCACAGAAATAAATAAAATAAAATAGCCAACAGGAACCATGTCTGTTTTAATCAGCATCAACATCCGAAGAATGCCATAGATACCGATTTTAATTATCACGCCCGACATAATCCCTGAAATATGAGCCGGTGCTGCCGGATGCGCCAATGGAAGCCAGGTATGAAAAGGGACAAAGCCCGCTTTGATGGCAAATCCCGTAAAAAAAAAGATAAAAAGTGCCAGTCCGGTCATCTGGGGTTGTGAGGCGGTAAACGAGGAAATGGAATTAAAATCGAAAGACCCTGTTTTAACCTTCATCCAGATGAAAGATATTGTTATCAGAAGTATACTGATATGCGATTGTACCAAAAAATTAATCCCTGCCTTTAATGTTGCGCTCTTGTAATGTTCAAATATTATTGCGACAAATGAAGTTAATGCCATGATCTCCCAGACGACAAGAAATACAATGCTGTTTTGAACCAGACAAATATCAATCAGTGAAGTATAAAGAACAATGAATACCACAGCATGAAGTGCCAGATTGTCGGGCTGGTCAATATATTTCTTCATATACTGAATACCATACCATGTGCCTGTAAAAAATGTAAAACTGATAACAAGTATAAACCAGGCTGACAGGTAATCGATCCGGATTGGAATGGCCCCCGTTATAAATGATCCGGTATAGAAATATTCAACAGGTCCGTTTGTAAATACTGAAAAAGCAAGTACTGAAATGATTGCAACCTGAACTGTAATGACGCACATCGTAAGAATCCCCCGTCCTTTTGTTTTCAAAAAGGGGATGCAGACAACTGCGACAATCGCAATCAGATTAAATATTTCGACGAGATATTTTTCCATTCACAAAATCAATAAATAAAACTGAAGGCTGTTCCCAGAAAAATCAAAATTATAAAGAACAGGCCATAAAGCACATAAGATTGTATTTGTCCATTCTGAATAAACTGAAAGTAATTCAAGGTAAATGTTAACCTTTTGGCCAAAGGTGTTATAAAATATCTTTCAAGCATATCAACATAGTAATGTGTTGAAAAATTATAAGGGTCCGGGTAAAGCTTTTCTTTAGGAATTCTTTCAACTTTCTTCCTTTCTTTTACAAGGAAGCTAAATAACTGTCCAAAGGATCTGGTAAAAGAACGTCCCGAATACTGGGCTTTGCGCACCGGAGCAACATATCCGCAACCCCAGGTCTCATACGCAACTGTCGGACGTTTGTATACAATCAGCCAGCGAATTCCAAAAACAAAAATTATCAGAACAATAAAAATCAGGGTTACCAATCCTATGTTGGCTATATTATCAGCAATAGGGGGTAAAGCAACAGACGAAACCGATAATTCTGAACCAAATGAATTCATTACAACCTTATTGGCATACGAGAAGAAAAACTGTGGCATCAATGCCACAGCCATCATCATCGCAACAATAAAGTATTGCGGCAACAGCATGATAAATGAGGCTTCTTTCGGTTCATGAGGTAATTCTTCGCGTGGATTTCCCAGAAAAATCACACCAAAAGTTTTTGTAAAAGTTATCAGCGACATTCCACCTACCATTACCAAACCGGTAATTGTCAAAATGAGCAATATAGATTGTGAAATTCCCTGGACATTTAGCAATCCTGTGAAAAGTCCGTTGTAAATAATATACTCTGAGACAAAACCATTAAACGGGGGTATTCCGCCAATGGCCATAGACCCTATCAGAAAAAATGCAGCTGTTATCGGCATTTTCTTTATTAAACCACCCAGACGTTCAATGTTTCGCGTATGTGTTTGCTGATAAACACTACCCGCGCCAAAGAATAACAATGATTTGAAAAGTGAATGGTTAAGTGTGTGAAGAAGGGCACCGCTGAAACCAAGGATGGCCATAGTCTGATTGCCGTTCCCAATTCCCATCAATCCTACACCAAGTCCAATACCAATAATGCCGATGTTCTCGATGGTGCAATACGCCAGCATCATCTTAAAATCGAATTTTACAGCGGCATTTGCAATTCCATAAAGAGCAGTTACAATTGACAAAACAAGAATTACTTCACCAAACAACACCAAATCGTGCCGCAGGTACATGATGATCCTGAATATTCCATAGATTCCCAATTTGACAATTACGCCAGACATCACGCCCGAAACATGTGAAGGAGCCGCCGGATGTGCATGTGGCAACCAGGTATGAAAAGGGATAAACCCCGCTTTAATGGCAAAACCTGAAAACAGTAAAACGAATATCCAGACTGAACTCTTACCTGCAGGCAAAAGGGCCAGTCCTTCAAAATTAAATGATCCGGTATTGACGTACAATAAAATAAAGCCAAGTGTCAGTAATACAACACTCAGGTGCATCTGCACCATATAGTTGATTCCGGCTTTTAACGTTTGCTTATTTTGAAATTCAAAAATGACAAGCATTAACGATGAAAGAGACATTAGTTCCCATGAAATGATAAAAGCAATTCCATGATCAAATATACACACCCAAACCATAGAAAGGTGGAAAAGGATGTAAAACACCCAATGCATTTCCAGGTTCGCTTTTAGTTTTGAATAGGACTTAAGGTAACCGGTGCCATATAGAACACCAGTTATAGATGTGAAATTGATGATTAGAATAAACCATGCTGAAAGACTATCTATCTTAAGACTGATATCACCCATTAAGTGGGGAATACTGATCACTCCTGTCTGAGGTCCAACTGTTAATGCCAGTATTGAAGGGATTGAAGATAAAGCTGTGTTGGCAAGTACAATCAATATAACAAGTAGTGGCCTGTATCTCTCTTTAATAATTATTAACCCAAATATGCCTGCAATCAGCACAAGAGCCATCCATCCCATTAATTGCGTTATTCCCATATATTCTAATCAAAAAATACCAAAGTATTAGAATCTGCAAGATTAGGCATTTTTCAGCTCTAAATATTTTGCACAGGTCAATCAAAAAATTGATTTATGTCATAATTTTGGTAATTTTGTTCCACCTTAAAAGAATTGATAATGTCAATCAAGACAGATAGCGTTGCTGAAAGATTCATTTTTAAAAGCGATTCTGCTTTTTCCAATTTGCCCGATAATATAAAAGAAGTGTTCTTAAGCCAAATGATTGTTAAGCAATTCAGGAAGAAGCAGAATATATTTACGGAGGGAACCTATCCTGCAGGTATTTACTTTATAAAAAAGGGGAAAGTCAAAAAATACAAATCGTTGAATGGTGGGAAGGAGCAAATTCTTTATGTGTGCAGCGAAGGCGAATTACTGGGTTATGCGGCCTTTTTAAGCGAAGAGATGTATCCCGATTCAGCAACTTCCTTAACTGATGCTACAATTGGATTTCTTTCCAAAGATAAATTATTGAAACTTCTTGACCAGTATGACGAATTATCCAAAATGCTAATGAAAAACCTTAGCCATGAGTTCGGCGTACTTGTAAATTTTATTGCAACATTTACGCAGAAAACGGTGAGGGAAAGGGTTGCATTAACCTTGTTAATTCTTCAGGAGAAATTTAAGGATAACATCGATGAAAACAATGAAATTCAAATTAATCTCACCCGGGCTGACTTTGCCAATATTGTTGGAACGGCAGTGGCAACGCTCGTGAGATTGCTGCACGACTTTAAGGAAGAAAATCTGATACGGACTCAAGGCCGCAAAATAATCATCAATAACAAGCTTCAATTACTTGAAATAGCTGATGTTGCTGATATATTTTAATTTAATATCCTGACAACCCGATGATCTTGAAGTTTATTCCAATCAAGTCGACCCCTTTTTTATAATTTTTGAAATCAGGCTCAAAAACCCTCCCTAAATAACCCAACTATAAATCTATATTTTGTAACTTTAATGGACTTTTGATCCATTGAATGAGCCAATTCAGCGACAAGCTACACAGCGCACCATTTTTCAGGATTCTTGTCCCTTTTATTGCAGGAATCGTTTTAGGCGACTCGCTTCCGCCTGAAGAGAAATGGTTATACCTTGGCATATCGCTCTTCTTCGTGCTCCTGCTTGTCTTCTTGATAAACACAACGTTCAAACGAGTGTCTTTATTCGGCATCCTCTCATTTCCTGCTTTACTTTTCCTCGGACTTTTTATCGTAAATGATTTGAAATACAGGCCGCAGCCATTGCCGAAAGGGGAATATTTTGCGGTTATCCACGAGTTTCCGCTCGAAAAGGAGAAATCGTACAGAGTAGTGATCCGCTTAACCAAACCGAAAATATTAATACTTGCTTATCTTGAAAAATCGGAGCAGATTTCCAGGGTGGAACCAGGTGATGTAATCTGGTTTCGGGGACAACCCGAATTACTTCAAAAGACAGGGAATCCATTTGAGTTTGATTACCAGGCTTATGCAGTCCGTAATGGAATTGGACATCGCATCTATTTAAAAGATAGCAATTATTTTCCTTTGAAAGGTGAAAAGAATCGGAATATCATTGAAACGGCATTGATTATCCGTGATAGGTTACTCCGCATAATCGAAAATTGTGGGCTAAAAGGTGAGGTATTTCATTTGGTTTCGTCCATCTCGTTAGGTGCGCGGGAGGAACTGGAACCAGAAACGACCCAAAGTTTTGCAAAAACAGGGGTCATTCATGTACTGGCTGTTTCGGGGATGAATGTCGCCATCATCTTTGTCGTACTCGATTGGATGTTACGATTTTTAAAACGGAAAAAAGGTGGAATATATCTCTATACTTTTATTATTCTTGGTGCGGTTTGGGGTTACGCGCTTATCACAGGGATGTCCGCATCAGTACTTCGGGCAGCTGCTATGTTTACATTTATCGTGATCGGGACTGGGATGAGCCGACATCCGAATATTTACAATTCACTGGCTGCTTCAGCATTTGTTTTACTTTGCATCAATCCATCGCTCGTATATGATGTTGGCTTTCAGCTTTCCTATGCTGCCGTGTTTTCAATTGTCTATTTCCATCCTTTTATTTATGGGGTGTTCTATTTTAAATACTGGATTCCTGATCAAATCTGGACATTGCTGTCGGTATCGGTGGCGGCCCAAATCGGAACACTCCCGTTGCTTTTACATTACTTCCATCAGTTTCCAACCTGGTTTTTACTAGCCAATCTGATGGTTATTCCGCTTGTAACATTGATTTTGTACCTGACATTCATTGTTTTTGTGGTTGCTCCGATTATACCACTTCTTGGAAAATTAATGACACTCATTCTATACTCGGCAGGGCAAGGAATGCTATTTTCTGTCCGTTTCGTCGAGCGACTGCCGTATTCAATACTGGATGGTCTATATCCATCGGACTTAACCCTGTTTATATTTAGTCTTTTCGCCATTTCTGCTACAATTTTTGTTGTGTACAGGAGTCCAAAAGCCTTGACTGCTGCCTTAATGTCGATTTTTACTTTCTTTCTGCTCAGCAATTTAACGGTCTACCAAAAACTTTCACGTAGAGAGATCGTAGTTTTTAACCTTCCGGGCAAAACCTTGATAGCGATGACGACTGGAAGTGAAACTACATGGCTCACAACCGACAAAATCAATACACATGAAAAGCTGAAATACTACACAAAACCGTATGAAGGTTTTCGCCATATTACGAAATCTTCCATTATTTGTTTGTCGGATACTTCAAATCACGGCGCCAAAAAATTATTGCAAAGAGAGAACTTCCTGAACTTTGATGGACTATCTTTATGTGTTTTTAGTGATCGGCAGCTTAATGACATCGATTGGAAGCATTTTCCACCAACAGATGTAATTATCTTGTCGGAAAAGTCTTTACTAGATCCTGCATTTATTAGGAAATGTCTTCCGAAGACTGTAATTATTGAAAGCAGGCCATCAGGGCTCAGTATGTATGATAATTTTGATGCTTCTATTGCTTTGAATAATCCTGATATAATGAATTCAACAATTGGCGGAGCTGTAAAAATTGAATTCAGACGAGCAGATGAAAGCGAAAAAAACATTATTAGTTACGGGTATTTTAATCGTTAATATTCCTTTTCTTTGCACGCAAATTCGTAAAATGATGAATTGCGTCCCGATTTACGGGATCAGTTCTATCTGGCAATTAAAATAAAATAATCTGCTGATGAAAATTGTAATTGCAGGTGCCGGTGAGGTTGGCACCCATTTGGCTAAAATGTTATCGAAAGACGAACATGATATAATCCTTTTTGATGAGGCCCAGGACAAACTCGATGACATTTCTGCAGCACTCGATGTATTGACTATTTCGGGAGGAGCAATCTCCATTTCCGATTTAAAACAGGCAGGTGTCTCTAATTGCGATCTTTTTATCGGTGTTACCCCTTTCGAAGACAGAAATATTGTAGCATGCCAGTTAGCCAAGCATATTGGCGCGAAGAAAACCATCGCACGCATTGACAACCAGGAGTTTCTGTTTCCTCAAAACCGCGAATATTTCAAGTCCCTTGGAATCGATGAGTTGATTTACCCCGAACATCTTGCAGCAAAAGAAATCGTTACCAATATCAAGCAAACAAGTATGCGACAGATTTTCGAATTTTCGGGAGGAAAGTTGGTGCTGTTTGCGGTGAAAATCAGGGAGCATGCCGCCATTCTTGGTATTCCGCTCAAAGATTTGCACAATGATGTAGGCGATTTTGTGATTGTTGCAATTGCGCGCGATTCTGAAACTCTTGTTCCGCACGGGGATGATCAAATAAGAGTGGATGATCTGGTCTTTTTTGTTGCTAAACCAACAAGTGTAGAATCGATCCTTCAAAAGGCTGGCAAAGAGAAATTTGTAATTAAAAATGTGATGATCCTCGGAGGTAGCCGCATCGCAATGAAAACAGCTTTGCGACTTGGAGATAGTTTCAATATTAAAATAATTGAGCAAAATAAAGAGCGAGCGCTAAAAGTGACAAGCAAAGTAGGTAATGCCCTTGTGATTCATGGTGATGGCCGCGACCTTGAGTTATTACGATCGGAGGGGATTGAACAAATGGATGCCTTTATCGCAGTTACGGGTAATTCTGAAACAAACATCCTTTCGTGTCAGCTTGCGAAAAAGATGGGTGTTAAAAGAACGATAGCCGAGGTTGAAAACATTGACTATATTGATTTTGCAGAAAAAATTGGTATTGGAGGAGTGATCAATAAAAAATTACTGGCAGCATCCTATATTTACCGTTATACAATGAATGCTGATGTATCTCACGTCAAATGCCTGACAGCCACAGATGCGGAGGCGCTTGAGTTTACTGCAAGGGATGGTTCCAAAGTTACCAGATCAATTATAAGCAAACTCGATTTTCCAAAAGAGGCTACTATCGGCGGGTTTATCCGGAATGATCAGGGTTACATTGCTTCAGGCAGTTCACAAATCAATGCCGGCGATAAAGTAGTGGTATTTACACGGCCCGGAGCCTTGAAAAAACTATCAAAATTTTTCAATTAGGTTTTACCAGATTTTCACGATCATCCAAAGCCAAGATCTTTTATTCTCTTAAAAGTGAAAATATTGGCGTGCTGGTTGCCATTAAATGGAACCGACACGCCAATTGATTTGATCCTTGAATAACTATTCAATATTATAAAGTCCGTGACAGATTCCTAACTCTTCATTCTGTCTGGCGAGGAATCGAGATTTTCTTTTCTTTTTATAGGTAATACACCACCCATTTCACCCATCACATTCACAAGGTCGGAACCGGTAGGAACTACAATCTTCGAATTGTCTTTTAGTGAAGTTTCCATTGCCTGAATTCTACGAAGCAACTGGGCATTGCCAACAAAATACTTCTCAGCAGCTTCGTTTACCAATTGAATGGCCTGAGCTTCACCTTCAGCGCGAAGAATCGCACCCTGTTTGATACCTTCAGCCCGTCGGATTTCTGCACGTTTCTCACCATCGGCTTTTGTCTCGGTGGCAGTTGCAAAATCAATTGCTGCGATTTTCTCATTCTCGGCTTTCACAATCTTGTTCATCGTTTCCTGCACATCCTTTGGTGGATCAATCTCCTTGAGTTCGGTACGGACGATTTCAATACCCCAGTTCATGGTTTCCTCCAATAGGGTACCATGAAGTTCTTTATTTATTTTGCCCCGTTCGCTGTTGGCCGATTTAAGTGTCATCGTACCTATAATATTCCTCAATGTAGTACGCGCCAAATTGACAATCTGGTATTCAATGCTGTTTACATTGTACTGCGAATTCTTCACACTCTCTTCATCCGACTTAATTTTAAAATAAACCTGGGCATCTACTTTGGCATTCAGGTTGTCGTTTGTAATGATTTCCTGTGGTTCCGCATTGATCATCTGTTCAGTAATATTGATCGTATACATCTTATCAATTCCCGGAATGATCCAGTTAAAGCCATATCCGGCAAAGCGATGGTATTTACCAAGACGCTCTACTAGTGCCCGGCTTGTTGGTCTGACAATGCGAATTCCTGCAAAGAAAAAAAGGATTACGACACCAATGACAATAGGTAAAAGATTTTCCATAATTGAAGAATTAAGATTGAATAAATAGTTGAAAGGCAGATCATGCTTGATGATGTACAAATATAATTATTTTCAAAACCATTAATATGATTTTGAATCTGTTTTTTTGATCTATTTCTGCAGATCTTTTTAAACTTTCTTTCTGTTATTGATAAAATGGATCGAATCACCCCATTCTCCATATCCAATTTCACCATCGGCAAGCGCGATCCGGGCATCCAGGCATCCTTTACATTGAACAGGTTCTTCGTCGATACATGGTTTATTTTCGTATAGACTATAATCGTTACGATATAAACCGGGCGTAATATTGGGCATAATAATGTTTGCGCCAACCTTTATACCTTTCTCCCTGCCAAGCGGATCGATCGCCTGTAAAGCAGTAGCCGCAGCTATATTGATATCTTTCATCAGTATCCGAAGTGTGGCAATCATTTTTAAGGAAAGATCGAAGCGTTCCTGAAGGGGTAAAAGTTCATTGCGAAAAGCATAAAGCGGGGTATCGGAGTGCTCGATATAAGGCCCCATTCCGACCATATCAATTCCGTATTGTTGGAAAAAGAGGAGGTCATCGGCAAGATCGCCCGTGGTTTGAAATGGCAAACCGATCATCACACCGGTTCCTGTCTGATATCCGATCGACTTCAGGGAGTGGAGACAGTCCATCCGGCGGTTAAAATCATGAAGCTGATCAACAGGATGTATTTGGTGATAGAGTGTTTGATTGGTTGTTTCAATGCGTAATAGGTAACGGTGTGCACCTGCTTCAAACCATTGCCGGTAAACCGATTCTGGTTGTTCGCCAACGGACAATGTGATCCCGAGCTTCCCGTTGCTTAGTTCCTTGATCTGACTGACTAAACCAGTGATCCGTTCGGCAAAAGCAGGAGAACTGTTTTCGCCCGACTGCAGGACAACCGAACCAAACCTGTTGTCATCCGCAAACCGGGCAGCATCGAGAATCTCGCTATCGGTCAAATTATAGCGATTGACTGAATGATTTGAATTCCGGATACCGCAATAGAGGCAATCCTTATCGCAAACATTCGAAAACTCAATTAAGCCTCTGAAATAAACCTTATTGCCAACAAACAGATTTCTGACTTCACGACCTTTTTTAAATAACTGTTGTTTCTCATCCCCATTACACCGTAAGAGTTGCTCCAGATCGGAATGTGAAAAGGAAGTTTGCTCTAAGATTTTGAAAATGGGGCTCATTGTCATACGCATATTAATGAAGTAAAAATACCATATTCTTCTTTACAAAGTCAGGTTATTTTTCGGCTATAAATGGTCCGAATTTTGTAGTTTTGTACCAGGTAAATGAAAAAGGCTCTTTATTATAAAACCCTTGAGAATGGAGTTGTGAAATGCAAACTCTGTCCCCATTATTGTTTGATAGGCGATAATGAGCATGGACTTTGCAATGTACGCGTTAACAAGGATGGTAATCTTTACAGTGAGTTTTTCGAAAAAGTAACTGCTATTGGACTTGATCCGATTGAAAAAAAACCACTCTACCATTTCTATCCGGGGTCAACTATACTGTCAGTAGGATCACTTGGATGTACGATGCGGTGCCTCTTTTGCCAGAATTACCGGATATCGCACCCTACACCACAAAGTTACGATGACACAAACCTGTTCACGGTAAAAGCGATTGTGAAATTAGCAAAGGAGCAGAAAAATAACATCGGGATTGCTTTTACTTATAACGAGCCAGGTACCTTTTACGAATACATGATCAACGTTGCAAAGCTTGCTCAACCTGCCGGACTTAAAACGGTAATGGTTACCAATGGATACATCAACCGTGAACCGCTCGAAGCTATTATTCCTTATATTGACGCTTTTAATGTTGACTTGAAGGCATTTTCGGAGAGTTTCTATAAATCGATCACCAACTCAAGACTGGCACCTGTTAAGAAAACCATCAGCCGGATTGCATTATCGCAGAAACATCTAGAAATTACGAACCTGGTTATTCCGGGAATGAACGACAATTATAAAGAATTTGAAGGGATGGTTCGCTGGATTGCTTCGGAAACAGGTGACCATACTGTCCTTCATATTTCGAGATACTTCCCTAATTTTCAAATGCAGATCGCGAGCACACCGATTAATATTCTGCTTGATTTATACGTTATTGCAAAAAAACATCTTAAATATGTTTATCTTGGAAATGTTTTTGATATCGAGAGAGACACTACCTACTGTGATCAATGCAATCATACATTAGTTGTACGAGAGCCTGACAAAACATTGATTACAGGCCTCGATAAACACGGGAACTGTTCCAAATGCGGAAACCATGTGATGGATCATGTCTATTATATCCCTCAATAACGGATTTTTTTCACATCTGCTCTCTTACTCCTTCATCGATACTACTGACCTTCCAACACCAAATATCCCCAGGGTTCAAAGTAGCATTCCCGGTTATCAACATTGAAATTGATCTTATTCTGATTGAATGTGTTAATGTACTTTCCGTCTGCTATTGCTGTTGTAATTGTCGTGGTGATTGTGTCGGGACTCATGTTTATCAGTACCATCACCCGCGCATTGTCAGTTGAACGCAGGAACGAAACGATCTTATCAGGGGCTGTATTTGTAAGCGGAACCAAATTCCCTCCGTAAGGCGGGTTCCACAATGCATGATTACGATGTTTAAGACTATTCAACGTTTTGTAGAATGGAACCATCTGTGTATCACTAAAGTTGATTGTATCTTTTGCGAAAAATCGGAGTCTTTTAGTCATTCCGGCTTCTTGTCCATTGTAAACCAATGGCATTCCCGGAAGTGTATAAGTAAGAACGGCACAACTTTTTTCACCTTTCCCAAACTTCTCTTTCGCAGTACCATTCCATGAGTTTTCGTCATGATTGGTGATGAAATTTAGCTTGAAAGCCCTTTGAGGCAATTCTGAATCGATCTTTTTTTGCAACGTAAGGATCTCTCCAGCCGTTTTCTTCCCCTGTGCGATGGCTGCCATCAAATGATGCATCTCCCATCCATAATTTGAGTCGAAAGCTATTTTACAAAGCTCGGGTTTGTCTTGATTCTCAGCAAGCATGTAAAGCGGCTTAATTTTCAGAAGTTCTGTACGTGCGTCCTCCCAAAAATCGGTAGGAACCAGTCCTGCCATATCGCATCTGAAACCATCAATATCAAAATTAGTAATCCAGAACTTCATCGAACTGACCATCTCTTTACGTAATGCTTTATTGCTGTAGTCAAGCTGTGCACAATCGGTCCAGTCATTCGGAGTTGCAATATTCCCCTTGGCATCTTTCATATACCAATCGGGATGTTCAGTGATCCAGCTGTGGTCGCGTGCGGTATGGTTGGTTACCCAATCAATGATAACTTTAAAACCCATCCCATGTGCTTTATCTACAAGACTTTTAAAATCTTCTTTCGTTCCGAATTCAGGATTGACCGCCTGGTAATCCCTGATCGAATAATAACTTCCAAGACTGGTTTTAGCACCTTCAGGCACTTTACGGTCTTTTTCTCCGATAGGGTAAATGGGCATCATCCAAAGGATATCAATTCCAAGCTCTTTTATCCGGGGAAGATCAGCCTCCAGCGCTTTAAAAGTTCCTTCGGGCGAATATTGACGCGTGTTGATCTCGTAAATCACGCTGTTTTTTACCCAGTCGGGATATGGTGTTGCTTTAGGTGCTTCTTTCTTTGTAAAATCACATCCTGAAAATAATATTGCTACCGTGAACAGGATGATGATCTTCATTTTGTATTGTGCCATCTTGTATAATAAATTGTTTCTTCAGGTTAAAGGTACTAAAATCTATTCGTTTTTCAGCAATTTCCGATTGATTTACCAGAAATCTATTCATACGATCATTGGGCTATGCGCACATTATCTGTTATTTAGCTTTTTTTTTAACACTATAAAGTGATGAAAGCAACTTCATTTTTTCAAAATAAAATCCGGAAACTAAATATATCTTTGCCGCCAATATGAATATACAGATGGTCAAACTTGATATTACGATTACCGGCGATTTAGGAAGTGGCAAAAGTACTGTTGCAAAAGCCTTGTGCCAAATGCTGAACTTTAAATACTTTTCCACGGGTGGAATTCAACGGCAAATTGGAAGAGAGCAGGGGATGAATACGTTAGAGCTGAATTATTTTGCAGAGAAAAATCTCGATATCGATAAATACATTGACGATTTTGTAATCAGGTTAAATGATGAGAAAGAATCGTTTGCGATCGATTCAAGAATGGCCTGGCATTTTATTCGTAATTCATTCAAAATATACCTTACTGTTAATCCAATAGTTGCAGCCAAAAGAGTGATGGCCGACTGTCACAGAGACAGTGAACAAGTGATGGAGGATGTTTATGAGAAATCATTAAATCTTCTTGAACGAAGGGCGGCTGAAGATAAACGGTTTAAGTCGATTTATGGCGTCGATTGCGGTGATCTGAACAATTACGATTTAGTGGTTGATACCACCAATTCAAGTGTTGAAGAAATATCAAAATTGATCGTCCGGCAATTTACTGCTTTCTCGAATAAAGCAGCAATAAACAAATACTGGGTTTCTCCGACAATGTTGTATCCCACAAAACCAGCAGAACAGGTCGCGCGTGGAATTGGTTATATGGAATCTGCTGTTGTTGAAACAGTCCGGCTTGGAAGTGAGTCATTTATCATTAACGAACATGAAAATGTAAGTGCCGCTTTGGTAAACAAGATTCCGCTGATCCCGGTTGTCATATTGGCGAAAGATGAGGAAGAAATTCATCATGGAGAACCTGTTTCAAAATTTGTTAAAACGGCATTCAACTTAAATTTATTGTCTGAATGGGAAGCTGTTCATGGCTTTCAATTCGAAACCTATCCAAAATCAAAATAAATAGCTGATTGCAAATCATAGATCCTGCTTGCGTCAGATTACTACATGCATAACAGGATTGCAATAGGCTGAAATCCCTTTTGTTGAAACGACTGCTGCCCGAAACCAATACCTCGTTAAAGGGTCAAGATCGTACAACAGGCAGGAGGACTTGAGCGAAACATTGGCAAACGACCAATCCTTTTCGTTTTCAGGTAAAGCGTTTTTGCAATATTGCCATACGTAGGCACATCCATATTTTGCAGCCTTTTTCCGAAGAAAAACAGAACCTGTTTCTTCTCCATTTTTCACGCTAAATTCGGCTATTGCCCCCGGAATGGTCGGTTTTGACGGATTAAATCCTGAACTCAACAGGATTGCAACATCATTATCAGATATCCGTGCCACATACTTTGCCACATTGCGCATCAGATCGTTCCAAATCTTCACTTCCGCATGCAACCTGGCTGTTGCTAATCTGCTTCCCTTTAAAGAGGCCACATAGCAACTTTCCAGTCGATCAGTTGATTCAATTATTGTATTTAATGCTACATAAGGAGACGGAAAGTTTGGGTTACCATTCATTTTGTCATAAATATACCTCCCCTTTGCAATCTTTTCAGAGTAGGAGCACCGGATAAAATCAAAAACTACTTTTACACTTCTCATAGGACTTTAATTTTAGGTGATACATGTTAAAGTTAAACATGAATATTTAATTTATTGAGCTCATTTTTTTAATAAAAGCAGATGTTTTCGGAAGACTTCGATCCATATTTCATCAGAGATGAATCATTTTCTGATGAATTCATACTGAAGTTGTTGAATGTCATCTGTAATTGAATTAAATACGTCAGACTTTATGTGAATGTTTCAAGTTATTGGCGGAATAACTCCTGATATTGGGTGAAAGTCAGCAGGAATTTGTTGAATGTATCAAGTTATTCATGGAACAACTCCTGACATTAGGTGAAAGTCAGCAGGAATTTGTTGAATGTATCAAGTTATTCATGGAACAACTCCTGACATTAGGTGAAAGTCAGCAGGTATTTGTTGAATGTATCAAGTTATTCTTGGAATAACTCCTGACATTAGGTGAAAGTCAGCAGGTATTTGTTGAATGTATCAAGTTATTCATGGAACAACTCCTGATATTAGGTGAAAGTCAGCAGGTATTTGTTGAATGTATCAAGTTATTCGTGGAATAACTCCAGACATTAGGTGAAAGTCAGCAAGTATTTGTTGAATGTATCAAGTTATTGCTGGTATAACTTCACACATTGAATATAAGCTTCAGATTATCTGGAAGATACCTTTAAGTATTGGATGCGGGAAGTATGATATTGGTCTGAAAACCGACCTGATTCTATCAAATTGCAGTGGTTTCTGTTTGTTGAAGCATTAAATGAACTGACTTAAAATCAATACACCGATTAGTCCAATAATACCTATCAGTGTCTCCATCACGGTCCAGACAAGAAAAGTTTGTTTAATCGTTGTGTTGAAGTACTCCTTAAACATCCAGAACCCGATATCATTAAAATGCGACCACATCAGGCTTCCGGCGCCCGTGGCAATCACCATCAGTTCCGGCGAAACACCTGTTCCTTCAATCAAAGGTAATGTTAAACCCGCAGCTGTGATGCAGGAGACAGTCGCCGAGCCGATTGCAAACCGGATCAAAGCTGCGACAAACCAGGTAAGGATCAATGGCGACATGCTGAATCCACTTGCAACTACTTTAATATAATCGGCTGATCCGCTATCCACAAGTACTTGTTTGAATGCACCGCCCGAAGCAATGATCAGCAGGATCATTGCAACACCTGACGCCGAATCGGATAATGTTTTCATCAGATCCGACATCTTTCGTTTCTTTTTGATCCCCAACAGGTAAACACCGATAAAGACAGCAAAGAAGAGCGCCACAGTCGGATCGCTGATAAACTTCAGTATTTTGATATTGCTACTTTCTGCAGGAATAACCATCTGAAGGACAGCACCTGATAACATCAGAATGATCGGGCTGATGGCTGTGAACAGAC
This sequence comes from Bacteroidales bacterium, assembly GCA_038236995.1. Taxonomy (GTDB): domain Bacteria; phylum Bacteroidota; class Bacteroidia; order Bacteroidales; family Prolixibacteraceae; genus JAAFHB01. Next base: position 4,660 of record JBBRZE010000085.1, on the reverse strand, counting down.
TTGCAGAGAGTGATGGCAATTCTTCAGGTGTGAATTCGCGGGCAACAAACAATTCTTTTGGCGGTGTAAGTTTCCATTTGGAATAAAATCGCGAAAGAAGGGGGCCTGCTATAATAATTGCAGGAATTGCAACCATCATTCCGTACAGTAAAGTAAGATTTGGATTTGCATGAAATATAAAGGCGATGGATGTTGGTGCCGGGTGGGGTGGAAGAAATCCGTGTGTTACTGAAAGCGCTGCACACAAGGGAAGTCCAAGGTAGATCAGCGGTAATTTGGTTGAGGCTGCAAGGGCATAAATCAAGGGAATCAGTACAAGAAAGCCGGCATTATAAATCATGGGTAATCCGACCAGGAAACCTGTTATCATGATTGCAATCTGTATTTTTCCAATTCCAAAAAGATCAACCAGTTTATTTGTGATCTGGTAGGCGGCACCACTCTGCTCAAGTAATTTCCCGAGCATTGCCCCGAATACGATAATTAATGCAAGGCTTCCCATTGTACTCCCAAGTCCATTTGTGATGGATTGCAAAATCACAAGAGGTTCCATGCCACTTAGTAAACCAACAGCAAAAGAGGTGATTAACAGTGCAAGAAAAGCACTGATTTTATAAACACTTATCAGTATAAAAAGGAGTATAATCCCGGCAACAATAATAATAAGCGGCATAGTAGTTCAATTAGTCAATGTGGGACGAAAGTAAACTATTTTGGCACTTAAATGAAAGTTAAGGATTGAGAATTAATGGGAAGTTGCAAATGTTTGGCTAAAGCCAATCAATGAATTCAAATTTTAAACCTCCAGGCAAAGCAGGAGGCAATTCATTTGTGAAGATCAAAGGAATGAAATCGATTCAGCCAGAATTTTATGAAACAGGTTAATTTACAATGACTTTATATGAATTGCCACAGGCTTCAGCCTGTGGATAAAAAGGGAATAATATAATTTGGCTTTTGCCAAACATTTAATAGAGTGAACATGATTTTTTTGAACTTTCAATATCTGAGATAATAGCTTTGTTATAACCTGAAATCAATTAACCATTGCGCTGTATTTTCTTTTTCCTGTGCGCCAGAAGCCAGACCAGAAAACCACTAATCAAAACCATCAGTACACAAATTCCGGCAACGGGAATGTATAAAAGGTAAAATATTCCGAAAAACTGTTCAAGGATCCTCCCGGTGTGTATTTCGAGTGAGAGATTCCAAAGTGAAATGGGTGATTTTGCTTTAACATCTGCGGGCATCTCCCACATTGAGGCATTATTGATGGGTTCAATTCCGATGTTGTAGTCGAATATCCATTGATTATTCAGATGATCTTTTAAATAACCTGCCACCATGTTGTCGGATACGGGTCTTGACATCCCGGTAGGTGCCTGGTATCCTTTTCCTGTGAAGAAATCGGAAACATTGCCATTCACAGCATCCCATGTATACATTCCGGAAAAAGAACCAATCAGGTATTTGGTGGAATCAACCGGTTCAAGTACGTTGCATCCCATCAAACTGACAGGAGGTTGCGAATAGAAACGAATCATTTGCCGGGAGAGGGTCTCATCGGCAGCATAAAATCCATCAGCAGTTGAAAAAATATAGATTCCTAACTTTTCATTCCATGTTCCTTTACGTAGCTTATCGTTCCAGGGATTGTTGTTGTCGAAATGTGTTCCCGGAATAATGCCTACTTTTGAATTGACAATCGGTATTAGCAGCGGCGGACGAAGAAAGATTCCTGCTGTCGTATTGATTACCAAAAACAGGACAAAAATATAACCCACCACATTGTGCCAGCGAAGATTGAGACGGAAAGTAGCCGGAAGGTTTCCTGAAGTACCGCTTATCCTTTTCTTTCGTCTTATCAGTTTAGGGAAAAAGAAGTGAAGTAATCCGGTAACCGTGAGTAATATCGTTACAAAACCAAGTAAATCGACCAGAAGTTTGCCAACGGTTCCGAATAACTCGCCGCTGTGCAGTTCCCAAAGTGTATTAAACAGACCGGCGCTTCTTATATAACCTTCAGGTGCCGGAAGTACAATTGTTTGAAAATGGTTTAAATCTGTGCTCTTTATCAGGTAATTTCGGCTTAGGATAAAAAGGGTGTCCTTACGCATAAACAGGTCGACGAACCGTTGTTCGCCCGCAAGTGCTGGTATTGATTGCCATTCCTTGTCTGAAATACCGCGTTGAAACAATCCGAACTGCGTGGCGGCTATTAGTTTTCCGTTGAATAAAATCAGCTGATTGATCTTCCGGTTATCGATTCCACGCGGAAACCCCTGGTTGTAATCGATAAAACCTTGATTTGTTTTGATCCATGAACCAATATTTCCGAAGAAAAGCAGGGAGTCTTCACCAATGCTAAAGCCTCCGCGCACGGCTGCCTGGTTCCAGTTCTGGTATTCATACGATCGGGGCATCCAATTCCGGGAGACATCTACTCCCGAAAACAAACTGCGGTGATTCATGATGATACCCGAAAAGGCGAAGTGAATAGCAAAAATAGCAATTATAATTCCCGGCCATTTATGGAACTTCCGAAATGTAGTGACAAGCTTTTTTCGGTTCATCTGAAATGACTTGTCATGAAACTGGTAATCATAGATCTATTCGCTTTACTAATAAATGGTTTTCCCATAATCTATACCAAAGTGATTTTGTAATGATGAAAGAAATCCCGGTATGCGGTGCATACAACAGGCTTGATTCAATTGACCTTTGCAGATGCACCTTTTTCTGTTGAGGCATTTAATACCCCGGGTGGCCCTCCCTTTGGTCGCTTACCCGGGGTTATTGATATTTAGCCCCTTCAGGGCATTCACATTGCAATAATAATTTAGGTGTTTTCAAAATTTCAATTTGCGGCGCATAGGTCGTTTGTTTTTTATCGTAACTGGCAGATGCGCCTCTGTTTGTTTTTCATTTTCTAACCCCGGATGGCGCGATCCCCAATTAATGCCGTTTCATAAATGAATTTCACATTCAGGGATCGCTTATCCGGGGCTATTTGCATTCAACCCCGCTGGGGTAGGATACTGAAATTAAAAATATTACACCAATTCAATTTGATTCTTTCATTCTTTCATTTTCTTTCTCATCCTCTCCCAGTCTCTCTGTCTCCTTTTCATGGCTCCAGCCAAATTTGAGTCCGAAAATAAACCAGACCAATGATAGTGTTCCTGCGGCAAATAGGGTATCACCAAACACGCGCATCCATTTAAATGTTTGCATGTAGGGTTGATGTAAAAACTCTGCTGAGCGGGCATACCATAACCCTTCATTTACACTGGCAAGGGTTTGAGAAAGACCAATCGGAAGGACACTCAGTAAGACCATTGCTGCAAGACCAATATTGATCGACCAGAATGCAAATTTAATGTAACGATCTTTCCATACAACTGTTTTATCCATATCGCGCAGAACAAACAACATCAGACCGATACCAAGCATTCCGTAAACTCCGAACAATGCAGTATGACCATGAACAGCCGTGGTATTCAAACCTTGCATATAATAGAGTGCAATGGGGGGATTGATTAAGAATCCGAATATTCCGGCGCCGACAAGGTTCCAGAAAGCGACGGAAATAAAGCAGTATATAGGCCATTTATAGGCTTTTGTCCATGCTGCCATCTTACTTATTTTTAGATTATCATAGGCTTCAAATCCCATAAGTACCAATGGTACGACCTCGAGCGCACTGAATGTGGCACCTAATGCCATCACTGCTGTTGGTGTTCCTGTGAAGTAGAGGTGATGAAAAGTACCTAATATTCCACCCGACAGAAAGATGACAGTTGTGAATAAAACCGCAGTGGTTGCTGTTGCTGCTTTGATAATATCTAACCTGACAAACAGAAAAGCAGTAATGACTGCAGCGAAAACCTCGAAGAATCCTTCCACCCAAAGGTGAACCACCCACCATCGCCAGTATTCAGCAACTGCAAGATTGGTTTGACGCCCCCACATGAGGCCGGCACCGTAGAACCCGGCAATAGCAATGGCAGAGATCAAAAACATTGCCAGTAGATTCCTGCTTTCCGATTTTTGTTTCAACGCGGGCCAGATCGCACGTCCCATCAGCAACAACCAGATGATGAGTCCTACAAAAAGGAATATCTGCCAGAAACGTCCAAGATCGACATACTCATAACCCTGGTGTCCGAACCAGAAGTTCTGAACTAAACCAAGTTTTTGCATAACACCCATCCATTGTCCGGCTAATGACCCGGCAACAATAACAAGGAGTGCGAAAAACAGAAAGTCAACTCCAAACTTTTGAAAACGAGGTTCGTATCCCGAAATAGCAGGTGCATAATACAATCCGGTAGCAAGCCATGAAGTTGCGATCCAGAAAATAGCGATTTGGACATGCCATGTTCTGGAAATAGAGTACGGCAGCCATTCAGATAAAGGAATGCCATAAAAAGCACCACCCTCTACTCCATAATGGGCTGTGATTACACCCATAACGACTTGTGTGAGAAGTAATATTGAAACAATCCAGAAATATTTCAAAGTTGCCCTTTGTGAAGGGGTATGTGTCGCTTTCAGTTGAGGATCATGCATAGGAAATTCATCTTCTGCTTCGTCCCTTTTTCTTGCATAATACCATACCATTAATCCTATACCGGCTAAAAGCATCATCACACTAAAC
>JBBRZE010000084.1:0-23310 GCA_038236995.1 Bacteroidales bacterium | reverse complement strand
GTATCACTACACCAATTGTTGCAAGACGACCTACCAAAACGTATTTGGCTTCAGTCTTGCCTTTGAACATTGGCTTATAAAAGTCTTCGGTATACAGCGTTGCACAGGAGTTGAAGAATGCCGCCAAAGAAGCAACCAATGCGGATATAAAGCCTATGGTAACAATACCTTTCACCCCGGCGGGCAATACAAACTTAACCATTGAACCAAAGGCGGTATCAGGGTTGTCCAATGTGAAGCCACTGCCGGGACGTGCAGCCAATGCAGCAGCTACCATACCGGGTATCAGGAACATAAATACAGGCAATAATTTGAAATAACCGGCAGCAATAGTTCCTCTGCGCGCTCGCATCATCACAACGTCGCTAGACTCACCTTTTCGTTGTCCGAGTACACGTTGAACAATGTGCTGGTCGGTAGCCCAATACCAAAAGCCGATAATTGTTGCTCCGAGAAATACCCAAAACCCGGGATAGTCGTCATACAGCGGATCACCTGTCTCTAAGTGGAACATGTGGTTTGTGCCGTAAGCAACGCCATCTTTTCCTACATTTAGCGTTTTAGAGTAGTCAATCATCGCAGTCCAACCGTCAGCGATACTACCGCCTCCGAGTGCAGACAAACCCAGGAAAAGCACAAGGAATGAACCAATGATCAATATAGGCGTTTGAATGGCCGACAGTGTCATTACACCCTTCATGCCACCAAAAATGGTAAAAATACCTGTCAAGACGATCAAGCCAATAGCTCCGTACCAGAAAGGTAAGCCAAGAAGGCTCTCCATGAAGATTCCACCGGTAAACGCTGTTACACTCACCTTGGTCAGCACATATGCTATGAGAGTAATGATAGACAGCCACGAACCCGTTGCAGGTGTGTAGCGATTTTTGAGGAAGTCGGGCATTGTGATAATTTTCCCTAACTTAATATTCATTAGCTGGTAAAACGGCACAAAGAGCCACCCCAAGATGAGTATCATCCAGCCTTGCATCTCCCAGTGCGCCATACCTACACCTGCCTTTGCGCCTGTGCCGGCAAGCCCAACAAGGTGTTCCGAACCGATATTTGCAGCAAAGATAGCCGCGCCAATAATATACCATGGTTCGCCTTTGCCAAACAGGTAGTCTTCGCTGTTGGCGCCCTTTTGTAGACGTTTGTCTTTTTGTACCGAACGCCATACAGCCCACGTTACAGCTAAAATCCCAACCGCGATAATTACCCAGTCGAGCCAAATAAATTCATTAGAAGTCCAATTCATAAATTTTTGTTGGGTTATTTTGATATAAGATTGCTTTATTTAAATTTTCCACTTTATCGTAAACATCATCGAATTCCGTGGCAAACATCGCAGTTGCGAACGCTCAATATATGGTGAATTACCTAAAGGCCTTATTCAATAAGTAATACATTTCGTTATTACGTATAGTTTGTTTGAATTCTCTGATGTTGGTATCTTTATCGATAATCAACATTTCGATGTCAGCAATTTCGGCGTAATCCTCCATCATTTCAGTAGTGACAGAGAACGAGAAGCTCGAGTGATGAGTTCCACCTGCAGTAATCCAGGCACCTGCACCTATCTCAAGGTTTGGCATTGGTTTCCACAAAGCACAGGCAACTGGTAATTTTGGCAATGCTTCGGGTTTTATCACTTCCACTTCATTTACAAGCATGCGGAAACGGTTACCCATATCGACAACAGTCGCTGCAATACCATCACCTTCGTGAGCCTGAAATATTAAGCGGGCACAAACACCAGCATCACCAATTCCTAAGAAATGAACTTCGATACGTGGTTTATTTGCTGCAATTTCAGGGTTGATTTCCAACATGTGCGATTGAAGAATAGAGCTGTTTGCCCCATCGAAGTTCAATACATAATCTTCAAGGAACGAACATCCGCCTGGCAAACCTGAAGCCAAGACCCACATTGTACGTGTAAGAGCCGCTGTTTTCCAGTCGCCTTCAGCACCAAAACCATAACCTTCGGCCATCAATCGCTGCGAAGCGAAGCCCATCAATTGAGACATCCCTTCCAATTCGTTGAAGCTGGTCGTGAAAGCAGTTGCGTTTTTATCTTGTAAGAAACGGCGTAACCCAATTTCCTGAGCCGCCGCCTGACGTACGGTAATATGTTTTTCAGCGCCTTTCTTACAGTGATCGGCAAAGTCGTAAAGTTTCTCGTATTCAGCAATTAACACATCGATTTCAGCTTCTGTAACAGCTTTTACATAAGGAACCAGCTGAGCTATAGGCGCATTATCAACATGGTAACCCAAACGGATTTCAGCTTCTACCTTGTCTCCATCGGTTACTGCCACGTTGTTCATGTTATCACCAAAACGGATGATTTGCATATTTTGAGAATCAGCCCATCCGGCACAAACGCGCATCCATCCAGAAATTTTATCATGAGTTGATTTATCTTTCCAGTAACCAACTACCACTTTACGTGGTTTGCGTAAACGGCTGGTAATAAATCCAAATTCACGGTCACCGTGAGCAGACTGATTCAGGTTCATGAAATCCATGTCGATTTCTGACCAGGGAATTTGCTCATTGAACTGTGTATGAAGGTGCATTAATGGTTTTTTATAATCCATCAGACCATGAATCCACATTTTAGCAGGCGAAAATGTATGCATCCAGGTAATTAAACCAATACATTTTGTATCTCCGTTTGCAGCACGCATAATATCTGCAATTTCAGACGACGAATTAGCAGTCCCTTTATAAACAATTTTTACAGGCAAATTGCCAGACTCATTCAATCCCTTAACCATTTCGTTTGAGTGTGCGTCGACTTTTACGACTGCATCACCTCCGTACAGCAGCTGTGCTCCTGTTACAAACCAGACTTCAAACTGATTTAATAATGTGTTTGTCATGATTCAATACTTTAATTAGTAATATTTTAATAACAATTATTCATTTCTTATTGAAGATTCTGTCTATCCCAAATTTTTAAAAGCAACCCAAATACTTCCTATAAAGGTTATATATACTTTTAAAAAGCGAACTTATGGAAATTTGACAATGCGTTCACTTTTCATTCCCGCTTCACCTTTTTTAAATTGATAGTAAAAGGCACCTTTTTTTGATTCAGTTGTATTTTTTAAATTTAACTTTTCTAATATACCTATTGAAAGAACTTTTTTTCGGAAATTCCCAGGGTCAAAGGTCTTTTGGAATATCGCTTCATAGAGATTCCTCAATTGCATTAGTGTAAACATTTCCGGAAGCAATTCTTTTCCTATCAAATCAATACTGGCTTTTTGCTGAAGAAGAGAAAGGCCATTTTCGACAATGGCCTCATGGTCGAAAATCAGGGTTGGCAATTTTGTTACCGGCCACCAATGAGCACCATTTTCGCGCACCAGATCTTTATCGTGAATATCAATCCGAATAAGGGCTACAAATGTCATGCTTATTACTCTTGCACCTGGATCGCGATCCGGTTTAGAAAAAGCGGAAGCTTGCTCTAAAAATATGTCTTTCAATCCTGTAGTTTGTAATAGAACTCGCAAGGCAGCCTCTTCCATTGATTCATTTTCCTGCACAAATCCACCCATCAGTGACCATTTACCAATAGATGGTTCAAATCCTCTGGGGTAAAGCAATAATTTAAGTTCTCCATCTTCATAACCGAAAATGGAACAGTCAACTGCAATATAGTGCCTTGGATGTTTTTTGTACATTTCAATCTGCATATGAATGGCGATCAGTAATTTTAGTATCTGAGAGGTTAATCGCTACAAATTTATAAAAGTATTAATCACCTGTATTCATTTTTACAAAAAAATAATGCGATCCAGGATAATTTTTGTATTGCAAGCAAAAATGAGATTATTTAAAACAATTTTCTCCACAAATAATTATAAACCATTCGTCATTTTCATTGTTTATTTCGTAACTTTACAAATATGCGATTGGTTCAATTATTCGAATGTGTAAATAGACCAATAAAACAAATAAGCAATTTTTTCTATTATTGTATATTAACTATCGACAAATGACGACCCAACGTATAGTAAAATAGATTATTAACAATTTTAAATCTTGCGTCATGAGTACAGGAAAAGTTTTATTAGGAGTTTTGGCAGGTGCTGCTGCAGGAGCCTTGTTAGGTATTCTTTTTGCCCCTGAAAAAGGGTATGAAACACGAAAAAAAATCGCAAAAAAAGGGAAGGATTATGCAGATGATCTGACCAAAAAAATGAACGATTTTATTGAGGACGTAACTGAACGAGTTGAAGTTCTAATGAAGAAAGCGAAAGATTCAACAGAAGGTGAACCTGAAAATGCCAATAAAGGCCTTTAGTGTTAATTTGCCACCCTGAATTTTGAAGCGTTATTAAATCAATCGTTAAAAATGGAAGACAAATCAACTCCTGTGGAGGTTTTGCTTGAACGTGCTCAAGCATACACGAAAACAAGTATCGAGTTATTTAAATTAAAGGCCACAGACAAATTTGCTGAATTGACTTCCAACTTAGCTTCAGGTTTTGCTATTTTGGTTATTCTTGTCCTGTTCTTCGTAAATCTAAATATAGCCATTGCCCTGCTTATCGGTGATATATTGGGCAAAGCTTGGCTCGGATTTATTTTGGTATCCGGATTCTATGCATGTATCGGATTAATTATTTACATTTTTCGTAATAAATGGATAAAGATACCTGTAAGTAACTCCATCATTGAACAATTACTTAAGGATGATCAAATTACTGAATAATATTCGATTATATTCAACAAGACATTTTTAAGACAAAGAATTTATTAATGTACAGTTTAACATTGTGAATTTTCATTCATGCAGAAAATAATAGCAGCCGAAGCGCTTAAGAAGTCAATTGCAGTGATTGAGCGCAGGCAAATGGAAGAAGGGAAGTTGCTTAGGGAGCAGTTTACTTTTACATTCGAAAGTTTGAAGCCGGTTAACGTTTTGCGAAAAATGTTAACTGATATTGCAGAACCATCTGCTTTAAAAGAAACACTTATTCAAACTGTTACAGGCTTAATTTCAGGATATATTTCACGTAAATTGTTGGTTAGATCATCGAAGAACCCATTATTACGGCTTGCAGGAGTTTTAGTGCAGTACGGAGTAAGTAATTTTGTTGCCAAAAATTCCGACTCAATCAAAACATTAGGATTGTATTATATTAATAAGTTTTCAAGTCATTCAAGTGAATCATAAAGCTTTAATATAATTGGGAATTAAAAAAGTTTAATCTGTCAAATCTTTATTTTACAATTTGCAGGAACTTTTTGAAGGTGGGTTTGTTTCCTTTATATATTTCATTAAAAATAAATTTTAAGAGATGAAAGAGAGTTCAGTTAAAGTAACATTTGCAGGCAATCCATTGACCTTGCTTGGTAATGAGATTAAAGTTGGTGATAAAGCACCTGATTTTACTGCCGTTGGAGCAGGATTGGTTCCGGTTAAATTATCTGATTTTGCCGGAAAAACAATAATAATTGCAGTTTACCCTTCTGTTGATACCAGTGTATGTGCTGCTCAGAACCGAAGATTTAATGCGGAAGTAAATCAATTGAAGAATGCAGTTGTTTTATCAATTTCTTGCGATCTTCCTTTTGCTCAAAGCCGATTTTGTGCTGCAGAAGGTCTGGTAAATATTAAGACCATATCAGATCACAAAGATCTCGATTTCGGTGAAAAATATGGTTTTGTAATTAAAGAATTGCGGTTACTTGCTCGGGGAACCGTTGTTATTGATAAATCGGGAATTGTAAGATACGTCGAATATGTTCCTGAAGTAACAAATGAACCAAATTATGAAGCGGCCCTTATTGCTGTAAATGCACTTTAACAACTAAAAAATCAGTTACTAATTAAAGAGATAGCCTTAATGCTGTCTCTTTTTTTATTCTCCCTCCAGATCTTCTGTGTATCCAATGAAATTCGTCTTTTTGGTAAGGCAGAAATCGCATTTTTCTTTTACATCAGAAGGATTACAAATATTTCCACAGGTGGGACATACATACCACTGGTAGTAGAGCCCATTTTCATTCCCCTTTTCTATTACTGATTCTACTTGCCTATAATAATTTAAATGCCTTTTCCCACCATCCCAAGCCAATGTAAATGACTTGGCAGCTTCAGCAGCTCTTTCGCTTTCTGCGATCCGAATAAATCCGGTATACATAGTCTGCATTTCGTAAGTTTCGCTGCTAATAGCATTCTGAAGATTTTCGAGTGTAGTTTTAATATTGTAACTGCCAATTTCAGCATTGCCAACGCTACCATTGTATTTTTCAAGTACTTTCCCATGATTGGAAGCATGAATCTTCTCTGATTTTGAGGTTGCCTCAAATAATTTGGCAATTGTGTCATATCCTTCGGACATGGCTATTTGGGCAAATTTAGCATATTTTTCGGAGGCAGTGGATTCGCTGTTAAACGCAGCTTTCAGATTATCAATGGATTTCACGGGTTTTGTTGAATTGCATTGGGCGAAAAACACAACAGTTACTAAGAATAAGATAAATCGAAAAATTGCTTTCATACAAAAAAAAGATTACAAAAACCAACTGAAATATTAAGACTATTTAAAAGGAAATAGAAATCATCTATTTGCATCATGAACCCTTTTCTGAAGAAAGCATCGGATTTTCGTAATTGATCTTTTGATCGGTTTCAAAATCATAAAGTGTCAAAATCCGGAGATTATAATATGCAAGCCAATATGTAGCGAGTGAGCCAATATAATCGCGTTTAGCAGTTTCACGTTCCGAGAGGGCAATATTAAGGTCAGTAATGCTGATTTCGCCATTTTGAAAACGTTTCAACGCGATTTTATATCCATTTTCAGCAACACGGTCAGCTTCTTTAGCTGTCTTTAACTGATCCTTTAATAGACCAAACTGTTCTACCTGAACGATAACACTTCTGTCGAAATCTTCTTTGGCCTTTTGAACATCAAATTGAGCCAGATCCCGTTGTGCTTCCGCCATCTTCACAGTTGAAGCTGCACGTCCCCAATCTAATATCGGAACACTCATGGTCAATTGAAGAACCTGCGATTTGAGTGGATCCTGGTAGATTCCTGGGAATGATTCACCACTATTCGAAAGTCCATAACTACCAGATAAAGTAGCGCTTAATCCGGTTCCCCGCTTAGCCTGGGTCAAAGCCCTGTCTGCGTCAATTAATCGTCTTTCAAAGTTAACAGGTTCAGGTCGATTGACCTTAGCCTCTTCGAGTGCCTTTTTTGAATCAATTTCAAATAGCGTAATATTCAATGGCATTTGTAACTCAATTTCCTGATATTGATCAAGGCCGATATACGATTTAAGTTCAAAATCAGAGTTTTTAAGTTGCATTTCCGCCGAGTTTAGCGCCTTTTGAGCATTCAAAACTGAAAGTTCGATTCTTGAGAAATCGTTTTCCGAGATCTGACCAAGTTTTTGCTTGGTTCGGGCTATACGCAAATTATCGTTGCTATTTTTTAACGCACTTTCAGCAAGTTTAAAGTTGGTCTGAATTCGCAGATAATTGAAAAAACGGGAGGTAGCCGAGTAGGCAATTTCTTCAATCGACTGTATAAAATTCTTTTGCGATTCATTATAAATCAATGGCTCTGTCTTTTTGGACCATTTCATCCAATTATAGGCAAAAATTGGCTGGTAAAAGCCAAAAGAGATCGGATTCCCAGAAAAGGTTGTCTGCTTTTTATAGTTGTCCTGCACCCTACTGGCTGATGTAGAGGCATAAATAGACGTTCCTGTCAAAGGGATGGACTGATTAAGAGATAGATTAGCAGAAGTCAACAGGTTAGAGACAGCTTTAAACTCGATACTTCCGTCCGGTTGGGTTACTGGCACCGTTGATTGGTTGTAACTGGGTAACGTTCCTGACATAACAAGATTAGGAAGGAAAGTTTTCCGAAAGTTTTTCCAGCGCCAGAAATAATTGACATTCGTGTTTTGAACGTATTTCACAGCTGAAGATTGCGCAATTGCCAAGTCGACAACATTCTGAAGACTAAGGTTCATTTTTATTTTGGCCGTTTCACCAACTAATTTCTCCTGAGCCTTCAAAATGTTTACAATAAAACAGAGAAGAAAAATATTTAAAATACTTATATAGAGCTTTTTATTCATTAATTTAATTGTTTACTACAACACTACTGGAATTGTGAAACGCCGACATTCCATGTTTTGGAATTATTACTTTTTCTCCGGCTTCAAGGCCTGATAATACCTGAATATAGTCAGGGTTTTTAATTCCTGTTTTAATCTCGCGACGTGTTGCCTCCCCATTTTTTAAAACATACAAAACATTAGGAACCTCTTTTTCGAAAATACTTAAGTTTTTAATTCGCAGGGTATTTTCGGCCTCATTACCAACTACCCATAAAACTACATTTTGATTTGAAATGAGCTTAGGATTACTTTTCTCTTCAAGATGGACGTTGAATTGAATTTTATTATTCTCAATCATTGGTGTAACATTCCCTATACTGCCAGGCAATCTTTCGGAGTCGATTACGACATAGACTTTTTTACCAGTTTTAATGTAATCCGCAAGTTTATCGTCAACAGATCCAGCAATTTTAAAAGTGGAAAGATCAGACATCCGAATTAACACATTATCCTTTTCTACTTTCTCTCCTACCTTATTCGAAACTGATAGAATGATGCCATTGGAAGGAGCCGTTAAACGCATCTTAACCAACGTATTCACTTTTTCTGCCAATTCCTTCTCCTCTATGTTAATACCAAGATTCAATCCTTTTTCGTCCGCTTTTAACTGTTTTAATCGTATTGAATTTTTCTGTTTTAACATTATAAGATCTTTTTCAGCAAGATTAATCTCCTGTTTTGTTTTTACGATTTTAGCTGGTGAAATTCCACCAACTTCCAACAGTTGTTCTTCATCTGAAAGCTGCGATTTTAAAGAGGTAATATTCAATTTTTTAACCTCTTCACTGTAATCCAAATCAACATTTATACTAAATTCGTTCAGTTTATTCTTTTCTAATGTATTCCGTTTCAGTTCAAGCTGATCATTCAACTTATCAATTTCATCTTTTATCCTCTCGTCTTCCAGCACCAGGATAACTTCTCCTTTTAGAACACGTGTCCCAGGTTCCTTAATTATCTGCTTTATAATGCTTGAATATGGACTTCGTATCAGAACTTCATTTTCTGCTTCAACCGTACCAGTTGCAACGATGGGTTCATAAACTTCACCTTGTTCAACAGAAAGTGTAATGCAATCACTTGATTTTATTGCCTTTGGAATAAATCTGCGTAAAATAAAAAATAGGGATAAAACGACTAAAATTCCGACTGGAATTAAAATTATCAATCTTTGCTTCTTGCTTAATATCATCGTTTTCATTTTTCTTAAACATCAGAAAATAAATTATCCTGAATCAATCGTTAATTCTGAATTTTTAAACTCAGGAACGGGCTAAAGTTATAATAATTTGAGCAAATGCAGAAACTTTCTTGACAAAAAACATGGAACTTCCCGCTATAAGTAATACAGAATCAAATAAATATAAATAAGGTCTATGTAAGTAATTTTCAGATCAGAATTAAAAATGCAGATAAAACAGTGATAATAATCACAAACCACGTATAAGCTTTTTCGGGAATAAGTTTCACGAAAAAGACGCCCAGCCAGGCTCCTAAGACAATAGCTGGTAAAACCAGAATATCAACTGTAAGTGTGTTAAGGTTAATATTCTTCCATACAAATGCCTGAAGTGGAAATTTTGACAAATTAATGATAAAGAAAAACCATGCGGTGGTTCCTATAAAGCTCTTTTTATTTAAATGCATAGCTAACAAATAAATAGCAAAGATAGGACCTGCAACATTTCCAATCATAGAGGCAAATCCCCCCACAATTCCCATTAAAGCAGCAAACCACCATTTATCAGGGGTAAACTCTTTCTTGTAATAGTAATCCTTCCAAATCATTAATCCGATACTCACGAAAACTGTAATAGCAATTATTCGCTTAAATTGTTCATCATTTACAAGATTTCCAACCCATAGGGCAACAAAAAGACCTGCAAAAGCCCAGGGAAGCGCTCGAACGAGATGCTTCCATTTTGCATGGCGGTGATAGTATATGACCGCAAATACATCAGCCATAATAAGAATAGGGAGCAAAATACCTGTCGACTGTTTACCTCCGAAAATCAAAGCAAGTGTGGGAACTACGACCATTGATACACCGGGAACTCCAGTTTTTGACATTCCAATGAGCACCGCGCAAAACACAATCAATATCCAATCGAAATATGATAACGAAAATGAAGAGAGTAGTCCGGTCATTTAAGGAGGTGAAAATTAAACGTTGCCAAAGGTAGCCAAATAAAATGT
Organism: Bacteroidales bacterium; assembly: GCA_038236995.1. Lineage (GTDB taxonomy): Bacteria > Bacteroidota > Bacteroidia > Bacteroidales > Prolixibacteraceae > JAAFHB01. Next base: position 12,948 of record JBBRZE010000084.1, on the reverse strand, counting down.
TTCTTTTTGGCTGAATTTAAAGGAGTTTTCATGCTGGAATTTGGCAGACCGAATTGGCCCAAAATTATTCACTATTATGCTTAAAATCATATCTGTCTGTTTTTTAAGTCATTAAATAAGCTGTAAGTTCAAACAAGGGACTGAAATATTATTTCATTGTTTTCATCGTTTTGGCTAAATTTGCAAAAAATTTCCCTTCCGGGTATTAGTTAGTTTATAAATATCATAAATACAAAAGACAATGGCGACTACTGCAGAAATCCGTAACGGGCTGTGTATTGAATTCAACGAACAATTATTCCAGGTTGTTTCGTTTCAACATGTAAAACCAGGAAAGGGCCCAGCCTTTGTCCGCACAAAACTGAAGAATCTAAAAACCGGAAAGGTTATTGACAATACCTTTTCCGTTGGGACAAAAATTAATACCGTCCGCATCGAGCGCCGCCCATACCAGTATCTTTATAAGGATGAAATGGGTTTCAATTTTATGAATTCAGAGACTTTCGAGCAGGTTTCGATTGGAGCTGAATTGGTGGATAACGCAGACCTGATGAAGGAAGGAATGACATTGGAAATCATGTACCACGCTGACACAGAAACACCATTAACCGTTGAATTTCCTCCTTTCATTGAAGTTGAGATTACATACACTGAATCGGGAGATCGTGGCAATACGGCTTCTTCGACAGCACTGAAACAGGCAACTGTTGAAACTGGAGCAATTATAATGGTACCTCTCTTTATTAATCAAGGAGATGTTATTCGGGTTGATACCCGCGACAAATCCTATTACGAAAGAGTCAAAAAATAAACTGCTCAGAGTATAACACAACAAAGGCCGGAAAATTCCGGCCTTTGTTGTGTTAATACGCTATTATATCGATCAGATAATCAACATGGCATCACCATAAGTGCCAAAGCGATATTTCTCTTTAATAGCAACTTTATAAGCGTTCATAAGCTTATCGTATCCCGCAAAGGCAGCAACCATCATCAATAAAGTTGAAAGAGGCAAATGAAAATTTGAGATCATACTGTCGGCGACAGAAAAGTCATAAGGCGGAAAAATAAATTTATTTGTCCAACCTTCATAAGGCTTTAACATTCCGTTTGTTGAGACTGAACTTTCGAGAGTACGCATAACTGTCGTACCAACAGCACAAATCTGATGTTTATTCAGCCTTGCATTATTCACTACTTCAACGGCTTCATCCCTGATCCAGATCTGTTCAGAATCCATTTTATGTTTGGTAAGATCCTCCACATCAACGCTGCGAAAATTCCCCAAACCAACATGAAGCGTGATATTTGCAAAATCAACACCATTTATTTCAAGGCGTTTTAACAACTCACGACTGAAATGCAAACCAGCAGTAGGAGCAGCAACTGCACCTTCATGTTCAGCATAAACTGTCTGATAACGAAGCGCATCTTCCTCTTCCACCGGCCGATTAATAAACTTCGGAAGCGGAGTTTCGCCAAGGTTATAAAGTGTATCTTTAAATTCTTCGTATGATCCGTCGAAAAGAAAACGCAAAGTCCGTCCGCGCGAGGTGGTATTATCAATTACTTCGGCAACGAGAAGATCGTCTTCACCAAAGTAAAGTTTATTGCCAATTCTGATTTTACGTGCAGGATCAACTAATACATCCCAAAGGCGCTGTTCGCGATTTAATTCCCTAAGAAGAAAAACTTCGATTTGAGCTCCGGTTTTCTCTTTGTTACCGTAAAGCCGGGCAGGAAATACTTTTGTATTATTGAACACCATCACATCGTCGTTTTTAAAATAGTCAACGATGTCTTTAAATATTTTGTGCTCAATTTCTCCTGTATTACGGTTTAAAACCATTAAACGAGATTCATCTCTGTTTAATGTCGGATGGAGCGCAATAAGTTCCTCCGGTAAATTGTACTTAAATTTTGAAAGCTTCATGGATGATGACATTTATGCGGATGTTAATATATTTCATTGGATATCAATTCTATATCAGTATTCATAGGCTGATTTTTTAAAAAATCAGCCAGATTAATTGCCTGATTAAGGTCGTAATCTCCAACTCTTGTACGGCGTAATCCGGTAAGGTAGGCCCCATTATTGAGAGCTTCCCCTATATCACGAGCAAGTGCCCTTATGTAAGTGCCTTTGCCGCAAACAATTCTTAGCTTAACCTCCGGTATGGAAAAACTCAATATTTCTATTTCTTTAACTTCTAAATTTTTTGGTTTTATTTCAACTTCAATCCCTTTCCTCGCATATTCATAGGCTCGTTTACCATCAATCTTAACGGCTGAATAGCCCGGTGGAATCTGAGAAATTGTCCCAATAAATTGCTTTAAAACGTCAACCAAATGACCCTTTGTGAGATTTGAAGTATCAAACTGTCGGTCTTCAGCACTTTCAAGATCATAAGAAGGTGTTGTTGCTCCGAATTTCAAAGTAGCAACATACTCTTTTTCATCTGCTTGAAGAGAATCAATTTTTGAGGTGGCTTTACCGGTACACAATACTAAAATTCCGGTAGCTTTGGGATCGAGTGTACCAGCGTGCCCAACTTTCAATTTTTTAATTTTCAAATGTTTGCAGATAATATACCTGACTTTATGAACCAAGTCAAATGAGGTCCAGTCAAGTGGTTTATCAAAAACCAATATTTCTCCCTTTTGAAAATCGAACGTTCTTATTTCTGATTGCATCATTAATTATTGGATCTTTATTTGACTGATCCAGGTTTTTTCATGATAGCATAGATCTCAAAAATAAAACCAATCATAACAACAATCGGCGCAAGTGTAATTCGTTGAAAATTAAATATTTCCTTATTGAACACATTGAGATCGTTACTTTTACCTCCGATCATTAAAACAAATCCGACAACTATTATCAGAAATCCAATCGCCAAAAGACGAATGTTTTCTTTTCCAAGGGCAAACCCCTTATCCTCCTTGTTTTCGATGTTTATGGCCATTAAAACAGATATTATTTCTAACCTACAAAGATAGTTCAATAAAAGAGCTGATCAAACTTCAATCGTAAAAATTTATTTATTGCGAAATAAGTGGAAATCACTGTAATAAGAATTCCAATTACAAAAATGCCTCCGACAAGCATCACAAGGGCAGTCGGATTTTGAAAATCGACGAACGACTTTAACTCGTTTTGGTACGAAAAAAAGATGGCTAAAAGCATGAAACAGGCAATTAAGGCTCCGTATATTCCGTGCAAAGCACTTTTGGCGATAAATGGTCTACGAATAAACGATTGGGTAGCACCAACAAGCTGCATCGTATTAATTAAAAATCGCTTCGAATAGACCGACAAACGAATTGTATTGTTGATTAACGCAGTGAAAATAACGAACATCAACAGGCAGAGAGCCAGTAGAATAAAACTTATTTTTTTTACATTCGAATTCAATTGTTTAACAAGGTTTCGCTGGTAGTAAACTTCCTGAATTTCGGGATTCACAAGAAGCTTCTTTTCGAGCATGGCCATACTATCTGGATTGGCATAGCTTGCGTAAACAGTTACGTCAATTGATGAGAGAAGTGGATTAAACCCCAGAAAATCAACAAAGTCTTCACCTAACTCCTTTTTAAGTTCGACCGCGGCGCTTTCTTTGTCAACAAAACGGGTTGATTTAATATAACTGGCCATTTCAAGGTTCTTCTGAAGTTTCATTACGTCCGCCTCTTTGGCATCGTCCCGCAAAATCAGTGTAATGCCAATATTTTCCATTACATAATCGGAAAGTCGTTTAGCATTGATAATTAACAATCCCAATAACCCGAAAAGGAAAAGAATCATGGAAATACTGAGCGTAGTTGTCAAGTATGAACTAAACAAGCTCTTTTTCAGTTTTTGAGGTTTCTTTTTTGCCATAGTAAAATTTCGTTGGTCAAAAACTTTAATTTATTTTTTTTCAGGTAATAGAAATTTTTTTGCCAGAAGTCCTGCGATCAATAGCAAAAGTAGCAATGAACTCCAGAACGAAATTTTCTGCCCTGTTAAAAATGATGTTGGTTCAAATTTGAACACAATATCATAATTCCCTTTTGGCAATAACATGCTTCTCAATACATAATTAGCCTGGAAGTACGGAACAATTTTGCCATCAATGTAGGCATTCCACCCTTTTGGGTAATAAATTGCAGAAAAAACAGCCAGCTGATTCCCATTCCCCTGATAATGATAGGTCATAATATTGGGAGAATAGGTTGTCAATGAGATTTTTGCACTTGAGTCGTTTGCAAGCGGAACTCCCGAAAGTTGATCCTGAAATTTCTTTTCGATAACAACCTCTTTGGCAGGATCGATCAGTTTTACAGCAGCAATTTCCTGATCAGCATTATCTACAATTTTATACTTGTCGACAAGCCAAACACTACCGAGGGCATGAGTATTTAATATGGGTGCAGCTTCGAGACTGTAAATGAAATACTTTGTATTAAGCATATTAAGTGCGTTCAAACCCAAAAACAAAGAATCCATTCCATTCTGAGATTTTATTTTAGGGAAACGCTGAGCGATTAATGCCATCTCATTATCAATTTGAAAATCAACTAATTCCTGATAGCGCCGCATTTTAGCACCATGATAACCGCCAATTGATTGATGATAATAGGAGGTACTGGCATCCGCGAAAGTGCCTACTGCCATATTTAGTACCCTAAAATCTATTGATTTATCTTTCAAAATCTCAAGATCGGCTACAGTGGCTTTGTAGGGATTCTTTGCTTCACGTTCTGCGACAAAATTTCCATCATTTAAATACCTTTTGTCAACTCCCCACATATCGATAAGGATTAATGCACCTAAAACCAGCAAGGCAGTGTTTACTTTCAGTTTTTTCTCAACCAATGCCCAAATTACACCAGCTCCAAGCAGAATAAAAATGGCTGATCTCAAAGCATCGGTTTGCAATAGTGATTGTCTGTCGGCAATCAGACTTTTTTGAAGCCAGTCGGGGAACTGACTATCAGAAGATGAGATAAAAGAGCCTGCAATTCCGGGTATCAATGCAAAAATCAAAGCGATTCCTGCAGTTAATCCAACACTCCACGCTAATGGTTTGAGCCATGTTTTACGATCAATCTCGCCGTTGACAATTTTTTGTAATGTAAGAATAGCATAAAGCGGAAAAGTAAACCCGGCAATAACCAGAATCATTGTTACTGTTCTGAATTTATTATATCCCGGAAAGTAATCGAGAAAGAGGTTAGTCAAAGGCATAAAGTTATGACCCCAGGCAAGCGCAATCGAAAGAACCGTTGCAACCACTACCCAAATTCTTACTGTTCCTTTAGAAAGAAATAGTCCGAGGACAAAAAGAAAACAGATAATTGCGCCGAAATATACTGGGCCCGAAGTACCGGGTTGCGAACCCCAATAACCAGGAAGTTGTTTAACGAGCGTTTTTGCATTCGGTACATTATTGCTTTGCAAAACTTTACCCGTTTCGGAGTCTTCGCTAAAACCAACTGTAGAGGAACCTCCGTTGAAGTTCGGAATCAGAAGTGTCATGGTCTCGCCAATTCCATAACTCCAACCTGTAGCGTAGTCACGATCAAGTCCGGAAGTTTTATTCGCCTGATCGTGTGTGAGTTCAGATTTTCCGCGTAATGAATACTTCCCATATTCCCAGGTTGTCCAAAGCCTACTTGTATTTGAAGCCACGGCAAGTAGCCCAAAAGCAATGATAATCACCGTTTTTTTTAGAAATTCAGGAATTTGTTTTTCTCTGATGGCAGAAACCAACTCAGTGATTCCCATAATCAGCAAAATCAGGAAGGTATAATAGGCGATTTGGGGATGATTAGCGTATATTTCGAGTGCCAGAAATATTGCAAAAACTGATCCACCGATCCACTTGTCCTTTTTAAAAGCATAATAAAAACCGGCTATAACTGGGGCCATATACCCAATGGCAACTGCCTTCGATGCATGTCCGGCAGCAATAATGATAAAGTTGTAGGAGCCAAAACCGAATGCAAGTGCCCCGACTATCGCAAGCCATGGACTAACACCAAAAAGCAATAATGCAATATAAAACCCTATCAGATAAAGAAATATAAAATTTATTGGTCTCCAGTTATAAAGGTTGGTAATAGTATAGATCGAAGTAATTGCTGTAGTAGTTGGCAAAGCAATCAAATAGGAAGGCATTCCTCCAAACATAGAGTTGGTCCACAGGGCCAGATCATTACTCCTTTTGTTATAGTCAACAATCTCTTTCGACATCCCGGTATAGGTCTGCGAATCGTGCTGGTTCAGCTGTTTATTCTCCAAGACGGGAGAAAAATAGATAATTGGCAAAAGAATGAAAAGGATAATGGCGGCAAAATGTGGTAAACTTTTCTTCCACGAAAACTTCGTCATAATTGTAGCTTTTACAGATTGATTACAAAAGTACATTTTTTTGAAAGTTGGGGCAATACCGTTTCTGCTAACAAACAATAATTTGCAGTTATTTTCCTATTTTTGCAACAAATCATAATTTTAATCCATTGGGAATTATTGTAAACCAGTCTGTAAAGGGAGCCATCTATACATATATCGGTGTTGTTCTTGGCTTTGTGATACAAGGTATTTTGTTCCCAAGGATTTACTCCACCGATCAGATTGGTCTGACAAAAATTATTGTGGCATATGCTGCGCTTGTGACACAATTCGCCACCTTAGGTTTTAATGGCATCACAATCAGACTTTTCCCGTTTTTTAAAGATTCAAAAAGCCACCACCATGGTTATCTATCCTTGGCTTTATTAACCGGACTTGCCGGTTTTCTGATCTCCCTCGTATTATTTTTGATCTTCAAAACCTGGTTTATCGAGTACACCAGCGAGAACTCCGCCCTTCTGGTCGAATATCTAAACTACCTGATCGTTCTGATCTTCTTTCAAATCTTTTTTACCCTTTTCGACGGTTATTATACAGCCCTTTTAAATAGCATTCATGGAACTTTTCTCCGCGAGATATTCCAAAGAATACTGATAATCATTGGAATAGGCTTGTTTTATTTTGATTTGATCAATTTTCATCAATTTATCATTGTTTACATCGCCTCCATGGCAGCTCCCACCTTCTTCATTTTGTTCACCTTGATAAAAGAAGGGCAATTTTCGCTGAAAACAGATTTTGCCTTCTTGCAAAAACCGTTGTTGAATTCAATGGGATTAATGGCCTTGTTTAGTATTTTAAACGGCTTCACAACGAACATCATCCTAACCGTTGATACGATTATGATTACGGGGATGATCGGGTTGAGTGCCACCGGTATTTATGGATCGTGCATGATATTTGGGATGATGGTGAGTTTACCGTCACGCTCCATACTCAAGATTACAAATATCGTTTCGGCCCGTGCTTGGAAGGAGAATAATATGGCAGCAATTCGAAATATTTACGAAAAAAGCTGCACAACACTCTTTATCATTGGATTGCTCATGTTCCTCGGACTTTGGGTCAATATAGATAATGTATTCAAAATTTTAGGTCCTAATTTTGTTTCCGGCAAATGGGTAATCTTTTTCATTGGCCTGGGAAGTCTTATTGACATGACAACCGGTGCAAACAGTTCGATTCTTGGATCATCTCCACGTTACAAAGTACAGTCATTCTTCCTGATAGTACTTGTTATATTGCTGATATTGAATAATTTAATGCTAATTCCTGCTTTCGGAATTACCGGAGCAGCAATTGGAGGAGCAGTCTCACTCTCAATTCTCAACCTGCTTCGCTTTTTATATTTATGGTACAAATTTAAACTGCAGCCCTTTAATTTGAAATTTATACTTGTTGCTGCAATTGGAATTTCAGCCTATTTGATTTCGTCCTTGTTACCGGTACTGCCAAATTTTATTGCTGATATTATCGTTCGAAGTTCAATTTTAACCGTTTTATTCTGTCTCCCAATTTACCTGTTGAAGTTATCACCGGATATCAATGAAAAAGCGAATGAAATATTGAGGTTCCTGGGATTAAAAGCAGAATAAATTGGAAAATTAATTTCATTTATGATTTTAATCTTTATTGGAATGGACTTATTTTTAAGCTTTCCTTAAATAAAAGCAAACCGTATCGCCATCATTAATCTGATTTAACCTTTTTGATTCTTTTCCAAAAACTTTCATTTGCTTCTTCGAGAAAACAGTGTCCTTTTCTGAGAACCCAATACCTCTTAAATATTTCTCGCTACCTGTAAATTGAAATGCTGTCGATTCATAGTCAATGCTGTGTAGTTTTAGTGCACACTCATTGGCAAGAATCGTCATACTCTTTACTGTATGTAAAAAGAAGTGTCGCGGAGCATCCAATTGCACCCAATGTGTCTGGTATTTCCGCCAAGCATATGAATTTGCAACTGGAATTCTTATTATTATAGTGCCTTCAGGTTCAATATGTTTGCGGATTTCCTCCAAAATTTCTTTTGGATTTTGCATATGTTCGAATGAATGATGTAACATTATAAGGTCATATTTTTCATCTATTTCAAAAACATCTTTTTTTAAGACCTTTACTCCGTTGTCATAAAAAATATCTTCACTGTTATAGGGATCTATACCCGTTAAATTCTGGTATCCACTTCGTTTCAATGAAAGCAACATTCGACCTGTACCAGACCCTACATCCAATATTTTAGAATTGAAATTCGCCACATTCGGTTTTAACCATGTAAAGGGATTTTCATAAAACGGGGACAAAAGAAAACCAACTAAATTGAATTTTCCCATGAAATATCCGGCCATGCTTTTTTTCAAAAAATACCTTATTCCCGTTAATTTTGTGGCAAAAACAGGTTGCTTATACGAATAGTAACCAGCCGGATAATAACGGTCCATATCTTTGGGGATTTCACTAATTTGAAAGCACATACAATTTGAACACTCAAAATAATTAAACTCATCATTCAATCCCAGCATTCGTTCTTTTGCAATAAAAGACCGGTTGTTAGTGCTGTTTCCACATATCCTGCAAACATGTTCTGCGTTTATCATTTTATTTCCACCTTTAGTCTTGTTTCTATTCCTTTTTAATTTGCTGAACTAATATGCAATATATACAAATCCTTTAATAATCTTCGTAGCAGAATCAAGTTTAAGCACATAATAGTAAACACCTGTAGGTGTTTGCCGGTTTTCAATATTGTTTGCTGAATAAGACCTTCCATCCCAGTCATTTTTGTAATTTTTACTACTGAAAACCATTTGCCCGGAGCAAGAAAATACAGTAAGTTCTGAATCCGGAAAATCTTCTATTCCCAAAATTTCAAAATAATCATTCAAACCATCCTTGTTCGGCGAAAAGGCTTCTGGTATAATGACAGGAGCATTAATACAGGATGGAGATGGTACAATAACTGTTTCTTTACAACCTGTCAGTGTATTCGTTGAGGTAATTGAACTGGCAATTTTCTTAGGTATACTAGCTATGGTGAAAACATTATTATGCTGAGTAACATTGCCAAATGAGGAACCAACCTGATCACCGGAAGTTTTTAAACCGATTAAATAAGTCTTCATATCCGGTTGACATTTTGATATGATATCTGTTATAGTGGGATTAGGATTTACAGATAGTTGAATGCTTGCTTTTTCACTACATCCGAATAAATTTGTTCCAACGACAGCGTAATTAATTGTATCAGTTGGCTTTACCTCCACACTCGCAGAAGTGACTGATGAAACTCCTGTTGCAGGAGACCACAGATAAGAATTAGCATTACCTGTTGCGGTCAAATTGATTGAACTCCCGCTGCAAATGTTTCCCGAAGATGGATTGATGGATATATTCGGTTTTGGGTTAACCTTCACAACAATAGTTTTAGTTGAAGAACAACCTTGATCAACTGAACCCTTTACTGTATAAGTTGTGGTTTCGGACGGGTTAGCCTCAACAACAGCCGTTGATATAGAAGATAATCCAATCGTTGGCGACCATAAATAGGTAGTGGCTCCTTTTGCAGTTAAGGTTTTTGGACTCCCTTCACATATTTCCAAAGATGCCGGTTCAATCGAAATAACAGGTGCTCCAACTAAAATTTGTTTACAAAAAACGGTTTGTGTTGGTAATCCATCATCGACGATTAAACTAATATTATAAGTGCCAGGGGTATCGTATTTAATTGATGGGGCATCCTTTAATGCGGAGGAAGGCAAAGATGGATTTGCACAACCTTTAAATGTCAATCTTGATAATGTATTATTATTCACATTAGTAATAAGGGAATAGATAAAGTCTCCATCACGAAATAATTGTGAAATATGGTGGGGAAAATCAAATGTTGCAATATTTCCAAGTGATTCTCCGGAAGGTTGCGAAGTTAGTCCATTTGGAAACGTAATTCTGACTACATCGTTACTTAATTCATTAATGACAAATCCGAATACAGTTCCGCAGTCCCGGATTATTACAATAGATCTTGGGGCATTTAACGCTGATCCAATATTTCCAAGATTTACTCCGGTAGGCTTGTTCGTTAATGAATTTCCAAAATCTAATCTTGAAATGGAATTACCTAATTGATTGGCAACATAAAGAAACCAATTCCCATTATCCAGTATAGGGTAAAAACCAACGGGCCCATTTAACTGGCCTACATTTCCCAAATCTTCTGCTGTTGGAGAATTGCCTAAACTGTTTCCAAAGTTTAGTCTTGTCAGTCGGCTTGAACTATAATTGCCAACAATCGTGTACCAGTTGTTTCCCTCTTCAAAAGTATAAAGTGTATGGGTGCTCTCCATCAGATTACCAATATTGCCAAGATTTTCTGCACTTGGGATGTTTTGTAAGCTATTTCCAAAATTTAATCTTGCCAGATAATTACTGGAAAAACATGCAATCAAACCATACCAATTTCCACTGGTTTTATCTTTTTTTATCTGAATTCCTTCAACCCGGCGCAAAACGCCAAAGTTTCCGAGATTTATTCCAAACGGAGTATTTGCCAAACTGTTCCCAAATTCAAGTCTTGAAATTGAACCATCTGTGAGATTAGTAATAAATGCAAAATAATTTGTTCCGTCCTTTATTATAGACGAATAAACCGGGCTATTTAGATTTCCAACATTACCAAGATTTTCGCCCATTGGAGTATTGCTTAAGTTTCCGGAACAAAAATTCCAGTAAAAGCTTGATCCTCCAATTGTAATATTTTCAGCAGTAATACTTTGGCCTACACAGACTGATTCCGGGATATTAAATCTTGCCTGACCAATTCCATAATTGTCAAAAACAATTATACAATACAGCATCAGCAAGAGTTTATTCATTTAGTTAAAATTTCATTGTCAGCGTGTTGTGCAATATTAACATATTTGTCTTAAAAAATAGCTGTTGAAAATTCACTTAATGCCACAAAAAAATAGTTTAAGATAAAAGATTCCTGTCTGAAGCTAATACTATAATTCACATTGATTTAATCGTCGAATATAGCGTATCGAAACAAACTTCTCTGCTGTACGATTCAAGGGCATCTTTTCTTCCATTTATCCCTAATTCGATGCGGAGTTCCCGATCAATTAACAATTTCTCCAGCGTCAGGTACCATTCATCTTCGGTAGAAGCAAGAAAACCATTTTCACCCGGTTTTACAATCGATTGATTGATACCAACCGGACTCGCGACACATGGAATTCCAGCAGACATATATTGCAATAGTTTATATCCACCTTTCATCCGGGTCCAATCGGTATCAGGCAATGGCATCAAACCAATGTCCATATGACCAATATTTTCATTTTCATCCTCAAAAACCCAAGGTTTTGCTACATGGTTAATTCCCAATATTTTGTAATCAGATTTGGCTCCTACCGTTAAAAAGCGGAATTCATATTTTTCCGTCAGTCTTTGCAATGGTTTTTCAATCAACTCCAAAAAACCCGAAGTCCACGGTGACCCGATCCAACCAATTGTAACGATCTGATCTTGCTGATTTTTAGAAGGTCGAATACGGTCTGTTTCAACAGGAGAAGGAATGATCATTGGCATTTGACCACAACTGCGACAAAACTCATTGAGGTATTCGGTACTTACGATCACTTTGTCAGAATACCAAATCATATTGGCTGTTTTCTCCCTATTTTCCGGTCGTTTTGGATTAATGTAGATCGCATCGTCAAAATCGTAAACAATTGGTATTGAATGCTTATTTAAAGTTTTTAAAAGATACTCACTTATGAAAATCCGTTGTATAAATACCAGATCCCACTTCCCAAAAAGAATAGCAAGAACAATTTTTAAAGAATACCACCTTTTCAGAACTGGAAATACTGTGTATTTGCTGACCAGATTTGAAAGTCTTAACGGAACTCTTGGAATATGCATGACATTGTAACCTTGTGCTTCGAAAAAAGGGATGTACTGCAAAGCCCTGATTCTGGTACTCGCGTTATCGCTGTTACCATCGGTCAGCATTAACATCTCTTTCTTCTTTTGCATCGTCATTGTTTATTTTACAGCTATTCAATTACTATTTAGTTGTAATCTCCACCGTGTTTGCTGATAATCCGTCAGAACTGGCAATTAATTTAACGATTCCAGGTTTATCGCCCGCCTGAACAACTACGAGACATTTTCCGTGGAAAGCTTTGCGCTGCGACGCTTTGAACGATTCGTGGCTTACAGGATCTCCGTTGTCAACGCCAACAATTGTTCCGGAGCCTTCTACCTGAAACTTCACAAGATTATCTGCATTAGGAACATTTACGCCATTTTCATCAACAACATCAACCGTCAGGTAGGAAAGATCATTCCCATCAGCTTTGATCGTTGCCCGATCGGCGGTAACGACCAAACGTGCAGGAACTCCTGCTGTTTTAACTTCTTTCACAAGTATATCTTTACCAGCAGTCCGCGAAACTGCTTTCAGCGTTCCGGGGGTAAATGGAACACGCCACATCAGGTGTAACTCGTCACCTTGTTTTTTCTTAACGCCTAACGATTTGTCATTC
>JBBRZE010000083.1:0-23449 GCA_038236995.1 Bacteroidales bacterium | reverse complement strand
CGTTTCTGTTTGATTTCATATTATATTTCTCTGCACTTGTTATTTGATTTTCAGCAAAATATATTAATCAAAACTCTGTAAGAGTTGACCGTAAATAACCTCCGGTTTCAACCGGAGGAAAGTGAATATGATGCTAAATCAACTCCGTAGGTGTTGCCCCGAACAGTTCTGTTGCATCAGCAGATAATTTGTTTTTATTGCCTTTGTATTTTAGGAGAACTCTTATAGCGTTAAAATGAACGACCTCAACTAAACGACATTTCATTACAATGGCCGCTTTTTCAGTTACAATGGCAAGTTTTCGCGTTACAATGACAAGTTTTCTCGTTACAATGACAAGTTTTCCCGTTACAATGACAAGTTTTCGCGTTACAATGACCATTTTACCCGTTACAATGACAAGTTTTGGTGTTACAATGGCTGCTGAAACGAATCGGCGTGCAATTTACCCGTTACAATGACAAGTTTTCCCGTTACAATGACAAGTTTTGGCGTTACAATGGCTGCTGAAACGAATCGGCGTGCAATTTACCCGTTACAATGGCAAGTTTTCCCGTTACAATGACAAGTTTTGGCGTTACAATGGCTGCTGAAACGAATCGGCGTGCAATTTACCCGTTACAATGACAAGTTTTCCCGTTACAATGACAAGTTTTGGCGTTACAATGGCTGCTGAAACGAATCGGCGTGCAATTTACCCGTTACAATGACAAGTTTTAGCGTTACAATGGCTGCTAAAACGAATCGGCGTGCAATTTGACCGCAACAAGGGAGAATGCGGGGAGATTCCGTGCGGGATGGGACGGGAGTAGAAAACAGATTGAATTGCAGAAAACCGTCCCGGCCGGTACGATACATTTGCCTGCAGATATCGAAGCTTCCTCTCTTCTTTCGTGTTTGCGAAGCACAGCATCCTTGGTTTTTCATCAAATTTAATCCGTCTTAGTAAATGTTTCAGGTAAAAAAAGCCCAGCTGAAAAAATTTCATAATTTAATCGAAGAAAATAGTAACCTTTTTTCACATCCTCCGTTTCAACAATAAAAAACCAATATTAAAATAAAAACAGCATTCATTATTCTTTAGAAAAGAAGTTTTTAGGTTCAATGTTCTATTAGAAATATTTACTATAAAATAGTTCACCTTAATTATTTATTTAAACTTTAATTCTTTTTTTTATGAATTCACATCAGGATGAAAAACTGCAAATGTACCACTTGGTTCTTACTATTTGTGAAAACCATAAATCGGAATGGGTAACGAATGCTGTATTCGCAGCCACCTACAACCTTTGGAAAACGATGGTCCCAATGATCGAACAATACAGGGATGCCCAGCTATCGATCACAAGCGGAATTATCGCGAACAAAGTAGTCATACGAAACAATATGACAGAGAAGGCCTTTTTCATCGCCAACCGCATACAATCGTATGCCAATGCGGTTAACGATCTGGAGTTGTCGCGGAGTGTGCAATTCCTGCCTACGAAAATTAAGCGGGCAAGGGACAACAATTTGGTAGGTATTTGCAATACAATTTTTGCTGTAGCCAATTCAAATGCTGACAAAATTGCCGGTTATGATGTAACTTCAGCTACAATTACAGAATTTCAAACAGCGATTAACGACTTCCAGGCGATATCGGCGAAGCCTGCATCGGCTAATCTGGCAACCAAAAATGCCACTGCGAATCTTGTAAAAGGGTTTAAAGAAACCGATGCGCTGATGGCGAAGCGACTGGATCTGGATATTGAGCTATTCAAAACTGCAAGTCCAGATTTTTACAACCTGTATAAATCGGCCCGAATCATTAAAAGTTCAGGGAGTTCCAAAAATTCAGTCCTGGGAAATGTAGTACTTGCCGGGACAGGCGTTCCGATCAAGGGTGTTACCTTTATCTTTACGGCAGACAACTACACCCAAATGAAAGCTGCCGGGGCAGGACTAGCAAAGCCGGTTGTTAAAACCAGTACAGCAAAAGGAAATATCAGGATTGATAAATTATCTGAAAGCGCTTATACGGTAAGTGTTCAGAAAATAGGTTTTAAAGATCAGACCATACAACTTTTTGTTGTCGATGGCGAAACCACCCGGTTTAATATCGGGATGGAGCGGTTATAGTGAATAGATATGGCCAGAGATTACAAATAATCGGAAACGTGCCGGGTTCTGAACATTACGAATCTTTTTGACCACCAAGCGCCAGGGCAATGCTCCGGCGCTCTTTATTTGGGAATTGAGGAATGAGACCTGATATTCCGTCGCAGCCGGGACGGAACCCTGCATTTCCATTTATTTTCTACCCACATCTTATCCCTAACGGGATTGGAAAATCAATTTTAAACCGTTTTTGCGTAGCCGGAGGATTGACATCATCTTATTAAACAGCGGAAAGATGAGAACAACGGAGATTTTCAATAAGCAAAAGTAAATGAGGATAAACTTATTGTAGAAGTGAAGGTTTACTTTTTTAAATCCCTGGCTTTTACCCTTACGATTTTTCCATTCCTCGAGATCACCAGCTCTCCGTCTTCCTTTTGCTTTGCAAGCAATAATCGGATGTAAGCTAATTCTATTCCCTTTAATATCTTAGCGCGCAAATCTTTTACATCTTCCTTTGTCATCGTTTTATGATTTGGTTGTAAGTGATCGTATTATTTATCTCAATACTTTCGATTCTAAATCCTTCGGCAATAATCTGAAATGGCGGCTCCGAATTATCGATAATCATCCAGTAATCACAAATTGGCAGATATAACTTCGAAAGATTCACAATTCCAGCATTGTACCTGCGCCGAATAGTATCAACCGGAATATCATGGCCACCTGAGTTTACGCGAGTTTTAACACGTTCAATTGCAAGTTCAGGTGAATTTAGCCAAAAATAAACCAACGTCACAAAATAACCTTTTGCCTGTGCCTCACGAATAAATTGCGCATAACTTTTAGTTGCCAAAGTAGTTTCGAATGCAAAATCAGCTTTGTGATTTAGCAGATCTCTTATCCTTCTTAACATGATCCTACCAGCTTCAATGGCAACTTGATCAGGCTGAAATGGAGAAAGACCTTTAGCAATCTCATCTGCATTAACAAACTCCTTACAATTAAGCATATCAGGAAGAACCGAATAAGAAGCGGTGGTTTATCCCGCACCATTGCATCCTGATATAATGTAAAGATTCGCCATCAATTATTTTTATCCAAAGATAAGCATATTTATCAGGGTGAATGATGATTATTAATTGCAAATATTTGGGGTAAATAGTCTTTTGGTTTAAGCCATTGCAGTTGAAAAGACAAGGCAATGCCTTGTCTCTACAATTGACAATATTAAACGCGGGGTTTAATATACGATTGAAAATCGCATCACCCGGGTTCCGCGATTTCCAATCAAGCGGAATTAATACAGCAGTATTTACACGGTTAGATTATTACAATGAAGGAATGAAGTTTCCCCTATGTAACGCTGTGAAAAACTCTGTGGAACTCTGTGTAATAGTATTTATAACACAGCGGAAAGATGAGAACAACAGCGATTTTCAATAAGCAAAAGCAAATGAGGATAAACTTATTGTAGAAGTGAAGGTTTACTTTTTTAAATCCCTGGCTTTTACCCTTACAATTTTTCCATTCCTCGAAATCACCAACTCTCCGTCTTTCTTTTGCCAAACCTATCCAATCGGGCATAAAAAAAGGTGCTTTCGCACCTTTTTTATTATCTGTTTCAAAATAAGCTTATTGCTTTTTAAGATTTGCCTGTGCTGCGGCCAGTCTTGCGATTGGTACGCGGAACGGAGAACAGCTTACATAGTCGAGTCCAACACCATCGCAGAACTCAACAGAGCTTGGTTCGCCACCATGTTCGCCGCAGATTCCCAATTTGATATCGGGGCGTGTTGAACGGCCTTTGGTAACAGCCATTTCAATTAACTGGCCAACACCATGACGATCGAGTACCTGGAAAGGATCTTGTTTAAGGATTCCTTTTTCGAGGTAAGCAGGTAAGAATTTACCGGCATCGTCGCGCGAGAATCCCATCGTCATTTGCGTAAGGTCGTTTGTTCCGAAAGAGAAGAACTGTGCCTCTTTGGCGATTCCTTCGGCTGTGAGCGCAGCACGCGGAACTTCAATCATTGTACCAACAAGATAATCGATCCTGTCGCCACGTTCTGCAAATACCTTCTCAGCGGTGGTATTGATGATGTCGGCCTGATTTTTAAATTCGGCAACTGTGCCAATCAACGGCACCATAATTTCCGGACGGGCGTCAACACCTTTGGCTTTCAGATTCATTGCAGCTTCGATGATCGCACGTGCCTGCATCTCGGTGATTTCAGGATAGGTGATTCCCAAACGGCATCCACGGTGTCCCAACATTGGGTTAAACTCTTCCAGTTCAGAAACTTTCTGACGAATCTGGTCGATCGAAATTCCCATCTCCGCAGCCAATTCTTTTTGGGTAGCTTGTTGGTGAGGTACAAATTCGTGTAATGGCGGATCAAGCAAACGAACTGTAACACCATATCCTGCCATTGCTTCAAATATACCTTCGAAGTCGGAGCGCTGATAAGGTAATAGTTTCGCCAACGCGAGTTTACGCCCTTTTTCATCAGATGACAAAATCATTTCGCGCATGGCTTTGATCCTTTCACCTTCGAAGAACATATGCTCGGTACGGCAGAGGCCAATCCCTTTGGCACCAAAATTACGGGCGATTGCAGCATCTTTAGGCGTATCGGCATTGGTACGCACTTTCATGCGTGTGTATTTGTCAGACAGCTCCATCAATTTTGCGAAATCATTACTCAAAGCGGCTTCCTGCGTTTTCACCTTGCCATCATAAACTTCCCCGGTTGAGCCATTCAACGAAATCCAGTCACCTTCTTTATATTTCTTACCCGCAGCTTCGCAGGTTCTTGTTTTGTAGTCGATCCTCAATGATCCGGCTCCCGACACACAGCATTTACCCATTCCACGTGCAACAACAGCAGCATGAGAGGTCATACCACCACGTGCGGTAAGAATACCCCTGGCAATAACCATCCCTTCGAGATCTTCGGGAGATGTTTCGATACGGACAAGGATCGAATTTTCGAATTTCCCCGCTTCGTCAGCGAAGAATATGATCTGACCTGTAGCAGCACCCGGAGACGCCGGCAACCCTTTCGCAATTACTTTCGCTGATTGCAGTGCTTCCGTTTGAAAAACAGGGTGAAGTAATTCGTCCAGTCTGTTCGGTTCAACGCGCATCAACGCTGTCTTTTCATCAATAAAATTTTCAGCAAGCATATCAACGGCCATCTTCACCATCGCGGCACCTGTACGTTTTCCGTTACGCGTCTGAAGCAACCAAAGTTTACCATTCTGAATTGTAAACTCAATATCCTGCATATCATGGTAATGGTCTTCAAGTTTCTGCTGAATCACCATCAATTCGGCATATGCAACAGGCATCGACTCTTCGAGTGAAGGAAATTTCGCCGCGCGTTCCTCTTCGGATACATTTTGAAGAGCAGCCCATCTGTGTGATCCCTCGAGGGTAATTTCCTGCGGAGTACGGATACCGGCCACAACATCTTCGCCTTGTGCATTGATAAGGTATTCTCCATTAAAAATATTTTCGCCTGTTGAAGCATCTCTTGTAAAAGCTACACCAGTTGCTGAGTTATTTCCCATGTTTCCAAAAACCATCGCCTGCACATTTACGGCAGTTCCCCATTCAACAGGAATATTGTTGAGTTTGCGATAGTAAATAGCACGGTCGTTCATCCAGCTTTCGAAGACGGCACCAACAGCACCCCATAACTGCTCCCATGGATCGGTAGGGAACTCCTTGCGGGTTTTCTTTAATACAGCCTGTTTAAATCTAAGAACCAGAATCTTAAGATCAGCAACTGTAAATTCAGTATCCTGTTTAATTCCAAGTTCCTCTTTCATTGATTCGATAATCTCTTCGAAAGGATCAATATCTTCCTTGCTATGAGGCTTCAAACCCAGTACAACGTCGCCATACATCTGAACGAAACGGCGATATGAATCCCATGCAAAACGTTCGTTACCCGATTTCTTTGCAATCCCTTCAACTGCAAGGTCATTCAGACCAAGGTTCAGAATGGTATCCATCATGCCAGGCATCGATGCCCTTGCACCCGAACGAACCGAAAGCAAACAAGGATTTTCTTTAGAACCGAATTTGGTCCCGGTCAATTCTTCAACATAGGCTACCGCTGCTTTTACTTCTTTGCTGATCATTTCAAAAGCATCGAACCTGCCATTTGCATTAAAGGCAGTACAAACTTCGGTAGTAATCGTAAAACCCGGAGGAACCGGAACTCCGATCAGGTTCATCTCCGCGAGGTTGGCTCCCTTTCCTCCCAACAAATTTTTCATCTCTGCTCCGCCTTCGGCCTGTCCATTTCCGAATGTGTAAACGTACTTGGTCATAATTAAAGTATTAATTTGAGAATAATTTTTGATTCGTAATCGGCAAGCAAATTTAAAGTTATTTTCCGAAAAAGAACAAATCAATTGACAGTTGTTTGTATTTTACAACTGTTTAAGGTTAATAAATTCTTAATGATTAAAGTAGGCGCAGTTTAAGTCATCTTTTTAATTAATCTGAATTTGCATTGCAAACGATCACGATTCAGTTATTTTTTGTGGAATAATGATCATTAAAAGATATTTTTGTAAAAAACAAAGCTGAATGAGAATTTGTTTAATAGGAGCCGGGAATCTTGCCACTCAGCTTGGAATGACGCTGGCAGAAAAAGGACATCAGTTGGTGCAGGTTTGGTCGCGTACACAAAAAAGTGCGGAAGAATTGGCATCGAAACTGAAATGTCCCTACGCAACGGATATATCATTAATATCTTCAGATGCTGATATTTATATTATTGCGGTAGTTGACACTGCAATTGAGTCTGTACTCTCAAAACGCAACTGGAAGGACACATTGGTCGTCCATACGGCAGGAAGCACCCCGATGAGTATTCTTTCCTCCTATTGCAAAAACTTTGGTGTCTTTTATCCATTCCAGACCTTCACAATCAATAAAAAAGTTGATTTTGATCAAATACCGGTTTGCATTGAAGCAAATTCAACTCAAAATCTGAATGTATTGAAAGAATTGGCTCAATCTATTTCTCAAAATGTAAAGCTATTTGATTCTACGCAACGACAACAGATTCACCTTGCAGCCGTATTTTCCTGTAACTTCGTGAATCATCTTTATAAGATCGGTGAAGAGTTGTTGCACGAAAAAGGGATCGGATTCGAAATTCTAAAGCCGTTGATCCTCGAAACGGCATCCAAAATAGTTGAACAATCTCCGGACTCATCACAAACAGGTCCGGCAAACAGAAACGATAAAATCACGATGGATAAACACCTGGTCCTGCTTAATAATCACCCTGAACTAAAAAATATCTACAAGCAGTTCAGTGACAGAATAATTCAAACACATAAAAAGTAATAATGGCATTTTTTAAAGAAGAATTGATGAAGGTCAAAGCATTCGTATTTGACGTGGATGGCGTTTTATCAAAAGCAACCCAGGTTCTTGCATCCGATGGAGAGACTGTCAGGACCTCGAACCTGAAGGACGGATTTGCGTTGGTTTACGCTGTGAGAATTGGGTATCCTGTCTGTATTATTACTGGCGGAAAAACGATTGAAGTGATCAACAGATGTAAAAAAATAGGAATCAAAGATGTATATGCAGGCTCGTTGAAAAAATTACCATGTCTGTATGATTTTCTTGAAAAGAATAACCTGAAGGCGGATGAGGTAATGTACATGGGCGACGATCTGCCCGATTACCCGGCAATGAAGGCAGTTGGAGTTCCGGTATGTCCCAAAGATGCGGCTCCTGAAATCAAAGCTATATCACATTACATTTCGGATAAAGACGGTGGTGAAGGTTGTATCCGCGACGTCCTTGAACAGGTGATGCGTGCGCAGGGAACCTGGATTAATTGTGAGACAATGGACTGGAACTTATTTTAACATACGATGATTACTGATTACAAAATAATTCTTGCCTCTAAGTCACCGCGAAGACATGAGCTGCTTGCCGGCCTTGACCTCCCGTTCGAAGTGATCATTCATGAAGTGGATGAAATATTCCCTGAAGGATTACCAATGGAGGAGATCCCCGTTTACCTTGCAAAATTAAAGGCGGAACCTTTTCACAATGAATTAAGAAGTGATACGCTTGTGATTACCGCAGATACAATTGTATGGATCGATGGCATTGTTCTTGGAAAACCAAATGACTATGAACACGCTGCCGAAATGCTTCGTCAATTGTCGGGTAAAAAGCACGTGGTTGTTACCGGGGTTTGTCTGACCACGAAAGAGAAGCAGATTGCCTTTTCATCCACAACAGATGTCTACTTCAAGGATTTAACAGATAGCGAAATAGACTATTACCTTAAAAATTACCATCCTTACGATAAAGCCGGATCGTATGGCGTTCAGGAATGGATTGGTTACATTGCGATCGAAAGAATCGAAGGGTCTTATTTCAATGTGATGGGACTACCTGTTCAACGGTTATACGAAGAGTTAATAAAGTTCTGATTTATAAATACCAAATTGATTAAAATGCTACGTCAAATTTTCATCATTCTAATTTTCACCACCGTTTCAACCTGTTTATTTGCCAAAGAGGGCATGTGGATTCCTACGCTGCTTCAGAAATACAACATCGAAGAGATGTCGAAAATGGGGTTTAAACTTTCAGCTGAAGATGTATACAGTGTCAATAAGGCAAGTATGAAAGATGCTGTTGTACTTTTTGGCACAGGATGTACAGGTGGCGTTATTTCAGCCGATGGACTGGTGATAACAAATCATCATTGTGGCTTTGGGCAAATCCAGAAACACAGTTCTGTCGAACATGATTACCTAACGAATGGTTTCTGGGCCATGAACAAATCGGAAGAGTTGACCAACCCCGGATTGACTGTTCAGTTTTTGGTGAAGATGGAGGATATCACCGACAAGATGCTGAAGAATGGAGCCGATAAGATAGATCAGGCTACAAGGCAGCATACACTTCAGAAAAGGGCTGATAGAATTAAAAAGGAATACCTTAAAGGAACAGGGTACTCGGCAGATATCAAACCATTATTTAATGGAAATCAATATTTTATCTATATCTACGAAGTTTTTAAAGACATTAGGTTAGTTGGTGCACCTCCCGTTTCGATCGGAAAATTTGGCGGCGACACGGATAACTGGATATGGCCACGTCATACCGGCGATTTCTCGCTTTTCAGAATCTACGCTGGAAAAGACAATAAGCCCGCGGCCTATTCTCCCGAAAATGTGCCCTACAAACCAAAGAAGGTTTTCCCGATAAATCTTAAAGGGTTCAAAGAGGGTGATTTTACAATGGTATTTGGATATCCGGGGACAACGCAACGTTACATCCCGTCGCAATCAGTAAGCCTGATAATGAATCAAAGTGATCCGGCAAAGATAGCTATCCGGACTGTCAAACTGAATATCTGGGACGAACGTATGAAATCCGATCCTAAAATCAGGATTCAATATGCCGGCAAATATGTTTCAGCCTCCAATTCATGGAAGAAATGGCAGGGTGAAGTTAAAGGGCTGCAACGACTTGATGCTGTAAATGTAAAGAAAGAAGGTGAAGCTGAATTTACGAAATGGGTGACTGCGGATCCTGAACGTATCAAAAAATACGGGACGACACTTTCCGATTTCGAAAAGCTTTATAAAGAATATCTTCCCTATCAGGCTGCAAATGATTATTATACTGAATGTATTCAGCGTGGCTCCGATATCTTTTCGCTTGCAGCCAGGTTCGAACCACTTGAAACCGCAAAAGACAATGAACAATTAAAAAAAGAGATCGATCAACTCAAAGATTATCTCATTGGTTATTTTAAAGATTACGATCAGACAACGGATGAAAGGGTGTGGACCGCACTTATGAAGATTTATGTCACGAAAGTTGACCAAAAATTTATGCCGGAAGAACTGATTAAACGTATACCGGTTATCACGAAAGATGGTTATTCAGCTAAGATATACGGAAAATCGATTTTAACGGATAGCTTAAAGATCAATAAGCTGCTTAATAACTTCAATCAGAAATCAGTTAAAAGGTTGCAGAAAGATCCGGTTTACGCCCTCTTTAAGATGATCAGGCAATACAACCGGGACAATGTTGATCTGATTTTCAGATCCATCTATTCCGACATTGGAGCTGTTCAGAAAAAATACACAGCCGCCATCATGGAAATGAATGCTGACAAGCGATTAATGGCCGATGCGAACCTTACCTTGCGAATCGCTTATGGAAAGATTGAAGGCTACAATCCTGCTGATGCCGTGACGTACAAATGTTTTACCACCTTAAAAGGAATCATCGAAAAAGACAATCCGGAAATCGCTGATTACAATGTTCCGGAGTTATTAAAGAAACTATACATTACCCGCGACTTTGGTCAGTATGCAAATGAGTCAGGTGAAGTTCCTATCGCATTTTGCGCTTCGAACCACACCACCGGTGGTAATTCTGGAAGTCCTGTTGTGAATGCACAGGGCGACTTGATCGGATTAAATTTTGACCGTTCATGGGAAGGAACAATGAGCGATATCGTATATGATCCTGATCAGTGCCGCAATATTGCGCTCGATATGCGTTATGCCCTCTTTATCATTGATAAATTTGCCGGCGCGGGTTATTTATTGAAGGAGATGGAGATTGTGAAATAGCATCTTACTAAAAAAGGACTGAAAATAACTGACTCTTTTTACATATATCGAACCTTTTAATTGTATTTTTAGCTATTCAAAATTAAATAAATAGTAATTCTATGGATGATGTAAGGTGGCAACAGCGATTCAAAAATTTTAGCAGAGCTATTTATTTGTTACGTGAATTGAAAGAGTTAGACATAAAATCCTTATCTCAGTTAGAGAAAGAAGGTATTATTCAGCGCTTTGAATTTACACTGGAGTTGGCTTGGAAAACATTAAAGGATAAAATGGAAGATGATGGACTTCTGTTGGATAAAATATCCCCAAAAGCAGTTATAAGAGAGGCTTTTCAAGCAAAATATATCTCTGATGTTGAATCCTGGCTTAAAATGATTGGAGACCGTAACTTGATGAGTCATACTTATGATTTTGAAATTTTTGAAACCGTTATTCCATCCATAATCAACGAGTACATTGACACTTTGAATGAGCTCTATCTTGAATTAATTGAAAAACAACTGTAAGAGGAAACGAGTCATGAGAAAACGTTTCTCAGACAAAAAAATGATTATTGGCGAGTTCTATGTGACAAATAAAAAACAAAGTATAAACAGATGCAACATGGTTTGACAGAAGAAAATATTCATTTACTAAAAGCAATATTTGGTAAATATAATGCAGTAAAAGAAGTTGTGTTGTACGGATCAAGGGCAAAAGGTAATTACACAAATAGAAGCGATATCGATTTGGTGATAAAAGACAGCAAAACCGACAGACACATTATTGCAAATATATTATTAGATCTTGACGACAGCAATCTGCCTTATTTAGTTGATTTACAAGACATATATAACATCAGAAATATACATCTGATCGAACATATTTCCAGAGTTGGGAAGGTATTATATAAAAGAGATTAAAACCGAAGCGATAGTTATCTTCCTCCTTTTGATCATAGAAAAGATCCGGACTCATTAAAAATTAGGTAGCCGAGTGCATCTCAAGATCATGACTGAACAACGAATATCACATTAAACTATTAGTCCATTAACCCATCAACCTATTAGCAAAAATTACCCCAACTCCACAATCGTAATTCCTGATCCTCCAAATTGTACATGCTCGTCGCGACAGTTTTTAACGGCTGGTTCCGATCTCAGATAACTCTGAATCAGCTCGCGTAAAATTCCGTTGCCTTTACCGTGCAGAATATGGAGTTCACTGACATCAATCATAATGGCCTCATCTACAAACTCCCTGATTTTTTGAAGCGCCTCTTCTGCACGTAAACCGCGCACATCAATATTTGGCTTGAAAACAAGTTTTCGCTCCCCTATATCCTGGTTGATGCGTCCTATTGTATTATTTTCAACCCTTCGGTTCTTAACCTCGCTGCGCGCCACCGACACCAGTTTGCTCCGTTTTACGACAGAGCGCAGATGACCGAATGCAACTGTAATATTATTTGACTTAATTTCAAGCACTTCTCCCATTGTATCCTGACCTGGTAAACGAACCCAGCCTCCAACTTCGATCTCTGCAGGGGCCTTTTTAGGAACAATAACGTCTTTCTTTTTCTCTTCAACTTTTAGGGGTCGCTCTTTACGTTGAAGTTCGTTTTGCTTCAGCTTCGCCATTTTCCGGACGATCCGCTCATCATCATCCTCCCCTTTTCGGGAAACTTCCGCTTTAAAATCCTCGAGCCTTTGACGTGCTTCCTGTGTCCGCTCCTTGCTCGCATCTGCCTCTTTTATATCGCGAATTGTCTTTTCAATAATCTTATTAGCTCCCGAAACAATCTCTTCCGCCTCCCGCTTTGCTTTTTCGAGAATCTCTTTTCGTAACTTTTTGGTCTCCGCAAGACCACTTTCGTAATTTTCGGCCAACTCGTCAATCCGCTTCTCCTCCTGCCTGATTTTAAGTCGTTTGCTTTCCCAGTATTTTTTATCACGAACAATTTCTCGCAAGTGTTTGTCAAAATCGATGTGATCGACCCCTATTTTGTTGGTGGCATCCTGGAGAATCTCTTCAGGAAGTCCAATTTTTCGGGCAATCTCAAACGCAAACGAACTACCCGGCTTTCCGATCTGAAGCTGAAAAAGTGGCTCCATCTTGTGCGAATCATACATCATTGCACCATTGGCAATTCCGGGTGCTGACGACGCGAAGTGTTTCAGATTGGTATAATGGGTGGTGATCACGCCAAATGATCCCAGCTCATTTATCTTATTGAGGATTGATTCTGCAATAGCACCACCAAGCATCGGCTCTGTTCCTGTTCCAAATTCATCGATAAGCACCAAAGAATCGGTTGAACAGTTCTTCACAAAGAATTTCATATTGTAAAGATGAGAGCTATAAGTGCTTAAATCGTTATCCAACGACTGATCATCACCAATATCCATAAAAACAGCCCTAAACAAACAGGTGTGGCTATCGACCTGAACAGGAATGGGAATACCGCATTGCAGCATATATTGCAACAAGCCAACTGTTTTTAAGCAAACCGATTTTCCCCCTGCATTTGGTCCTGAAATTAATAATATTCGATCGTGCTTGTCGAGCCTGATATCCAGCGGAACAATTTTGCGCTGTTCACGGGCAAGATTAATTTCCAAAAGTGGATGACGTGCGGCGATCCAGTCGAGTTCGATTTCGCGTAAAAGGACCGGTTTAACCGATTTGCTTTCGATGGACCAGATCGCTTTTGCCCTGATAAAATCGAGGATAGCCATCACCTGGTACGAATAGGCAATATCATCGGCATATGGCCGAATATCGTCTGTAAAGCGTGTCAATATTTTTACAATCTCCCGTCTTTCAGCCGACTCTAACTCGCGGATGCGATTATTCGTTTCGACGATCTCCTCCGGTTCCACATATGCTGTTCTTCCCGTAGCAGATTCATCATGAATGATTCCCTTGATTTTCCGTTTATTGGCTGCTCCAACAGGTATCACCGCGCGCCCGTCACGCATAGAAACAGAAATATCTTTCTCGACGAGTCCTTCAGCTTGCATCTTCCGCAAGATAGTGGACATCATTTTCGAAATGCTCGATTGAAGCGAAAAAATATCCCGCCGAATTTGGGAAAGTTCTGGCGAAGCGTTGTCCTTTATTTGTCCATGTTTATTGATTATCTGGTCGATGCGTTCGTATATAAATGGAAATACCTGCACATTCTGCACCACATTTCTCAATCTTGGGAAAGTCTCCTCCTCGGTGTTCCGAAAGAAAGCAACAATGGCGCGAACCGTTTCCAGCGAGCGTCGAAGATCAAACAGTTCGAACACCTCCAGAAAAGTCCCCATAACTTTCGATCGCTCCAATGCAGGTCGCATATCGATAAAATAGCCGCTGGGAAAATTCATCCCATCGCTAATGATCTTTACGAATTCAATCGTTTCATCCAATTGACGTTCAACGTCTTCACGACTGGATGAAAAACCACAATCATCGACTTGTTCTTTCCCCAATGTACTTAGACAGCGTCCCTGAAGTATCTCACGCACTTTATCAAAACCAATCTTACTCTCAAAATTTGAAGGATAAATATCCATATCTGCTTATAGATTACACCACAAAAATAAATAGAAAATCGGGAAGTGAAGATGGAATCATCAGATTCACTTTGCCAATGAGACATATTATCGCATGATTGTCCAAATTCGTACAATCTGAATTGTAAAAAACGTACAAATAACTGAAATCTTATCACCTCCAAAAACATTTATCAATCTGTATTACTGTTATTTATAAAGTTTGGCACAATAACTGATAATTCCATCGCGACAATGATACGAAAACAATAAAAAAACAAAATATCATGAAAACAACATCGTACAACCCAGAAAAAGAGATCAGGATTGGAATATTAGTTGCAGTATTTGCAATATCAATTTTCACTGCAGTCAGGGTTAAAGAACTACAGTTGAACGACGCAACTTATACAAATGAAACCAGATCAAGTCAAATTTTGACAAACAACGCTAACATTCCCTCGATGCCAATACTCGATGCAAGATTAATTGACGAACCAGTTCCCGCAGTCGAATCATTGATAAAAAACATTGAATATAAAGCATCTGAATTTGTTAAAGCCGAAATAGCTGCCGAAGGCCAAAGGTTTCTGAACAGCAATAACGAAGTAGTCGAAGTTGAACCAGGACTTGCTATTGAAACAATGACGATCGCCACCGAATATAAGGCAGCCGATTTTGTGAATGCTGAAATGGCAATCGAAGCTAAAAGATTCCTGAATAGCAATAACGAAGCGGTTGATGCTGAACCAGCACTTACAGTTGAAACATGGATGGCCGCCAACCAATACAAGGCTGCTGATTTTGTGAATGCTGAAATGGCAATCGAAGCTGAAAGATTTTTGAAAAGCAGTAACGAAGCAGTTGAAGTTGAAACAGCACTTGAAGTTGAAACATGGATGACTGCCAACGAATATAAAGCAGCCGATTATGTGAATGCTGAAATGGCAACCGAAGCTGAAAGATTTCTGAACAACGATATCGAAGCAGTAGAAGTTGAACCAGCACTTGAAGTTGAAACATGGATGACCGCAAACGAATATAAGGCTGCCGATTTTGTAAATGATGAAATGGCAAGCGAAGCTGAAAGATTTCTGAACAACAATATCGAAGCAGTTGAAGCTGAACCAGCACTTGAAGTTGAAACATGGATGGCCGCCAACGAATACAAGGCTGCCGATTTTGTAAATGCTGAAATGGCAATCGAAACCGAAAGATTTCTGAACAGCAACAACGAAGCATTCGAAGTTGAACCAGCAGTTAAAACATGGATGACCGCCAACGTATATAAGGCAGCTGAATTTGTGAATGCTGAAATGGCAACCGAGACCGAAAGATTCTTGAATGAGAATAACGAAGCGGTTGCTGCTGGAACTACCGACGTCGAATCAATATTAGCTATTGAATAGTGAATGAATAACTTAAAAGTGCTGAATGAATAGAAAGCAGAACTAATTTTTTTCTCTTAAGTACGATAAACTGCCCGGCAAAACCGGGCAGTTTCATTGTTTAATGGTAATCACTTATATTAATCATTTCACATTTGAAATGGCTAAAAATGACTTGTATTAATTGGTTCGAATCATCAACAGCGTCATTTACCACTGTTATCGAATAAAATTTGTAAATACTTTCTTTACGCTTTTGGGTGGTTCAATTGAAGCTGAAGTAGCCTCTTTCATTTTCATCAGCCAAGTCATATTTTTACCCAATAAGCTCATAATCTGCTTACCTTCTAAATCTTGCAGAACTTCTCCGGCTCTTGTGCCGTGTATAATATTCCAGTAATTGGAGGTGGCAATAATCATTTCTGAGTAATTCAGATAATGGTTCAAGCTATCAAAAGTTGCAGATCCTCCAGACCTTCTCACAGCAACGACAGCTGCTGCCACTTTTTGCCGGAATAAGCCACCGTTTGAACCCGCAACATAAAACAGTCTGTCTAAAAAGCTTTTCATAGTACCTGGTATCCCACTGTAGTGCACAGGAGCCCCTAAGAGAATACCATCAGCATCCTTGATTTGCTGTATCCACTTATTCAGATCATCCGTTTTAATAACACACTTTTCATCCTTGTTTACAGCACATTTGCCGCAGGCTAGACAGCCATGAATCATTTTATGACCGATATGCAGAATTTCAAACTCAATTCCACTTGCATTAAGTTCATCACCAACCATTTTCAAAGCATGAAAGGTGTTCCCCTCTTTATTCGGACTTCCGTTTATTGCTATTACATTCATCAAAAAGCATCTTTAGTATCGATCCCCAAAATTAGGTTTAAAAACCGAATAGCAAAAAATGTTGATAGCCATTTCTAATACCTGGTCAAATTCAGGTAATTGATAACTGTTCATTATCGGACACAAGACAATCCGGAAAGCGTACAGTACGCAATCCTTCAATAGCTGAAAAAAATTTCTATTCGACTCTTATAGTGACTATTACATTTTTTGGCACGATTGATGTAATAATCCCATCAGAAAACAATTTTAAAAATAAAATAAAATGAAAACAACAACTTACAAAACAGCAAACGTGATGAGATCATTAGTAGCTTCTTTAATTATTCTTGCTTCCTTCTCAGGTATTACAAATGGAGAAAATTCAAATAAGGAAACATTCGCATTCGTGGGAAATGCATATAATGCACAGGAATTTGTAAATGCTGAACTAACAAGCGAAGCCGAATACTGGATGAATAGCAATGGTGAAGTTGCAGAACAAGAACTTGCATTTCAGATTGAAGCATATAATGCTCAGGAATTTGTTAATGCTGAATTGGCATCCGAAACCGAAAGCTGGATGAATAGCAATAGTGAAGTTGCAGAACAAGAACTTGCATATCAGGTTGCAGCATATAACGCACAGGAATTTGTTAATGCTGAATTGACAACAGAAACCGAAAATTGGATGATCAGCAATGGCGAAGTTGCAGAACAAGAACTTGCATTTCAGCTTGAAGCATATAATGCTCAGGAATTTGTAAATACGGAATTGGCATCCGAAACCGAAGGCTGGTTGAATAACAATAGCGAAGTTGCAGATCCAGAACTTGTACTTCAGTTAGCCGCTTATAATGCTCAGGAATTTGTTAATGCTGAATTGGCATCCGAAACTGAAAGCTGGATGAACAACAAAGGTGAAGTTGCAGATCCAGAACTTGTACTTCAGTTAGCAGCTTATAATGCTCAGGAATTTGTTAATGCTGAATTGAAATCCGAAACTGAAAGCTGGATGAACAACAATGGTGAAGTTGCAGATCCAGAACTTGCACTTCAGTTAGCAACTTATAATCCAAAAGAATTTGTTGAAGATGAATTGGCAACCGAAACCGAAGGCTGGATGAACAGCAATTGCGAAATTGTAGAACCAGAACTTGAACTTCAGTTAGCAGCATATAATGCAAAGGAATTTGTTGAAACTGAATTTGAAGCAGAAATCAAAAACTTGATGAACAACGCCGTAAATGATTTCAAATCTGAAAAGGCTTTCAATTACAGCAACGAACTGGCAAACAATTAAATAGTTGAAACAACATTGAAATGGTTCAATGTTGTAGGTTTAATTCAGAATCTCTTCTGAAAGATGCAACCCGGTAATGCCGGGTTTTTTGTTGCTTTTCAAAACGTTCCGTATAGCGTGTATTCATCAGTATTACAAAACACCTGACTGTAAATATAAAATCCCGGGCGGTTCGTTTCAATTTTACGATTCAATTGCAGCACCGGATGACCCGATCCCACCTGAAAATAGTCTTTTAACTTTTCATCAGCCACGATGGCAAGGATCTTTTGCTCACCACCTTTCACCTCAACCTGGAAATTCTTTCGAAGAATATCAAACAACGATTTATTCTCAAAATTCCGGGACGTAAATCGCGGAAGATTAATATTAGGAATCATTGTAATGTCAAAAAACACGGGTTTGTTATTCACTAACCGAAGACGCTCCAAATATATACAACCCGATTCGATCTCTTGCTGGTTCAATGGAAATGTAAACGCTTCGGCCCAGTTCCGGATTTCAGGCTTAACAACGATATGAGTCAATAGATTATCCTGACCAATTGCTGAAGTTGTACCTGTCAGCGAAAGAATTCCGACACCTTTGGGAGTCCCTTTAACAATACTCCCCTTCCCCTGATGCCTTACAATATAACCTTCGTTGGCCAGTCGGTCAAGCGCTTTCCTAATTGTAGGGCGCGTTACCTTATGAACTGTGCACAACTCATTCTCCGAAGGAAGCAAATCTCCTTCATGAAAAACACCATCCGTAATATGCGAACGTAAAATTTCATATACTTTGCGGTGTTGCGGTATTAAAGCTTGCTGTTGCATAAAATCTATTCGCAATTGATTTTGGTACAATTGCAAAAGTAATAAAAAATTTAACAAAAATAGAAATTTGTATTTACATGATCAAATTTTTAGAATTGTTATATAATATTGTATTTATTTATTTTAACTAATATTTCATGCATCTTTACAAATAATTTAAACATTTACTTGTAAATACAAGTTGAATGAAATATATTTGCAGAAAATATTTTTCCTATGGCTACTGTCGTAATAATGCCTAAACAAGGCCAATCTGTTGAAAGTTGTATAATTACCGAATGGAACAAGAAAAAGGGTGATCAGGTTACCAAAGGCGAGATCCTTTTTGCCTACGAAACCGACAAAGCGTCATTTGAAGAAGAGGCGGCAGTTGACGGAATTCTGCTCGATCTTTTTTATGAAGCTGGTGACGAAGTCCCTGTACTGACAAATGTATGCGTGATTGGTTCAGCCGACGAATCAGCTGATAGTTACAGGCCAGGTGGTGCAGTATCGAAAAGCACACTAAGTTCAGAAACTATTCAACAAAAAGAAACAATAGTATCAAAGGCTGAAGAATTGGCACCTAAGGTTGTCAATCAAGAAGCAGGAACAGGAGCGATCTCACCGCGCGCAAAAATTCTTGCAGATAAAGAAGGTATCCACACTACCGGATTAGCGGGCACGGGTCCGAAAGGGCGTATCATTGAACAGGATGTTCTTGCTGTGATCGCAGGTAATCCTAAAACAACGCCACTGGCAAAGAAAATAGCCGGGCAGGAACAATTGCAACCCGCCTCAACAGGTAGCGGCTTAGGTGGTTCTGTTACTGCAAAAGACCTTACAATTTCAAATCCTGTTTACAGCAATGATTTTGAAATCAAGAAATTATCGAATATGCGCAAGATGATCGCCAAAGCGATGCTCAGTTCACTGCAAAATTCTGCACAATTGACACATCACCTTGGCGCTGACGCACGTAGAATGCTCGAATTGCGCCGAAAAGTAAAAAAAGCCAATGATAATGGTTATCCGGTGAACATTACCCTCAACGATATGGTTTGTTTTGCAGTGGTAAAAGCGCTGCGGAAGTTTCCGCAGGCAAACGGCCATTTTCTTGGCGATAGTGTGAAATACTTTAATAAAATACACCTTGGGGTAGCGGTCGACACCGATCGCGGATTGATGGTTCCTGCAATCAGAAATGCAGATGACCTCTCAATTCAGGGGCTTTCGAACCAGATGCGCGAAATAGCCGTTTCGTGTCGCAAAGGGGCAATCAATCCTGAATTGCTCTCATCCGAAGCCGCCTCATTTACCGTTTCGAATCTCGGAAATTACGGAGTAGAAATGTTTACACCCGTAATCAACCTTCCGCAGGTTGGTATTTTAGGAGTTAACACAATTGTTCCGCGTCCAAAAGATTTAGGTGATGGAGTTTACGGATTCGTTCCGTTTATTGGGCTTAGCCTTACTTACGATCATCAGGCATTGGACGGTGGTGAAGCAACCCGTTTCCTGAAACAAATCGCCATAGAAATCGAAAACCTTGAGTTCGAACTTTAATAAAATAGGAGATTCTACGATGAGTACAACATTCGATTTAGCAATTATTGGCGGGGGTCCTGCCGGGTATGTAGCCGCTGAAAGAGCTGGTCAAAAAGGACTTAAGGTCGTTTTAATTGAAAAAGGAGAACTGGGCGGCGTCTGCCTCAACGAGGGATGTATCCCCACGAAAACCCTGCTATACAGCGCAAAACTATACGACAATGCCCTTGGAAGCAGTAAATATGGTATTGACATAAAAGAGGTGACTTTCGATTTTTCGAAAATGATGGCCCGCAAACAAAAAGTGGTCAAAAAACTGGTTGGCGGCGTTGGCATGAAAATGAAAGAACATCATGTTGAAGTGATTAAAAGTGCGGCTTTCATCAAAGGACGTTCAGCAGCAGGAATTGAAATTACTGCTGGCGACACAGAAATTCTGGCAACAAACCTACTGATCTGCACCGGTTCAGAAGCGTTTATGCCACCTATTCCTGGACTTGGTGCTCCGGACGAATTGATCCTGACAAACAGGGAGATCCTCGAATTAAAGGAAAGACCAGATTCTTTGGTTATTATTGGTGGCGGAGTCATCGGACTCGAATTTGCCAGTTTCTTTAACAGCCTCGGTACCAAAGTAACCATCATCGAAATGCTTGATGAAATTCTAACAGGCATGGATCTCGAAATGAGCACCATGCTTCGTCAGATGTATACCAAGAAAGGAATCACATTCAACATCTCGGCCAAAGTGACTGAAGTTAAAGGGAATGAAGTATTCTTTGAAAAGAACGGCAAAAAAGAGTCAATTACAGGTGAAAAAATCCTCGTAAGTGTTGGACGTAAAGCCAATACGACAGGTTTCGGCCTCGAGAATATCGGAGTAGAACTTTACCGTGGTGGCATCAAAGTAGACGAAAAAATGCGGACGAATGTTCCGAACGTTTTTGCTGCCGGAGATGTTACAGGATTTTCATTACTTGCCCACACTGCGTACCGAGAAGGTGAAGTCGTTGTCAATAATCTTACAGGACGAGCTGACAGAATGCGTTACAATGCTATTCCTGGTGTTGTTTACACAAACCCTGAATTCTCGGGTGTCGGATATACCGAAGAAAGTGCAAAAGCGCAAAATATCGAATACCGTGTCGCCAAATTACCAATGGCATTTGCAGGACGCTTTATAGCCGAAAATGAAGGCGGTAGCGGTCTTTGTAAAGTGCTCGTTGGCGCCAAATATGGCGAAGTTATCGGCGTTCACATGCTTGGAAATCCTTCAGGTGAAATTATTTACGGAGCCTCAATGGCCATCGAAATGGAAATGACGCTTAAAGAGATGGAGGAAGTTGTATTCCCTCATCCTACAGTTTCGGAAATATTTAAAGAGACCATCTTTTCCTTCTAAAACAAAATACCAAATCATCGTAATACCAATAAAAATTTCATATGCCTAAAGTTCAGTTTATTGACCCGAGTGTGGCCAGACAAGCCGGAGAAATTACTTTTACCCCAATTCCGGTTAATCAGTACAAAAAAACAATTGCCGAAGAGAAAGCGAATTTTTCAGATGCAGATTTCCTTCGCATCTACCACGATATGGTGGTGATCCGCGAATTTGAAACGATGTTGAACCTGATTAAAACTACCGGAGAGTACAGCGGAACAAAGTACGATCATCCCGGACCGGCACATCTTTCGGCTGGACAGGAAGCAGCTGCTGTTGGAATGGCTTACACGCTTACTGTTGAGGATTTTATTTTTGGTTCACACAGAAGCCACGGTGAAATTCTTGCCAAAGGGTTAAGCGCCATTCAAAAACTGAATGATGCAGAATTGACAGAGATTATGGAATCGTTCTTTGACGGAACAATTCTCAAAATAGTAAAAAAGGATTTCAAAGGAACTACAAAGGAGCTGGGACGCAGATTTCTCCTCTATGGAACATTAGCCGAAATATTTGCCCGCGAAACGGGATTCAATAAAGGTTTAGGCGGAAGCATGCACGCTTTTTTCACCCCATTCGGTGTATATCCGAATAACGCGATAGTTGGCGGTAGTGGTGATATTTCGGTGGGAGCTGCACTTTACAAGAAAATAAACCGCAAACCAGGAATGGTGGTTGCCAATATTGGGGATGCATCAATGGCTTGCGGTCCGGTTTGGGAAGGACTTTCCTTCGCCTCTATGGATCAGTTTAAAGAACTTTGGGAAGGTGATATGAAGGGTGGATTACCTGTGGTTTTCAATGTAATGAATAATCAGTATGGAATGGGTGGTCAAACTTGTGGCGAAACGATGGGTTACGGAAAAGTAGCCCGCATCGGAGCTGGTGTTAACCCGGAACAAATGCATGCCGAAAGAGTTGACGGCTACAATCCGTTGGCGGTAATTGATGCTTATCGTCGTAAACGCAAGGCCATTGAAGAGAAAAACGGTCCTGTTTTACTTGAAGTGCTTACTTATCGATACAGTGGCCACTCTCCTTCCGATGCCTCCTCCTATCGTTCAAAAGAGGAGATCGAAGCATGGCAGGCGCAGGATAGCATTGAGTCTTTCGGAAACAGCCTGATTGATGCCAAAGTAACAACCCAATCTTCACTTGATGCAATATGGACTGATATTAAGTTAATTATGATCGAAATGCTTAAACTTTCGATCAATGACGAGATTTCACCACGCATGGATATTCACAAACATCCGGAGCAAATTGGCGAAATGATTTTCTCCAATCAGTCAGTTGATAGCATGGATAAGCAACGTACCCCGGAAGTAAATCATCCGATGGCAGAAAATGCAAGGGTAATTCAGATTTCGAAAAAAGAGCGCTTTGCTTTTGATGCTGATGGGAAACCATTCTCAAAAATGAAACAATACCAATTGCGCGATGGTATTTTCGATGCAATTGTCGATCGTTTTTATAAAGATTCAACGTTGGTGGCCTATGGCGAAGAGAACCGCGATTGGGGCGGCGCGTTTGCTGTTTACCGCGGATTGACCGAAGCACTTCCTTATCACCGGTTGTTTAATTCACCGATTTCAGAAGCCTCAATTGTAGGTACAGCAATAGGTTACGCAATGTGTGGCGGACGGGTAATCCCCGAAATCATGTACTGCGACTTCCTTGGAAGGTGTGGTGACGAAGTCTTTAATCAACTTCCCAAATGGCAGGCAATGAGCGGAAATGTCCTTAAAATGCCGGTTGTTTTAAGGGTTTCGGTTGGATCAAAATATGGAGCTCAGCACTCACAAGACTGGACTTCACTTGTTGCCCATATCCCTGGTTTGAAAGTCGTTTTCCCTGTTACTCCATAT
>JBBRZE010000082.1:0-23853 GCA_038236995.1 Bacteroidales bacterium | reverse complement strand
GTCAAATAATTCAAATACAATGGAAAGCACCCTACCGGTTCCGCTTAAAAACGGAGAGATTCAGCACATGGTTATCTTCGATCTGAGACATGAAAAAGGGTCCGCTTTGGCTGAAAAATTCCTCAAAGACGGTCAGCATATATTAAGCAATCTGCCAGTTGTTCAGAACTTCCAGGTTTTTAACCAGGTGAGTTTAAAGAACGATTATTCCTATGGTTTCTCAATGGTTTTTGCTGATAAACTGGCATATGAAACATACAATAATCATCCCAATCATGTGGCATTTGTAGCGGACAGATGGAAGACAGAGGTCACCCGCTTTTTGGAAATCGACTTTAAGTCTTTTTAGAACAGTTTACTATGGGAATTGAAATTGAGCGTAAATTTTTGCTCAGCAATGATAATTGGCGCACATTGGGCATTCCAATTCATTACGCCCAGGGTTATCTTGTCGCTGATGGTGAAAGGACAGTTAGGGTGAGGATTGCCGGCACTGAAGGTTTTCTGACAATCAAAGGAAAATCGCAGGGGTTTAGCCGAAAGGAGTTTGAATACAAGGTTCCCGTTGACGAAGCACGCGAAATGCTCTCGTTGTGTATTTCTCCAACCATTGAGAAATACCGTACAAAAATAGGGTACGAAGGCAAAACATGGGAAATTGATGAATTTAAAGGAGAAAACAAGGGGTTAATAGTAGCCGAAATTGAATTGAAATCGGAGGATGAAACTTTCGCTGTTCCACCCTGGATCGGACAGGAAGTAACAGGTGATGTCCGTTATTTCAATTCCAGCCTCGTAAAGAATCCTTTTAAATATTGGTAGAATGAAGGTTGCCTCCCCCCTATTTATAAAATATGAAATAATTTTTCAGCCAAAATATTCAGATAATGTTTAAAAAATTTCTGACACTTATCACCGGATGCTGCCTTCCGTTTTTAGTTTTTTCACAAGGGCATACAACCATATCGGCTAACACGCCCCGCATGGTCATCGGCATCGTTATCGAAGATTTCAACCCCGATTACATTGAGCGTTACTGGGAGAAATTTGGAGAAGGCGGTTTCCAAAGACTCTATTCAAGGGGGTTTATTTGTGCCAACCATCACTATGACAATTTACTTCAACATAAATCGGTAAATATGGCAACCCTGGCGACAGGAACCGATCCCTCACGGCATGGTATCGTTAATGATAATTGGATCGACCGCTTGAAAAAAAAAGAGGTCAACGCGATTGACGACAATTTTTATATAACGGTTGGGTCCGATTCGAAGGAAGGAGGCCGATCGGCAAAGAACCTGATGACACCAACGCTGGGCGACCAGCTAAAGTTGATAACGAAAGGGAAGTCAAGAATTTTCAGCATTGCTTTAAACGATAATTCCGCCGTATTTGCTGCAGGTCATGCGGCCGATGGCGCTTATTGGTTCGATAAAACATCCGGCAAAATGATCTCAAGCTCCTATTATGTTGAAACATTCCCCAAATGGGCATTCGATTACAATGAATTAAAAATGGCCGATTCTTATTTTGGGATGAGCTGGACACCCTTTAAAGATCAGATTACCTATACCGAAAGCATTTCGGATGCCTCGCTGAATGAACCCGGATACCTTGGGAAATACAACACCTTTCCTTTCAATATGAGACAATTGAAAAAGGAAACAGGTGGAAGTTACAAGGTATTGAAAACTACCCCATGGGGGAATACGATCGTTAAAGATTTTACAATTCAGATGATTCCGAAGGAACAAATTGGTTATGATCTTGTTCCCGATCTTCTCACAGTTGTATTCTCGTCAATGGATTATGAGCGAAACTCTTTTGGTCCGTTTTCAGTCGAGATGGAAGATACCTACCTGCGCCTGGATAATGACATCGCAGAACTTTTAAAGTACATTGAGGCAGGTTATGGAGCTGATAATATCCTCGTTTATCTGACCGGGTTGACAAGCATATCGTATCCTGCAGAATACTTGAAAGAAAAATACCGGATGACTGCCGGGATTTTTAATCCGGATGGCGCGGTGGCATTGCTGAAATCGTACCTGAATATCAAATATGGAGAAGGTAACTGGATTGAATTGTTCACAAACCAGCAAATCTACCTGAACCGTGAACTAATTGAAAAGAAAAAGGTAAATCTGCAGGAGATGCAAGGTGCGGTTGCCTCATTTCTAAATCAGTTTGAGGGAATCGCCTATGCTAAGGCTGCGTATGAAATTGAAGCGGATAACTTTCCAGGTGGACCACTGGAACCTTTCCAGAACAATTATCACATAAAAAGATCGGGCGATGTCCTGATCAAGTACGAAGATGGCTGGCAGCCGCGCGATAAGTTTAATCCGATCGATTACACCGATAACAACCAGGTTCCATTGGTATGGTATGGCGCAGGAATTACTAAGGGTACAACAATGCGCCGGACGAATGCAACGGACATTGTTCCAACAATTGCAGCTTTTCTTGGTATCGCACCACCTTCGTCCGTTACCGGAAAAGTCATTGATGAACTAATAAAGCACTAAACGGCTTACAACGAAGGATTCTGATCAATTTCTGGTTTGCCATACCCATTATAAGAAACGATTTTTTCGATCGGTTTGCGGATTTTCGGCCGGGTTTTTAGGGCAGGATATCCGATCGTAATAATGAGTTGTACCCGTTTTGAAGCGGGGACACCCAGCAATTTTTTCACCTTGCCTTCATCGAACCAGCCAACCATACAACTGCCCAGACCTTCAGCAGTTGCTGCAAGGCAAATATGTCCCGCAATGATTCCGATGTCTATCAACGGAAACTGTTTCCGTTTTACCCAGCTTCCAAAGTTAGAAGTAAGATTTGCAGGCTCTTCAACAATCACCAAATGCACCGGTGCCTGTTTTGTGAAGTGGTTCATCCCCAATATCTTTTCGGAAGTAGCATCAGCAATCTTATTTTTCAGTTCAACATTATCTACGACAATAATATGCCATGGCTGCGCATTACATGCCGAAGGTGACAATCGGACGCACTCCAGAATTGATGCAAGTTTTTCCTTTTCAACCTGACGGTCGAGGTAACTCCGGTCGCTTTGGCGGATTGTAACTAATGATTTAAAATCCATGGTTTTTGGTTTTAAACATCAAAGGCGGAACATAAATGCTCCGCCTTTGTAAATATATTTCAAATTCTTAATTAATTAAGTCGAGCTTAATCATATCCTGAACATCCAGCATTCCAATGGGAAGTCCGTTTTCAGTTACAATGATATTATCGACCTGATTGGCATTGAAAATATCAGCTGCCTTCTGTAAGAAAGAATCACCTTCGATCGAGATTGGGTTAGCTGTCATACACTCTCCTACTGAGGCTGAATGTATACGTTCTCCTAATTTACGCATCTGACGGCGCAGGTCTCCATCGGTGAAGATTCCTGTAAGCTGGCCGGTTTTCGTCACAACCGAAACTGCACCCATTCCTGAGTCGGTCATCTTCAGCAATGCATCAATCACTTTACAATCAATGTCGACAACAGGGTTGGCATCTGAAATAACACTCTTCACCTGAATCGTCATCAGTCGTGTATGTTGAAAGAACTGATCGGTACCTAATTTTGTAAGGTGGTTATCAGCCAATTTTTTCATGATGCTCCATGGAAGCGTAATATTGTGTGCTCCCAGCTTCAATGCATCCTTCACATGTTCAGGGTAACGTACTGAAGAGAACATCACCTTGCAATCGTATTTGTACTCTTTAATTACATCGACAATTTCTTTGACCAGGCCAAGTGCGTCATGCCCCTGATCCTGCATTCTGCCAACCAGTACACAAACGTAGTTTGCTCCTGCAGTTAACGCCATGTAAGCTTGCTGAATATTGTAAACCAGGTGCAAATTGACCAGAAATCCTTCTGTATGAAGCTTTTTACACGCTTTCACGCCTTCGAGATTGACCGGGATTTTGAATACCGTTTTCTTCTTGTCGAGACCAAGGTCAAGCAGACGATGAGCTTCGGCAACAATTTGTTCGGAAGTTTCACCCAACGCTTCAATCATCAGCACCGGGACCATTTTTGACAATTTAATGATTGCACCATCGATATCAGTAATACCATTTTTGTGCATAAATGTTGGCGTAGTAGTAACACCATCAATGATCCCCAGTTTCAGGGCTTCTTCAATTTCAGCCAGATTAGCCGAGTCAAGAAAAAATTCCATATCAATTTGTAGTTTAAATTTGCGTTCTGTATTTTACTTCAACATTATGAATGTCGATCAGTGGTTTTAGAAACTCGGTAACATCTCCGATACACATCTGACTCGCAGCATCGCATAATGCGCGGGTTGGATCAGGATGCACTTCGATAAACAATCCGTCAATTCCGGCTGCAACTCCGGCACGTGCCAAAGTTGGGATAAATTCACGTGAACCGCCCGCAGGATCTGAACTCGGAATTCCGTATTTGCGAATAGAATGCGTCACATCAAAAATAACAGGATAACCGGTCGTTCTCAAATGATAAAAACTGCGCGGATCAACAATCAGGTCGTTGTAACCAAAAGTATAACCTCTTTCTGTTACCATGATATTGTAATTGCCAACCTGTTCCACTTTCTTAACCGGTTTAATCATATTTTCAGGAGCAAGGAACTGTCCATGTTTAAGATTGATCACCTTTCCTGTTTTTGCAGCTTCCACAACAAGTGTGGTCTGCATCACAAGATAAGCTGGTATCTGTATCACATCAACAACCTCAGCTGCCGCAGCTATCTGATCGGGATAATGAATATCGGTAAGTATCGGGAAATTGAATTGTTCTTTAATCTTTTGAAGCATTGCAAGACCTTTGTCAATCCCTGGACCGGAATAAAAATCAGCAGAGCTTCGGTTGTCTTTCTGAAATGAAGATTTGAAAATCAGCGGAAGATGGAGCTTTTGAGATAGTTCCGCCAAAAACTCGGCAGTATCCATCATCGTTTTTTCATCTTCAACAACACATGGCCCGGCTATCAGAAACAGCTTATCTGCACCACATTCAACATTTCCTACTTTTACTATTTTCCTCATCGATAATTGTTATTACATTTTCATTAGCAGTCCGCGGAGTTTCTCGCGGGTAATCGTTTTCTGCCAATCTGGTCCGGAAACATGCGCCCACATAAATACAAGTGTGAGCGTTACATCGATCATTTTTTCGATCTCTTCTGCTGTACATTTTGCTGTCACGCCTGTTGGAAGAACGATATTGTTGTTCTTCATCATTTCCTTGAATTCTTTTACCCCTTCCGGATAAAACTCTTCCAATTGATTAAAGACAATACAGTTTCCAATTCCGTGATGAATTCCTGTAACTGTGGCCAGACCATATGAAATCGCATGACAGGCTCCAACCTCAGAATAAGTCAATGAAAGCCCGCCAAGATAGGAAGCAACCATCAATTTCTCGTCATTTTCGGGAGTATGGCTGTCCTCGCATAAAAATATTTCGCGGCAAAGACGAAGCGACTCTGTTCCCAAAGAATCACCCATAATCGTCTTACGGTGACCATTCGCTGCTTCTATATTATGGATATAACAATCCATCGCTGTATAAAACCGATGTGGTTCAGGGACTGATGCGATTAGATCAGGATCCATAACCAATTGATCTGCTGTAGTAAAATTCCCCTTGATACCCAATTTCTTCTCGGGTCCGCTTAATACAGTCGTCATCGATGCTTCAGCACCAGTTCCCGAAATTGTAGGGATGACCGTGCAATGAACGCCTTTGTTTTTGATAAAATCAAGACCCTGATATTGTGAAGACGAGCCTTCGTTAGTAAACATCAGGCGAATGGCCTTTGCATAATCCATGATACTACCTCCTCCGATTCCAACGACCGAAACAGGCAATCCCTGACGAAGCTTTTTAACTTCGGCAACTATTGCGTCAACGGTTTTGGTTTTGGGTTCATCGGTAATATCTATAATTTTTAGTATATCCTGAGCATGTAGCGGAATCCGTTTGATAAAATCTTTACCTTCAAAATAAGGGTCAAGAAGAAAAAGGACATACGAATCCTTTTCTGTCCTTAATTCGCCGAGAACGTCACCCAATTGGTCAAAACTATTCCGACCATATAGTATCCGTCCGACTGCTTTTAAATTTCTGAACATATGCTATTTATTTAAGTGCAATTTTAAGTGCTGACCTCATTTTCGAAGCCAGTGTATTTAACTCTTCTTCGCTCCATGTCACCATGATCTGGGTCATCATCAACTTCTGCATGATAGCATCCGATTGAGGAACTTGCATATTTCGGTAGTCAGGCGCATTGTTCATCTTCATGATCGGAAGATTGTAAATTGATTTCATCTCTTTCAGATGTCCCCATTGGCGATGAAAATGGAAATTATTCCGGTACCAATATGAGGCACTTAGACCCTCTTTTTGGAATTCGTCGAAAGCCTTAACCGCTTTCTCAGGATTGGGAAGGAAGAACGAAAGGAACGTGGCTGAATCGCCTTCTTCGTCAGGAACATGCCTCAATTTAATCTCGGGAAATTCCATCAAAACCTGTTTTAGGACTTTCTGATGAGCCTTTTGTTTTTCAATCATATAAGGCAACTTGCGCAACTGAGCCAAAACTACCGCTGCTCCAAGTTCGGAACCACGGAAGTTGTATCCGAGAATAGGATGTTGCTCAGCTCCACGGGCATTACCAATATGGTCGTGACCGTGATCGGAAAATTTGTGTGCCTTTTCGTATAGTTCGTCGTCATTAGTAGCTATTGCACCACCTTCACCAGCTGTGATAATCTTGTAAAAGTCGAAGGAGAAAGCTGACATCGCGCCAAAATTACCAAGCATCTTACCTTTGTAACTGCCTCCAAGTGCAGGCGCAGCATCTTCAATCAGTATAAGATTGTGTTTTTTGCAAACTGCCAGTATTTCATCCATTCGTCCCATCGATCCGAAGACCTGAATGATCAGAACAGCTTTTGTTCGCGGAGTAATTGCCTTCTCAATACCTTCGGGGCTAAGACACAATGTTTCATCAATTTCAGCAAACACTGGAATTGCACCGG
Source organism: Bacteroidales bacterium (assembly GCA_038236995.1). Classification (GTDB taxonomy): domain Bacteria; phylum Bacteroidota; class Bacteroidia; order Bacteroidales; family Prolixibacteraceae; genus JAAFHB01. Next base: position 16,803 of record JBBRZE010000082.1, on the reverse strand, counting down.
CAACAAGAACTGCTTCAATTGGTGCAATAAATGTATAAGGAGGAACAATCACCTCATCACCATAACCAATACCACAACATGCAAGTGATATTGAATCGGCTGCGGTTCCGCTTGCGCAGAAATGAGTGTGTTTAGCTCCGAGATAAGAGCTGAATTCCTGTTCAAATGTTTTGGCTTTCCATACGCCATTGCGTTGTGCGTCATGATTATATCGAAACAATATCCCTGTTTCGAGCACGTCCATTACTTCTTTTCGTTCTTCATTTCCGAAAAGTTCGGTACCTGCCATAGTAAATCTGTTAATCTATTAAAAACTTATTGGTTCAAAAGGGTACGAAAATCGTGCCAAAAAAGCGAATATTCCAGCAAGTAGATATTGGGCAATTTTGAGCATTAATTTCTCCCGTTTCTTTAAAACCCGTAAAATTACATTTATTTTGAGAATAAAACCTGAAAAAAGGCATTTAAAGAAAAAACACTGCCATACCTGTAACCGCCAAAAATGCACCTGCAATCTCTTTCCAGTTAAGTTTTTCGTGAAATATCATCACCGACGGGATTAAGATAAACACTGGAACTGTTGCAATTAGCGTTGAAGCAATTCCAACTGATGTATGCTGAAAAGCCAAAAGGCTCAATGATACGCCAAGAAACGGTCCAAAGAACGAACCGATTAAAAGAGGTTTCATTGCTTTATTGTTTTTTAATGAGAATCCGATGGAACGCCATTCTTTTGCCAATGTGATGATAAGGACAAATCCAAGAATCCCGGTGATCACCCTGATCTGAGATGAGGCAAACGGATCGTAATTTCCCATTCCCAGTTTTGAGAAAACAGCACCAACTCCCTGACCTACGGCTCCGCCAAATGCAAGTAACAGACCCTTTACCGGATAATTAAACCTTGATTTATTTGTTTCAGATTCTGGTCGCTTCAGAATGACTATGGCAATTCCGGAAAGGACTAAAACCATGCCCAAACCGTTTAACCATGTAAGTCGTTCATGAAGAATCAGTGCGCCAGCAAGTGCCGCAACGGGAGGTGCCAATGACATTATTAACATCGACAATTTTGCCGATTGGTATGAATACGATTTAAAAAGACAGTAATCACCTGCGACGAAACCAACTAAACCGGATATTGACAGCCATTTCCAGGCTTCAGGTGTAGCATCAGATGGTGTCCAATAGCCGCGCATAATTTTCGACCAGACCATGAACATGCCCATTGCCAAAACCAATCTTGTAATATTGACCGCGAGTGATCCAGCCCTGCGTGTTGCCAATGAAAACGTTAATGCTGAAGCAGTCCAACATATGGCGGTTAAGATTCCCGCGATTTCGCCTAAATGACCTATTTGCATACTTATGGTTGATTGGCCGCAAAAGTAGCAATACCAAGTCAAAAAATACCTAATCGAAAAATAATTATTGAAACCTCAGAAATTCACGAAATCAGTCTTTCTTCTCATTAAAACTATTAATACCTAAAAGTCCGTTAATCAAAGATACCAATAAACTGAATACGATGGCAATAAACAAACTGGAGACAGAAAAACCATCGATAAAACTATTAGCAATAAGTACAATAAATCCGTTAATAACGAGCAGAAACAGACCAAGTGTAACAATCGTTACCGGTAAAGTCAGAATAATAAGAATCGGCTTTACAATTGTATTGAGCAGCGCAAGAATAATAGCGACTATAAATGCAGTATAGACCGATGATACAACTACTCCGGGTAGGATATAACCAACCACCATGATCGATATAGTACTGATAATGATACGCGTGAGGATATTCATATTGATCAGGATTAAATATTAAAGATTTCATAAATATAGTCAACTTTCCTGTCCGGATAAACTACAGGCCGAATGATTATAGTTTCTGGCTATAGTACTAATTTCTGACCAACACCGTTGAAAAAAGAAATCAGTCAATTATTTAAAAAAAAATGCTCAAATTTGTGGATTCAAAATCAATCAAAGAAATATGAGACTAATTATTCAGTCAGAGGCAGTTAACGTAGCAAAGTGGTCTGCGGTCTACATTGCCCGAAGAATTAATGAATTGACTACCTCATCAGCAAATCCTTTTGTGCTGGGACTTCCAACGGGTAGTACACCTTTAGGAACCTATAAAGAGTTGATCCGGATTTACAAGGAAGGAAAAGTTTCATTTAAGAATGTGGTCACTTTCAATATGGATGAATATGTGGGAATCCCGAAAGATCATCCGCAGAGTTACCACACCTTTATGTGGGAGAATTTTTTCAGCCACATCGATATTCTTCCTGAAAACGTCAACATACTGAACGGAAATGCGAAAGATCTTAAGGCAGAATGTGCTGATTATGAAATGCGCATAAAAGCTGTTGGGGGTATCGATCTTTTTATGGGCGGTATTGGTGCGGATGGTCATATTGCATTTAATGAACCAGGCTCAAGCCTCTCGTCTCGCACAAGAGATAAGGCTCTGAATCAGGATACCATCCAGGTTAACAGTCGCTTTTTTGATAACGACGTAACCAAAGTTCCAAAATTTGCACTAACCGTTGGGGTTGGAACGGTAATGGATTCGCGCGAAGTTCTTATCCTTGTGACTGGCTCCAACAAATCACGCGCACTTCACAAAGCTGTGGAAGGTGGGGTGAATCATATGTGGACAATTTCCGCACTTCAGATCCATCCGAATGGCTTAATAGTTTGCGACGAAGCAGCGACAATTGAATTAAAAGTAGGAAACTACCGTTATTTTAAGGATATTGAGAAAGCGCATCTCGATCCGGAATCATTATGGAGCGACGATAAATATTTGGGGTGGTAGGCTGAGGAAGCAAGGTTAAAGGATAAAGTTAAAAGGTTAAAGGATTCGTTGTTTTGGGATTTCATCCTTAAACCTTTATCCTTTAACCTTTTTTTATTCACTATTTGACCGAGAATTTATAGATTGTTGTTGAATTGAAGGTCTCGCCGGGACGAAGAACGGTTGTTGGGAAATTAGGATGATTAGGAGAATCAGGTACATGCTGAGTTTCGAAGCAGAATCCGGTTCTTTTCGCATAAGCATTACCACTCTTCCCTATTTGACTTCCATTTAATGAATTACCTGTGAAAAATTGCACCGATGGTTCAGTAGTAAATACCTCCATAAACCTTCCGCTTTCGGGTTCATAAGCGCTTGCAGCAAAGGATAATTCGCCCTTTTCACTTTTATTCAGAATCCAGGCATGGTCGTAACCTCCGCCATATTTTAACTGGTCGTAATCAGTATCAATATCTTTGCCAACCAATCGCGGGGATTTAAAATCCATCGGAGTACCAACGATATTGCGATAAATTCCGGTTGGTATCATTTCGCTATTTGCAACTTCGGCAATGCTATCACCATTCACAACAACATCCATTCCTGTGATTTCACTCTTCCCCTCCCCTTTCAGGTTAAAATAAGAATGGTTCGTTACGTTTAAGACAGTTGCCTTATCAGTTGTCGCCTTATAATTGATGACGAGCTCGTTTTTATCGGTCAGTTTAAAAGTAACATAGAAGTCAAGTGTACCGGGAAATCCGTTTTCACCATCCGGACTCATGTAATGCATTTCAACACCTTTACCTTCGGGAGTTTCAACCGGTTTGGCATCGAATACTTTCGAATAGAATCCGTCAGGACCTCCGTGTATGCAATTCGGACCGTTATTAACAGGAAGCTGATAGGCAACACTATCAAGGGTAAAAGTTGCCTTTGCAATCCGGTTCGCATAACGCCCAACAGTAGCGCCAAAACTCTTTGAACCTTTAAGATATTCGTCAATTGTATTGAATCCCAAACTGATATCAGCCATTTTCCTATTTCGATCCGGCAACCAAATATTTACAATTTTACCCCCATAGTTGGTCAGCGTCACTTTTACACCGTTGCTGTTCTCAAGAGTAAAAAGTGTTACCTGTTTACCGTTAATCTCTTTTTCAAATAGCATTTTCTGACTCTCCTTATTCTTTGGTCCGGAACATGAAACTGATAAAAAAAACATTCCTGCGATGCATGTAAAAGCAAACAGGTTATTGGTTAATCTGCTCATAAATATTTAGATATAAAAGTTATCGTTGCTTATTTGAAAAAATGATGATCGAGAAATTCTTTTTCAACGGGATTCACCTTGCTTAGTGCCAAAGTGCGATAAGCCATTCGGGCAACTTGTTCAATTACTACAATATGATCGAAAGCACTGCTTACATCTTTTCCCCAGCAGAAGGGGCCATGCCCATAAACAAGGACACCCGGAATCCGCATCGGATCAATATTCCTCGATTTGAAAGTATTCACGATCATCTTCCCGGTCTCCAGTTCGAGATCCTTTTCAACCTGTTCAATGCTAAGTGGTGGTGTACATGGGATTTCACCATTGAAAAAATTAGCATGTGTAATTCCTAACGGCGGAATTCCCCTGCCAGCCTGGGCCCAGCAAGTTGCATATTCGGAATGAGAATGGAGAATCGCACCAACTTCCGGGAAATTTTTATACAATACAAGGTGTGTATTGGTATCAGTTGAAGGTTTAAGATTCCCCTCAACAATATTTCCATCCAGATCCATCACAACCATATCGGCTGGAATCATCTCTTCGTACGACACCCCTGAAGGTTTGATGACAACCAGACCACTTGCCCGGTCAATGGTGCTGACATTACCCCAAGTATATATTACAAGACCTTGTTCTACAAGCTTTAAACTCGCCTTATAGACCTGATGTTTGAGGTTTTCGAGCATATTGGTTGCCGGATATTTGTTAATAATTAATTCAGAACTTAAAGATCGTAATTATATTCCATTTTATTAAGAATAGCAATAGGATAATTCATAATCAAAGCGAAAATCCTTAAATAGGTTTCATTTGTCAAGCAGAGACAAGGCATGCCTCGTCTCTACCCCTGTTTTATTTCTACAACACAAAAAAACCGGTTCAAAATTAAACCGGTTCTTTGTTTTATTTGTTTTGAACTACCAAATCTTAGCGCGATTGGCCTCATCCAGGTACATCGGTTGTCCTGGTTTTATATCGAAAGCGGCGTAAAACTCAGGGATGTTTTTCAGTGGCCCTAAAACTCGCAATTTTCCCAAAGCATGGGGATCTTCCTTCGTCCTGCGAAGTATCTCTTTATCCCGGATGTTTTGTGCCCATACATGCGCATAGGCCAGATAAAACCGTTGATCAGGCGTGAACCCGTCGATCTTCTTCGTCTCTTTATTTGCCAACTTAAACGCTTGGTATGAGATGTTTAAACCACCAAAATCTGCAATATTTTCGCCCAGGCTCAATTTACCATCGGCATGGATCGAATCAATCACAACAAAACTATTAAACTGATCGACCAATACTTTTGTCCGTTCGTCGAAAAGTTTAGAGTCTTCAGCTGTCCACCAGTCGGTTAGATTACCGACTTTATCATATTTACGACCTTCATCGTCGAAACCGTGTGTCATTTCATGTCCGATTACAACACCAATGGCGCCATAATTGACAGCATCGTCACCTTTAAGGAAGAAGAAAGGAGGTTGCAAAATAGCAGCAGGAAATACGATTTCGTTCATATCTGGTGAATAGTACGCATTTACAGTCTGTGGCGACATAAACCATTGTGTTTTATCTACAGGCTTATTAATTTTCGAATAGTTAAACGCTGTTTCAAACTTGTTCGAGCGGATCACATTCTCAACATATGAATCATCCAAAATTTCGAGTCCTGAATAGTCACGCCATTTATCAGGATATCCGATTTTCACATTGATGGCATTCAATTTCTCAATTGCTTTTACCTTTGTATCAGCACCCATCCATTCAAGGTTTTTAATCCTTTCGCCAAGTGAGATGCGGAGATTTTCAACCAATTTAAGCATCCGCTCTTTTGCCTCTGCCGGAAAATATTTTGCAACATAGAGTTGACCAATTGCTTCGCTAAGTGCGTCACTTGTAACACCAAGCACCCGTTTCCAGCGTGGACGCATTTGTTCAGTTCCTGACATTGCCCTGCCAAAAAAATCGAATTTTGCATTCACAAAATCATCCGAGAGGTATGATGCAGATCCATCTATCAGATTCCAGCGCAGATACACTTTCCAGTCTTCAACAGGAACATCTTTCATCATCGCACTCACCTCGCCGATGAAAAGCGGCTGGTTCAGATTGATCTCACCCGGATCGCCAACTCCCTGCGCTACAAAGTAACGGCTCCAGTTAAACGCCGGTGAAAGTTCAATCAACTCCTTGGTTGTTTTCTTGTTATAGGTTTTGTTAGGATCGCGTTGCTCGAGGCGTGTCATCGAAGCCTTAGCCAGACGCGTTTCCATGTTTAAAATAGTCTGCGTATTTTTCTTGGCGGTTGCTTCGTCATCACCCAGCAGTTTAAACATCTTTTCGACGTAGATCGTATACTTTGCCCTTAAATCTTTTGAACGTTCATCATCATTGATGTAATAATCGCGGTCGGGCATTCCGATACCGGATTGAACTAGTTGAGCAATGACCATCGAACTGTTCTTGGCATCAGACGAACCATAAAATCCAAAGAGCGGTGAGAATCCGTAAGTGTGAAATTTTGCGATCTCGATTTCCACATCATCCATCGTTGCAAGCTTATCGATCTCCTGAAAGTAGGCTGTCAAAGGTTTTATTCCCTGCTCCTCGATCTTTACAGTATCCATTCCAAGATTGAAGAGAGTTGCGGTTTTATCTGCAATGGACCCTTTCTCATTCTTCGTCGACGCGGTTTCCGTTACAAGCTCATTCAACTGTTTTTCAGCCAATTCTGCTAATTTATCAAATGAACCAAAGCGGGCACGATCGGCTGGTAGCGGATTGAGCTTTTTCCAGCCATTATTAGCGTAAGCATCGAAATCCTGTCCCGGACTGACCGTTGTGTCCAAATCAGCCAGACTGATCGCTGGTTGCATCTGCGGTTTCTTTTCTGCCTCTCCGCAGCTAATAAAAGTTCCTGTTATCATTGTACACAAGAAAAGTGAAATTAATAGTGATTTATTCTTCATTGATTTTAAGTATTTACGATGTTCAAAAATATTCATTTTTTGTTGAACTAATACGAATACTGAAAAGTTTTATATCCATCGAAATAAGTAGATTTGCCATAAATCAGGACTTTATATAAAAAAAGCATGAAAACTTTTATAAGCGATCTATCGAATAACGAATTTCCGATATCTGACAGAATATCAGGGAATATGGTTCGTCTATCAATTCTAAATCTGATTCAGAAAGAGCACCCCGGATTCACATCAAATAAATCTTTATCGGTTAGTGAGCTTAACGCTTATCGTGAAAAATACATCGATGTGTTCTTTTCCAATCAATTAGGCGAACTGTCAGCATCGGAAAAAACCGTTTTAGGTTCATTGAAAGACAATACCACCTTAACTGATAAATTAGATGGCGAAGAAGATCAGGTAACCACCTTTGGACAACAAATAGCTGATAAGGTTGCTGATTTCGGGGGTAGCTGGACCTTTATTATTTCGTTCGGCGTATTTCTTTTAATATGGATTTCTATCAATGTGTTCTGGCTGGCGAATAAAGGTTTCGATCCTTATCCCTTTATCCTTCTGAATTTAATTTTATCGAGTTTGGCTGCCCTGCAGGCACCCGTCATAATGATGAGCCAAAACAGGCAGGAAGACAAGGACAGGGAAAGAGCCAGAAGGGATTATATGGTAAACCTCAAATCTGAGCTCGAAATCAGGATGTTGCATGAAAAACTGGATCATTTGATTATCAATCAACAGCAACAAGTTCTGGAGATTCATACTGCACAGACTGAGATGATGAATGATATACTTAGACGACTTGAAAACAATGAAAGTAAAAAGATAAAATAATCACAATTGCATCATATACAGCGCTGCTAATATTCTTCGCCAAATATGAATTCTGTATCCTTGTAATTCCATTTCAGTACATTCGCCATTAGCGGAACAAGGTATGCTGCTGATTTCCGCTGTCCACGATAGGAAGGATGACCGTCGGAGCCAAGATCGGAAGTGTTATTTAGCAAACCGTCGGGAATTCCTGCAAAATAAACTTTTGTATCGCTGTGTATTAAATTAAAATCATCAACCACCTCTTTAACAATTGTATAACATGGCTCATTGGTCATCGGTCCCACAACGCAGAAAACCGGAATCTTACCATAAACCTCTAAAATTCTTTCGATTAGTTCCTCATAACGACGTTTGAAAACTGCTTTATCTGGATGCGGCAAAGTGGAGTAATCATTTGTTCCCAGGTTTATCACAACGGCATCGGGAATCCATTGATTGAAATCCCACTTTTTGACAGAGTCGGTATCAAAAGTGAGGCCAAATCGTCGGGGCATTGGGGCAAGTTTGGTCGATATCTTAGATTTATCATTGTAGTTTCGGATGATCCCAAGTCCGGAATGAGCCACCAGTGCATAGTCCGCACTGAAAGCACGTGCGGCTAATGAAGCATAAGAGAGATAGCTATTTTCAGTTTCGGGTTTAAATCTTTCCTTCCCCGATAATCCTTCAACTCCGTATCCGCATGTAATTGAGTTTCCGATAAATTCAATTTTCCGGTTGTTTTTAACTGTTGATGGAGCAATTTTCTCGCCAGATGCGATCGCGATTCCATAAAAGCAGGCCATACCCATATCTGCTTCTGTACGTTTGGTAATCAGCAGTTCATGCGCATTTTTACCTGCAAGCCCAACAATCACAGATAATGAATCCGCCATTGGATGAATAACTTTGACCGGAAGATCATCTATAAAAACGTTGAAATAGTCGCGGGTACCACCTTTTAACACGATCTCAAGTGTATTACCGGTGAAGGCACATCGCAAATAAACTCCGGGCCAGTCGAATCGAACCGTTTTCGGATCCGACCGGTCAGTACGTCCAAAATAACTGAACGCTGAATTATCTGCATCAATCATTTGAACACGTGGCTGGGCCACTCCGGTCATCAAAAAGAAACTCCACAAAAGAATCAGGAATGCGCTCTTTTTCAGCATTTTATTAAAATTAAGTTCTTATCTTTCAACGAAATGGCAAAGTAATATAAATTAAACAATAAAAAGATCAATCCGGAAATCATTCCGGCATTGAGTGGTTTGAAATGGATATAAAATTATTAAAACCGGCTGTTTTATATCCATTTAAACTTTACTTTTATACTGTATTTAATGCAATTGACATTTTCCAATCTGCCACCGACAAAATGAAATACCTTGTCAGGCTGATAAATCATTTTTATGCGTAGTTTACTGAATAAAACTTCTTTATGGACACAAAAATGGTCGAAGAGCCGTTATGGAGTACTGGTGATTTTCCTGTCACTTTTTATTGATGCATCCGTATTTCCACTTCCTACGACCGTTATTTTCATTACAGTCTCACTGATTCATCCTTTGCGATCCAACAATAATGCTTTGATGGCTGTAATAGGAATGGTTCTGGGTTCGATCATTGGTTATACTATTGGACACTTTTTATGGCTACTTCCTGACGGAACCTTCACTAATTTTGCGATGTATTTTTTCAATCATATTCCGGGTTTTACAGAGGCCAATTATTTGAGCGCTCAAAATCTCTATATCAAATGGGGTTACACCATACTGCTCTTCTCAACCGTAATACCACTCCCCTACCAAATTCTCTCGATTACCGCAGGAGCTTTCGAATTTAATGTCTATTCCTTTGCACTTGCAACACTTGTTTTTCAGGGATTTCGTTTCTTTTTGCTGGCATGGCTGATTGTCAGGTATGGCGAAGGGGTTTCCGTCATGGTTAAGAAAAACCTTAGGGTCATTGTAGTGACTACGATCATCCTTCTTGTTATCGTCTATCTGCTTTCACTGATTGGTTCTTAGGCAGACATTAAATCATATTAGAAACCAACTCCGACCGTTATTACCCAGGTTTTACTGAAAGAACCAACATGGCAAAGAGACAATGATTCTTTGCTTTGCTTTATCGTCTAGGTGACGATAAAAAGTTTCATCCTGGATCCCGGAATTTCTCTTAATTTTGCCCAATATTTGAAACATGGGTAAATCTAAAGGGATATTTCAGCGCACAGAGCTATTATTTGGAAAAAAGAAGATGGATGAGATTGCCGGTAAGAAGGTGATTATCTTTGGAATTGGGGGCGTAGGAAGCTGGTGTGCCGAAAGTCTGATCCGTTCGGGCATCCATTTTCTGACGATTGTCGATTCCGACCGGATTTGCATTACCAATGTCAACCGGCAACTTCACGCCACAATGCAGACAGTTGGTGAGGTGAAAACCGAAGCCTTGAAAAAACGATTACTCGAGATTAATCCCGAAGCTGAAATCACTGATATTCAAAAAATCTACAACGCAGGTAGTCACGATCAGTTTAATCTTGATTCCTACGACTATATCATCGATGCGATAGATAGTCTTGGAAGCAAAGTTCACCTGATCCGGGAAGCTACAAAGACAAAAGCAGTCCTATTTTCATCAATGGGCGCATCGCTTAAACTTGACCCTACGCAAATCAGAGTAGCAGAATTTTGGAAAGTGCAAGGTTGTCCGCTTGGATCTAAGATCAGAAAATATATTCGCAAAGGGGAGCTCCCTGCCAAACAATTTATGTGTATTTACAGTGAGGAGCTGCTTGAAAACCGCGGATCCGGATCATCGTGTGGAACAGACAAATGCCTGTGTCCAAAAATGAAAAGCGGAGTTGGAGATCCAGAATTGGACGATCATGAATGGTGCAGTCAGAAAGCGGTCATCAACGGAACAGTCGCGCACATCACTGCTATTTACGGATTTACACTCGCAGGATTGGTGATTCAGGATATTTATAACCAGGAATAAATTCAGAGCTGAAACAGATTTAGGATCATTCGGAAATTGTAGTTTAAATTGATATTTCTACATTGTATGATGTACCCACCCGTCACCCTGTCTAACAACAAACTTTTTCATGAGTGAAGTCAATGAGGCGTGTGCGATAGGTTTTGCAATATACTCATTACAACCGGCCGCTAATGCCCTTTCGCGGTCTCCGGCGAGTGCATATGCTGTCTGCGCAATAATAATCACTTCCTTGTTAAATTTCCGAATCTGTCTGGTGGCTTCATATCCATCCATTTCGGGCATTTTAATATCCATCAGGACAAAATCGATATCCGGGCTGTTGCGACAAATATCAACAGTTTCAGTACCGCTACTTGCTTTTAAAACTTTCTGAGTAAACACTTTGACCGCCATTGACAGAAGTATACCCGATATCTCGTCATCTTCAGCAATCAAAATTTTGAGGTCTTTACCATGAATTTCTGCTACTTCATTCATAACAAAACTTTTATTGAAATACCAAAAGTATTTACGTAATTAGCTGCATAAAGTTCCAATCCGGATTTTTATTTTTCCTTCGAAGCATTAATAGGAACAGTAAATTTAAAATCGCTGCCTTTGCCTTCTTCGCTTTCGATGAAAAATTCCCCACCGTTTTTTTCAATAAAATCTTTGCAAATCATCAATCCCAATCCTGTACTATACTCACCATCTGTCCCTTTTCGACTTGTATTTACATCGAGGCGAAAAAGATCATTAATTAAACCCTTGCTCATTCCAATGCCAGTATCCCTTACGGAAATCTCTACCAAATTTCCCGGAATCGATTTCGCTGAGATCAATATAATTCCGCCTTTGGAGGTAAACTTCACCGCATTGGTCACCAAATTCCGAAGAATGCCGCCAAGCATATTTCCATCTGTAAATACTTTCAAATCTTCAGGAACAGCATAACTGATCACAATCTCTTTATTATCAGCCGCATCCTTAACAAGTAACATACTTTCAGAAATTTTTGGCATTAATAAAAACGATGATGGAAAAACACACATTAAACCTCTTTGCATGCGTGACCATTCCAGCAGATTTCCCAACAAGCTAAAAAGATTCGTAGCCGATTTCCGGATTAGCACCGCCATTTGCTGAATTTCAGCCATCGACATTCCAGGCAAGCCTTCAGCCATTATCTCAGTTAATCCCAAAAATCCATTGAAAGGACTGCGCAGATCGTGGGCGATGATAGAGAAGAACTTATCTTTTTCGGCATTTATCCTTAGTAATTCTGATTCGTTCATCCGCAGGGTCTCCTCAACCATTTTACGCTCTGTGATATCGGTATGTGTACCAAACATGATAAGCGGCTTGCCATCTTCAGTACGCGTAACAACACGGCCGCGGTCGTGAATCCAAATCCAATGGCCATCTTTGTGCTTCATCCGGAAATCAAAATTATAGTATGGCAGTTCACCGGAAAAGTGCCGCTCCAAAACTTTAGTGGAATTCTTTAAATCCTCAGGGTGCGGTTGCGCTTCCCATGTTTTAATACTAACAGGCGCCAATTCATCCAACGAATATCCCAAGATTTGCGCCCAAAGTTCGTTAAATACCGTTTCCCCGGTCTGGATGTTCCATTCCCATGTTCCAATGTGAGTGCTTTCGACGATACTTTCCAATCGCCAGTTCATCTGGGTTAACAAGTTCTGCGTCCTTTTGCGGTCGGTAACATCATGAACAATCGAATAAAGTCTTGTACTTCCGTCATACTCAATCGGTCCGGAGTAGACTTCCACGTCACGAACCTCTCCCGATGCCAGCCGATGTCGAAAATTGAAATATTTGCGGCGTTCGCTAAGTGCAAGTGCCATTTCGGAGGTGATTTGTTCTGCCTGAAGCGTGTTGATTTGATTGATATTCATCTTTTCCAGTCTGTTGACTGTATAGCCGTAAAATTTTGAAGCAGCCTCGTTGACATTAAGTATTTCACCACTAACCGGATCAATAATTAACTTTACAGCGGTGTTTTTATAGAACATGTCGCGATATTGTCTTTCACTGACACGTAAAGCTTCCTCCGCTTGCTTGCTTTCAGTGATATCTGCAATAATGACAAGACATTGCTGTTCATTTCTGCTGATTTTGCCAGTAAGCTGCACATTCATATGCGAGTTACCATGTATTGTCAAGATGACTTCGCAAGTCTCTCTTCTATTACTAATGAATACTTTATCGAGAAAGTTGTTGTAAACTGGTTTGGTATCATCGGAAATAAAAAAACCCAGTCTGCTATTAATGAGCCTGTCACGATCTTTCCCAAGCATTTGCGAACCACAAAGGTTTAAATTCAGAATCGTGCCTTCGTTTGAAAGAGTGAAATAGCCTGTAGGAGCTAAATCGTATAACTTAACAGCATCGGTAGCCTTCGCTTTTGCCAGCTCCAGTTCCTCATTTTGCATTTCTAACTCTACCTGGTGAACTTTCAACTCATGAATGAGCTTAAGCATATCAGCTTCGGTATCAGGAAAATTCGAATCTGGCATCTCCATTAGGATCTGTTTTTCTGCTTTTTGGCGAAGTTTTGACGATTCGGCCAGGTAGTTTTTATCTTCCTTCATGTTTAGGAATCGATTTGTTCTAATATTTTCCTGATTCCGGCTTTGCACATAGTTGATCACTTGAATAGTCAAAAATCAGTGGCCGAATAGTCATGCAATGTAAGCATTAGATTCAGTTCACCGTTATTTTTTAGCGTAAATAGTTAGTTTAAAGCCAGATTGTAAAATTATAAACACATTTTTAACAAATGCCGGTATTGACCAATTGGTATAGCAACACCTAAGGCAAAGGATGTTTTCAAACTTTATGATCGCTTGCATCTTAATTGTTCTTAATTAATATATTAATTTACAGCTATTAGCGGATGGTCTTGCCTGGTTCAGAAACAATAATATCATACTGCATAAAGAAACTTCATCTTGTCCTTTATGATTCGATAGTTCAACACTATTATCTAACCTATTACAGTACATTAATTCTTCACCGCGGGAAGTCCCTGGGGTGTGATTCAAACCGATAAAAGTGCCTGCTGATTTCCAACAAAGGTAAAGATAGTTGAGTGCATGATGTTAAAACCATCTTAAATAGAGGATGGATAACCTGAATATTAATCATCCCGGCTTTAAAACACAGGTGAACTATCAGGGAAGAAAGAAGTCAAATAATGCACTGAAAAGATCGAAGTCCCTGTATATGTGCCGTTTTAATCTATTTGGATGTGCTTTTTTACTAACGCTAACAGGGATTCTTTTCCGAAAGGTTTTGCAATATAATCATTACATCCGGCTTCCAGCGCCTTCTCCATATCGCCAATTAAAGCATAAGCTGTCTGGGCAATAATAATCACATTGCTGTTGAATAGCCTGATTTGCCGGGTTGCTTCATAACCATCCATTTCCGGCATTTTAATATCCATCATAATAAAGTCAATGTCCGGATTGTTGCGGCAGGTTTCGACCGCCTGGCGTCCATTTCGAACTGTTAAAATTACACTGCCAAACTTTCCCACAAACCTTTCAAGGAGCAATCCGGAAGTTTCATCATCATCAACAACTAATATCTTTAGTTTCGAAAACAATGCAGAATACTGACTATCTGAATCTTCCTCCTGGCCAATACTTAAGCTCTTATCATTCTCCACCGGTTCTGGATGGAATGGAATTGTAAAATAAAAAGTTGAACCATTACCGTAGTCGCTCTCGAACCAAATTTTACCACCCAGCATTTCCACAAAAGCCTTTGAAATGGACAGACCCAGGCCTGCTCCCTCATAGTTTCGGCTCAACGATTCACTACCTTGCCGGAATCTTTCAAAAATCAGCCGCTCCTGCTCCTTTAATATGCCCAGACCTGAGTCTTTAACAAAAAACTCAAGGAATTCACCTTTCCTGTGACAGCCAAATTCGATGGTTCCTTTAGATGTAAATTTGATGGCATTTTTAACGAGATTGGTACAGATAGCGTATATTTTTTCTCTATCCGTATTTATAATTGCCTCTTTTTCAGGCAACGCGTTTGTGTAATTTAACTGTATCCCTTTTTGCATAGCCTCGGGTTTGAAGAAGGAGTAAATATATTGCAGTTGCTCATTTACATTCGTCTTCGAAATTGAAACTTCCATCATTCCCGACTCTATTTTTGAAATACAAACGATATCGTTGATAATATTAAGCATGCGGATACCACTTTTCTCAATCATCGCAATATACTCCTCCGTCTCTTCGCTTGTCAGATCAGGTTCCTTGAGTAATCCCGCAAAACCCATGATTCCGTTCATGGGTGTTCTGATTTCGTGGCTCATATTGGCAAGAAAGGAAGATTTCAGGCGATCGCTTTCCTCTGCATGTTCCTTTGCAATCAACATTTCCTGTTCAATAAGCTTGCTTTCGGTAATGTTATCATGCTGAATTATAACATTGCACACTTCACCATTATTATCAAATATTGGATATGCCCAATTGCGAAACCACAACTTCTTTTTATCTTTAACTTTAATATTTTGAGAAACTGCCGAAGCGCCAATATCAAAAAACACTTCCCACCTGGCCGGTTTTCCTTCCTTAAAAACACTTTTTAAAAGGGGAATTATTCCATTTCGTTGAATTTCTTTATCCTCGAAAATATTGTAAATCTTGCCTTCCATATCCGGGGGTTGTACTCCAAATAACTCACTTAGTTTAGGATTTATCCGCTCGCACCACCCTTCACGATCAAGTATTTGAGTACTTACCGACGATTGCATAAAAATCTGTTCAAAGAAATATTTCTGTTTGGTCAAATCCTCTTCCGCCTTTTTACGGTCTGTGATGTCGCGACCTATACCAAGCACTCCGGTAAGTGATCCGGCAGCGTCATACATCGGTGTTTTAATGGTTTCCAGAAAGGCATGATGGCCATCGTCTGCAAAAGTGATCCATTCTTCGTTAATCGCTGGCTTTTCTGCGGACATAGCTCTCAAATCGTGTTCGCGGAAGAAATCGGCAAGTTTCTTGTCTACAAAATCATAATCTGTTTTTCCAACAATTTCTGCTTCGCTGGCCCCGAAAAATCGTTCGAACATTGTGTTGCACAATAGGTATGCACCTTCCGGGTCCTTTACCCAGATCAGATCCGGGATCGCTTGAACAAGCGTGTGAAGGCTGGTCTCGCTGTTGCGCAATGCCATGCTGGTTCGTTTCTGATCCTCAATCACGCCTAAAAGCTCCAGGTGCGACTCACCTGCTTCGACCAATAATCTTGACGTCTCTGCTTCGGAACGTTTCCGGTCGGAGATATCAATTACAATTCCGGTAATAATCAACGGCTTTCCATTTACATCTCTTTTTACTGTCGATCCGATATCATAAAGCCATTTATACTCTCCTGAGTTAGTCAGGATACGATATTCGACCTCATATTTATCAGAATCTCCAATAAGATGTTTGCGCATAGCATTCATTGCCCTTTCATAATCTTCGGGATGTAGCAACGCAGTAAAATTGGTGTAATGCATAAACATTTCAGAAGGATATCCCAGCATTTCAGCCTTACGTTTTCCGAAAGTTACATTCCCGGTTGTGATATCCATTTCCCACCAGGCCATATTTACGGCCCGCATCGCAAAATCAATTCGTGAATTATTTACAAGCAAAGTATTTTCCGACTGCCGGACTCCGGTGACATCCGAAACAGCAACAAGACAATGCTCTCCGGTGGCAGAAAGGATACCGACAAGGTCTACATACAATGGTGGATGGCCCTCTTTTAAAAAAGTGATTTCGCACGATTCTTTTACCTGACTTCTAAATACTTTATCGAGAAAAAGGTTGAAGATTGGTCTGGTCGCATCGGAAACAAAAAAGCCAAAACTGCTTTTTTTTAATTGATGACGCTCTTTCCCCAGCATATTT
>JBBRZE010000081.1:0-23856 GCA_038236995.1 Bacteroidales bacterium | reverse complement strand
TCCTGTTATTAAGTCGGGAAAAGATGTTTTAGGAATTGCCCAGACCGGAACAGGTAAAACTGCTGCCTATGTCATTCCGTTGTTGATGAAACTTGTAAAAGCCGAGGGAAAAGATCCAAGGGCAATTGTGCTGGTTCCGACACGTGAACTGGCGATACAGGTAGGTGAAGACATTGCCGAACTCTCACAATTTACCGATATCCGACATGCCGCTGTTTACGGAGGCATCGGATGGACAAAACATGCGGCGCTGCTTGAACCCGGCGTCGATATTCTTGTAGCGACCCCAGGTCGTTTATGGGAACTTTACCGTGCCGGAGCTTTTGGCATGAAAAGTATTAAAACACTCGTCGTTGACGAAGCTGACCGTATGCTTGATATGGGATTTATGCCTCAGCTGAATAAGCTGTTCGAAGTGATTCCTCCCCGGCGGCAAAACCTCCTTTTCTCTGCCACTTTCTCGGAAAGCATTGAGTTGATGAGCAACGAATTTCTCGCATTCCCCGAGCGCGTTGAGGTTGCGCCATCAGCAACTACTGTAGACAAAGTAAAACAGTATTTCTACCGCGTTCCAAATTTCAGGACGAAGCTCAATTTTGTAAGTTTTCTACTTCTCAACGAGGAGGAATTTAAAAGGGTGCTCATCTTCTGCCGGACGAAAGAGAATGCGGAAGACGTTTATAAAGTCGTCAGCCGGAGAACAGAGGGAGAAGTACGGATACTTCATTCCAACAAGGCCCAGAGCTCCAGAATCAACGCGATTGATGCATTTAAGGCTGGCGGGGTAAGGGTATTGGTTTCTACCGACGTCGCAGCTCGTGGAATTGATGTAAGCGAAATATCACATGTGATTAATTTTGATCTCCCCCCCAGGTACGAAGATTACGTCCACCGGATTGGAAGGACCGCCCGCGCCAACACCGACGGTGTAGCCATCTCATTTATCGGTCCTGAAGAGGATTTTCACCTCGAAAATATTGAAAAATTGATCCGGATGAAGATTGAGGAGTTGCCATTCCCCGACAATATTGATGTTGTACCACTTAGCAGGCCTGAAAAACAAAGTATCGACCGCGAAATCGATCGGCAGAAAAAACTGGCTGATCCCGAGTTCCAGGGAGCTTTTCACGAAAAAAAGGAAAGAAAAGCAAAAACAAGTCATTTAAGCGTCAATTACAAAAGTAACGCAGTTCGCGACACCAAGAGCAAGGGACGAAAGAAAGGAAGGTAATCGCATATAAACCTTTACGAGTGTATGAACGTTATACCCTCAAAAAAGGACGAAAAGGAAGGATAAGCGATTTAATGATAAGAAATTTTAAAAATACAGTTTCTTTAGTATTCTTGATAGCATTTCTTTTGCCTTCAATCGTCAAACTTGGACACCCTCACGAGCATTTTATTTGTAAAGCGAAAAATGAAACCCATTTACATCAACGCCATGACAAGTGCATTATTTGCAATTTCGAATTTGCATCTTTTTTGTCAGACATTGAAAATATTGATTTACAAAAGGAAAAACCAATAGATCCTTACTGTAATAAATATGTTTCATTGTATAGTTACAATCTCACCCAGTATTCATTTCTATTACGCGCCCCACCCTGTATATAAATCAGATATACAGCATCTCTGAGGTGCTTTTTAAAATTTGTCACATACAAACAAGTATTAAAATGAAGAGAATATTTTTCATTTGCATTGCTATATTCATTTATCATACTGCGGATGCACAAAATAAATTGACAGGTAAAATTACTGATAAATTAACGGGAGAAACAATTCCGGGAGCGACCATTTATATTCCGGAACTTAAAACCGGGGCCGTCTCCGATATAAATGGCAACTATAAAATAGATAATCTCCCAAAGATAAAAGTGATCCTTCAGATTAGTTTTGTAGGATATAAATCAGTTGTTAAAAATGTAGACCTAGCGGTGACATCGTCCTTGAGTTCTGCAATGGATCAAGCCATTACAGAAGTAAATGCAGTTGTGGTAACAGGTACATCAAAGGTAACTGAAATAACCCGAAACCCTGTTCCAATGATTACACTGGACAGAAAAGAGTTACAGCAGAATTTAAACACAAATATAATTGACGCAATTTCTAGACTTCCCGGAGTGAGCGCCGTCACAACAGGACCAAATGTATCAAAACCATTTATACATGGATTAGGGTATAACCGGGTACTTACATTATTTGACGGGATAAGACAGGAAGGACAACAATGGGGTGATGAACATGGCGTAGAAATGGACGAAAATGCAGTAGACCGGATTGAAATTGTAAAAGGACCTGCAAGTTTAACATACGGGTCCGATGCTTTGGCCGGGGTTGTCAATCTGCTGCCTGCACTCCCTCTCCCGGATGGCCTGATACAAGGACACATTGTGACAAATTACCAGACGAATAATGGTCTCTATGAAGCTTCTGCAACGTTGGCTGGAAATGCGAAAGGGCTTATTTGGGGTGGTGTAGCTTCGCATAAACAAGCCACCAACTATCAAAATAAATACGACGGACGGGTTTATGGGACAGCATTTAACGAAAATAATTTAAGTGGTTATCTTGGATTGAATAAGCAATGGGGTTATTCAAATCTCAATTTCTCACTGTTTGACGACCTGCAGGAAATTCCTGATGGCAGCCGCGATTCAACGACGAGGAAATTTACAAGACAAATTACAGAAGATGACCTATTCAGACCTGTGGTTTCTAACTCAGAATTAAATTCTTACAAAATTTCAACTTTACATCAGCATATTCAACACTACAAATTGTATTCATCAAACAATTTTATTTTTGGCGAGAGTAAAATAGGATTGATACTTGGCTATCAGCAAAATATACGACAAGAGTTCAGCCATCCTCAAAACCCGGAAACCGCCGGATTATATTTGGTTCTAAATACATTTACCTACGATGCGAAATACTTCCTGCAAGAATTTGACGGATGGGAAACGACAATTGGAATAAACGGGATGTACCAAAACAATACAAATAAAGGTACCGAGTTTATTATACCCGACTATCAACTCTTTGATTTTGGACCTTTTGTTTTTGTACGAAAATCATTTGATAAATTGGATGTAAGCGGCGGAATTCGTTATGATGCGCGTAGTTTTAATAATGATGCGATGTACACGAAAGTGAACCCTCAAACCGGTTTTGACGGGAAGGTAAATTCACCTTATGGCGCTGATCAACCTTTTTATAGTTTTAATCATACCTTTTCCGGAGTTTCGGGTAGTATTGGAGCAACTTACAAAATATCAGATAAACTGGTTTTAAAAGGAAATATTGCCCGGGGTTTCCGGTCTCCCAATATTGCAGAGATATCTGCAAATGGTATTCATCCGGGGACACTGATTTATCAGATAGGGAATACTGGCTTTAAACCGGAATTTAGCCTGCAGGAAGATTTCGGGATTTCATACCGTTCAGATCATATCAGTGGAAACTTCGATATCTTTAACAACCAGATTTCAAATTATATTTTTAATGGGAAATTGCCCAATCATCTTGGACAAGATTCTATTATAATCAAAGGTAACCAGACGTTTAAATTTCAACAATCAAAAGCACGGTTGTATGGATGGGAAGCAAACCTCGATGTACATCCTTATGACTGGCTTCATTTCGAAAATTCAATATCTGTGGTCTATGCATTAAACAAAGGAGGGAATGGTATTCAAGTGACTGATAGTTCCAAATATTTGCCTTTTATCCCTCCACTTCATACAAGTTCAGAGTTACGTGGGTATATAAAAAGTAAGATCCCGTATATCAATTCATTGTATCTTAAAATCGGGATGGAATATTATGCGAATCAAAACAGGGTATATTCTGCTGACAATACTGAAACTCCTACACCTAGCTATGTTCTGTACAGCGCCGGAGTAGGTACAGATATTACAAACAGGAAAGGAAAAGTACTGGCAAACATCAACATCCTTGGAAATAACATCACAGATATCGCTTATCAATCGCACATGAGCAGGTTAAAATATTTTGAGCAGTATCCAAATAATCAGTTAGGTAGAAATGGTATTTACAATATGGGAAGGAATATCAGCTTTAAATTAACCGTACCTCTTAACTTTCAATAAATACATAAGCAGTCGATTACGGCGCAAGTCTCGAAATTACCCAGTCAGCACCTTTACGTGAAAATAAAATCCGGTCGTGCAGCCGGTTGGAACGACCCTGCCAAAATTCAATCCGAAAGGGATCAATAACATATCCACCCCAATAGGATGGTCTTTCAATCATATTTTCGCCCGATTTATAATGTTGTCCCTCCCACAATTTTTCAAGATATTCCCTGTCGGGGACAACATGACTTTGGTTTGAAATAACGGCGCTTAGGCGACTTTCCAAAGGCCGGCTGTGGAAATATTCATCCGAAACATCCGCGGAAGTTCTTGTCGCGACACCTTCAATTCGTACTTGCCTTTCGAGTTCCGGCCAATGAAACAACAATGCGACCTTTTGATTTAAGGATATCTCCTCTCCTTTTCGGCTCGAATAATTGGTGAAAAAGCCAAATCCATCGTCTGAAAGCGCCTTTAAAAGGATAACCCGGGAAGAAGGGACACCTTCGGGCGTGGCAGTTGCAAGCACCATCGCAGTGGGCTCATTCACCTTTGCTTCAATTGCTTCGCTGAGCCAATTCTCAAACTGCTTTAGTGGATCCTGACAAATCTGAATTTCGTCCAATACTTTAAGCCTGTAATCCTTTCGGATATCTGCTAATTCCATTATGGTCATTTTGGAATTAAACGCTTTCACAATATGAATTGTTTATTGAACACCTCGTGATGTTTCGCTTCGCTTTAAGGCATCCCTGCGCTCTTCCCGTTTGATAAGCAACAAAATATCCCTACCTTTGCCTGAATAGTAATATGCAGAGAAGGAAGAATTGTTATGGAAAACCACGAAAAGAATACGTCAAAAGACAAAAGAAATAATCTGATTGTCATTATATTATCACTTTTACTTGTTGCACTTGCCATCCTTTTTTTCTGGCAAAGAAGTTCGTATCGGACGGATGCAGTTCTAATCAGGGCTGAAAAAGACTCGATCGCTTCAGAATTAACGAGAATGGCATCGGGCTATGATTCGCTGCGTTCCGAAAACGATTCTTTAAACCAGACCATCAGTTACGCGCAAACGAAAGTAAAAGACCTTCTATCGGAAGTTGATCAGGTAAAAAATGCTAGTTATCAACAGATTACAAAATACCGTGAGGAAGTGACCACTTTGCGAAATATCATGCGCAATTATATTGTCCAGATTGATAGCCTCAATCAGAAAAACCAACGTTTGATGGCTGATATCTCCGATGTTAAACAGGAAGTTACAGATGTAAAGTCTGCCAATCAGCAACTGGAATCGGAAAAGAAAAAACTGGAACAGACAGTTAATCTGGCTGCACAAATGGAAGCAACTGAACTTAAAGCAACCGGAATCACCGCTAAAGGGAAAGAACAGATCAAGGCCAGCAAAATAGATAAAGTAAAAATTGATTTCATATTAAACAAAAATCTGACAGCAAAACGGGGTGCGAAAAACATCTATGTACGGATTCAACGACCAGATCAGATTTTGTTGATGAAATCGGATAAGGATATTTTCAAATTTGAAGATATGAAAATACCCTTTTCAGTGATGCGCGAGGTGGAATACGAAGGAAGTGATGTACCAGTCAGCATTTACTGGGACAATGCTAATGAATCACCGCTGATTCCAGGTAAGTATACGGTTGATGTTTTTGCCGATGGCAGAAATATTGGCACCACCGTCTTTGAGGTGAAGTAAACTCCATCAAACAATTCACTTTACATTTTCAGGATGTATCAGCTAGCCGAATTGCAGAAATATCTGAAACGGATCAGCGCTGGCCATATACTCGATGTGGCAACGGGCGAGGGTGATTTTCTGTTGTTCCTGCTCGAATCGTTCAGTTCGTTTGATTCAGCAACGGGGCTTGACATCAATCCTGAAAATCTTAAGATCGCCAGAAATAAAATCGGACGGCAAAAGGTTGACTTTCTCCAGGGAAATGTAAGGAAACTTCCTTTTGAGGATAACTATTTCGATACAATCACTGTTTCTAATTCACTTCATCACTTCGACAATCCTGCAAAGGCGATTCAGAGTATGCTACGGGTCCTTATTCCTGGCGGTTTATTGATTATCAATGAAATGATTAACGAAAGTTTGAATTCCGCGCAACAAACACATTTCGATTATCATTCGTTAAAGGCAGAAATTGATACTGCATCCGGTGGTTACCACCGCAAAATCTATTCCTTGCAAGAACTTCAGGAGATCATCCGCGAGAGTGCGCTTGAACCTGCCGTTTCGGTTCTTTCTGAAGATCCCCCGATTATCTATTCACATGAAAAAATGTGGCAGTTTTTCCGAAAACTCGACGATTTTGTCAGTAATGCCGCCTATCTTCCCAACGGGCTGGCGTTTGAACAACGCGCACAACGAATCAAGGAAATGATTGAGACAAACGGATTTCAAAAGCCTCCACAACTTGGCCTGCTGGTTTACAAGGATTAGTCATTCTCATTGTCTGCGGTATAACCTCCCCCTGTTTGGAAAAGCCGGAATCGACTAAAAATCACTTAATTTCTTTTCAATTATTTTACAATTCTTTAACTTAAAACATTTGGCGGGAAGTACCGGGAGCCTTATATTTGTCATACATTTTTTTTCATAAGTTTAGGTTTAGTTAGGTTAGTTAGTTTGGTTAGTTTTAGTAAAAGGATGGAACCGCCCGGTTTCATCCTTTTCAATATTAGTAAAGTCTATGGCCGCTGGATTCGTTTATTTACGGTACTTCGCAACTGAAAACGATTCTAGTTTTTGATACTTCGTGCAGCCAAAAAACACAAATTTTGAATCCAAACATCACAAAATATGTTTTAAAACACAAATTAATCTTATCTCATTATAATACAACAATATAATGAGATATAAAGCATTACTTACCGTAAATATTAGCGTAAATTTTTATGGTCAACCGTAAATATTCACGCTAATTTTTATGGCTGACCGTAAATATTCGCGCTAATTTTTATGGGTGACAATAGTTTTTCTTTAAACGAATGATACCATTCAGGATTTTGAACCTGTTTTTTGAACAAGCTAAAAGGCTGTATTAAAGCGCTGATTTTTTCAATCAGCACTTTAATACAGCCTTCATATATTTAACACAGGATTTTTTAATAACCTGTGTTCTGAACAAGTTTCGGATTCCACTGAATTTCGTCGTCTGGGAACGGTAGCAGGAAATTGGATTGAGAATATAAAAACTATCAGTCTATCTCAAAATTCGCTGATCAGTTATCCTGATTTTTACCGGACCCAGTAAACCTGATTCCCGAAGATAGCTATCGGCATCGGGACCATTGAATTTATTGATATTTGTTTTTGTGAGCCGTTTGCTTTCAGGCAATTTGCCATCACCAATCAGACGATTTGGCCACATGTTTACAACCTCAACCTCCAATTCGTTGGTTCCGGTCTTGACAAATGGTGTGATGTCAAACTGAAAAGGAGCACTCCACACGACCTGCAATTGCTTCCCATTGATTTTCACGGAAGCCATCTCCTGCACATTGCCCAGATCGAGCATCAGCAATTTTCCGCTGATATCTTTCGCAGTCAGTGAAAACGACTTCAAATAAGTGGCTGTTCCTGAATAGTATTTGATACCAGGCTCATCAAATTTGATCCAGGATTTCAATTCATTGATCTCCACTTTTTCAGGTGCACCCCATTTCGGATCAAAATGCAGCACCCATTTACCTGAAAGGATGATTTCTGACGGAGATTTCTCTGCCTGAACTACTTCCTTTTTACCATCCGACCAGGTTAACGTGTATTTCCCCTGTTCATTAATGGTTGCAACTTTCTTTCCACTTTGATTATACAGATCGATAAACGCCGTTTCCTTTGTTTCATATTGATTGCCGGGGAACCAGTTTTTCCCGTCTTTCTGAATTGCTGTAACATGGTTCTGAGCCGGTGCATCTTTGAAAACCACAAATACTGAACCTTCAGGTTCGAGATGAAGCGGAACGACGGTTTGTCCGTTTTCTTCGCGGTAAGTCAGTATCTCCTTCATATCACCTGTTTTTGGATCCCAGAGTTGC
The DNA here is from genome assembly GCA_038236995.1 of Bacteroidales bacterium. Lineage (GTDB taxonomy): Bacteria > Bacteroidota > Bacteroidia > Bacteroidales > Prolixibacteraceae > JAAFHB01. The sequence goes on along the minus strand of JBBRZE010000081.1, from coordinate 15,682 downwards.
GGAATCTTTCCACTTACCCTAAACGAACATTCAACCTGTTCGTACCTGTCGGGCAAATTGGTCAGGTACCTGAACTCGAAATCGTTGATCCCCTTGCGCGCAAACCGGTTGGCAACGAAATAAATTTCTTCTGTCTTTGTAGAACGATGAATGTAATCGATCGCTGTCTTTTCCTGATTGCTTTTGAATCCAAAATCGGGTCTGACATTCATTGCGGCCAAAACATCGTTGATATTCTGTCCCCAAATGACACGTCCTTTGCCAACTTTGTTTTCAGTGATACGCTTTCCATCCATCTTTCCCCAAAGACGATCGGTGATCGCTTTTAATTCCCGGTCACTCTCCGGAAATCCTGTCAATCCGGTTACTTCTTCCGGACGAGGAGAAATAACGGTCATCCCGTCATTCACAAGCAGTTCAACCTTTTTCAGCACATTCAGATCGATCGCTTTTTCGGGCGTAAGCATCAGCAAACGATAACTCATTCCATCGGGCAAAACTATTTTTTTGCCGTCAAACGATACCCTGTTCAGGATGACATCTTTGGAACATTTGTCCCAGTCGTATCCAAAATTCAATTCCGGAAAGTCTTCTTTCAGAAAAACGAAATTAGGGACATCGTCCCCATAATAATAAAGTACATCTGCAGCAAATAAGCCTTGCTGAAGCATATAAGTGCACCGATCGAGATAGCTGATAAAATCTTTCGATTGTTTCCACCAGGTGACATTCGGATTCAGATGTGTACCAGCGAAATACTCGTTTCCCGGCAACCCAAATTTTTTTGGCGACGAAGTAAATGTATGCCATACAATCCGGTTGACGCCTGAGCAAAAAACACGATCGATATTACCTTTCAGGTCTTTGGGTGACCGCTCCCACTGAGGGCCAATACTGGTCGGTCCTTCGGCAGCAACAAATCGTTTGCCGTTGGTATGAGCAACGCTTGCACTTTGCCGGACCGAAAGGCGCTCATCGTCTTTAACGCGGTGCGTGTTGGCCACTGCCCAAAATTCACCTTGTGGAAAATCACTTATCCCCATTACCTTCAGTGCATCCACCGGCGCCGAATGCGGTCCGCCCGATTCGGGATGAATACCCATTCCATACTTATGTGCCAGGTTGTAAAACAGTTGATAATGGTATTCGGCTACGCAGTCGCCCACAGTTTTGCGAAAATCGTGCAAAAAGCGATTGGTCTGATCACGGTTTTCAACAATCCGACCGGCTAAAGCGGGCATGAATTTTTGAATATCGTACCCTCTGAATTTCAGAAACTCTTCGGGGAACCGATCGGTCCAGCTCACGAGATCCATCTCCCAGCTGTCGGTTTGCAGGAATCTGACACTTTTGCCCGCTGACTGTGCCGTTTCTATCAGCGGAATAATAACTGTATTACTGAAAAGTTCGAATGCTTTGGGGCTGAGATGATCAACAGAAAGACCTTCCCAACCATCGCTGCTGGTTGAAGTGCGGGCGCCGGTACAGGTATATCCGTAACGGATGATCGTCCAGTTTCCTTTGGGAGCATTCCATTCCAGTTTTCCATTTTTAAAACTTCCCGTAAGGTCAATGATTTCGTCTTTTTTGACTGCCTGTTCGGTGCCCTCACCCGAATAATCATCTCTGAGGTCATTTAGTGGGTAAACACCCTTCCAGCCAATTTTTTCATTAAACGATTTTTTCTTCCAGTTCTGAATGGCCTCATTCTGAACCAGAGCTCCCTCCATTTTAGGGATTGCCTGTACTATTATATCTTTGTACAAAAGTTTTTTCAAGGGCTGCGGCAATTCCATACTGATCGCCTTTCCACCAGTAACATCGACTTCTGACCAAACAATTTTCTTCATTGCAAATTCGGGCGTGATCGATGGTGCGCCAGGATTCCATCCGCTCTGCGCGTTTACGCTTAATTCAATACCAATGCGGTCGGCCTCTTTTACGGCATGTTTATAAAGCTCCATCCATTCAGGACTCATAAAAACCGGTCCTGCAGGTGTTTTGCGCGCAACCTGGTAATTCGAACTTCCTGCATCAACCAGCGAAGCTCCTCCATAACCTTTGTCTTTCATTTCTTCAAGATCGCGCGTAATTGATTCTTTGGTTGCCATGCTGTTGAGCCACCACCAATAACAGCGCAGACGCGATTCTGAAGGAGGATTTGCAAAACCGGACTTAAGTTGAGAATAGTTAACCGTCGGATCGGTCAGGATTGTATTTTTTGGTTGGCCCTGCAAAACAAGACTTACCAGCAAAACAAAACCCAATAAATTATTTTTCAGCATGTTAATATTGTATTTAAATTCATCAAACGTACGATTTATTTAAGCCGCCTAAAATGCGGATTCCGGTTATTTGGTTACATCGAAGACATTACTGCCGGAGCCAATTCCTTCTACGACTGCATAGTTCCCAGTCTGACGATACGAAACCGCAGATCCATTCTGAGTCACCTTTTGTGATTTCGACCAGAATGGAAGGTAAACATCCGAAGTAGTATTGGCCGGGATCGTAATATTCAGTTTAAAAGATTGATCAGGTTTGTTTTGAAACGACACCAATACATCGCCCCGAATGGTCGGGTATTTGATTTCTGCGTGTTCGAGTGTGGCAGGCTGAGGCTTGATGCGTATTTTACGGAAGCCGGGTTCGAGCGGTTCAATACCCATCAACTTGCGAGGAATGATGTTGGCCGGTACTGCTCCCCAGGCATGGTTCCAATCCTGGTTTGGCTTGTATTTATTGTCCCATGCTTCGAGCGAAATAGTCGATCCAACCCGGATCATGTTGTACCAGCTACGGTCAGAAGTTGATGTAAGTAAAGCCAATCCATAATCCGCGTTATTGCTGTCATAAACAGCATCAAGCAGAAACTGTGAGCCATAAACGCTGCATGCCATTCCGCGTGACTGCACAAATTGACTGACTTTTCCTATCTGATTCTCGGGAGTTAGTCCAAATGCCAGGGGGAACATATTGCCATGCAATGAAGCATGATCCGTTCCAATACCATCCAAATAAACGCCGCGTTTTTTATCCAGCAGCTTTTCGTTAAAAGAGGTCTTCAGTTTTTGCGCTTGTGCAACAAACAGTTTTTCATCAGCTGATTCACCTAATATTGCAGCAATTTTACCCATCAACTCCAATGCCCTGAAATGGTAAGCATTTACAACTGAGTTTACATTTTGAAATACAAAGCCGTCGGTTTCCCCCGGTTCATTCTTTCCCAGACCTAAGATTCCGGTTTGCGGCCAATCCACAATGTCTTTCAGGGTTCCATTGAAATGGATGGATTTTAAAACTTCAGGAGTCACTTTGCCTGTTCTGGTACTGATAAAACCCGAATTGTCAGCCAATGGCAAAAGCGTTTTCGCTTTCAGATCGGTATAAAAATGTTCGAGCGATAATTTATTGCCGGTAAAAAGGTAATCGTTCCATGCCATCAGCACTGATTGTAAAATCCACTCTGTTGGCCAGGTTGGCCTGTGAATGAGGTATTCCTGCGAATAACGTGCCATGCTGTATTCGCGTGCAACACCGTAATGTCCAAGCTGGTTAATGTAAGCATCGGCTTCATATGGAATGCGCTCGCGATCGCCATCGACATAAACACCGGTAAATGAGGTGGCTTTAATTGAATATTTGCACAATTCCCAAACCTGGTTGAGTACTGTATCCGAACTTGAAAAATAGGAATCTGTCTCATCGAACGGATAAAACACTGTTTCCTGAACGATTTGAGTTTTACCAAGAGGTCCTTCATATCCTTCCAGTTCACAATACCTGAAAGGGGTCACTTCGCCAATATAATCAGGCATCAGAATGGCTTGCGGTCCGGTATTCCGTTTATCCTTCGAAATAACAATCGTGTAAGTATTCCAGCCACGAAGTAATACAAGTTTGTAAACCGAATATCGGATCGTGCCACCGGGCGTTCTGTTAATTCTTCCGTCTTTTTGCGCTTCACCTAAGTGAATGAGAATAGTGTCATGTTCTGCTTTTCCCATCAATGTCAGGCGAATACGGCCGAAAGCAGCTTTCCCGAAATCGATGAATGACAAAGCCGGGTAAATGGTTTTTATTGTAAGGGGTGAAATATCCTGCTTTTGTAATGGATACCGGGCAGTTGCATAATCGACCAGTATCGCCGCAGTTTTAAATTGCGAAACGATCGAAAATTGTGATTCATCACCATGATTGTCCCAGGTTCTCACTTTCCAAAAGTAAACCGAACCAGCTGTAAGTACTTTTCCGGAATAGATAATATTGACCGACTGATCGGTAATGGTCTTCCCTGAATCCCAACAATCGCCAAGATCATTCCTGATGTTTTCGAGGCTCGAGGCCACTAATACCTGGTAAGCAGTCTGTAATGTATTGTTCTGACTTGAATTAACGATCCAACCGAAAAAAGGCTGCTTTTGAGCCATCTCAGAAAACTGAAAATTTTCAGAAAGCGCATTTGCCTGGTATAATGAAGTATTTACAGGATAACCATTCAAAGAAACCTGTCCGGCACGCGCTAAAAAATTAATGGTAAGGCCGGAAGGCTGATCTTTTTCAGGAGTGGCGCTTTTAGCCCTAGAATTCCATCCACAGAAAAAAAGAAGCAAAAGCATTCCAAGACTAATTTCACGCATTGATCTTAAAAATTGGTTCATAAACAGTTGGTTACTGATGGTTAAAATACACTTTTTGAAAAACCTGATCTATTTTAAGGAGGGAAATGGTACCCCTTTTGCAAAAACAGGGACAGCCTTCATTAAAGATGTCCCTGTTTAAAAAGTCAAAAATAATATTTATTTATCGTGTCCAACCTGGATTTTGATCCAGCTTCTGATCCTTATTGGTATCAATCACCGTTTGCGGAATCGGCCACAAGTTGTAATTAAAAGTCAAGGTTGCAGTTGCCTCAGGCCAGTATGCATACTTCTTAATGCGATCAACAGCAATAGTTCCACCCATTCGCAGCAAGGTATTCCAGCGACACTCTTCGTAAATAAGCTCACGTGTACGTTCATCAAGAATTGTGTTGAAGTTATCATCCATATCGCCGGCAGTTACCAGATAGGTGCATTGAGCACGGCTGCGAAGCAGATTGATATCCGCTGCAGCACCAGCTTTGTCGCCGCTACGTTGTTTGGCTTCTGCACGAAGGAGAATTGTTTCAGGTAGCCGGATAAAATAATCGTCACGGAACAAATTACTCCGGTTTTCACCATCGGCTAATCCGGTGTAGCTATCAGTAGCGATCTTGCAGGAAATCGGAAAGCAAAGACTTTTGTTGTTTGCATTGGTTGTCGCATCCGTACTTCCATTGTACATTTCACTCCATGGAACATCCTTTTTGAAATAAGCCGATGTAGCTACATTCCCTTTAAATCTTCTTCGGTATACAACATCTGAATTACGGATATCAGCACCCCATTTATCAGCGTAGATTGCATCCCTTGTATAAACCGTTGGCATGATTTGTACAATACCACGACCTCCAACATCTTCAAGAGTTCCTGTGAGGTGGTTCTTTACGCCATCGCGGAAATCAGCGCCATAAGTTCTCGAATAAGGTAATTTCGAACTTTTATCTTCCGCCTTATAGGCCGCATAATCAACCTGCATTGCCCAGATACACTCTGTATTTCCATCCTGAAAGTTGACATTACCTTCCTGAAACATGTCCCAGTAATAATTGGTATTCTGTTTTAAGGTATCAACCGGGGTGGCAGTATTACCTGCCTGATATACAGGGAATGAAATTGTGGATAAACTCTTTCGGGTACCAAACCGCGATTTGATTAATGAATAAGTTCCACCATCAATAACTTTACTGGCAAAAGTGATTGATTTGGCAAATGCCGCAGTAGCTTCACCCGCTTTACCATCAACTCCCAGTTGAGTTCCCAGTGCAAGGTAGAGTTCACTAAGGTTATGCTGACACGCACCTTTTACAAGACGGCCACCGGTAGTACTCTTTTCAGGAAGATCAGCTTCAATTGCTTCAAGTTCAGTAATTGCAAACTGATAGGTTTCAATCCTTGTTGCACGTTTATAATCATACTTTGGGGTTGTAGAGATATCGGTAACGATTGGCACACCTCCAAAGAGTTCAGCCAGATTACGATAAGCAAAAGCACGGAAAAATCTCGCCTGAGCAACAGCGTAAGCTTTCTCGGCTGGCGACGACCATGCAATCTGAGGCAATTCAGCTGCATACAGTGCAAGGTTGGCGCGCGAAATCACATAATACCAGGTAGTATAATTTTCGTAGAAGTTCGAATGGTCAGGATTGATTAAACCATAGTTGTTAAAGGTACTTCCTTTACGGATACTGGCCACATCAAACATATCGGTTCCATTACCCCTGAACACAAAGATCCATCCGGCTTCATTCGGATTCGCCCATAAATCCCGTAAATGGGAGTATATTGAAACCAGGACCTGATCTACCTGAGCTGAAGTCGAGAAAGCATTATCAACGGTGTAAAATGTTGACGGTTGTTCTTTTAGAAAAGCATCGTCTTTACAGCTAAATATACTGACAGACAGCAGCAGAATCCAAATTCCAGCTATATATTTTATCTTTTTCATATCTATGTCGTTTTAAATATTGATTAGAAACTAATATTGGCACCAATCGAATAAGTTGAAGGGACCGGGAAGGTATTTGCACGAACCGGAGTTCCCATTTCAGGATCTCCGCCAAACCAGTTAGTCTTAGTTGCCAGGTTCTTGGCGCTTATAAAGACTTTCAATGAATTAATGTTTGCTGCTTTAATCCAAGGTTGGCGAAATGTATATGCCAATGATACGTCCTGCACCCTCACAAATCCGCGTGACTGAAGTGCCTGATAGCGTCCATCACCCGTAAAATACGCTGAAGGATAAACATTGCTGTTGTTTTCAGGTGTCCAGTAAGGTTTCGAGGTCATATTGTCATTGAAACGCCCTGTTCCTGAAGTCATATAGGCAGCTGTGTTACTCTTCAGGAAGTAATTATTTCCTCCAAATGTTCCGGTAACCATCGCATAGAATTCGAAATTTTTGTAGCTGACAGTGTTACTCATATTTAATTTGAAGTTTTCCATGGTGTAACCCAGGATCTTTCTGTCAGCAGAAGTTATTCCGGCGACTCCGTCAAGGTCTTTGTATTTTGGAGCACCTGGAGCAGCACCGGTCAATGCGATATAATCGACATCAGTTGCCTGAACAATACCATCCTGTTCGAAACCATAAATAGCGCCAAGCGATTTCCCGATAAATAAAGAGTTGGAAATATCGTCATCCTCCTTACCGTCACCATTCTTATCTTCACCATAAAGATGTACCAGCTTATTGCTGTTCTTCCAGTAAGTAACCGAAGAATTCCAGGTCAAATCCTTAGTTTTTACGTTGACCGATCGAATTGTCAATTCAAGACCCGTATTATTAACCTGACCCATTGAAGCAAGGATTGTTTTAAATCCTGTCATTACTGGAATATTCCGTGTGAAAATCTGATTCGTAGTCTGTGAACCATAAAGATCTAAATCGACGAAAAGCCGGTTGTTTAACCAGGCTGATTCAAAGCCGGTATTCCAGGTTTCAGTCGTCTCCCATCCAAGATCTGAGTTTCCCAATGTATTTTGGAACAAGCCATAGTTGATTTTCCCCTGTGCATCAGAATATTCATACCGGATACCGCCTGAAGTCCCGTTGGCAATCTTTGATAAAGTTTCATATGGCCCAATACCCTGGTTCCCATTCTGACCCCATGAGAGTTTTAATTTCAGGCTGTTCAGCGGCTTAAAACTTTTCAGAAACGATTCGTTCGAAATTTTCCATGCTCCGCCAAATGCGGCAAAGTCCGCCCATTTGTTATTAGCACCAAAAACCGATGCACCATCACGACGATAGGAAGATGTGAAAAAGTATTTGTCATTAAATGAATAACTTAAACGACCCAGATATCCAATATTGGCACGTTCGTCTATGTTTACATTCACTTTTTGAACGGTTGCCTTCGCAAGACCCCAAATTCCGAGTGTTGTATTTCCGTTGGCGGCAAAATCCGATCCGGTTGAATTAACCTGCTCGTAGCGTCGGTAATCCCTGGTAGCCACCAATGTTGCTTCAATACTATGTTTTTTGAACGTATTTTTATAATTAAGGATGTTATCAAAAACATAACTAAAAGTCTTATTATTGTCAAGATTCCCATTGGCACCCGCCAATAAGCCCACAACAACAGCAGGTGTATACCTAGCCAAACCTTCGCCCTCCTTAATAAAGTAGTTTTCGTTTGTAAAGTTTCCGGATTGATTCTGATCGAGGTTCGTCAGCACATTCAACCGGTAATTTAATCCTTTCACCCATGGACAATCGACTACAGCATAGGCGTTCAATCGGAAATTGTTACGCACATCCCTGTTGTCGCGTGTTCCATCCTGAACACCCCACATCGGATTTAGGGAAGATTGCGTATATGGATATTTTTCAAGATTTCCAAGGTCATCGCGATAATTCACACCGTAAGGAGACATGGTTTGGGCTTCGCCGACATTAGCCGCGAAACCTGAATAATCTCTTCTCGAATAGCTGCCATCAATACCGATTTTCAGCCAATTGGTAATTGTCGTATTTACTTTACCTAACAAAGAAATCCGGTTGAAATCGTCACCGTTCACAATTCCTTTATTGTTGTTGTAAGATGTAGAAAGGTAGTAATTTACGTTTGTGGTGGCTCCCGATACCGCTATTTGATAGTCCTGAATCACCCCGGTACGCGTAACCTGATCAAGCCAATTGGTTTCAGTTCCTGCAGCCAGATTGGCCAATTCTCCGGTTTTCATCCAATTGGTCGAACCCTCTGCATATTTATTACGTGCATTGACGACGCTAATCCATTCTGTGCCTTTCATCATCTGAGGCTGACTTTGCCAGGTCTGAACGCCGGCAGAAGTATTAAATGTGATAATAGGTTTACCAATTGCACCTTTTTTGGTAGTGATTGCAATTACGCCATTGGCCGAACGTGAACCATAAGCAGCAGCAGAAACGGCATCTTTCAGAATATCAAAAGTGGCAATATCATTGGGGTTAATATCACCCAAACTTCCAAGATAAATAACACCGTCGAGCACAACCAAAGGGTCGTTAGATCCACTTATTGAATTCTGCCCCCGAATATCCATTGAAGGCTGACCTCCTGCACTATTTGTGGCACCGATACTCAAACCGGCCACATTACCTTTCAACGACTCGAGTGCATTGAGATTCGGAGCCAATGATACCATTGAATTTTCCATTTTCAGCGAACTGACCGAACCCGTATAATCCTGACGTTTAGCGGTTCCATAACCAATAACAATTACCTCATCAATGGCCAGCTTATCTTCTTCCAATATAACATCAATGGTTTGTTTTCCCTGAACAGCAATTGTCTGGGCCTTCATCCCCACGAACGAAAACTGCAATGTTGCATTTTCAGGGATGTTGGTTATTGAATAATTTCCGTCAGTATCTGTGATTGTTCCATTAGTAGTTCCTGTTAATACAACGAAAACACCGGGAAGCGATGCACCAGTCTGATCGGTTACTTTACCCCTGATTCTACGTTGCGCATCCTGGGGAAGCTTCATATCAGTGGGTGAGATCACAATCTGCCTGTCGTATACCGCATATTTGGCTTCCTGATTCGCGAATAAACGGTCAAGTACAGAATTGATCTGTTCGTTGTTGGCCAGAATATCAACTTTTCGCTCAACATCAATCAGATCGTTGTTGTACAAAAAATAAAATTCACTCGATCGTTCAATTTCCTTTAGTACTTGTTTTACAGACGTTTGGTTTAATTTTAGTGATACCCGTGCAGTTTGAGAATAAGTACCAGTTGCCAAAAGGTTGAAAGTTGAAAACAGGATCAGTATCAGCGTAATTTTCATAGCAATTAATCCTTTCTTTAATACGGCATATCTATTGCCGCCCGGAGAATAAAATCCGAATTTTTTCATATTTTTGCTTTGTTAAATGTTCGTTAATTATTTTATTGTATAGAATAGAAGACATTTAATCTTAACGGGGAGTGCGCCAACACTTTCCGTTATTTTTTTTCATTTCATTTATACCATAGGCTACTTGTTTAAATTTAATCTTTTTGTTAGTTAAAAATAATCTCCCGTTTCGAATACGAATTATCTGAAAGCCGTTTAGCTTGCTTAATCTGATATCGAATCGGAGATGATTTGCTAAGTAAATCAAGCACTTGCTCGATTGGTTCATCGGTAAAAGTTGCCGTAAACCGGTACTTCTTTAATTCCGCATTTTGAATTTTCACAGTAACATTATACCAGTTTCCCAACTTATCAGATACATTTTCAATCGGATCGTTGAAGAAAACCAATTTACCGTCTTTCCAGCCAATAAATTTATCGAGGTCTTCCTCTGTAGATATATTGATTGCTTTATCATTTGCATTAAACACGGCATGATCTGAAGGCTTTAGTTCTGCCAATTGTTTTGAAATCCCTGCAGATTCCGTTTCCAGAATGACTTTACCACGAACAAGAGTGGTGCTGATCTCTTTTGATTCCGGGTAAGCCTGAAGATTGAATGCTGTTCCTAGTACCTTTACATTGATCTCACTCGTCTTCACAATAAATGGTTTAGCCGGATTTGGGGTAACATCAAAAAATGCCTCTCCTACCAATTCTACTTTCCGGGTATTGTCATTAAACCGGGTTGGAAAAATCAGCTTGCTCCCTGAATTAAGATATACTGTTGTTCCGTCAGGAAGTTCAAATTTCGAACGTGTACCAAATATGGCAGAAACTTCCTGCATCATCAAAGGCTGTTCATTGATGACAGACATTGGAACAGAAGCATAGTAATGGATATATGCTGCCGAAAATACTCCAGCCAAAATAAATACTGCTGCAACCCTTTGAATGATGTTAAATATATTTGACCTGCGTGGAAATAACCGAGTCTTAGTTTTTTTCAGCGCGCTTTCAATATCAATTGGTTCTGAATCAGTTTTTTGTTCCGATTCTTTCCAAAGCAGACAGTAATCTTCAAATATTTTACGGTCAATATGATTCAATTCCAGGTGGTTTTTCAACTCTATCTGTTCAGATTCAGATAAGTTGCCACTAAGATACCCAGTCATTAATAAGTGAATGTTCTCCTGCATATTTATTCCGTAAATAATTTGTTTCAAAAGGGTTTTAGCAAATTCCGGTAAACTCACCCAATAACCGGCACATTTCATTCATTTTTTTTAAGACGTTTTTTCGCACCATATACCCTATACCGGATGTAAATTTTTCAGAATTTTTTTTTAAAATCGGAATATGCTGTTTGCTCCGTTTTATATTAGGAACCTCAAAAAAACGATCTATTTTTACAACCATTAAAACTAACAGTCCCAAAACTTGGAAATGAAATTGGAAAACGAGGATAATGACCAATTCTTGTTTGCTCAGATGCACCTGGGGAAAGAGGAGTCATTCGACTTCATTTTCAGAAAGTATTACAAGGTTTTAGTGGTTCAGGCAATACGGTTTGTACACGATCAGGATTCCGCCCAAAGCCTTGTACAGGATTGTTTTATACGATTTTGGGAAAAAAGGCGGGAATTATCCGGTGTCGGTAATCTTTATTCCTATCTGTTTTTTATGGTTCGCAACCGGTGTATTGACCATTTACGTGAGCAACATCGGAATAATCATTTTCTGATTACCAGTCAGGCAGATATTCCGGAGTACATCGCGGAGGAAAAAATCGATGCAAACGATCTAAGTTCCCATTTATGGCACGAAATTGCAAAACTACCCGATCGTAGTCGTAAAGCTTTCGAATACAGCAGAATCGATGGATTGACTTATCAACAGATCGCCAAAAAGATGGGAATTTCCAACAAAGCAGTTGAAGCGCTTGTAAGCAGGGCATTGAAATCATTACGCACAAATCTGATCGATCTTATGGGAATTCTGTTACTGTTTCTAAGATAGTAGAAGGAAGTCTATTCCGAACCGCCCCACAAAAGGATATTACACTCCGGCTTTGCATTCCTTTTCAAAAAGGCTACCTTTGAAGAATCAAAATTATAGTCATGACAGGTTTTATCAAAACAAAATATCATCTTCAATCTCTCTGCTGTGGAGAACGTTTCGAGGACCAAAACTGGGAATTAAATTGTCCGAATAACGACGAGCCCAGCCTCATCCGTGCGATTTACGACAACAAACAATTGATTGTAGATGAATCGTTACCGGGATTGTACAAATTTGCTTCATGGCTTCCAATTTCGAAAACGCTGAAAGGATCGGGCGCGCCCGTCACTTATAAAAGTAAAGCGCTGGCGAATAAGTTAGGATTAACAAATCTGTACATTACTTTTAACGGTTACTGGCCCGAAAAAGGAGCGTTGATGGAAACCGGTACATTTAAAGAGTGTGAAGCCTATTCGGTCTGCGCCCGTCGCAACGAGAACACAAAAGGGGTGATGGTTGTAGCATCTGCCGGAAACACGGCACGTGCCTTTGCCAAAGTCTGCTCCGATAATAAAATACCGGTACTAATTTGTGTTCCAAAGGATAATCTGAATGCCTTATGGTTTGCCCAGAAAATCGACCCATGCGTGAAACTGATTGCGGCTGAATCAGGAGGAGATTATTTTGATGCGATACATTTGTCAAATCTGGCCTGTCATATCGAAGGATTTTATCCGGAAGGGGGTGCAAAAAATGTAGCCCGTCGCGATGGAATGGGAACCACTACATTATCAGCTGTTACAACAATCGGAAAGATTCCCGACCTCTATTTTCAGGCAATTGGAAGTGGAACAGGTGCCATTGCCGCCTGGGAAGCCAACCTGCGGTTCCTTGAAGATGGACGTTATGGAAACAACAAAATGAAATTAATGTTATCTCAAAATACCCCATTTCTTCCGATCAAGGAGGCATGGGATGCTGATTCGCGCCAGATGCTTCCGATTAACGATCAGGAAGCCAGAAAGCAGGTAGAAGAGATCGTTGCAAAAGTTCTGTCTAACAGAAAACCACCATACAGTATTGTTGGCGGATTGTACGATGCAATGAAAGATGCCGGAGGCGAAATTTTTGCGGTAACAAACCAGGAAGCTGCAAATGCAGCAAGCATATTTTTGGAAACAGAAGGGAATGACATAGAACCGGCTGCAGCAGTAGCAGTTGCATCGCTAATTCAGGCAGTCCGCGAAGGAAAAGTTGGAAAAAATGCCACGATCATGTTGAATATCACAGGTGGTGGAATAGAAAAATTCAAACGTGAAAACAAAATAACCTATTTGGATCCATTAATGATATTTCCGCTTAACCCCGATCCACAATTTGTATTCGAAAAAATTAAAAGTCTTTTCTGATCTGTTGGTTTATAAATGTCGCTTAATAGTTCAATTATGGTTTCGACATTAGAATTTACTTCACTTTTTTATATACGGATACTGTCTGCAATCTTTGCTTTTGCCTTAGTCTTTATACTTTGGAAAAGAAGATATTCAGACGGGGTTATATTTCTGATTCTCTTTGAATTTGCAGCATTGCTATGGGCATTAAGTGATGGTTTTGAACATGCAGTGACTACCTTACCGCTTAAAATAATGTGGTCGCAAATTGGTTATATCGGTTCGTCCACCACAACCGTTTTGTTTCTCCTTTTTACGCTTTCCTATACTCAATTTAATAAATTCATCAACCCGGTTGTCGTCAGTTTACTAATGGCCATTCCGGTAATTACAATCATTCTCGTTTTCACCAATCCGCATCATCAATTAATTTGGAAATCCGTTGATTTCTATTCTGATACCAACGAAAGCACCTACAATTACGGAAAATGGTTCTGGTTATATGTATTTTACGAGTACATGGTATTAATCAGTGCAATCGTGATCCTTCTATTAAGCACATTCCGGTTTTATAAGATCTATAAAATTCAATTAATTTACCTGATTATTGCCTCTACTCTACCGCTTACAACAAGTACCTTATACGTATTTAAGCTTCTTCCTATCCGCACGGATCTCACACCGATGGCATTGATCTTCTCAGGAATACTTGCCGCCTTTGGAATTTACTTTCAACGAATGTTTGAAGTAGTACCAGTGGCGAGAATTCAAACGATCAATAATTTAAGCGATGGAATTATTGTAGTGGATATGGATGATAGAATTGTCGATGTAAATCAGGCCTTTGTCAATATCATCAACACCAACAAGCGAGAAGTGCTTGGGCGTCCGTTTAGAAGATTCAGCAAACTGTTTTTAGACGAAGAAACTGAACATTTATCTGACAGCGGATTTCTTACTGAAACAACAATACGGACAGCTAGCGGGGTGAAACACTTTGAAGTAAAATATAATCCCGCCATCAATAGTAAACATCGACTGATTGGCAGAATCTTTCTGTTGCACGACATTTCAATCAGAAAGAATGCACTTGATGCTTCTGTAGAATCAAATATCCTTTTAAAGAACGAAATACTTGAAAATGAAAGGCTGATTGCCGATCTCGATGCTTATGCCCGATCGGTAGCTCACGACCTTAAAAATCCAATCGGCGGGGTAATTGGACTTACCGAGTTTATTAAGGAAGATATTCTGAATCAAAAGCAGGATCAAGCCTTTGAACTGCTTGATATACTTAATGAACAAGGTCATAAGATGCTTGCAATTGTTGATGAACTACTTTTATTATCAAGGATCAGGAAAGAAGACGTTCTACCAATTCAAATTGACATGCAGTCAATTGTTAAAGCAGCAATTAACAGGCTTGGAGAACAGGTGAAGGATCGTGGCGCAAAATTCAAGATTCCGGAGAATTGGCCTGTTGTAAAAGGAAATCCCCAATGGATCGAGGAGGTTTGGGTAAATTTGATCAGCAATGCCATTAAATACGGAGGAGATCCACCTGAAATAGTTATCGGAACTGAAAGAATGATAAATGGGTGGAACCGGTTTTGGATTCAGGACAACGGGAACGGACTTCCTGCAGAATTATATGAAAAATTATTTACCGATTTCGAAAGACTGGGTCAGCAAACTATTGAAGGTCATGGACTCGGATTATCAATCACCAAGCGGATTATCGAAAAACTGGGGGGACAAGTGCTGGTCTCCAGCAAAAACATTCCGGGTAAAGGATGTATTTTCAGTTTTACGTTAGCCCAGGCAAATATTAAAACCAGCACCTTCTAAACCACTCAAAATCCTGTTAGAATAGCGCCACACTGAAACTATATATTCTAAATATAGCCAATAATAACAAAATCTTGAAACGGGCCAGACTGAATAGGACAACAATCGCATTTGAACAAAGTTTGTCTCGAAAAAGGTGCCATTTGACATAGCAGTAACCTCCCGGAAATCCATTTTCCCGTCCTGGTTCTTTGCCCGATCATAATAAAGGTAAAAAACTAATCCATAAAAAAACATTAATCGCCTGTTTATGTGAATTAAAGACCACATCTCGATTGTATGAATCAATAGTATTATAACTAAATTTATATGCAACCTATTTATTTAGTGTTATTTATACAATACTTCGGTAAATTTTAAGCGGCAATTTTGCCGTAATCCAATAGATCTTTGACAATTTTTTGATTTTTTGGCGTGTTAGGGTTTATAGCAAACATGCACATAAATCGTTCGAGCATCAAAATGTTGTTATAT
>JBBRZE010000080.1:0-25299 GCA_038236995.1 Bacteroidales bacterium | reverse complement strand
TTTTGGTTCACAAATATATAGCTTTTGATTTAACCAACATCATACTAATCAATTATTTTTGCTTTTTTAATGAAAATTTTTTAAAAACAGCAAAAACATGCCCAAATTCCATAAAATATTGACAGTTTGGTATCAACAGAATAAACGAGATCTACCCTGGAGAGCGAAAAATGACCCTTATTGGGTGTGGGTATCTGAAATAATCCTCCAGCAGACAAGAGTTGACCAGGGAACCGCTTATTTTCTCCGCTTTACCGAGCGATTTCCAGATGTAAAAACGCTAGCGGACGCCCAGGAAAATGAAGTTTTAAAACTCTGGCAAGGTTTGGGATACTATTCAAGGGCGCGAAACATGCATATAGCGGCCCTGCAGATCATGAACGAATTTAATGGCGTGTTTCCTTATACTATTATTAATATAGAGAAACTGAAAGGAATCGGCAGTTACACCGCTGCAGCAATTGCATCCATTGCTTTTGGCTTACCCTACGCGGCAATCGACGGAAATGTCTATCGTGTGCTTTCAAGGGTATTCGGAATAGATACAGCGATCGATACAAGAATAGGAAAGCGGGAATTCAGCGAATTGGCCAACGAACTTCTCGACCGGCAAAATCCTGCTATATTTAATGAAGCCCTTATGGAATTTGGAGCTTTGCAATGTGTTCCTCAAAACCCTGACTGCAACAAATGTCCTTTTCAGAATCAATGTATTGCGTTCTCCCAAAATAAAATTGCCAAGCTCCCTTTCAAATCAAAGAAAACAAAGGTGAAAAATCGTTTTTTCAATTATCTATATATCCGACAACAGGAATATTTTTTTCTGGAGAAACGTGAAGAAAACGACATCTGGCGAAATTTATACCAGTTTCCGCTGATTGAGTCAACGGAAGCCTTAACAATTACTGAGCTCCTAAAAGATGAACAATTCAAATCAATATTTAAAGGTATGGAGATTACGATCGATTCGATAAGTCCGGAAATAATCCATGTTCTGACACATCAGAAATTGCATGTCCGTTTTCTGGAAATCACCATTCCGGAATCCGAAAAGAGTTTCCCCTGGCTCAAGGTTCTTCCAAATGAAGTTCATGACTTCCCTATTCCAAAATTGATCGATAACTTTTTATTGGGAAAAGCCTGAACAACGATCGTAAAAGCCTGAAAATTTGTCATATTTTTTTATCTTTGGAAACTTGTAATATTGATGCTTTAGTTGTATATTAGACTAATAAACCATAATCTCAACAATCATGTCAGTTAACAAAGTTATTTTAGTAGGAAATGTAGGGAAAGACCCTGAAGTAAAGCATCTTGACAGTAATGCCTCTGTGGCGAATTTCACGTTGGCCACCTCCGATCATTACACAAATAAAAGCGGCGAGAAAGTAACAACCACCGAGTGGCACAATATTGTGTGCTGGAGCGGTCTTGCTACGCTAGCTGAAAACTACATCCGAAAGGGAAGCCAGATTTATGTCGATGGCAAAATTAGAACAAGGAGTTACGATGCACAGGATGGATCGAAAAGGTATATTACTGAAATCCTTGCCGACACAATTCAGTTACTCGGTAAGAAAAATGATGGCTCATCTACTGAAGGAGCCAAAGTAGCTCAACCGTCAGGAGTAAGCGAACCTCTCAACAGTGGAAACGCTTACAACAATGACGATAAAGAGGGTGACGATTTACCCTTCTAATAATTAAATTAATAAAGTTGGAAACAGACGCGGTTTCTTTTTTTGAAACGCTTAATGGGGAAATTGGATATAATCATTTTACATCCGAAACCTTCACAGGCTTATTTATTGTAATTGTATTATTAGCCCTCTCGGCACTGATATCAGGATCGGAGGTTGCGCTCTTCTCGCTGGAACCGAAAGAGATCAAAGATCTGAAAACTAATAAGAAACATTCTGCCAGCCTGGTAATAAAACTTTTGTCGGAGCCGGAACAACTTCTTGCGGCCATTTTAGTTGGAAATAATTTTGTAAATATTGCAATCGTCCTGTTAACCGCCCATATAACGAATAGTCTGATCGATTTTTCGCTGGTTCCAACTTTGGGGTTTATTTTCAATACAATATTTATTACTTCACTGATTCTGCTTTTCGGAGAGATTATTCCGAAAGTCTATGCGGCCCATTATCCCAAGACCTTGGCTCTAAAGGTTTCAGCATTCATAAATATTCTCGTAATCATCACAAAACCAGTTAATTTTCTACTAATTAACTCGACATCCTTTGTAAACAAACGACTCATCAAATACAAAAAAAACCTTTCAATCGATGAAATTTCCAAAGCACTACAGCTTACTGACCATCTCGACATTTCGGATGACAAGGAAATTTTGGAAGGAATCGTGAAATTCGGGAACAAAAGTGTCAATGAAATCATGCGGTCAAGACTTGAAGTGATCTCGATCGATATACACAGCAATTTTGACCGGGTGCTCCAGATAATTAAAGAATCTGGCTATTCACGGATACCGGTATTCGCTGGAACACTTGACGATGTGCGGGGAATACTCTACATTAAAGATTTACTCCCTTATCTGGATAAAAGCACTGCATACAGATGGCAGCCACTTATGCGACAACCTTTTTTCGTTCCTGAAACGAAGAAAATAGATGATCTTCTCGAGGATTTTCAAAAATCAAAAGTTCATATGGCTATTGTGGTTGATGAATTTGGAGGAACTTCGGGATTGGTAACGCTTGAAGATATTCTCGAGGAAATAGTTGGGGACATTGCTGACGAATTTGACGAAGATGAGTTACTGTTTACACAAATAAGCGAGTTTGAATATCTTTTTGATGGGAAAATAATGCTCAATGATTTTTGTAAAGTATTTGATTATGAAGATGATATTTTTGATGACATTCGGGGTGAGGCGGATACACTAGCAGGTTTGATTCTTGAACTAAAAGGAGAATTCCCAATGCTTCATGAGAAATTAAACTGTAAGAACTTCGCTTTTGAAGTTGAAGGTGTAAACACACGTCGCATTACAAAAATTAAAGTTACAATTCTGCCAGAATCAAAAACCGTGTCAATATAGGATGCTTAAAGTGAAACTAAACTATATTTCTCTGCTATTCGGATTGCTGTTTATTTTCAATTCATGCAGGAAAGAGTATACCCCCAGACCAAGAGGATACTTCAGGATCTCCTTTCCTGCAAAGAGTTACAAATCGCTTCAAATGCCGGTTCCATATAATTTCCAAATACCTGTCTATTCTTTTTCTGGAAGCGATTCATTAAATCTGAAGCAACTTGATTGGGTTACCATTGAAGTACCGGCCAACCATGCACAGATACATCTAAGCTATAAGACAATCAATAAGAACCTGGGTGAACTTATTGAAGAGTCCCGCACCCTTGCCTATAAACATTCGCAGAAAGCGAGTTCGATCGATGAACAGACCTTTATGAATCCATCAAAGAAGGTTTTTGGAACGATTTATAATATCAAAGGAAATGCAGCTTCACCCATGCAGTTTTATCTGACAGACAGTACAAACCACTTTCTTCGCGGATCGTTGTATATAAAGGAAATACCAAATATAGACAGTTTACAACCCGTCATTGAATTTTTAAATCAGGATGTGATGCGACTGATCGAAACGACCGAATGGAAAACTCCTAAATAATGCCACTGATACTTCATGAAAATATCGACAACGTGGAAATCGGCCTTTGGAAAGTTTCCGAAGAGATCGAAACATTGCTGGGATTAGCCAATCTTACTGCTCCAGACACAATTACCTATTCCGGAATTACTGCTATCCACCGTAAAAAAGAATGGCTTGCTACAAGAGCACTTCTCAACGAACTAATTACTGAACAACACCTTATTAAATACCATATCGATGGCCGTCCCTACCTGGAAGATAGCGCTACTAATATAAGCATCTCACACTCAACAGGATACATTGCAATAATCCTTCATTCTATTGCTATGCCAGGCATTGATATTGAACTTATTTCCCGAAAGGTTGGGAAAGTTGGAAGTCGCTTTCTTTCACCGGAAGAGTTAGCAGTCTGCAATGAAGAAGAAGCGCTTTCAAATCATCTGATGTTAATACATTGGTGCGCAAAAGAGGCCATCTATAAAATGGTGCCATTTAGTAATATTGAATTTGCAACTGATATCCGGATTTTACTTGGAAAATCTGTTAAGGATACTGGTTCATTGCAGGGAATTTTTAACCACAAATCAGGTCCTATACCCATCCCACTGGATTATAAGATAGTAGGCGAAGTGCTCATGGTCTGGGGCATGGTTGACGAGAACGAATTTCACAATTAGTAGGCGAAGAAATTATTTTCTCCCTGATGAATTGAACAATAGAGGCTTTGAAACGTCTCTATAATATTTATCCTAAGGAAAATATTATAGACATGATAATACCTGATCCACATATCATTGTTATTTTCGGCGCTTCCGGCGATCTGACAAAAAGAATGCTAATTCCGGCAATTCAAAAATTATTCATTCATCATCTGCTACCCGATAATTTTGCAATAGTAGGTACCAGTCGAACGCCTTTTACAGATGTAGCTTTTCGCCAACGAATGAATGAGTTTTTACCAGCTGATGAAGAAACTAATTCACAGTTTCTAAACCATATCTTTTATCAAACAATCGATTATGAATTGCAGGACGACTATCAAAAGTTGAAAGACAGGTTAGAAATTCTCAGAAAATCCTTGAATATCCCTTCAAATTACCTGTTCTATCTCTCTACCCCGCCCAATCTTTACGATGTAATTCCTGAAAAGCTCGCGCTTGCAGATCTTAATAACCAGTCAGATGGTTTTAAAAGACTGATTGTCGAAAAACCCTTTGGCATTAACCTCACCAGCGCCAAAAACCTTAATATTAGTCTCCTGAAAAATTATGAAGAGAACCAGATCTATCGGATTGATCATTATCTTGGGAAGGAAACTGTTCAAAACCTGATGGTAACGCGGTTTGCCAACGGAATTTTCGAACCAGTCTGGAACCGAAATTTTATCGAACGGGTTGAGATTTCATCCGCGGAAAGTCTTGGTGTTGAAGGGCGTGGGGGATATTACGACCATTCGGGAGCCATGCGCGACATGGTACAAAACCATTTGCTTCAGATGGTGGGAATGGTCGCGATGGAACCGCCCGTTGTGATAGAAGCAGATGCGATAAGGCATGAGGTGATGAAAGTATTCCAATCTTTACAACCTATAAAACCGGAGAATATTCATAAGCAAGTGATCAGGGGTCAATATACCGCTTCGACAATAAAAGGACAGTCGATAGCCGGATATCGCGAAGAGCCGGGAGTCGATCCCGATTCTCACACCGAAACCTTTGTAGCGATGAAGTTTTACATCGATAACTGGCGATGGGCTGACGTCCCCTTCTATATAAGGACGGGAAAAAAACTTCCGACAAGGGTAACGGAAATCGTTATAGAATTCAAGCCTACCCCGCATCATCTTTTTGATCAGAAAGGATTTGAACAATACAAACCCAATCAGCTTATTATCAGAATACAACCCGACGAAGGTATATTGCTGAAATTCAACACAAAAGAACCAGGAGCCGGCTTCAAGGTAAATCAGGTAAACATGGATTTTCACTATTCAAGTCTTACTGATATTCAATTGCCGGCAGCCTATGAACGCCTGATACTTGATTCGTTACATGGCGATGCGACACTCTTCTCGCGTGGTGACACCGTCGAAGCGGCCTGGAATTTCATTCAACCCATACTTGATGCCTGGGAGAATGATCCCGCAATACCCATATATGGTTATCCTGCAGGAACTTGGGGACCTTACGAATCTGACGGACTCATCGATGGTGATAAAACCTGGCGGTATCCATGTAAGAATCTGTCAGATGACGGATTGTATTGTGAGTTATAAATCCTTTATTTTCAATCAATGAACCCTTTTATTCATACCAGCAAAACGCCCGAAGATCTCGCGGACGCATTTGCCTTACAATTAATTAGCTGGGTAATTGAAACTCCAGGAGATACTTTTCACCTTGCATTATCGGGTGGAAAAACACCGTCGATGCTTTTTTCACGCTTATCTGAAAAGTATTCACATGAAATGCCATGGCATAAAATCCAATTTTGGTGGGGCGACGAACGAATGGTGGCACCTTACGACCCGGAAAGTAATTTTGGCGTTGTGAATAAACTCCTTTTCTGGAAGATTGGGATATCTCAGAGTCAAATACACAGGATAAAAGGTGAAGATCACCCAAATGAGGAGGCGAAAAGATATGGATTGGAAATGCGATCGCTAATTCCGATACTAAATAATTGGCCCGTTTTCGATCTGATTATGCTTGGTTTGGGAGATGACGGACATACCGCCTCTATTTTTCCGGAACAGATGCAATTAATGGAATCAGATGAGTCCACCGGAATTGCCTTTCATCCAAATACTGGTCAACAGCGCATTACCTTGACCGGCAAAGTAATTAATAATGCAAAAAGAGTTGCCTTTCTGATTTCGGGAGCTTCAAAATCAAAGATTTTCAATGAAATAATACAACATTCGGGAAATTACCTGAACTATCCGGCTGCGCATATCCAACCTGAAGGAGAATTGCATTGGTTTGGAGATGAAGCGAGTTTGAAAGGAAATATGAAAATGGGTTGAAATAATTCTTCGAATTATCTCAACCTATTTCTATATAACTACTTCACCAAAAAGTCGAACATTTTCCTTTCACCGATAAATCCTTCGAGTTGGTCATCGATTTTAACCGGCCCGACACCCGCCGGAGTACCTGTATAAATCAGATCTCCAATCTTTAATGTCACAAACTGCGAAATATATTCGATGATGGTATCGACAGCAAAAATCATATCGCGTGAATTTCCCTGTTGCACCACTTCTCCGTTCTTTCGAAGCGAGAAATCAATCTGACCAAGATCACCCAACTCTTCCTTGGGAATAAATCCACCAAGTACTGCTGCAGAATCGAATGCTTTGGACTTTTCCCATGGTAATCCTTTTTCGATGAGCTGACGTTGCAAATCGCGGGCAGTGAAATCAACGCCCAGACCAATTTCGTCGTAGTAACGATGCGCATAACGGGCTTCGATGCTCTTTCCCAAACGGTTAATCTTGACAATCAATTCAACTTCGTAATGAACTTCATTCGAAAATCCCGGGATATAGAAATGCCTGTTATCCAGCAATAATGATGAATCGGGTTTCATAAAAAAAACCGGTTCCGTGGGAATATCATGCTCGAGTTCGCGGGCATGTTTTAAATAATTACGACCTATGCAAATGATTTTCATCCGTAAATAATTTGTTTTTTATGGTCGAATGGAACTCGCATGTGAAATTTCCATCCTTATTTAAGTTTAACGAACATGCTCGTTTCATAACTATCTATTTGAAAAATAAAAGATTCTACACTTTCCTATTTAATTCCTTCAGTTTTATGGCAGTCAATACTTTTTTGGTATAAAGCGGAAACTCGCCCTGCATCATCCATGCAAAATATCCGGGCTCTTCCCGAAGGACCTTTTCTACAGGCTTTCCTTTGTGTTTTCCAAAATTGAAGACTTCAACTCCTTTTTCATCATAAACGATCCGTCCCGCGAAATCAACACTCTTATCAAATGCTGAAAATGAAGCTAAAGCATCAACACTGTTTACCACAGGACATGATTTCTTTCCGTTATCGTCAAATTCAACCCCTTCATATCGGTCAAGTTGCGCTTTTAAAACTTCATAAGTGGCTTTTGTATCAGCCATTGCACTATGCGCATTCTCAAATTCTTCCGAAAGATAGAATTTATAAGCCGCTGCCAGTGTCCTTTTCTCCATGCGATGGAAGATGATCTGGACATCGACGAATTTATGTTTCTTCAGATCAAGGTCAATATCAACTCTTAAAAATTCCTCAGTGAGCAAGGGAATATCAAACCGTGTTGAATTGAAACCTGCAAGGTCGCATCCTTCAATGAATTTGGCATATATTTTTGCAACCTCTTTGAAAAGGGGCGCATCTTTTACATCTTCATCGTAAATGCCATGAATAGCAGATGATTGTGCCGGAATAGGAATTCCGGGATTGATCCGCTGTAACTTCTCCTCTTCCCTTCCATCGGGGAAAATTTTTAACAACGCGATCTCCACAATACGATCTGTTACGACATTGATCCCTGTGGTCTCAAGATCAAGAAATACAAGTGGATTTTTAAGATTAAGTTTCACAATAAAATATTAAATTAAAAACAAAAAACCCGGCAGTCTGAAAACTACCAGGCCTTTAATAAATATAAATTCAAGCGTTAAGCATTGATCATCATTGGCATTAATAGCATCAGAACATCTTCATATTCAAGCTCTTTTTCAGCTGGCAGCAATAGTCCTGCCCTTGAAGGATCTGATAATTTCATCTTCACATCTTCGGAAGAGAGGTTTGAAAGAATTTCGACAAGGAAGGTTGACTTGAACCCAATTTCCATGGGCTGACCATCATATTCACATTTAATTGTCTCAACAGCCGAGATTGCAAAATCGATATCCTGAGCCGAAACAATCAATTCTGACGGGGTCAGTTTCAACCGAACAAGGTTGCTTGCCTGATTGGCAAAAACCGAAACACGTTTAAGCGTTGTGTAAAATTCGACACGATCGACAATCATTTCATTCGGATTATTCAATGGAATAACAGAATTATAGGCCGGGTATTTCCCTTCAACCAGCCGGCACACCATCTTAAAACCGCTCAGCGTGAAAAATGCATTCTTTTCGTCGAATTCAAGTTTTACATCCGAGTCTTCGCGTGGAAGAAGATTTTTAAGCAACGAAGCCGGCTTTTTAGGAAGAATGAAAGAGGCTACATCATTGTATTTTGCATCACTTCGTTTGTACCTTACAAGTTTATGTGCATCGGATGCAACGAACGTAATTTCTTCAGGAGAAAGCTCAATAAAGATACCATTCATCACCGGACGTAATTCGTCATCGGCGGTTGCAAACAGGGTTTTATTGATGCCTGTAAGTAACAGATCGTGAGCAAGATTTATCTCGTGATGTTTTTCTCCAATCTTAGGTAAAACCGGGAAGTCTTCGCCGTTATGCCCAACAATTGAGAATTTACCATTCGCTGAGAGAATCTCAACCGCCATCGTTTCAGTATCGATGTTAAAAGTAAGAGGCTGCTCAGGAAACTCTTTCAACGTATCGAGCATAATTTTTGCCTGAATGGCAATCAAACCCTCTTCCTCCGAATTTTCTAGCTCGATCTTTGTGATCAGGGTGGTTTCCAAGTCAGAAGCCGTAATCATCAAAGATTTTCCTTCGAGTTTTAATAGAAAATTATCAAGAATAGGTAAGGTATTCTTACTACTGATCACCCTGCTGATCGCATTCAGATGCTTCAGCAATTCGGTACTTGAAACGACAAATTTCATCGGCTTATGCTCTTAAATTAGTTTATTATATATTTCTATTTCTCTCTCTTAATTGACAAAAGAGATCAAAAATCTCGATTGCAGGAATTCACGAATTTACAAATATTCAATGATTAAACAATTTCAGATGGTAATTATTTTAAAATTACCCTAATTATGAAATTAAATATCGGCTCTGCTATCAGTATCTAATTAATTATCAGAATTCTGTCTCGCATACTTTCTGCGTCTTAAAAACCAAAACATGATTCCGCCGGTTAAGATCAAAGCCACCGGAAGAAGAACATTTAAAAGCTGCCAAAACAACTTTTGCTCCCGTAATTTTACTTTATCGAGTAAACGCATTTGCATGGTGCGAGAGCGCAACTCCATCAAGCCGGAATCGTCGCAAAGATAGTGAACGGCATTGACTAAAAACTCCTTGTTCCCAAAAGTAATGTTCGAAACTTTATCATATCCGAGCGGCAAAGGCACGTACTTCCCCTCCTTATAACTTAATTTATTGGCAATGAGCCCTCCATCCGATAAAAAGATCATTTTTGTCTCCTTGCTTTCCGGAATTACTGGTGTCCCTTGTGCAATTCCAAACTCCTGAACCATCCGGTTTTTAAAAACTGAAGTAAACTTCCCTTCAGATAATATGCCAGCAGGGATAAATTGCTTGCTAAACAGACTACGTGCCGGCGGGGCATCAATCATTGCAAGATTCACAATCATAGGACTTTGATTCGATCTGGCATAAGGTGACGACGTCAGGATAATGGTGCTTTTCCGTAATTCACTCTCACCTACCAGGTCGATCGAACTCACAAATTCTGACAGCACTCGATTGACGTTTTTCCCTATCGGATGATTTTGAGATGGCGTCAACAGCGGCGAAAAATACCATGGAGCATTCGAATATTTCGGTGGTTGACCGACCAATGCAGTATTTACTTTTATTTGCTGACATTCAACATCTTGGATAAGATCTGAATTGAATCTCACACCATAGTGAAAAAGTTGATCCCCCAGGTTAAGTTCCCGTGGAAAAGCCATCGTCGACATGCCGTTAGACAGACTATCAAGACTGACACTCACCGGATCGAGCAACCACATGATCCGGCCACCACGCATCAGATATTGATCGATCGCAAATTTATCTTTTTCGGAAAATGGTTTAGTGGGATTTGCAACTATTAACATTTTAAAACTGTCGGGAACGGACAGGAGATCTTTAGATGTAATCCGATGAATATTGAAACTTTCGGAAAGTGTGTAGGAAATGTCGTGTACCTGAACCTCCTCCAATTCATCGTGACCAGTCAGAAATGCGATATTCTCCCTTTTTTCCTGGAAAAGCAACTTCAATCCACGCGCAAATTCATATTCAAGCAGTTCGACGGAACGGATCAGGTTTTCCTCGTCGCGTAGGAAAGGGTCGTTTTTCAATAAATTAATAGCCACTTCATTACCATTTGCCCGAAAAACGATTGTAGGGAATACTGTCTTTGTTGTAACTCCCTGCTCACTACTAATCCGAAGATTTACCGGTGCAATTCCTTTCGCAAGTAAGCTTTCAAAATACTTATTTTTATCGCCTACTGTTGGAACAACGTCATAGGGATCTGTGGTATGTATATTGATTGGTTGATCGCAGTAGATTTTTATATCGTGCAACTTTTCAACGGCTGCCGACTGTAATTTCATAAAGCCGGGAGGCAGATCGCCGGCAAGTAAAATCTCCGCCTCTATAGGTGCATTCACCTTCTTCAACAATTGACGGGTTTGAGACGATAGCGTGAACCTTTTTTCGGTTGTGAAATCAAGTCGAAAAAAATTACTACCCGAAATAAATGCAACAATCAATACAATAGTGATATATACAATTAAATGGTTTGCAGATCTTCTCATAGGTCTTCGTTTCCATTCCAACACAATACGTGTGAGCATAATAAAAAAGCCGGCCATCAAAAGAAAATAAAGCAAATCGCGGCTGTCGAGAACGCCTCTGCTAACCGATTCGTAATGCGCATCTATGCCAAGCGAAGCGATGAGTGATGATATATTTGACGGGAAAGGTAGCCGGGCTAGGAATCCAAAACCCGAATACCAAATGAAACACGTAAAAACAGCCAGAATAAATGCGACTATCTGGTTATCGGTAACGGAAGATGCGAATAATCCAATGGTAAGATAGATGACAGCAAGGAAAAAAAGACCCGTATAACTTCCCCAGGTCGCTCCTGTATCTACACATCCAACCGGATTGCCTAAACGGTAAACAGATAAAAAATAAATCAATGTTGGTAATAGCGTTATCAAAACAACAGCCAAAGCAGCCAGAAATTTGGAAAGAATCAACTGTAATTCTGTAACAGGTCGTGAAAGGAGCAGTTCCATGGTTCCGCTCCGTTTTTCGTCGGCAAACATTCGCATTGTAACAGCCGGGATCAGAAATAAATAAATCCATGGAGCTATTTCAAAAAGACCTTCTAACGTAGCATAACCTCCGTCAGTAATATTGTAATTTCCGGAAAAAACCCACAAAAACAGTCCAGTCAGTAACAAAAAAACTACTGATACCATTGTCCCTGTAATTGAACCGAAAAACTGGGTGATCTCCTTTTTGAATAAACTGATCATGTCAATACCTATTTTTTATTCAACAATTCAATCATCATATTTGCAGCACGTTCTGCGCATCCGGGTCCTCCAAGATCTTCCATTACTTCAGCATAACCTGATAACATCGCTTCACGGTACTTCTTATCGGTGAGTATCTTATTTAATTCTTCACTAACTGTATCGGGGGTACAATACTGTTGAAAAAGCTCTTTTACAATCTCACGGCCAGCAATGAGGTTAACAAGTGAAATAAAAGGAATCTTAATAAGCTGATCCTTTACCCAGGTGCCAAGTCTCCCTGCCTCGATCCTGTAACAAACGACCTGTGGAATATTAATATAAGCGGTTTCAAGTGTTGCTGTTCCGGAAGCAACTAAGGCAGCTGTTGATTGTTGTAACAACTCATAAGTTTGTCCAAATACGACGGGAATTGCGGTCTTACCCAAAACTTCATCGTACAAAAGTTGAGACTGTGAAGGTGCACCAGCAATAACAAACTGATAATCAGTAAATCGTTTGGATACTGTTGCAAGAACCGGCAAAATTCTTTTAATCTCGTGATTTCGGCTTCCTGCCAACAAGGCGATAACTGGTTTATCCTTGAGCTTATTTTTCAGAATGAAATCAGCAAAAGTTTCCTGTTGATTTGGCCGGTGAGCTAGTTCATCAATGGTCGGGTTACCAACAAACCGAACCAGATAATTGTATTTGGCGTAAAACGCAGATTCGAATGGAAAGATCGTAAACATTTCATCCACAAATCTTTTCACTTTATGAACACGCTTGGTTTTCCATGCCCAGATTTTGGGCGAAATATAATAGAATACTTTAATGCCGTGGGCTTTTGCAAATTCGGCCATCCGAAGATTAAACCCGGGATAATCGACTAAAATTAAAACATCGGGATTAAACTCCAGTAGCTTTTGCTCAGCCAATATAAAGTTCCGCTTTATTTTGTGAAGATTGAAAATGACAGGAAATAGTCCCATAAATGCCATTTCGCGGTAATGCTTCAACAATGTACCTCCTTCGTGAGCCATCAGATCACCGCCGAAAAAAGAAAAACTGGCGTTTCGATCCCCATTTTTAAGTTCGCGCATCAAATGCGATGCATGTAGATCACCCGAAGCTTCGCCGGCTATTATAAAGTACTTCATCAGAAGATAATTTGTTTTTTAATTGCCTGATGGAACTCGCTATTAGTCATCATCATATATGAGATATTAATGCTTATAGTTCGTTTCATTGAATGAAATAAAAAATGAAAATGAAAATCCCCAAAATTATCGTAGACGCCAAAACTCCTCGGGCAGAACTGTACCTATTACTGTTGATAAACAGCATAAAAGGAATAAGATTAGGGAATATGGTTAAACTGATTACACTGACCAGTTTTTTTGATTCGATCAAAAATTGCAGGTAATCACTAAAATTGTACTGGCGAAATCGAAAAATGTAGTTCAACAGGAAAAAAAGGACAGGGCTTAGGATTCCTATGATAACACCGTAGCTTATTTTGTTAATAAACAATGTCTTATCATCGTAATTTTTTGGGTTGTTCATTTGCACTTATATCGGTTTCGTAGATCTACATGATAGTAGATTCGTGATTAAAAAATTAATTATTCCAAGCTGTCGGATCGATTGATTTCAATAGAATTTTTTCTTCTAATATTAAAATTTCCATTTTTGCATTTGTGGGAAGGCCGTATATGCCGTAAGATCTGTATTAACTGGCACAACTGAAACAAACCCATTAAGCAAGGCAAAGTCATCGGTATCACGTGCTTCAGCTTCCGCATTGTTAAAATATCCCTTGAGCCAATAGTATTCACGTCCATGAGGGTCTGTTCTTCTCTCGAATTCTTCCATCCATTTCCCCCTGGTTTGACGGCAGAAATTTATACCCTTCACCTCTCCTTGAGGAATATTTACATTTAAACAAACTCCCTCAGGAAGTCCACGTTCTGCAACTGCCTGAAAGACACGCGCAACAACAATTTTAGACCTTGAAAAATCGGCTTCCGGACTGTAATCATTCAACGAAAAACCAATCGAAGGAACTCCATGAATACATCCTTCGAGCGCAGCTCCCATCGTTCCGGAATATAAAATAGAAACCGAAGTATTTGCTCCGTGATTGATCCCGGATATAATAAAATCGGGCAATTTCTCCAACAATTGATTGCAAGCCAACTTAATACAATCGGCGGGTGTTCCTGTACATGAGTAAATCAAAAGTCCTTCGTCCTCCTGAAGACGTGTAACTCTTAACGGATGATCAACTGTTATTGCATGACCCATTCCGGAGCGTGGACTATCGGGTGCGACAACAACAATATTTCCAAAAAGGCGGATTACTTCGATCAATTCATTCAAACCTTTCGCATAAACACCATCGTCGTTAGTTATCAAGATTAAAGGTCTTTCGTTCATTGGTTCTTTTAAAGATTAACAGTTTGCCAAAGATAATGGATTCAGCAGTAAGTAAAGTTATATTATTTAAAAAATCAGATTTGAGCCATATGAAACAAAGTCAACATAGTTATTAATTAGCGATCAGCCTCTTGTAATTGATTTCAGGTACTATCAGGACTGCATTAATGCGGATCTCTTGAATTAAAAAATGGTAAAATAATATTAAGTAGGGGATTCAATTGCAAATTATCAGCATTGCGTTGCGCAATAAACACTAATCCACAATAATTTAGATCATAACGCGATATTTCATTTGGGTACAATGTGTGAGTAGAGCTAGAGGAAACTGGTAAGAATTGACCCCAGTTTAAATATTCAGATATTTATTTCTACTTGAATCCATATAGACATTCACTGTCTTATTAAAAAAATTTACCTTTGTATTAAATTCTGACTACATTGAAAAGAAAAATTATTCTTCTTGGAACAACCTGGCCCTTCCGAAGCGGAGGTATTGCTACATTCAATGAACGACTTACACGAGCGCTTTTTGATGGTGGTGACGAAGTAATTATTTATACTTTTTCACTTCAATATCCCTCCTTCCTTTTTCCAGGGAAGACTCAACTTTCGGATCAACCTGCTCCTGAAGGTTTGGATATCAGAATAAAAGTAAACTCCATTAATCCTTTCAATTGGCTATCAGTTGGTCGGGAGATAAAAAAGCTTAAACCCGATTTGCTTCTGGTGCGATATTGGACACCATTTATGGCGCCTTGCCTGGGAATGATATCAAAAATTGTTCGTGGAAATGATCATACAAAAGTGATTGCAATCGTCGACAACGTGATCCCCCATGAAACACATTTTATTGACAATGCACTAACTCGCTATTTTACTAATAGTTGCAATGGATTTATCACAATGTCGAGAGCTGTTTTGAACGACCTGAAACAATTCAAGCCACTAGCACCCATGGCTTATACTCCCCACCCGCTTTATGATATATTCGGAAATATTGTGCCACGGGAACAAGCGATAAAACATTTAAACCTTAATCCCGATTACCGGTATCTATTATTTTTTGGGTTTATCCGCGATTACAAAGGACTCGACTGGTTGCTGGAGGCTTTTGGCGATGAAAAACTTCGGCAATTTCCGGTTAAACTGATCATTGCAGGAGAGTTTTATACTTCCTCAGAAAAGTATTTGAAGATTATTAGTGAGAAAAATCTTACAGAACATGTTATATTAAGAACTGATTTCATTGCAGATCAGGATGTTGCAAATTATTTTGGAGCTGCCGATATGATTGTTCAGCCCTATAAGTCAGCGACACAAAGTGGTGTAACACAGATTGCTTTCCATTATAATAAACCAATGCTTGTTACTGATGTAGGAGGACTGGGTGAAATAATCCCCCACGGAAAAGTAGGCTATGTTGTAAATCCGGGACCAGAAGCGATAACCGATGCAATTTTCGATTTTTACAACAACGATAGGAACGACTTTTTTACGGGAAATGTAATTTCCGAAAAGGAGAAGTTTTCATGGGGCACCATGGTTGAGACCATAGAGATTGTATTTGGTAATATTAAATAAAACTGTCGGAGTATGCGACCATTGTTATCAATCTGGACTAAACCAACTGAGACGTTCGAATATCTTGCAGAAAGAAGACTTGCCGGAAAAGAAAATCATCTCGGATTTCTTATTGTATTGATTTCTTATAGTATTTACCTGGCAAGATTTGAAGAATATTCGAAACCAATATCCGGATCTGCATTAGCAGGATTTATCGTTTCTTTTACAATTACACCGCTGATGGGATTGCTCTGTTTTAAATTTATCTATCCCTATTTCGTTTGGAAAACAGGCAAAATATTTAACGGGAAAGCAACATTTGATGAAATTGAGACAGTATTAATTTATTCATTCTTACCCATTCTTATTTATCCGGTTCTTGCGTTTATTTTTATAATTCCTGCTTACCAGTTGGATAACATCAATCTGATCTTGCACCCTTCCTACATCGTAGCTTTTGTTTGTTGGATACTTTCAATTCGCATCGTAATTTATGGTTTATCACTATTCAATAGATATACCTATGGCTATGCTGTTTTAAATATCATAATTGTGGCCGTTATCTTCGAATCAATCAGCTTACTGTTAAAACATTAGATTTAACCCCGGCTGTGGCAGGTCAAAATTTCATTAAATCTGTTTTACCAAACGCAATAGAGCTCTAAACGATTTATTTTCATATATATATCAAGCAATTATTGCATGCAGTAATTTGACCGGGAAGCAATTTTTTACAAACAAATTTGACTTCGCATTCGTTAAGATTAAAAGGTTATTTTTACACTTTATAAAAGTAAAATGAGGAAAAAACTACAGGATGGATCTGCAAACCGAAATTGAAAAAAGAGAAATTGAAGATTTGTTTGAAGACCTTTTAAAGTCGTTCACCAGACCTCTATCGCATGAAAATGAACAGCTTATTCGAAAAGCATTTCAATTTGCGAATTCAGCTCATATGGGAGTCAGACGCAAATCAGGCGAACCATATATTATTCATCCTATTGCCGTTGCTAAAATTGTTGTAAATGAAATAGGTCTTGGAACAAAATCAGTTCTTGCGGCTATTTTACACGATGTTGTTGAAGATACAGAATATACTCTTGACGACATTGAGAATATGTTTGGGGCAAAAGTCGCTTCGCTTGTTGATGGGCTCACCAAACTTTCAGGAACATTCGACTCGAATCAGGCTACAAATTTCAGAAAGATGCTCCTTACTTTGTCAGACGATGTAAGGGTGATCCTGATCAAACTTGCAGACCGATTGCACAATATGCGAACACTTGAGTCGATGCCTTATCAGAAGCAGCTAAAGATCACATCCGAAACGCTTTACATTTTTGCTCCTCTCGCCCATCGTCTTGGTCTATACGCTATAAAAACTGAACTGGAAGATCTGGCCCTGAAATATAAAAACCCTGAAATATTTCAACAAATCGAGCTGAAACTCCGAAGTGAGCAAGAACGAATGAACTACCTTGTTTTCGATTTTGCGAAACCCATACAGGAAAAGCTTTATACCGAGAATTTTGACTTCACCATCAGCGGACGTCCGAAATCGATCTACTCTATCTGGAATAAAATGCAGACCAAGAATGTTACGTTCGATGAGATCTACGATTTACTGGCAGTCCGTATTGTTTTTAAGCCAAAAGAAGGAATTTCAGAAAAAAGGCAATGCTTTGATATTTTGTCTCTTATAACAGATGTTTACACCCCTAAACCTGACCGGATTCGCGACTGGATAACTATTCCAAAGGCTAATGGTTACGAAGCATTACATGTTACGGTGATGGGACCGGAAGGACAATGGGTTGAAGTTCAGATTCGTACAGAAAGAATGGATGAAATTGCCGAACGGGGATTTGCAGCACACTACCGATACAAAGAGGAAGGAACCTCTGAGAGCGAACTCGACAAATGGCTCCTCAAAATCCGTGAATTACTCGGGAATCCGGAATCGGATGCGCTTGACTTTCTTGATGAATTTAAATTGAATCTTTATTCAGCGGAGATCGTGATCTTTACACCTAAAGGGGAGATGAAGATGCTTCCAAAGGGTGCTACTGTACTTGATTGTGCGTACGACATTCACTCCGAACTTGGTAACCATTGTATAGGCGCAAAGGTAAATCATATTCTTGTACCAATGAGCCACATCCTTAAAAGTGGTGATCAGGTTGAAATATTAACCTCTGATAAACAATCACCCAAACCTTCCTGGATTGAAAGTGCCATTACGGCCAGGGCAAAATCTAAAATCAGAGACTCTTTCAAACAAGAACAGAAAAAACACATCGAAGACGGTAGAAATCAGCTGAATCAACAACTCGAGAAACTAAACGTAAAGCCCTCCTCCAACACACTCAAGAAACTTATTAATCATTACGGGTTACATACGAAAGAACAACTATACGCTGAAATCGGTATGGGACTCGTGAGTCTCGATAACCTCGAAACGACGCTTCTGGAAAAATCGGTCAATAAATTTATAAAATTCTGGAAACTCTCCTTCTCATTTGGAGGCGATAAAAAAATTGCCAATCAAATAATTGACAAGAAAAAGCCCTATTTACTCGACGAAGATCAGAAAAAAGCCAATTATCTTCTTGCGCCATGCTGCAATCCAATCCCTGGTGATGACGTAGTTGGATTTGTTTCGGACGAAGGAAGAATTATGATCCATAATAAGTCGTGTCCCGAAGCTGTAAAGCTGATGTCAAGCCACGGAGATGACATTATTGAAGCTACATGGACAAAATCGAAAATGCTTTTTTATCTTACCCATCTTTATATCAGGGGTTTTGACCAACAGGGAATTGCCAATAAAATTACAAACGTAATTTCCAACGAATATGGAATCAACATGCGATCGATCAATCTTGACGCCCACGATGGTATTTTTGAAGGAAATTTCTACCTTTACATTCAAAATACAGAGCTTCTTGAAACGCTGATCACGAAGCTATTAAATATTAAGGGAGTCGATACAGTGAATCGCAAGGAGATTTAACCTTTTTACCTGTATTTTTTTTGCTTCAAACGTTTGGTTCTTAAAAATATTTCTAATTTTACACTCTATTTAAATTTAGATTAAGTATGAATAGTCTGCTTGACAATAGAGAAACCGTAAAATCCCTTTTTACAGATTACCTTGAAAGGAAGGGACACCGAAAGACTCCGGAACGGTACGCTATTCTTGACGAAATATACTCCAGAGAGGGGCATTTCGACATCGAAACGCTATATATTTCGATGAAAAACAAAAACTATCGGGTAAGTCGTGCCACATTGTACAATACAATTGAGCTATTACTTGATTGTAAATTGGTGGTGAAACACCAGTTTGGAAAGAATATTGCGCAATTCGAGAAAACGCTTGCTTCCAAACAACACGATCACCTCATCGACATCCGAAACGGAAAGGTAACCGAGTTTCAGGATTCCCGGTTAATGGAAATCATCGAAGACGCGTGTGCCAAAAACAATTTCAAGCTCTCGCATCACTCGCTTTACCTTTATGGCGAGATGATTGATCCGAAATAAAAAAGTAAGTGGTCTAAGCAACTTTATTTTAGGCGATTATCACTTTTAAAGCGGAGGTTTTTGCAGCTGTAGGACTTACAACAATTAAAAACCTATTAATAATCAACCTTCCAAACGGGAGGTTTTTTTTATCCCTTTTTCAAAAAATATTCCCTACCTTTGGTCGATTTTTGCCCACTGTTTAAGTAATTCTGTGAAGAATTTAAGCGTTTAGGTTTTATGCCTTCGGAAAGATCGACTGCAAAAAAATAATTGTAAGTAAAGATATATAAAATGAAAGTAGATGTATTGCTTGGTCTTCAATGGGGAGACGAAGGAAAAGGTAAAGTTGTGGATGTTTTAACACCACGTTATGATGTTATTACCCGCTTTCAGGGAGGTCCAAATGCTGGTCATACTCTGGAATTCAATAACATTAAACATGTTTTGCACACCATTCCTTCCGGAATCTTCAGAGCCGATAAGATCAATATTATCGGAAATGGCGTTGTAATCGACCCGTCCATCTTTAAAAAAGAGATTGATTCGTTGCTCAAATTAGGATTCGATCTGAAAAAGACGCTTTTAATCTCGAAAAAAGCGCATCTGATCCTTCCGACTCACCGATTGCTCGATGCTGCATCCGAAGCCGCAAAAGGTGCAGACAAGATTGGATCAACCTTGAAAGGAATTGGCCCGGCTTACCGCGATAAGGTTGGACGCGACGGACTTCGTGTTGGTGATATCCTGAATAATTTCGAAGAAAAATACAAGGCTCGGGTCAAACTACATACCGATCAGTTAACCAAATACTATCATTTCGATTATGAAGAAGCGCTTAGCGATTACGAAAAAGCGTGGTTTGAAGGAATCGAAACGATCAAACAATTTCAATTAATTGACAGCGAGACGGTCATCAACAAGTTGGTTGATTCGGGAAAGTCGGTAATTGCCGAGGGTGCTCAAGGCACAATGCTCGATATCGATTTTGGCTCCTACCCTTTTGTGACATCCTCTAATACAATCACTGCCGGCGCATGTACCGGATTGGGAGTTGCTCCGAACAAAATCGGGAAGGTTTATGGAATTTTTAAAGCTTATTGCACGCGTGTTGGAAGCGGCCCGTTTCCAACAGAACTCCACGATGCAACCGGACAAAAGCTAAGAGATGTAGGACATGAATTCGGTTCGACAACCGGACGTCCGCGTCGCTGTGGCTGGCTCGATCTGGTTGCTCTGAGATATGCCATCATGATAGACGGTGTTACTGAACTGATCATGATGAAAGCCGACGTACTCGATGATTTTGATACGATTGAAGTTTGTACAAAATACAAAATTGACGGTCAGCTTACCGAAGATTTTCCTTACGAACTGGATGGAAACGTTGAGCCCATTTATGAGACGCTTCCCGGTTGGAAAAAACCACTTACGGGAGTTACCAGCGAGAAAAACTTTCCTGCTGAATTGAGCGCCTACATTAAATACATCGAATCGAAGCTGAATGTTCCGATCAGGATCGTTTCGGTAGGCCCGGACAGGTCTCAAACGATTGAGCGAAAGTATTAGAAAGACTAAGAGACTTAGAGATGGTGGGAAAAAGAGACGGTGAGAAAAATCTCATTTACAACAATATACTCCTCGTTTATTTCATTTCCAATCAGATCAGGTATTAAATTCTTATATCCAACAAAAGATCCCGGAACTCCACCGGGATTTTTTATTTGGGTGCAATTGGTTACATTTGGATAAATTAAGCGCTATGATGATCAATGCAACGTCAGAAACTTTAGGTCTATATACCGATTTCTATGAGTTATCAATGGCTCAGGGTTATTTTTTGGCCGGCAAGAAAGATGAACAAACAGTCTTCGACTACTTTTACAGAACGAATCCCTATGAAGGAGGATTTCTTGTTTTTGCAGGACTAGCTGACTTACTCCATTCGTTATCAGCCTTTCGCTATTCGGATGAGAACCTTGAATACCTTGCCAAACAAGGGCTTCGCACCGAGTTTCTTGATTACCTGAAAGATTTCAGCTTTACAGGAACCATTTATTCTGTGAGAGAAGGAGAGATTGTTTTTCCCAGTGAGCCGTTGCTTCGCGTTGAAGGAAATATTATTGAGGCCCAGCTGATCGAGACAATGCTCCTCAATATTCTCAATTTCCAATCGTTGATTGCGACCAAAGCTTTCAGGATAAAACTGGTTTGTCGAGAGAAAGAGTTTGCCGATTTTGGCCTTCGCCGGGCACATGGAACAGGTGGTATTATGGCCAGCCGTGCCGCAATAATTGGCGGCGCCTCTTCAACATCAAATGTACATGCCGGCTTTATCTACGATATTCCCATATCCGGTACAATGGCACACAGTTGGGTTCAAAGCTTTGACGATGAACTAACCGCCTTTCGCGAATATGCGCGGTTTAATCCTGAACGAACTGTCCTTTTGGTCGATACTTACGATACTTTGCGCAGCGGTGTCCCAAATACAATTGTAGTGGCCAAAGAGATGGAAGCCAAAGGAAACAAGTTGATTGGTATTAGGCTCGACAGCGGCGATTTAGCTTACCTGAGCAAAAAAGCACGTAAAATGCTGGACAATGCGGGTCTGGAGTATGTAAAAATCTTCGCATCCAACCAGCTGAACGAATATGTCGTAAGCAGTTTGAATGAGCAACACGCCCCGTTGGACGGATATGGAATCGGAACAGAACTTGTGACGGGCAAACCCGATGCAGCGCTCGACGGTGTTTATAAACTCGCGCTTTGCAACGATACACCCCGCATGAAAATCTCGGAGAATGTCGAAAAGATGACCTATCCCGGACGGAAATCACTTTACCGCTATTACGACGGCGAAGGAAACTTCTTCCGTGATGGTATCCTGCTCGAAAACGAAGACCCAGATGATTGTGATTGTATTCATAACCCGATTCTTCCTGACAAGTGTACAATAGTAAGCGGTCTGACAAGAGAAAATCTTCATGAAAAGGTTTACGAGCATCAATCCATCATCAACGAACTTCCTTCTGCTCAACAATGCCACGAATATTTAATGGCGCGTTCAGCCCTATTACCTGCAGAGCACAAGCGGTTTATCATGCCTCATATTTACAAGGTAGGGAGTTCGAAGGCGCTTCTTGATTTAAGAGAACAGCTCCGGAAAAAGATTGGTGGTAAATAAATCAGATATTTGCTTCTGAATATTGCTTAGTGAGTGCTAAAGGATTCCATCTCTTTTTAAAAGATGGAATCCCTTTTCTACATTAATTTTGAATTTCACAATAACCTACTGAAACGCGATGCATTGTTACCGAATCAGTCTTTGCATTGTCAAAATCCTGTTTGAAAACGATAAAATTATATCTATCCCTTGGAAAGAATCCGATTCTCCTCCAAAGAGTTTGCATACTAGTCTGTTTATTAATCCATTCATCAGTTTCAACAATAAACCTGTCCTTGATTTTTTCTTTTGACATTTTAATACTAAAAGGTCCCTTGTAATCATTTTTATAAATGCTACTAAGATCGTCTGCATCGAATACAATGCATGCAAAATCTTTATTCTGAGGCCTTTCAATATCATAATAATGGCCTTTAATTGAAACCTGCCAATGAAACTTGGGATTTTTGTTCATAAAAGGGTTTACTCTATACTTTACATAGTATTTAGCAGTGTCAATAATGCAGACTACAGTGTCATTACTAATGGGTTGAGCTTTTGAAGTAAAACTCATCACGACAATTAATGTTACAATAATTATAATGCTTTTCATGGTTGACTACAATTTTCTTGAGGTAGCAATTTTGCTAACTCCATTGTTTGATTATATTTTTTGCTGTTTTCAGGATCTGCCATAAACGATGCATAGGCAGCAGTTCCCCTTAATCCTTCCCACGCAATAGCATTATAAATATCATCAGAATAAGAAGAAGAATCAAACTCTTTAAGTGCACTGGCCATTATATCATTATAGGTTGGCTGTGCTTTTGAAACCGAGCTGAACATGGCGATCAAGCAAATGGCAATATATAATGCTTTCATGGTTATGGGTTAGATGTGAGGATTCCATCTCTCTCCCATCAGAGGAAGAATCCGTTTTTTTTTCATAATCTAAGAGGTTCTGAATCAGAAAAACATTCATAAATACAGATTTCTTTTGTTTCAGGATAAAATGACAAGTAAAAACAAAGTCGTTTATTAGTAAAGCTAAAATATTTACATACCGTCCATACTTTAGATCCTGGAATATTTGAATATGATATTTCACTTCGAAAGTGTCCTTCTTTTTCTTCCACATTAATAGGGTAAAATTCAAAATTCAACCAATATTGATTAGCATATGTTCTATTGCAATTTTTCAATTTTAGCGAATCTGCAATCTCGATAAGCCTCTTTCTGTCAGGCATTCGGCTGTTTTCAACAACCATACCAAAGGCTCGAGCCATTGCGAAAAACTCACAATAGTTTACACCATATTGACTGCTGTAATCTACAATACTCTCCAATACCCCTTGCGGAGAGAAAAACTTCCACTTCCCAACTTTGGCATTTGATATTTCGAACCCACATGCGCTTATTTGTCCGGATTTATAGTTTTTCTTAAATTTCAAACCGATTAAGGTATTATAATAAGTTTGATCAATAAGCGTAGTATCGTTTTGCGATATTACATCAATAGTAATTGGCTGAATTTCTTTTCGATTTTGTTTAGACTTTACTGCATGTGCTTCAATACACTTTGGATTCATGTTTTGCCAAAACACTTTATACACACAATCGGTGGTGTCGAAAAGCTCAATCTGATTAGTTGGACCAGTTATTCTGGTTGACTGCGATTTTGAACCCGAACTAAACATGGCGATCAAGCCAATGGCAATATAAAATACTCTCATGGTTATGGACTTATCGTGCAATCTTTCAAAGACATTAGATTGTTTTTTAAATATACAACAAAACCCAAAAGGAATTTGCAATTCTGATTATATTATTCGAAACAATCTTTCAAAATTATATTATATCCCACCGAAACACGGTGCATTATAACCGAGTCAGTCTTCAGGCTTTCAAAATCCTGTTTCCAAATAATAAAACTACATATGTCACTTGGCACGGATCCGATTCTGGTGCAAAGGGTGTTGAAATCCTTTTGTTGATTGACCCATTCATCGTTCTCAACAATAAACCGGCCCTTTATTTTTTCTTTCTGTATTTTAATATCCCATGGGCCTATGGGATTGAGGAAATTACTATTAAGGCCAATAGCACGGAATGTAATACATGCAAAATCCTTTTTCTTAGGCCATTCAATATCATAATAGTGCCCTTGAATGGAAACCTGCCAACGAAATTTTGGATATTTTTCAGGGAAAGGATTCACCCTGTACTCCACATAGCTTCTGGTGGTATCAATAATACAAACAACCGTATCCTTACTGAGTTGTTGTGATTTTGAGACTAAGCTCAACATGGCTATTATACCAATAGTAATTAATAGTTTTATTCTACCAGAAGAGCCTCTTTTTTTATTTCTATTATTACTCAATGATATAATGGTATTTTACTTTGTAAACCAGATAATGGATATTCCGGTGATGTTGACCCCTCCTCCGGTCATATTGACCCCCCTTCAGGAATGATGGTTCATAGAATTCTAATGACTGACAATTTTACCGTTTTTTTCTTAAACTTTCACCTTTTAATTCTATTCGATACGAAGTG
>JBBRZE010000079.1:0-26302 GCA_038236995.1 Bacteroidales bacterium | reverse complement strand
CTGACGGCACAGAAGATGAGCTGCAGATCTGCTGCTTCCCCTCGTTTGTAATGATCGGATGGTTGTCAGTCGTTTGAAACGATCTGGCGATTATTCCATTTATAAAATATTGTTTTGAATATGGGTTACAAACTCAAAACCACAAAGCCCTCATTGCAAAAGAGGGGGAGCGGATATTAACGCAAATAACCGCAATGGAAAAGTGCTGAGAATTTCCCGTAGGGAAAACAGATAGGTAGAAAAAAGGTGGAATGCAGTGTTCCGTCCCGTACGGGACGGTAGATTCTTCCCGGATCTATTTTCTACCGATCTATTGTGCCTGACGGCACAGAAGATGAGCTGCAGATCTGCCGCTTCCCCTTGTTTGTAACATGGGGATGGTTGTCAGTCGTTTGAAACGATCTGGCGATTATTCCATTTATAAAATATTGTTTTGAATATGAGTTACAAACCCAAAACCACAAACCTCTTGTTGCAAACGAGGGGGAGCGGATATTAACGCAAAGAACCGCAATGGAAAAGTGCTGAGAATTTCCCGTAGGGAAAACAGATCGGTAGAAAAAAGATGGAATGCAGTGTTCCGTCCCGTACGGGACGGTAGATTCTTCCCGGATCTATTTTCTACCGACCTTTTGTGCCGGATGGCACAGAAGATGAGCTGCAGATCTGTCGCTTCCCCTTGTTTGTAACATGGGGATGGTTGTCAGTCGTTTGAAACGATCTGGCGATTATTCCATTTATAAAATATTGTTTTGAATATGGGTTACAAACCCAAAACCACAAACCTCACATTGCAAACGTGGGGTCTGTGGTTTATTAATTTACATTCATTTTTAACGGATTAAAATCCGTTGTTACAATATCGTCCGGGGCTGCGCCTCTTAAACGGGTGAAATGGCATCCAACGTCAATCCCGTACGGATTGACAGAATTACAATAGCTATATTTTCTACTGACAGCGTGCAATCCGTTTTAATCCGTGTAATATTTAATATCCATCCTGGAATACACTTAAGCAGAATAGTTCTAAACAATTTCTGCTGATTCCTGTTTCATGATAGAAAGCAACGGTAAGCCTGGTTTATCCGGCAACCGATCAGTCAATTGAATATTTAAATCCATATAATATGAAAAAATTAGCTTTATTGATGATTACAATGGCATTCATGGGAGCCTGCCAGTCAAATCCAAACAAGATTTCAGATTTATCCAAAGCGATTGCATCCGACAAGGACAATGCCGGGTTGAAACTTCCGGAAGGATTTTCTGCCCTTGTTTATGCCGATAATATTGGTCATGCGCGTCATATGTCGATTAATACAAACGGTGATGTGTATGTGTCGCTGAGTAATGTAAAAAACGGTGGCGGAATCGTTTGTCTTCGCGATGAAAATAAGGATGGTCGTGCTGATATCATTAAATACCATGGTATTTATGACGGAACAGGTTTGAAAATTCACGACGGGTATATTTATTTTGGGGCCGATACAATCGTTGTGCGTTATAAACTGACAGCGGGCGAATTGGTACCGGCTGCAATCCCCGAGGTCATTGCGAAAGGGTTTGATGTGCAAAACCAACATGCTACGAAACCGCTTACGTTCGATCAGGCAGGCAATATGTATGTCACCGTGGGAGCACCTTCGAATGCCTGCCAGGTTGTAGACCGCACGAAAGGTTCGCCAGGGATTGATCCTTGTCCGATCCTTGAAAAACATGGCGGGATATGGCGGTTTAAGGCAGATGTTTTAAATCAGGACCAGGTTAAAAACGGTTACCGTTATGCAACAGGAATCAGGAATGCAGTTGCAATTACATGGAATAATGTAGAAAATAAGTTGTTTGCCCTTCAGCATGGAAGAGATCAGCTTGGGTCGTTCTATCCCGATCTTTATACCAACGAACAAAGTGCGCAACTACCTGCCGAAGAGTTTTTGTCGGTCAACGACGGATCGAATTTTGGCTGGCCTTACTGTTATTACGACCCCATCCAAAATAAGAAAATGCTTGCTCCGGAATATGGTGGTGACGGAAAAAAAGCGGGGAGGCCGGATGCCGAGAATCCAATCCTGGCATTTCCTGCCCATACTGCCCCGAATGATGTATTGTTCTACACGGGAAGTATGTTCCCGGAGAAATATAAAAACGGCGCTTTCATTGCATTTCATGGTTCGTGGAACCGTGCTCCATTACCACAAGAAGGATATTACGTCGCATTTGTCCCATTTAAAGATGGTGTTCCATCGGGAGCGTGGGAAATCTTTGCAAATGGTTTTGCGGGGATAGGCGAGGTAATGAATCCGGGTGATGCAAAACACCGTCCTTGTGGATTGGCACAGGCGCCGGATGGTTCACTGTTCGTTTCGGATGATTCGAATGGCCGCATTTACCGGATTGCTTACAAGTGACAGTAATTGTCACGTAAAGTGCAAGGTATTAAAAACCTTTAGTATTGTATTTCCTGATTAAAAGATCAGTCAACGTTCTTTCTTTCGCCGCTATTCGATTTATGAACACATTTTTATTTATGGTATACCATACCATCTCCGTTACTCAACTTTTACTTTGTTAGTGTATCGCACTGAAAGTTTGGTAATCAAAAATGTTAACTGAATCTTTTAAGACGATATGCGACTTATTTACGCATCTTTATTTGCCAGACTATCGCTGTCACACGGTTTGATTTTGTAAAAGCCACATCGCGGTGTTAGTTTGGCAGACAAAAATAGTAGCCGAATTTGAGCCACAAAGCGGCGACAAATTCACAAAAAAAACAGTTCTTCGTTCTGTATTAGCAATTTAAATTAACCCA
Source organism: Bacteroidales bacterium (assembly GCA_038236995.1). Lineage (GTDB taxonomy): Bacteria > Bacteroidota > Bacteroidia > Bacteroidales > Prolixibacteraceae > JAAFHB01. Next base: position 23,490 of record JBBRZE010000079.1, on the reverse strand, counting down.
AAGGGATATTTTATTTTTTAATTCAGTTTATAAAAACTTTAATTTATACTATGAGCAGGATCGTTAAACAATTAGTATTTAGTGTAGTGTTGGGTGTATTTGTTATTTCGTATCATGACAGTCGTGGAGGAAATAATGCGGCGAATAATCGTGCAGAACCACCGGCAAAAGAAATATCGGGTAATCAGGCTGCAAAACCGGCTGTAAAAGAGCATCCTGGCAAGGCAGTCTATACAAAGTATTGTCTGGTTTGTCACCAGGCGAGCGGATCGGGTGTTCCGGGGATGTTTCCGCCATTAAGTAAAGGGAGCTGGGTAGGAAAAGATCCCAAAGAGTTGGTACTTATAATCACGAAAGGACTCAGCGGAAAAGTTGAAGTGAATGGTGAAATTTATAAAAGTGCAATGCCTCCACAGGCACAATTAACCGATAAGGAGATTGCGGATGTGCTTTCATATATCCGGTCAGATTTCGGAAATAGTTTTAAACCAGTGGATGTTGAATTGGTTAAAAAGGTCAGGAGCGGGAAATAAATTATTACATTATTCTTGCAGGACAAAAGAAAGAGGACTGACCGGCTGGGCTGATCGGTTTATATAAAATTGCAATGTACAATCCCGAATTTGAATAGGTGCCTTCAGCTACAATTGAAGTGCGCCCTGTAAAGATAAAAGAATGTGAAACGGGATATATTTATCCAATAAAAAAATAAACGCGATGTCATTTCAAGCCTATTTAGACAACATAGAAGCCAGGACAGGCAAGAACATTGAAGATTTTAAAAAACTTGCCGAAGAAAAGGGGTTTCTCCAAAACGGGAAATTAAATCCGCAAGTAAAAGCCGGAGAAATCATCGCCTGGCTTAAAGCAGATTTTGAATTAGGACACGGCCATTCTATGGCACTTTTTGCAGCTTTTAAGGGTAAGTCGGAATAGCGACGTTGAGACCTTGGTTTTCTTCGACAGCTGATCGCAATTAATTACTGGTGTCATTAATAGTAATGAATACTGCGAATTAGAAGGTCCGGTGACGGAGTGTCTGAATATTGAAGGATTCTGCCGGTAATAAGATTGATTCAAAACGATATTAAAACGAAAACAAATGGTTGGTAAAAACTTTTTCAATTAAATCCACACCATCGTAAACACAAAAATGGGATGTCTTCCGCAGATACAATCCATAAAGCTAAATAACCGTTGCTACGAATTTAAAATGATAGAAAATGACAGCAAATGAAATTCTGATTGAACTTGAAAAATACGGAGACGGACAAACGAAAAAAACGCTTTCTAAACACGGAGCAAGGGAGCCTTTTTTTGGTGTGAAAGTAGCCGATTTGAAAAAGATACTGAAAAAGACAAAAAAGAATCACGAATTGTCTTTGGAACTTTACCGGACAGGTAATTCTGACGCGATGTATCTTGCCGGTCTGATGGCCGATGAGCATAAAATAACCGAATCACAATTGGAGGATTGGATTGGCAAAGCATATTGGTATTATTTAAGTGATTTCGCAGTTCCATGGGTTGCTGCAGAAACAAATTTTGGTTTTGGTCTTGGCCTCAGGTGGATTCAATCTGACAAGGAAAGAATTGCTTCAGCAGGCTGGGCTACTTTGGCTTATTATGCAGCGGTTAACCGGGATGAAGATTTGGACATTAATGCATATCGTCAACTGCTCGATAAAGTTGCAAATGAGATTCATCATTCGCAAAACAGTGTGCGTTTAGCGATGAATGGATTTGTAATTGCGATTGGCACGTTTATTAAAGATTTAACGGATAGGTCAATTACAGTAGCAGCCAAAATCGGAATCGTGAAAGTGGATATGAACGGAACTGCCTGTAAAGTTCCCCTGGCAACAGAATATATTCACAAAGCCATTGAAAAGGGTCAGATTGGTAAGAAGCGTAAAACGGCAAGGTGCTAAGGGATAAATGGCTCAATGTCGGTTGGTGTGGGCAAATCTGCAAACTGCTTTTAAATGATTTATGCATTAAGCAACTGGCTTTTGGCAACTGGCAGTTGGCATGATAGTGCAAACAATTTGAAACTGATCCTTTAAAAGTTTAGATAGCGCCTGATTTTTTAATAAGCTAGTCTGCCAGCAGCTAGCAGCTAATAGCTAAACGCAATCATTGTAAAATCCAATCATACGCACTAAACAACATAGAACTAAAAATATCTTAACCAAATTGAAGCATAACGAAAAAATAAATCAACTCAGCGAATATGAAAGCAATTGTATACACAAAATACGGATCACCGGATGTTCTTGAATATAAAGAGGTGGAAAAACCTGTCGTCAAAGACAATGACGTACTGGTAAAAATTTATGCGGCGTCCTTAAATGCCGCTGACTGGCATATCATGAGAGCCGACCCGTTCTTAGCCCGCTTCATGTCTGGACTTTTAAAACCAAAAATCAATATTCTTGGTGCTGACATCGCAGGGCGTGTTGAAGCGGTAGGCAGAAATGTAAAAGAGTTTCATCCGGGGGATGAGGTATTCGGAGACATCTCGGCATGTGGCTGGGGAGGTTTTGCCGAATATGTATGTGCAACCGAAAATGCACTGGTGTTGAAACCTGCCGGTTTATCGTTTGATGAAGCAGCGGCCGTTTCTTTAGCGGCAGTCACCGCATTACAGGCGCTTTGCGAAAAGGGACATATTCAGCCGGGACAAAAGGTTTTGATCAACGGCGCTTCCGGTGGTGTGGGTACGTTTGCGGTGCAGATTGCCAAATCGTTCGGAGCCGAAGTGACGGGGGTCTGTAGTACCGGCAAATTAGAATTGGTACGCTCCCTTGGTGCAGATCATGTGATTGATTACACAAAGGAAGATTTTACCAGAAACGGGTTGCGCTATGACCTGATTATTGCTGCAAATGGATATCATCCAATTTCAGATTATAAGCGCGCATTAAATCCCCGTGGAATTTATGTGATGACCGGAGGTTCCGGAGCTCAAATGTTAGAGGCGATGTTACAAGGATCATGGATATCGATGACCGGAAGTAAAAAAATGGGTAATCTTATGATGAAATCAAACAAAGAGGATTTGATTTTTATGAAAGAACTGCTCGAGGCCGGCAAGGTGGTACCTGTTATCGACAGGCGTTATCCGCTAAGTGAGGTTGCTGACGCGATGCGATACCTTGAAGAAGGACATGCCATGGGTAAGATCGTGATCACGCTTGATGTAACCGCTGATTAGTCAGACATTCAAAACGATAAATTCATTTATTACCCGCGTTACTGTTTTATCATTTTTAATACGACCGGTCCAAATAATCCTGATTTTATTTCACCCCTGTACATTGTAGGAATTGAAGTGTAATTGTTGGCTATCGTGTTGTAGATTAATACTTCGATTTGATTTTCACCGGCTTTGGCAAAAGGTGTGATGTCGAATTTCCAGGGTGGTGAAAGTTTGATACCGGCGCTCTTGCCGTTTACGCGCAATTCAGCGGAAGACACAAGATCACCGAGGTCTATTTCTAACCTGTTCTTTAAATCCTGGTCGTCAATCTGAATGGTTTTCCTGTAATAGGCACCACCTGAATAAGCTCTTAATCCATCAATTGCGGACCAGTCACCCAAATCTATACTACCTATGCCACATTGCTGATTGATGTATTCCGGAATCGCACCTGCACCAAAATACCCCGGTTGATAATCTATTTTTATAACAACTTGTGATGTGGTTAATCTTAAATCTTTGACGCTTACGTTGTAGTTCGTTAATCCTGTGGATTGGTTTTGTCCGGTTGTGGTTTGAACCTGAGTGCCATCTATCCATGCCGTTACTTTCCCGTAGGCAGCGAATGCGAATGAATGCAAACCGGGCGCTGATTCAAAAGCAAACAATCCTGAAGCATCGTTCTTCAACGAACAATCGAAAGGCAGTACACCCTCATCGCCATACCAGCTCATCGCGACCTGTTTCTTTTCCGGGCGTGGCGTTCCGGGTTTCCGTGCGATCAGGTAAGTTTCGCAAGCCTTGTCATATACCATTAAGACAGGGTTAGCTCCCTTTTTTAATTGAATGGTCTTGCCGTTTGTATCCCTTTTCTTACCTTTTATAAACAGCGCAAGTGGTTTTTCATCACCCGTCAGCAAATCGAAAGTTCCGTCAGAAGAGGCAATGAGGTTCGTGTAAAGCAGGTAGAAATTACCTGCAGGTTCCGGAACTCTTATTTTCGACATTTTCACATCTTTCATATCGCCCAATCGGATGAAATTATCATACATATTTCCTTTCAGACCGTGATAACCCTGGTGTCCGGGATCATTCTCTACACCCTGCTGCCACGAAAAATCATATTTGGACCATAAGTATTTTTTGTCGGTAATAGTAGCCGTATCAGCACTGTTCTTTGGGATTAATTTCAGTATTTCTTCATCCGAAGGTAGATTGGGGATTGCTCCGATTTTAAGAAATTGTGATCCAAATGCACAGGTGACAGTTTTCCATTTTGTATCGAATGTGAGTTTCTCACCTGTGTAATTTGCATTCTCTTTAAAATGCAGTTGGCGAACCTGTGCACCTAATAGCTCTTTCGTTGCCGGAAGCTGAAAATCGCCCCATTGATTATCAAGTGAAGGCTTTAATTCGAATTCCCATGTCGTATCCAATTCAATTTGTTTGATCACGTTGTTTTCATTTAAAACATTCATTCCTTTGCTGTTGTCGGGATCGAAAACAACGATCTGCATTTCTTTAAACGTCAATGGTAATGTTATTTCTGTCCCATCATTCGTTTGAACTGCAAATTTCGAAAGCGATGCTGTTTCACCGTTCCATGGATTCCATAACTGCACATTGCCTTTTGCCTTGAAAAAACATTTACTTCCTTCCGGGAAGTTATAAAGTGCATATACATCACGTTTCCCGATCACCCTGTGCATCACATAAGGACGTTCTTTCAAGTCAGAAAGTATTTTAAAATTAGGAACGTATTTCCCTGAAATTGCCAATGAAATATTCTTCGCATCTTCGCATTGAACCAGGTTTTCGCTTTTTGAAAAGAGGTCCGCTACAAGTTTATTCATCGCCGCATCGTTAACCCCTGTTTTCTCCGTTGCCTCAGGTTTGTCTCCTATATTTACAATAATTCCGCCTCCCTTCTTAAATTCCGCCATTTTTTTGAGCGACGTTGACCGTATTGCTTTCATCGAAGGGACAATCAAAACCTTGTATTTCTCACCCGAAACATTCAATTCCTGATTTTTAACCTCCGAACGTGCCAGCGATTCAAAATCAATAAAATCGAAATCGATCCCTTTGTTGTAAAGCTGTTCCCCGGTTTCGAAAGCAATTTTCACCGATTTTTCACCATCCATATTGGCGACGACCGGTTCAGTAGGATAAAGTATTGCAACATCACAATTGTGATAACCCTGTGACAATAAATAGGAAAGCCGTTGAATGCAGTCCATTAAAGGATCAATCTGTTGCCAGTAGGGCATCCGGAAATGGTTGCATGGAGGCGCCCATTCCCACCATCCGCCTTGCGTCGAATAGTAGAGGCCATGAAACGACAAGAGGTTGTATCCGGCCACGTAATTGGCAAAAATTGCATCCGTCACGTCTGCAGAGGAAGTTCCCCAGCCACTGCTGTGAAAGCCTTCGAGCCAAACACGTGGCCGGTTATACAGGTGAGCAATAGAGGCAGCAACTTTAGCTTTGATGATATCTTTCGACAGTCGTGGCTGATCGGAACCTGGTCCCTGGTTCCAACGTTGGGTGCGGAAATAATCGCCAAACTCAGCTACATCTCTGCCACGCCCGCCATGATCGCAACCAAATATCAATCCCCGGTCCTGGTGCCACTGGTAAACAGGTTTAAAGAAGTTTTCTTCGCTTAATCCAACAATTACATCATTGTAGTCGAGTTTTATTTTGGGGGTGATCGCACCGATATTGACATACAAAGCATCAAGCCAGGGAACCACATCGTATCCTTTTCGTTTTTTGAATTCTGCGGCAAAGTAATTGTTCCAAAGATTGCCGCCTACCCTGAAATTTAATTCATCCGAAAAGAAGAAATTGAGTGCACCTGATCTTTTATCGGGTAACGCTTTATCAAATTTATCGAAGAAATAGTGATTGTAGGCTTTGCCGCTTTGCGGATGCATCGGATCGTAGGAGGGGATTAGCCGTTCAGAGTAGATACTGATTACTGTCCATGTTTCATTCCCAAAGCTGTAAATCAGGTTGCCGTTTTTAACACGGGGAAGTAAGTTTTTTCTTGTTTCAATGATGAGGGAACTGTCTTCTGCTGTTTTGAAGGCTGTCAGCGTCAGCAGATTATCAGGCATTTTCAGGTTGCCTGTTCCCGAGAGTATTTGAGAGGATCCTTTTAACATCGATCCATTTAATTCCGGGTTCTGTTTGATAGCCTCATCCATCGCAAAACCCTGGCCAATGCCAAGTGTATAATCACTTAGGCTTACAGTCATTCCACGTTTTTGAGCTTCAACGGCAAACCATTTAAATAATGTCCACCATTCAGCTGTAAAAAGAGCAGGTTTACTGGGATTAGAAGAACCGTAAGAAATACCTCCGGAATCCTGATGGCTGTAATTAATTTGCAAACTTGGTATTCCTTTGCCTTTCAGTTGATCTAACTGCCACAGCAGACGTTCCCGGGTAAGTGTGTCACCCTGCCACCAATAAAAAGGAACTTCGCCATATCCTTTTGGAGGGTTAATAAATCCAGGCAAGACATCAAGCGAAGGACTCCGGTCAGGGTAACCTATCGGTAAACTGGTCTGCGCTGCAGATTGCAATGAAATCAACAGCAATAAGATAATCAGGGATTTTTCAATATTCTTTATAGTTTTATTTGTCATAGCCTGGTTTTTAACATGTCAATAGGTTTGGTTGTCATTAAGTTCGCTTTTTGTTCTCCCATTTTACTTATTACAGCAGTCAAATATATGGTTTTTAGTCGAAGACCGGTTTTAGCAGGACTATTTAAAATTGCCGCAAAATTAATTTTCAAACTTTTCGCTTAGAAGATAAAATTAGAAATTTATGTAGTATATTTATCACGCGCTTACCAGTCTGATTATTAATTCTTAAATCTAAAATGTATGTTTTTAATTATCGTTGGAATTGTAGTAATAGTTATTGGGTTTGTTCTTGCCAAAACAGAATCGCCAGTGATGGCTTATACCGGCACCATCAGGATTGCCGGATTTCTGATTTTAATGCTCGGACTTGGTGTTGCGTCCGTAAAACAGATTGAGCCTGGCGATGTTGGGGTTCAGAAACTCTTCGGGAAAGTCAACAGTAATATTCTTGAAAGCGGACTAAATATGATTAACCCTTTGGTTGAGGTGGTTACATTTGATGTTCGCACCCAGAATTATACAATGTCGGGTGTCCAGGATGAAGGAAATAAAATGGGCGATGATGCGATTCGGGTTTTGTCTGCCGATGGACTTGAGGTTGTGATTGATCTTACCGTGCTTTATAAGGTAATTGGTAAAGAGGCCCCTCGTATTTTAAAAGAAATTGGCACCGATTACCGGAATACAATTGTTCGGCCAATCTGCCGGACTAAAATAAGGGACAATGCCGTTTATTACGATGCAGTGGCTTTGTACTCTACAAAAAGGGACGAATTTCAGGCCAGAATTTTTAAAACAATAGAAGATGATTTTAAGAGCAGGGGATTGATCCTTGAGCAATTACTCGTTCGTAATATTACACTTCCGGCATCGGTAAAAGCCGCTATCGAATCTAAAATCAATGCTGAACAGGAAGCGCAGAAAATGACCTTTGTACTTCAAAAAGAAAAACAGGAAGCCGAACGCAAAAGGGTAGAAGCGCAGGGAATTGCCGATTATCAGACGATTCTAAGCACCGGACTTAGCGATAAACAATTGCAGTACGAAATGATTAAGGCAATTGCAACATCTCCCAATGCTAAACTTATCATTATGGATAGCAAAAGGAATCCATCGATAATTGTGGATGGGAAGTAGAAAATTAAGGTTAAAGGATAAAGTTTAGTGGTTAAAGTTTTTGACAATACTTTAACCACTAATGTATCGGAATTTTTATTCCAGAGTATCCAATAGCCTGATTTTTTCGATACCATGAGGGTCCTCATATTCCTCTGTCAGATAAAATCTTACACATTTCACTGAGAAGACCAAACCCTGCCAGTTTCGTTGATATGCCAGATCTGACGGGATTGCTTCAGTTTCGCAGTGATTTCGTAACCTTTATCAGATTTGTGGAATATAGGATTTAGCTTCCATTTCAGATTATCAAACTTCATCTGGTTTAGTTCTATCAGATTTGCGGCAAAACGTTTAAAATGGGTATAATACTTCCGTTGCGCAAGGTAAAGAGCACGGAGTTCTTCTTTCACCTTTTCTTCAGGATTGGGCCGGAATTTCTCTATTTGTGTTCCTGCAACATGATCCGAGAATTGAATAAATCCCCATGTCTCCGGACAATGCATATCGATTACACCCTGTGGAGACCATACCCAGTTGTCTTCGGGAAGGGATTTCCTGGTTTTCGGATTTATAACTTTTATATACCGGCCGTTATCAACAAGGGTTTGCCATTCAACCCGTGAGAAATTAATCCGCCATTGTGTTCCAGGTTTAATTGGCAAAACGACCGACGAGTCAGCAAATGACTTCATTGGAAAGGCTATTTCTACACGCCAACAGGTATCTTTATCGGAAGGATTGTTCAGGGTTCCTGCAATCGTTACTGCAGACCTCACCCCATCGAAGTTCCATGAAGTTAATGGTAATCCACCGTCACGATACGGTTTTGTCAGCAGCAGGTCCCATTGGGTATTCAATGCATTCATTTCATATTCGTAATAGCGATGTGTGTCGCCATCCGGATCAATGAATACCTCGAAGTCGTTGTCATAAAAAATGACGGTATCGCGCTGTTTTAAATTGGCCCAAATACTCGGTTCGTACAGTTCGGCAAACACATAAAGGTAATCGTTATCCCACAACATCTTTGCGTGCGTTCGAAAGCGGGGAATTGGGTTCTTGACACCTTCAATATCTGCAAAATCATCTGTCCATTCCGCTTTCTTCCAATAGCTTTCGGTCGCAAACCCATCAATCGATAGCGGACCATCGGCCCGATAGCACACATAATTCTTTGGTAACGCAGTATCCTGACTTTGAGAAAGGAAGGGAATCGCGAACAATAAGTATAAAGTGAACAGACTTCCTTGTACGGTTTTAATTTTTCTGATCAGGTTCTTCAGATTCAAATTCATTTGCAGGATTTTCATCATATTCATTAAGGTCTTCATCATTGTAAATCTCGACGATCGGTTCAAAGAAATCTTTACTTGTCAATCGTTTGTCGAGTGTTAACAGCAATGATGGGAGAACCATCATATTGAAAAACATCGCAATCAATAAGGTAGTAGAAATTAAAATGCCCAATGCCTGGGTTCCTCCAAAGCTGGAGACGATAAACACACTGAACCCGAGGACTAGCACGATACTGGTATAGATCATTTTTTAAATATAAAGACGTATTGGATTATATTTACAATTTTTCTTTCAGGTTTTATAGTCAAAAATAGTACAATAAAAAATCTTAACAAAAGAGGTGATCTTATTTTATGTCGCCAAAAAAATAGTTTGGTTTGAAATACTGTTATTCCTTTTTCTCGTCTAATTTTGCGCGGTCGTAATAGAACTATGAATCTTTCAATTTTAAAAAGCAAATATTTCATTCTGGGGACGAGGTATGATAATCTGGGCAGGTTTGTCAATGGTTTATTATTTGTGATTACGTTTTTGCTTTTTATTCTGGCCATTCAGGATATTGGTTTTTCGCTTAATCAGGTTGACGAAGCTCATTTAAACAATCCCTACTACCGTATTTTATTCCTTCTCACGGGGATACTATACCTGGTGCGGTCTATTTTTTTTACCAATCATTTGCTGAACCGGAAAGTCTTTCTCACCAACTTTGTCCTTGGAAATCTGCTTATTATTTCCTTTTTCGTCAGGTTTCTGGTAAGTTTTGGTTTTGTCGCGGATCAGTTTTTCTATGAATTTTCCGGATTTCAGATTCTTGCAATTATCCTGTTCTTTTTGGAAATCTCTCGTTTAAAACTTGACCTTGTTACCAAACTACTCAATCCGGCACAGCTGTTTATAATTAGTTTTGCGCTGATTATCTTTTTCGGCGCAATGTTATTAATGATGCCGCTCTCAACAACATCACCTATCACGTTTGTTGATGCCCTTTTTACTTCAACAAGCGCCGTCTGTGTAACAGGGTTAACAGTTGTTGATACAGCTACCCGATTTACCCATTTGGGCCAATTGATTGTACTCTCGTTGATTCAAATCGGTGGAATTGGTGTTATGACAATCACCAGCTTTTTTGGGATTTTTTTCAAGGAAACTTCCTCTTTTCGGGAACAGTTGCTCCTGCGTGATTATTTGAGCGAAGACAGTATTAACGGTGTACTTAAAACGCTGTTGAAAGTTGTCATGATTACGTTTGCCATCGAAATTGCGGGAGCACTTTTTATCTATTTTTCACTTCCTCACGAGGCATTAGGGCCTGGAGGCTCAAATTTTAGATTCGCCGTTTTCCATTCAATATCTGCATTTTGCAATGCAGGCTTCTCAAATTTGACTGATAATCTTAATGATATTCGTATACGCGAAAATTATAGCCTCCATTACTCTGTGGCTAATATGATCGTGTTAGGGGGTTTAGGTTTCCCCGTGCTTCTTAATATTTACAATTACATGAAAGCGCAGGCAATCTGGTTATCTGAATATGCGAAAACCCGTAAACCATATGTCCACAGGGTTGGAATGATCACATTCAATTCGAAGATCGTGATAATTTCTACTTTTATCTTGCTGGTATTTGGTACTATCTCTTTTTATCTGTTGGAAACCAATTTTACCCAGAAGGGGATGGATTTTCAGGGAAGACTAGCGATGTCCTATTTTCAGAGTGTTACACCCCGCACAGCCGGATTCAATAATTTCAGTATGGAAGCTTTGGCCAAACCTTCAATATTGATCATGATTTTCTTAATGTGGGTTGGTGCATCTCCTGTCTCTACGGGCGGCGGTGTCAAAACCAGCACATTTGCGATTGCAATGCTTAATATGATCCGCATTATCCGTGGCAAGAACCACATTGAGATTCATCGTTACGAAATTCATGAATATTCAGTAAATAAAGCATTTGCAATAATAATTCTTTCCGTTGTTATTATTGGTCTTGGCGCGTTTGGAATATTTGTGATTGATGGCCAGTTTGGTTTGTTACGGATTGTTTTCGAGAGTTTTTCAGCTTTTGGTACGGTGGGGCTCTCGTTGAATCTTACGCCTCTGCTCTCCGATGCTTCGAAATTGATTCTTGTGTTGTTGATGTTTCTTGGCAGAATGGGGTGTATAACGCTTTTATTATCAATTTCCGGATCGAATGCAGGCCAAACACTGTACCGCTTTCCCAAAGAAAATTTAATCATTACATAAAACTGCCAGCTATGAATGTAGTCGCTATCGGATTAGGAAATTTTGGTGCTTCACTTGCGAAAATCCTTACAGCAATGGGGCACGATGTACTTGGTGTAGACAAGAACATTGAAAAGGTGGAATTTTTTAAGGACACGATCGCTAATACGATCTGTCTGGATGCCAGTGATCCACATGCCTTGCGACTCTTGCCGGTTAAAGAAGCCGACGCATTTGTTGTCTGTATTGGTGATGACTTTGGTGTTTCGGTAATGATTTCCGCGTTGCTTAAAAAATTCGGTGTTAAAAAGGTGATTTGCCGCGAAAGTTCGTCTATTCATCTCACCGTACTCAAATCCATCGGGATCGAACATACAATAAATCCGGAGTATGAATCTGCACGTATCCTTGCTCAAAAGCTGGTTCTCTCCGGAATACTGAATCTTTTCAGTATTTCAGATAACCTGAAGATCATTGATATGCTTGTTCCCAAATCTTTGGTAAATCAGCGATTTTCGCCGGCGACTTTTAAAACAGATTTCCATCTTAAAATTGTGGCGTTGAAAAGAGATCAGCAAATTCTCTATTCATCCTCCCAACCAAAAGATAAGGAAATAGTAGATTTCGATTATCGTCAGAACGATATATTAGTCTTACTGGGAGATATACGCGATATCCGCAAATTTCTTCATGGATAAGCGATTGGCTGTGCAGTTACCCTCAGATGTCCATGTTTACCTCTCTGATGTTAATGCTTGCTTCTCAGACATCATTGTTCGGTAATCAGTTGTCATTGCGTGAGTGTCCATCAAAGTGTGCTTTTGCGACCAGCTCTTTTACTTCCATTCAATCACCAGCGTTTCTTCTGATCCAATCGACAGATTATTACCTGCTACTGTTCCTTGTTTGTTGGAGTATAGTATTTTGCCAGTTAGGGATTTGCCGCTGAAATCGAGCATTACCTGACCTGGTTTATCACGTTTATTAATCACAACTGTTATCAGTGAATTGCCGGATTTGATTGTTTTCATCAGCATATCCTTTTGAGCTGTTTTAAATCGGATGGGTACTGTTGACAGACTTTGATCTGTTTCTTTGTTTAAAAGCCTGATTAAGGAGGTATAGTCACCTGTTAGCCGACTGCCAAGACCAATCAGGGATGGAACCCACAATACTTCACCATTACCAATGTCGTTCCTGACCGCTATTGGTTCTCCTTCGTAATTGGCAACAACTTTTCCTGTCTTTACGGAAATAAATCCGCGCCATAAATGTGCCGGAATTGCATAGTTGTTCCATTGAACCTTAAATAGATTATCAACCAGTTTGAATTCACGGATATTTCCACCTAATAGATTTTCAAATGGAAATCCGGTAATCATCGTGTTGTGAAGATTTTCGTCGAAAAAGCCTGTAAGTCCGTCGACAATTAGTTTTCCACCTTTGCGGACGAAGTTTTCGAGAATTGGTGCATAACTGTCAGGTATTGAGATTTGATGTGCAAGAATGATTGTTGTTCCTTTGTAATCAGCTTTCCCGAAATCGAACTCTTCAAAGGCCTTAAAATTCGCATTGACGCCCATCTCGCTGAGTGCTTCAAAATAACTGATGGCCGACTTCATCACGCCACCAACCTTGCGGGCTTCGTAATTTTGAGTTGAGCCTTCTGCCATTTTACCTTCCGCCCATAGCGACTGCCGGATGTACAGGATGTTAATTCCTGATTCTACTTCTTTACTGTTTTCGAAGAGCGCCCTGTTTTGATGAATCGTTTCAGCAACCTTTGCGGCTGCTCTCATTCGGTCTGATGGGTTATTCTGAAAGTCTAATAACGCCCATTCGCCGGCTTCAATTCCTGAACTGCGCGGATTCAGCGTCCAGAAAATCGATCCTTTTCCTTCGGTCGAGGTAATGATCCACAACCATTGTGCAATCTCCTCTTTGGTAGGACACATGGGCGAACCACCACTGTATGTATTATTGCCGCCTTGTAATTCTGTCATTAACCAGGGAAGTTTTCCTGCACCCGACCTGACAATTTCGCTGTTAGCTGACATCGCCACTGCATATTGTTGTCTTGTAAAGTATCCGAAATGCCATGAAGCATGGGCGGAACCACCCAGACTAGTCAAAAATTTACGCCACTCGGGGAAGTTGTACTCTGCACAATTTTGAAACATCTGGTGATTGTTGACATGCAATTCATGTGTGGTGTCGTATTTCCTGATTTCTGTAGCGATCCAGTTCAGGTACCATGTGTTATAATCAAGGAGAAATGCCTGGTCCGACAATTCAACAAGTATCGGAAAGCCTTTATCAGTGAACTCCTTTTGCGGATGGTTCTGCTTCCATTCATTCAACTTATTCTTTGTGAATTCGGTCATCGGAGTTTTACCGCCAACCCCTGGCTCATTGATTAATACCCAGCCATACAAACTTTTGAATTGTCCGAAGTGGGTAGTTAGTTGTTTAATAAATAAAGCAATAGATTGCAGGTGTGCTTCATCGCGTGGAAATTTGAAACCTCCGATGTCTGTTTTTTCTGTGTAAGGAAAAATGGTGCCAAAAATCTTGATTCCATGCTTTTCAGCTGACCGGAATGCATTATCAAACAGACTGAAATCCCATGTTCCGTCCTGTTTTTTCATATACGATTCAAACATCCTGATCCGGCAAACGGTGAAATGATTTTCCTTTAGCACCCGAAACCAGGTATCAATCTCTTCGGGTGTTTGTCCCGGTTCAATAAAGACTTGTGCCCCGATAAAGGGAAGTTGTAGTGTGGTTTCAGAGGAATTTTCATTTTCTGAAGCTGGATTTTGCGCTGCCCGAAGCGAAAAACCTGCAACAATCAGAAGATAGATGAATATTATATTGCAAATATTTTTTTTCATGTTTTGACAGTTATTTAGTTTTAAATATTCCTGAAAAAAGGTGAAGTTTTTACCTTTTTGAATTGACATTTTATGCTGACAATCCGATTTATGGTAAAAATTTCACCTTTTTATTTCAATCGTATTTCTATCTTATTTCCTTATTTTACTTCAACAGTATTTCCTGCTAATTTTATTGTCTTAACAACAGGATTTTTACCTGGAATTGAGCCACCAACTGCGATCTCGAATGTTCCTGGTTCGACAATTTGTTTTGCGTCATCGTTTGTTACTGAGAAAACTTCGGGATTTAAATTGAAAGTGACAGATTTCTGCTCTCCTTTTTTCAGATTAACCCGCTGAAATCCCTTTAAAGCCACAATCGGGACTTCCGATTTTGCTGTCTTGTTTGACACATACAATTGAACAACTTCCTCTCCATCAACTTTTCCTGAGTTCTTTACATCAACTGTTACACTTACCGGCGATGACGTTCCTGATGTTTCATTGGCAACCAGATTGCTGTATTCGAATGTCGTATAGCTTAAGCCGTAACCAAACGGATAAAGTGGAGTCCCTTTGAAATAGCGGTAAGTGCGTCCCTGCATATCGTAGTTTGAAAAGTCGGGAATGTCTTTTTCTGATTTGTAGAAAGTTACAGGTAATCTTCCGGAAGGATTGAATTCACCAAATAACAAGCGTGTAAGGGCAGTACCTGTTGTTTCACCGGGATAGAAAGCTTGAACAATGGCAGGAAGGTTCTCGTCTTCCCAGTTCATCGCCATTGCACTTCCGCTGAAATTGACGAATACAACCGGTTTACCTGTCTTGTGAAGATCTTTCAGCAAATCTTCCTGAATTTTAGGCAGATTAATGTGAGTACGGTCACCATGAGAGAAACCGTCGATCACCAAAGGCATCTCTTCCCCTTCGAGTTCTGCAGAAATACCTCCGCAGAAGATCACTACATCAGCTTTGGCGGCAGCATCGAGTGCTTCTTTGTGGTAGTCGCGTGTTGTTTCTGCCCAGGATAAGATTGCAGATGGCTCAATGCTATTGGTGTAAGATGAAGGAATAACACGAAGTTCAGCTATTATCTCATATTTCTTCCCTTTTTCGAGTGCAACATCTTTTGAATCTACAACCACATTGTCAATTTTAAGTTTGACATTCCCTCCAAACTGGTATGTTGCCGATTTTTTTGGAATGATTACGCCACTCCATCGCACAGAGAACTTGTCTTCAACAAGGTTATTCAAGGGAGATCTCATCCAGTAGAAATCAATTACAGGATCGACTTGGACAAGTTTGGGAGTTCCTTCGAATTTTGTGTTGGTATAGTATTCTGCTTTTAATCCGGATTTTAGCTTGCCGTTCTCCATGTGGAAGAAGTTTTCAGCACCAATAATATCTTGATTGACATAAACTCCGGGAACAATCGGACAGCCTGGTGTGTAAAGTACATTCTGTGCGCCAAGCTTTTCACGCAATGCTTTCAAAGGCGTTATAGGACGGATCGGCTGACCGTTATAATTGCCAATCAGAATCGCGAAGTTGTTGGCGTTTGGTCCGATAAGCGCAATTTTCTTAATGTTTTTTAGTGGAAGAATACCCGTGTTTTTTAACAATACCAGCGATTTTTCGGCCGCTTCCTGCGAAAGTTTCAGGTGTTTTTCGGATCCGACCACCGAGAATGGAATTTTTGAATAAGCCACCTGGTCGTCAGGATCGAATAAGCCAAGCATGAAACGCGCTTTAAATAACCTTCTTACGGAGGTGTTGATGTCGCTTTCATTAATCATTCCAACTTTTATTGCAGAATCGAGGTTGTGAACAAGAAAGCTGCGACTCTGTTCACAGTTAAGATCAGTGCCAGTAGATATTGACCAGCCCCAGGCTTGTGTAGAGGTGGGAACCACGAAATGGGCAGTTTTTGTGTAAAAGTCAGAAATTGCTCCGCAGTCTGAAACGACATAGCCATTAAATCCGAACCGATTTCGAAGGATATTGCTCAGCAATATGTCATTACCACAGCAAGGTTTGTCGCGGAAACGGTTATAAGCGCACATCACCGACTGAACATTTGCATCTCTGATTACTGCCTTAAAAGCGGGAAGATAGGTGTCGTAAAGGTCGCGATCGTTTACAAAGATATTATCGGTGTGACGTGTAAATTCAGGTCCGCTATGCACGGCATAATGTTTGGCCGTGGCAACTGTCTTCAGGTATTTTGGGTCATTCCCCTGGAGGCCTTTTATAAAATTGACAGCCATACGTCCTGTCAAAAAGGGATCCTCGCCATACGTTTCCTGTCCACGTCCCCAACGCGGATCTCTGAAAATATTGATGTTGGGCGTCCAGAAAGTGAGGCCGGTATAGATGCTCCGAACACTATTGGCAACGAAGTAGTGGTGTTTGGCGCGCGCTTCATCGCTGATCGCATCCGCAACACGAAACATCAGATCCTGATCAAAAGTCGCTGAAAGGCCGATTGCCTGAGGGAAAACAGTTGCTTTCCCGGCTCTTGCCACGCCATGCAGACACTCATTCCACCAATCATATGCAGGGACTCCCAATCGCTCAATCGGTTCCGCATGATTAAAGAGCTGGGTTACTTTTTCCTGAACCGTCATTCGCGAAACAAGATCTTCAACTCTATCATCAACAGATAATTGCGTGTTTTGGTAGGGTAATTTGGCTTTGTTTTGACCAATTGCATTACCACTAAGCAACAAAAAGGCTAACCCAGCTGCAAGGGGAAATCTAAATCTCATCTTAGTTAAAATTATGGTTTCTTATTTATACAAAAATATCAAAAATCTTCAACATTTTATGACTCCGTTATTAAGCAATTTAGCTTTTCCAAAGATCTTCACCATATTCCCATCCTTTACGCACAGGTTCCTTGATATATTTATCGAATTCGGGATGATTTGTAACCTTCATATTTGCAGCATCATATTCAATTCGGGTATTAAACCTTTGTGATAATACGCCAAGAGATGCCATTTCAGTCAAACGTGCTGAATATTCAAAATTAGAACCAGGCATTGGGCCATCACCTTTAATTGCCCTCAGCCATTCCGCTATTGGGCCTCCTTCAACACGTGGTATGGTTTCAGCAGGAAGGTTCTTAGTGAATTTTTGCCAATCTGCCTCAGGAAGTAGCAGTTTGGGATCATTCGGCCTGCCACCGGTCATCAGGGAAACTTTATCTCCAACCATGATCATTCCCGAGCGTGGTAACTCCTTGAGTCCCCATTCTGGCCGATTTTCCGGCTTAACACCTCCTTCGAACCAACTAAGTGTTACCGGAGGTTTATTTCCGCGTGCCTCAAATTCAAATTTCAGAACTGACTGATCTGTAACAAATCCTTCAGGAGATGGGGTCCGCAGAATGGAATCAACAGAAACCGGCATACCAAGATCCAGCGACCAGAACGGAGCATCAAGCGTATGACATGCCCAGTCGCCTAACTCACCATTACCTAACTCATACCAGCCTCTCCAGAAGCGCGGTATGTAAAAACGGCTGTAAGGTCTGTATGCAGCCGGCCCTAACCATAAGTCCCAATCCAAACCGGCGGGGATAGGTTCTTCCTTCGGCGGATAACTATCTGGTTTAAGAAAATATCCTTTTGGATTGAATCCCGGACCATCAAACCAGGCAAATACTTCCTTTACATTTCCTAAAATACCTGCCTCGTACCATTCCTTAACATACCGGATTCCCATTGTGGCATGTCCCTGGTTTCCCATTTGAGTGATGACATTATAATGCTGAGCTGCTTTACGTAGCGTGCGCAATTGCCATATATTGTGTGCAAGCGGTTTTTCAACGTACACATGTTTTCCAAGTTGCATGGCTGCCATTGTTGCGGCAAAGTGAACATGGTCTGGTGTAGCGATAATTACGGCATCAATCTGGTTCGCCATTTTTTCGAACATCACACGAAAGTCCTTGAATCTTTTAGCATTTGGGAATGTTTTAAACCCTTTGGCTGCTGCGTCATCACTGACATCGCACAAGGCCACCACATTTTCGTTCAGGCATTCGCCCCAGTCTTCCTGGCCGCGTCCACCAACTCCGATCACGGCAATGTTTACTTTCCCGCTTTTGCATTGTGATAATCCCGGAAGTAATGCTGCTCCGGCTGCAACAACAGCTGATTTTGCAATAAATGATCTTCGTGATAAATTTGTCATATAATTTGGATTGTTAATATTTATTTTTTCGGTTATTCTTATTTATTCAAATATCAGCATTCGTTGAAAAATGGAATATGAATACTTGAAATAGAAACAGGTTGCCTGCAACTATGAAGGCAACCTGTTATTAATCAGGATATATTAGTACCCTGGATTCTGCTTGATATTTGGATTCTGATCGATTACCATTTGAGGAATTGGATTCATATACATTTTTGGTGTAAATACAGCCGGGTGGTTAAGAGGAATTATTTCATAAACCCAAACACCCTTGTTGTCAGCAGGAGATGAATTTGTAATTTTCATCGCATGTTTATCGACGCTCATTACGTCAGAGGCTATTTTCCAACGAACGATATCCAAAAACCTAATCCCTTCATATGAAAGTTCAACCCGGCGTTCACGGCGTATTGCAGCGCGCATGGCGACTTTATCCATGCCGGGGTTCAAATCGGGTAGGTTTGACCTTTTTCTGACGGAGTTAACCGCTGCGTAAACTGAAGCATCGGGGCCAACCGCTTCGTTTTGGGCCTCTGCATAGTTTAATAACACCATCGCATAACGCAAATAGACGTAGTTCTGTCCGCTTGAATTACCACCACGGGGCGCATCGGGATTAATCCTCTTCTTTGAATAATAGGCTGTATTTCCGACGTCATCGCTGGCAAAGTCAATTTCGTTTTTCGAAGGATGCACTTTGTCAATGCGTGTGAAAATCGTGTCGACTTTTGCCATCCAATCCTGCTTGTAAGGAGCGCCATCATAAACAACAAAGTCATAGAACCTTTTTTCTCTCCCAACATAAGGCTTTTGCGGATTATATCCGGAGGTTGGATCTGTAATCAGTTTCCCGTTGGCCATGCAATAAGTGTCAACCAGTTCCTGTGTCGGGTCGTAATTTCCCCAGGTATAATAGACATTGTTAATCCATACCGGACCGCCGAACTGTTCGTAGTTATTGCCCATTGTAACGGCAACATTCTGACGATCCCAAATAACTTCTGAATTGTACTCATTTGATGCCCTCCAGAAATTAGGCAGGTCTTGAAACAGATTGTAGGTTGATCCACCATAAGTGTCAATAAATTGTTTATTAGTAGCTGCTGCTTTTACCCAACGAGCCGGATCGGCTGAGGCAAAACTTATTAAATGATCCGGGTCAGCAACGGCAGGGGAAGCATTAAACAAAGGACTTGCTGCATAAAGTTCAACCCATCCTTTCAAAGCCAGGGCAGCACCTAATGTTGCTCTTCCTGCATCCTTATCACCGCCTGAGTATTTTGCCGGCAATGCATTATTCTTGATAATGGAATCCAACTGAGTTGTGATGAAATTAAAGGTTTGTTCGAAAGATGCTCTCGGAGTATAAATTTTTGTACTGTCCATTGTATTGCGATCGAGCTGTATAGTAAGAATAGGTAAGCCACCTACGTGATACCATAATTCGCTATAGAACCATGCTCGGATAAATTTTACTTCGTCGAGACGTTTCTTAATGTAACCTTCCGAAAAGTTTTTCGAATTCTCATTTAGTTTTTGAATGAAAGTATTGCATTTCCGAACCTTAGTGAAAGTATTACCCCAGTCAGCCCAATCAGTTGGTCCGGATGTTCCACCCCAAACCTGAAAACCACTTGCAGATGTTTCGATGATACCCTTTTTCCAGTTATAGGAAGTATAGTAAAACCCAGCATCGTTATCGTCGGTATAATTATCAAGGTTTTCAGGTTCATTCCCTTTATTAGGAAGACTGCCATAAATGTCATTCAGAAAAATGTCTGCATTCCCTTCAGATACCCACATCGAGGCATCTGTTAGGTTTGACTTGCTCTCGTTTTCAAGAAAATCAACCTGGTTACAGGAATATATGCTGATAAGTAATAATCCTATAAGAGTAAGATTGCTGATTTTAAATATTTTAATTGTATATTTCATCTTGTAATTTTTTAATTGTAGTTAGAAAGTTACATTTAAACCTAAAGTGGTAACTTTTTGGTTTGGATAAGCAGTTTCGCGATCGGTGTATCCTACTTCAGGATCCATAAATTTCAGCTTGCTAATTGTGAGGAGGTTCTGGCCTGAAATATAGAAACGAACACTTTGAATACGCATCGATTTTGTGATCGATTTAGGAATAGTGTAACCCAATATCAGTGTCTTTAACCTCAGAAAACTATTATTGATCATCCAGAAGTCTGACCCTTGCGTATTATTTGCATAAGGTGCCTGTGTTGCTCTTGGATATTTGGAATTCTGGGTAGTTGGAGTCCAGCGGTTGTTTAAATATTCTGTTGTGGTATTGCTGCTGTTGTTCGCGAAAGGGAGTGTTTGAAAAGTTCCCTGAGTATTGAAACTCATTTTTGCAGATCCTTGAAAAAATAAGGTTGCATCAAATCCTTTCCATGCTGCGGTAGGAGTAAAGCCAAAACTAATCAAAGGATAAACAGGATTCCCAATAACGGTTTCGTCGTTTGCGTCAATTTTACCATCAGGAATACCAGCTGGTCCGCTAAGATCGGCGTACCTGATATCTCCGGGATGAAGATCCCCAAATTGGATGACACTATAACCATCTGTAGAATTGATCAATCCATCAGCATTTTTGTCATCTGCTGTTGAGAACAGACCCAATGCATGGTAGCCAAACGGCACGTTATAAACCCTGCCTGTCCGGCTACGGTTTGGATTGTTGCGGGTGGCAGCAGTTTCAAACATCTGAACCATTTTGTTCGTGGCATAACTAAAATTGCCTGTAAAACCTAACTCCAATCCGTTTTTAAATTTATGATTGCTTCCAACAACAAATTCAAAACCATGACTTTCCATGATTCCTGCATTTTCCTGGGCTAAGCTTAACCCATATTCAACTGGCACACTGATAGCAGGTGGCAATAACATACCAGTTCTACGTTCGTGAAAATAGTCAGCTTCAACAGTTAACAAGCCACTCAATAAAGTAGCATCAAAACCCACGTCGGTTTTTGTTGCAATTTCCCACGTAATATTGGGGTTTGCTTCGCGTGGCTGATATGCGCCCTGAACAAGATTGCCAGACCCAAATGCATAAGCATTAGATGTTAGTGTATAACCACTCAGATATTGGAAATCGGCTATTCTACCATCGATATAAGGTAAGTTTCCCGATTTTCCCCAAGATCCTCTTAATTTAAGGTTGTTAATGAATGAGAATTGTTTAATAAAAGCTTCTTCAGATACTCTCCAACCTGCAGAAAATGCCGGGAAATAGGCCCATCTCTTTCCGGGGCCAAAAGAATAATGGCCGTCGTACCTGCCCGATGCTTCGAACAGATATTTATTATCAAATCCGTAGCCTAGCCTGTATACATACCCAATCTGACTACCTGTTGAAGAAGATCCATCATTGCTGAAATCGGCTTTGGCTGAACTTCCCATTCCTAATTCATCTACATTGATTGCAAAATTATCCCTACGGGCACTAAAACGCTCGTATTTATTATTGCGCGATTCGGCAACTAACAATCCCGTAAGATCGTGTTTGCCAAATGTATTGTGGTAATTCAGAAAACCCTGGAATGTAAAGTTTTGATTCTTCTGGTATTCCTGGCTTAACCAAGTATAACTAGGTGAGCCCCCTTCGTTGGCAGAAATCTCTTTCGCATAAGTATATGGTGTTGTATTCAAATTTTGAGAATAGAAATAAAACGGCCGGTGCCAGCTTTTAATTGTTCGCTGGTTTGGATCGTAACTAAAAACTGCTTTGGCGCTTAATCCTTTTACAAAATGCAGTTGCTGCTCAACAGAAATAGTAGTTAATAAAGTATTGTTGTTGTTTTTGACATATCCTCCTGAATTTAGAACACCAACCGGTGAGCGTCCTGCAAATTCACCCCATAAACCATTGCTGTAATTAATACTTTTAATAGGAATAAATTTATATCCGCTTCTGAAAAGTCCGCTGGCTGATTCTGCAGGGTCAACGGTATTCGAATTCTCGATCGATCCCATTAACGAGAGGTTTACCTTGGTCGTATTCGTCACCTGAGTTTCCAGGTTCATATTATAGTTATAGCGGCCGTAGTTCATTTGGTCGAACATTCCGTTCTGTTTAAAGAAACCTAATCCGGCATAGTATTTAATCTTGTCAGTTCCTCCGCTAATCTGTAAATTGTAGTTCTGAACGGGTGCTTTCATGTTCACATATCCTTCAGGATTGCTATCAGGATATTTGTCAGGATCAGTGGAGTGTAAATTTGCATAATCATCAATCATTGTCTGAGCAAAGGGCATCTGACCACCTGTTGGTATTTTACCATTGTAATCATTCAGATAAGCTTCGTTTCTCATATTCATATATCCTTTTGCATTAAGCAGATGTGGATAGTAATTATAGGTGGGTTGCTGTACTCCGTAATAGGAATCAAGGGTTAGAGTAGGAGCCCCTAATTTGCCTTTTTTGGTGGTAAGCAGGATTACTCCATTTGCTCCACCTAAACCGTAAGGGGCAACAGCAGAAGCATCTTTTAACACAGAAATTGATTCTATCGAATTTGGATCTATCTGACTGATATTTGACCTGATAATTCCATCAACCACGATTAACGGTGCATTATTACCAGTTGTAGCAATACCACGGATGTGGATATCAGGTGAATCCTGACCTGGTTGCCCTCCATTTGGCCGCATACTAACACCTGCCATTTTACCTGCAATAGACTGGGAAATATTGGCAACAGGAGTCGCTGCAACCTCAGTCCCCTTCATTGTACTTACTGAACCAATTACGGTAGTTTTCTTCTGAACACCGTATCCAACAGCGATTACTTCTTCAAGTCCAATGGTCTCATCGGTTAGGGTTACATTGAATTCTGATTTGGTTCCGATCGTCATTTCCTCCGACTTCATACCAACAAAAGTAAATATGACTACT
>JBBRZE010000078.1:0-26740 GCA_038236995.1 Bacteroidales bacterium | reverse complement strand
TACAAGTTTCATCAACAACGGAATGACATAGGCAGCAGTTTTACCTGTTCCGGTCTGGGCAATTCCTAAAACATCTTTTCCCGACTTAATAACAGGAATTGCCTTTTCCTGAATTGGGGTTGGCGTCGTAAATCCAATCTCATCCAATGCTTTTAATATCGATTTACCAATCCCAAATCCTTCAAATGTTGTCATTCTCAATCCTTTTAATATGCCGCAAAGTTAGCTTTTCTTAGGCAGAATCAATATAGAACTGTTAATAGTTAGATTGTGAGCAGTTTAATAGTGTCTGTTTAAGCCGATAAGTATGAAGGCTGAGGACATTAAGCAAGTTCTTGTAGTCTATTAGCATTTAGACTAATATGAATGGTTGCAGAAAAACCTTCTCAAATGGAATTTGGAGCGGCTTTTCTGCTGAAATCAAAAAGTACTATTGCCAGATGCGTAGAGTTGTTGCTGTTGTGATATTTTAGCCAATACATTATCAATGGTAGATTGTATCTCCGGTGGAATTCTTAGCTTGAGGTTTTCATCTTGTACATTGCAGATAAGCTGGGTTGCATAATACAAAACCACATATTTTTCCTGAAGCTTTACTCCTAATTCCTGGTTTTGGAACAGTCGTAAAACAAGGTTTTTTTGTTGCTGTACCAGTAACTCAAAGAGGAATTCTTCCAGATTTTCACCATTTTTCTCCTTTACAATATCAATTGTGCGATTCTCTACATCATTAAAAATGCCATTCCAGAGCTCGATGATAAGTTGATTTTCTCGATAGACCCTTACATTAAGAAGATTACAAGCCTTATTTATAAATTCTAATGCCTTAGCCTTATTACTATTGGTCTGGTAATACATAACCGCCAAATAGTTTAAAGCCCTATAATTTCCGTTATCGATCGCTAACAGATAATACTTTTCAGCATCTGTATATCTTTTTTGGGTCTTATATATGTATGCCAAATTGTAAATAGCTGTAAAATTCCCTTTTTCTATTGCGAGCAGAAAGTACATTTCGGCTTCGGTGTTCTTTTTCTGGAACTGGTATAAGAGTCCCAATATCGAGTACTTAGCTCCATCCGCCTCGTTCTCAATTGTTTCTGTTATTTCGATGGCTTTGGCATAGTTTCCATCGTCAACATAATTGTATAGTTTTTTTAGTATGTCGACGTATTTTTCAGGCAATTCAATCATACAATTTTCTGAACCTTTGCATTTTATGCTTTCAGTGAGTTCAATAATCGTATCTCTTTCGTCTAATGAAATGTACTTACTCTGGCTTAATGCTTTTGAGAAAACAAGCGTCTGGTTCCAATTGGCATTTTCGCTTTTTAATCTGGCAATGTGTTCGCTGGCAAGCCTTTTAAAATCGGGGGCATCGTACCAGTTTTCCAAAAAAATACTCAACCATTTGGCTTTTCGTTTCTGCTCGGGATTGCCTTGTGTAATCATCAACCACATGTTGAAGAACCGTTCAGAAATACGGTAAAGGTGTTGTTTCTTATTGGTTTCAATTTTATTAACCAGGCCTTTGTCTACCAAGGTATTCAGGTTGGCCGAAATCAATTTGCTTTCCATTCGGGCTTTCTCTACCAGTTGTTTGGTGGTGCAGGCTTCCCAAATAAACGACATTTCCAGCACCATTTTCCGGAGTTGAGCAGGCAATGCATTGAGCCTTTCCTGGAACAACGGACTTACATTGTCCATGGTTTTTTTGAGGTATTCATAGGTGCTGGTTTCCGATTTTTGCAAAACAATTTGTATGAAAAATTGCAAGGTTCGGGGTAACCCATCGGTTAAAATCCGGATATTTTCTATTTTCCCCGGATTGTTTTTCACAAAATCCTTGAGTGCTGGAATTCCAAGCGAATCGCTCCAATGGTTGAGTAATAGATTAATTTCATCTCTACTCAAAGCTTCGAGCCGGTGCCTTCTGAAAAATTCGTAAAAAGGCATATCGTGCCTCCAAAAATGCTCGTCCATGCGTGTACTTCCGGCAATGATCTGGATATCATTATAATTGATGAGCGTTTCCCTTAATAAACTTCCATCGTCTGTAAAATTTTCAACAATCCGGTCAAAATTATCCAGTAGCAATACAATTCTCTTTTTGCCTTTGGCGCAGGCTTCATGGATTAAGGAGTATAAATAGCGTGTGTATTCCTGATTATCATCAAAAGAAGTATATTCTTTGGTGGTGATTTCGATGTTTAATTGATGTTTTAGCTCCTCCAAAACCTGTTCCCACAAATCGAACAAACGATAAACACCGGCTTGCTCTTCAGCTAAGTTGATGGCGATAAATTTCTTGTTAAGTTTTTTGTTTTCAACCACCTCTATTTCAATTCGTTTAAGCAAGGTGGATTTCCCGCTTCCTCTGCGTCCCAAAATCAGTTCGTGCTGAAGTGGATCATTAGCTTTTTTGTTTTGAATGGCATCAATGATAATTGAAAATTCGGTTTGCCGAATGACAAAATTGTTCTTTATAGATTGGTGGTCGCTGTTTGCAGCCTGAAAAACTGCAAGTTGATCTAAAAACCAAGTGCTTGTGTTTTGAATATTATTCATTGTAAATGGGGTTATTGCGTTTCCAGAATGCTTTTAAAAATGGGGAAATGAATACATAGTTTTGGCTGCCGTTAGGGTCTTCAACCAAATAGCCGTCTTGTTCCAGATCATTTATTAAATCCATATATTCAGTGGTTTCTCCATGTGTTACAGCCTTGTTATATATGCTTTGAATAGAGATAGAGCCCAGATGAGCAATATGGGTTAAAATTTCGTTTACAAACTCGAAATCTTTATTTGGCATATAATCTTTGAGGCGGTTTTTCCAGTCAGCAAAATGCTCATTGTTCTTTTCAACATTCAAAAATGCCTGATCTATATCTTTTTCGGTAATTGCCGCATTGTTTCGCTTTCGTGCGATTTTGTCTATCTCACCGAGCATCAAATTGATGAAATAAGGCGTATAGTAATGTTGAATCTTTTGCAGCAGATAGTTTTTTAGTTCATTATCATATTGAATACTCGCGTTATTGCTGGTCGCCCATTCGATGTAATCCAATGCTTCTTCTCTGGTTAATGGATTGCAAATTGCTGGTATTAAATCGTTCAGACTGGATGTCCTTCCCTCAATGTTCTTCACTACATAGTGGATGCCGACCGAACCTGCGAAAACAAATTGCATTTTCTTTAAATTGCTTTGTCTCCATGCCCTTAGCTGATGAAGAATTGCAATAGCTTCATCCTTCTTCCCTGATTTATCTAATTGATGTAGAACTTCGGGCAACTCATCCAGTAGTAAAACGATTGTTTCGGTGTTATTGTCTAAATCTTTGAAGATGGTATTAATTTCATGAAGGTAGTCAAGTTCTTTATCTTCAATCTTTATTCCGGAAGTAGAAATCTCGGTTATCTTTTTAGTTTTTATATAGGCAGAAAGCCACTTCGAGGCTTTTTTACTTGTGCTCAGGCAATTTAATATCAGCTTGTATAAAGTCTTGTAAAAATCAATTTCTGATTTGACTGCTTGAATGTTTTCGAACGTAACTTTGTAGTTCTCTCTTGGATTTGCTTCAATATCGCGCATGACAGAGGTTTTACCCACTCTTCGCGGAGCAGCAAGCAGAATGAAGTTCCCCTTTTCAAGCTCATCCCAAATTTCTTCAACTATTTCCTTTCGTGGAAAATAGTAATCACCAGTTGCAACTGGCCCGACTATTGTTTTTGGTGAAATCCAGTTTGCTTTCATTTTTTTTGACAGTGCTTTTGCTGTTAATTGTATTTGGCAGCAAATATACTGTCAAAATATTTAAACAGCAAATATACTGTCAAAAATATTTTTTTACATGGAATTTTTTGCTGAACCCCGCGAGTGCGAATTTACAATTCTGCACCTGGCAGATATTGGATTTGCAATCCAATAAAACTAAACAAATCCGTGCCAATCTTATAAACTGGCAGGGCAGTACCGATCGGGCTTTCGTGTTTTATTCAATGTCAAGGATTAACCTGATATTGTCTTTCACCATTTCAGCTAAATTAACGGGCAGGTCACCAACCTTTTTAATTAATCGGGTGTTGGCAATCGCTCGTAACTGGTCAATCATGATATCACAGTTCTCATGCATATTGGCCGTTCCCTTAATGATATGTACTCTCAGTATTTCGGAGTCTTTCTTCACATTCGTCGTGATGGGGCAAACAATCGTATAAGGGTGCGGAATTTTGTTGAGAAGGTTTGTCTGCACGATTAATACTGGCCGGGTTTTACCGGCTTGTGTCCCGATCTGCGAGTTCATGAAAGCAATCCAGATTTCGAATTGTTTAGTCGGCATAGCCAGGCTCCTCAAATTCGTTAAGAACTGCAAGGGAATCCGATTTCACGAGTTCCGATTCCTTTTTTTTACTTTCTTTTCCAGAATCAGTCTCTTCTGGATCCGGTTGTAATAATCAAGCGCCTCATTGATGTACCTGTAAAAACAACTGTAATGATGCCTGACCATGTGCCTGACTTTCAGCTTTGGCTATTTGGCATTAATAAAAGCTTACCTAAACTGTTGAAAATTATTTTTTGTTTACTTCATTATATTCTTCGTCAGACACTGGTTGTAACCAGGTTACCTGAACATCGTCTTTGTAATTGGTAATTGCAATATGAACCATTTTATTGGTAGCTGATGCTCCGTGCCAATGTTCTGTATTTTCAGGAATATTCACCACATCACCTTTCTTTATCGGTTGTGCAGCGGAATTGTTCGTTTGCTTAATTTCATTATTCTTATTACAGGCAAACAGTTGAATGCAGATTAAACACATTAAAAATGCCACTGTTATTTTCATTTTCGATAATTTATAGTTTAAATATTCCTGATGAATTTTGCCGGAACGCCACCCACAATTGTATGTGGCGCCACATCTTTAGAAACAACTGCACCGGCAGCCACAATAGCATTTTCACCAATGGTAACACCTGATAAAATGGTAGCTGCTGCACCAATCCACGCATTACGCTTTATCACAATCGGTTTGCAAATCAAAGTTTTTCTGTCATTGGGATTCAGCGGATGGTTTTCTGTAATGAGGTTCACTTTTGGACCAATTAACACATTATCTTCAATGGTAATTCCTCCCATGTCTAAAAATGTACAAGCATGGTTGATAAATACGTTTTTTCCAATTTGGATAAATTGTCCAAAGTTGGTATAGCATGGTGCAAATACAATTGTTGATGTATCTATTTCAGTACAGATTATTTCGCTCAAATTTTTTCGTATCGACTCAACGTCTTCCGAAGTATTCAATTTTGCGTTCAGTTTTAGGGTACGGTTAACTACAGATTGAATCTTGGAATATTGGGTATCATCCAATCGAATAGGTTCGCCTGAGCGCAGTCTGTCAAAGATGTCTTTATTGCCAGTGATTTGTTGTTCAACGTTGTTCGTCTTCATCAATTTGATAATAAGCTACAAAGGTACTTCAGTCATTACTAGAGCAGGTAACGATTATCAAACCAATCATTAAGAATTTCAAACCACTTGTGTGCGGAATGATTTTGGATTAGTCCCTGTCAATTTTTTGAAGAAGTTGTTGAAGTAGGTGGGGTATTCAAAGCCAAGCGCATAAGCAATGTCAGCAATGTTCCAATCTGTGTGCTGCAACAAGGCTTTCGCTTCGCTGATAATTCTTTCAGAAATATGGGTAGTGGTTGGTTTGCCGGTAACCTCCTTTACTGCACGGTTCAGCGAATTAGCGTGGACATTCAGGTTTTTTGCAAAATCCTGTGCCGTCTTTAACTGAAGTGGTTTCTCAGTATCTTCAATAGGAAATTGTCTTTCCAAAAGTTCCAGAAATACGGAAGTGATTCGGGAAGAGGCATTTCTATTTAGATCAAAGTTTTCCGAAGGTTGTAGTTTCAATGCTTCGTGAATAATCAGATTTATGTAGTTACGAATCAGGTCGTCCTTGTAAACATAGTCAGTCTGTTGTTCTTCAATCATCTTTTGAAAAAGGGTGCTTAAAAACTCCCGTTGCTGCTCTGTAATTTTCAGAATGGGTGTGCCGTCAATCTTAAATAGTGGGGAATGTTGCAAGCTTTCAGAACGGTCTGACTTTAAAAATTCTTCTGAAAATAAACAAGTGTAACCTACATAACTTGTTGAGATGGTCTCCCACGAATAAGGAATGTGTGGATTGCCAAAAAACAACACTGTTCCTTCTGCATCAAAACTTTTGTCGGCATAATGAATGATGCTTTTTCCTGTCGTCATGCAAATTTTGTAAAAATCTTTTCTGTTATAAAGGCGTGTTGCATTACCATCGCTTTCTATTTGGAAAACATTAAAGCCTTTTAGCTTTAGTTCGTTATTGAACGCTGAAACGGAACGTGAAGTCTTGTTTTGCATGGGGCAAAGTTAAGAAATTCAATCTTCAAATACAACTTACACTTTTTAGTTTGATGGTCGGACTAAAGGCTGATTGCCGCTGTTTAGAACATCAGGATATAGAAAAAGACGATGAGGTTAATTTCTGTTTTATTTCAAATGTTGAGTCAAAAAGGCTATAACCTTGTTTCTGATTTCCTCAACATCGTACATGGATCCGAAGTGTGGAGCATCTTTAACAATCGTTAATTCGTTATTTACACCATAATAGTTAAGCCATGCACTAAATAACTTTGACTGCTTATTTGACACCATATCATCTTTTTCTCCATGAAAAATCAGAAAAGGCGGGTCGTTTTTATCAATATATGTAATTGGACTAGCCGCTTTTGCTAAATCTGGTCTAAATAATGGGGCTGCACCAATCAATTTGCCTTCGGGCGATTTTTCGTCTTCGTTTCCGGGCAGTAAAACTAAATCTGTTGGTCCATAAAAATCAACGACTGCTTTATATTGGAAAGGGCGATAAGTGTTAGGGAAATAAAAATTACTTAGCTTATTATTTTGTGATGTACCCATTAAAGAGGCTAAATGGCCACCTGCCGAAAAGCCCATCAGTGCAATTCTATTTTTATCTAAATTATATTTATCGGCATTGTCGAATAGAAACGAAACAGCCTTATTGCAGTCTTGCAGGATAACGGGAAATACCGCTTGCGTTGCAAAACGATAATCAATAGAAACTACTGCCATTCCGTTATTTAGCATCGCCGCAATGGTGTTGGGCATGTATCCCATGTCGGAATATTTGTCGTTGCCTATCCATCCGCCACCATGTATAAATACCACAAAAGGTATTTTCCCTTTGGCATGGGCAGGAATATAAATATCTAATAAATGCTTTTTGAGGGTGTCGCTATTATATGGAATATTACCATGAATAATTGTTCCCTTTGGCAAACGATCCTGCACCTGGCTAGCAGAAGGAGGTTGAGCAATAGTAAAAGTATAAGTTACCACCGCAATAATCAATGTCATAAATCTTTTCATATTTTTTATCAGTTTTTAATTTTTTGATGTTATACGCTGTCATTATAAAATGGAAGCCAACGGTTGTACACCTGCCAATTGTGTGTATTTCTGCTTTACGTTTTCCAAAGTTAAATTATTCAAATAAGCCCTCAAAATTACTTTACAAAATATTGGTGAAAATCAGGTTGACATTGGAGTAACAGTGTGCCTTTAGGTACGCAACCGAAGAAAGTGAATCCATTGTTGCGTACCTAAAGGCACGCATTCTTCATTCTGAGGCATATTTTCTACCCCTATTTTATCCCTACGGGACAATAACCTGGGTAAACAGGCGGATAGTGATAAAGAGTAGACATTGCCGGGCGATATCTTATTTCTGATTCCCATAGTGGTAGGTTTATCCGGTTTATTTTAAACGGGATTACAAGTCCCTGGTCTGCAGGGCGCGGATTACAAATCCGCACCAGCAAATAATTGTAATCTTCTTCAGATCATTTTAAATACCTTTCCGGGAAGCCCTTTTACGATTCCGGAAAATTCGAGATTCAGAAGGATCGGTGATACTTTGTTCATCGGGAGCGTTGTCTTTATGCAAATAAGATCAATGGCTGTCTCCCCTTCGCTGCGGAGCAGATTAACAATCAGTTTCTCGTCAGGATTAAAGTCGTAAAACAGACATGGTTGAACGGCATCGGGCTGACTTTTTGCAGCACTCCAGTTCATCATGTATTCCATATCGGCAACAGACTCTATTAATACTGCCCGGTTCGATTTAATTAAAAAATGGCAACCTTCGGAATACGGATCGCCCACCTTCCCAGGGAATGCAAAAACATCGCGGTTGTACGAATTGGCGATGTCAGCTGTCACCAAAGCACCTCCTTTTTTGGCAGATTCCACAACAATCGTTAAGTCTGATAAGCCCGCAATAATGCGGTTTCTTCGAAGGAAATTGGTCCTCTCGATAGGCGAATTACTCAGAAAATCAGAAACAAGACCACCCTTATTTTCAATCATCTCTTTTGCAATAGCCGTATGCATTGAAGGATAAACCGTTTCGAGGCCGTGACCCATCACCGCAACCGTGGGGATTCCTGCCCGGATGGCTGATTTATGCGCATGAATATCAATACCATATGCCAAACCGCTCACCACAATAATTTTGTAACCTCTTTCAGAAAGAACTGAAATAAACTGATCTATTATTTTTCTGCCATACTCGGTGGCATGTCGGGTTCCTACTATACTGATTACTTTGGGACAATTCAGAAACGGATCACCTTTTACATACAGGATGATTGGGGCATCAGGACATCCAAGTAACCGTTGCGGATAGTCTCCGTCGAGATAAAACAAGGCTTTTACATTGTTTTTTTGAAGAAATTCCACCTCACGTCCAGCCCTTGACTTCACTTCCGAATTGATGATGTTTTTTGCAAGAATAGTTCCAACGCCGGGAATTTGCCGCAATGCATTCTCCTTTTCCCTGAATACCTGTTCTGCAGACCCTGTGTAAGCGATCAGGGATTTTGCAGTGATACTTCCGATTCCGGGAATCAGTGATAATGCAATTTTATAGATCAGGTTTTCTGTCATGATCGGCAAAAATTTGGAATGCAGGCTATTTTTTCAAGGTTGGTTTCGGAACAATGACCCGGTAAGTAGATGATCCCCAGGCGCCAAATATACCTAAAGCACCACCAGTAAAGTTGGAAGTAGGATTACCGGGAGCTTGCGAATTGACACCTTGCAGAATGGACTCACTCAATCCTTTGAAGTATTTCCAGGTACACCTTTCGAGATTTAATAGTTCTACAATAGCAGTATCACCTGGCGCAAAATAGCGGTAATAAATAGGCGCAACTATTTTTTCACCATTTGAAAAAGCATCTGTCATAAGAAAGTAGTCATTGACGGCAAACCGGCGGTTACGGTATAGCCTGACGCGGTAATAATTCTCTGTAACGGGAGGATCGTGGAATCCAATAAAAACGTTCAGGCTGTCACTTTGGAAGAATCCGGGCTGAAAATAGACCGTGTCAATTGGTACAGGCGGCGGTAGTTCAACCGTCGCGGAAAAAGTTTCACCTGGTGTCGTAACTTTAAGGGTATAAGCTCTTCCTGGTATCCCTTTTGTTTTGGATGAGATATAGTAGCCGCCTCCTTTACTGATAAGGTTCTCTTTTACCGAAAGATATTCAAGTTGAACCTTTGCATTATTGACTGTGGAAAAATTACGTTGGTTGAAGAATTCCTGGCTTTTTGTGATTTTTACGTTAAACGGATTGTCGACGTTGGTTATAAAACTCTCTATTACCACTTTAGGACTTTCGTTATTCAGGTTCACTTCTATCACCTCTTCACATGACCATAGCACCATTAAAACGGAAAGATATAAAAGGGATTTTATGAAAAAATTGAAAATCCAATGCATAGCCATTCTGATATTAAAGATATTCAATTATTTGCAATTTAGTGAATGCATGAATATGAAATATGATCAATCGTCACATTCCGTATTGCAAGTTTAGTGAAAAAAAGGGTAATACATCAATATTATCTGAATGATCGGAAACCGCTTCCACGGTAACCGAAATTTCGAAGACTGTTATCTTCCCGAGGCGCTTTATTTATTGAATATGGACTGTGGTTGAATTCATCCTTATTGCTATTTCGGGAAAGGGCCGTGGTATTCCGGACCTGGTATCTCAGTCTGCCTGGCATAGAATGACCATTGGCAGATTGTGATACTCGTACAGAAATAATGTTTTCCTGAAATGGGGTTTCGTCGAGTTCCTTTAACGCTTCATGCGCTTCATGATTATTGGGCATTTCAACAAAACCGTAACATTTCGATTGACCGGTATCATGATCCAGGATAACTTTAACGGTCGTGACCAACCCATAATGAGAAAAGAGTTTTTGCAGATCTTTGGTGGTAGTGGAGGAATTTAACCTCGACACAAATAGGTTCATAATGCTATAATATTTAGGTTTGAAATTGGGGAATAAATATTTGGATACGGACAATTTTTAAAGTTGTTTCCAAATTAACTAACAACTTCGCTGAATTTATTCTTAGTTCATTGTAAAGTTAAGTAATAAAATTGAGGAATAGAAGTTCATATTAAATAAATATAGGCTAATAAAATTATTAATAACCAATTATAAAAATCGATGTGAATTATTTCCCGGATGATTGGTTTAGAGATAAACGGAAAATTGTTAAGTTCAATTCGCTTTATTTATCCGTTCCCGACTAAGCAGTTTTCATTACCTTTGTTGGGATGATTGATCAGGGAACAATACAACAAATACTCGACAGTGCGGAGATAGCGGATGTGGTTGGGGATTTCGTTACCTTAAAGCGACGAGGTACGAGTATGATCGGATTGTGTCCGTTTCATAACGAGAAAACACCTTCGTTTAATGTTTCGCAGGCAAAGGGAATTTATAAATGTTTCGGGTGCGGGAAAGGTGGTTCGTCTGTCAATTTTATCATGGAGCACGAACATTTATCGTATGCCGATGCGTTGCGATGGCTTGCGAATAAATACAATATCCCAATAAGGGAAAAGGAGGAAAGTCCTGAAGATGTGAATGAACGAAATGATCGCGAAAGTCAGTTAATCGTTTCGGAGTTCGCTCAGAAATTCTTTAGCAATCAACTGTGGGAAACCAATTCGGGGCGTTTAATTGGTCTCTCCTATTTGCGCCAACGCGGGATGAGGGATGATATCATTACGAAATTTGGTATCGGGTATTGTCCGGAAGGGAAAGATATTATGACCAATGCAGCGCTCAAGGAAGGTTTTAAAATGGAATTTCTTGAAAAGACCGGACTTACAATCAAGCGCGAGGAGTGGGTTCGGGATCGGTTTGCCGGGCGAATGATGTTCCCGATTCATGGAATCTCGGGTCGTGTGATCGGGTTTGGAGGCAGGACGCTGACACAGGATAAAACAGTTGCGAAATACCTGAATTCTCCCGAATCTGATATCTACCATAAAAGCCGGGTTTTGTATGGGATCTTCCAGGCAAAACGGAGTATTATTCAGGAAGACAAATGCTATCTTGTTGAGGGATATACCGATGTGACGTCACTTCACCAGTCAGGTATTGAGAATGTGGTTGCTTCGTCGGGAACTTCGCTCACGATCGATCAGATCCGAATGATCAGAAGGTTTACGAGCAATGTCACAATCATCTATGATGGTGATCAGGCAGGTATAAAAGCTTCGATGCGCGGAATTGACATGGTTCTTGAGGAGGGCATCAATGTTAAAGTACTCCTGTTACCCGAAGGTGAAGACCCCGATTCATTCTCGCGATCGATGAGTGCCTCACAGCTGAAAGACTACATCCGTGAAAACGAAACCGACTTTATCAAATTCAAAACAAAATTATTGCTGGCTGGTGTTGAAAAAGATCCGATCAGCAGGGCAAAATTAATAAACGATATTGTGAGTTCCATTTCGGTAATTCCGGATGAAATTGTTCGATCGGAATACCTCAAAGAGTGCAGTCGTCTGCTTGACGTTCGCGAAACGGTGCTTTACAACGAAATCCGAAAGCTAAAGGTGAAGTCGGAGGATGAAATGATCAAGAAGACGGAGCGTGAGTTGTTGAAAGAGACCACTATAAAAAGTCAGCCTTTATCCGTTCCGATACCTGAAATCAATCCCTGTGAAAATGAGGAGCGGGAACTGCTGAAATTATTGATTAAATACGGATTGCATAAGATATTTGATGTCGATAATCCCGAGACCGGTGAACCCGAGACGGTTTATGTGGCGGATTATATTCTTACAGAACTCGAAGCCGATCAGATGGAATCTGTCAATCCGGTGATCAAAGCTGTTTTTGATGATTACCGTGTGCACATTGATGATGAAAATTTCGATGCAATTA
Organism: Bacteroidales bacterium; assembly: GCA_038236995.1. Classification (GTDB taxonomy): domain Bacteria; phylum Bacteroidota; class Bacteroidia; order Bacteroidales; family Prolixibacteraceae; genus JAAFHB01. The sequence goes on along the minus strand of JBBRZE010000078.1, from coordinate 14,411 downwards.
AATATTTTGTCAATCACCCGGATCATGATATCAGTCAGTTAGTTTCGGATATCATGTCTGAAAAGAATAAATTGAGTCAATATTGGCGCAAAAAGGGTACTTTTATTGAAGAGGAACAGGATATCCTTCATCAGTTGGTCCCTAAAGTCTTGCAAGAATGCAAACTGCGTTATATTTCCTTTCTGATTGCGCAGGCTGAACAAGGGATCCGGAAGGCTTCGGAGGAAAATGATTTTGAAGCCATCATGGAATTTCAGAAACGTTATCAGAAACTGAAAACAGTCGAAGGTCTTTTATGCGGTCATCTTGGACAGCGGACAATTACCTCGTAAAAAGATAGTAATTTCAAATAGAGACAGGTAGTATAAAATAGCGTACGATGATACAGATTTTTGAACCAGTTACGAATGGAATGGCCTCCCTGATAGAAGTATGGGAAGATAAATTACTGAGCCTGCCAAACGGTGTTATCACAGAACGAAGGAACGGTCAGAACCGGACGATTAAACAGATACTTGGTCATCTGATTGATTCTGCATCCAATAATACACATCGGGTTATTCATTTGCAGTACCAGGATAATCCGGTACAATTTCCGAATTATGCGACAAATGGGAACAATGACAGGTGGATTGCCATTCAGAATTACCAGGAAGAGAACTGGAAAGATCTCATCCAATATTGGAAATCGATTAACTTGCACCTGGTTCATGTAATTGAAAATATTAATCCCGGGAAGCTGGGGAACGAGTGGATTGCGTCAACTGAAAACAATGTCTCACTCGAAAAAATGGTTCTGTCTTACCTCGAACATTTCGAATTGCACCTACACGAAATTGACGAATTAATAAATAAGGGATAATTATGGTTTTTGTCACAGGCGGAACTGGTATGGTTGGGGCACATTTACTTTATGACCTCGTAAGCAATGGTGAGAAAGTTCGTGCACTCAAGCGGCCTGGAAGCAGCATACAGCGAACAGAAAAAATATTCTCCTTTTACAGCTCCGAGTACAAGTCACTGATGCAAAACATCGAATGGGTTGATGGAGATCTGCTTGATAAGGATGGTTTGCGTGAGCTGTTAAAGGGAGTCGACAAGATTTATCATGCAGCAGCGATGGTTTCTTTCGATCCGCGAGAACGCGATACAATGATTCATAATAATGTAGAAGGGACAGCCAATCTTACCGATCTGGCATTGAAACTTCAAGTTCCGCGGTTTTGCCATGTTAGCTCAATTTCCGCCATCGGGTCTCCGCCTGAAGGGATTGAAGCGAATGAAGAACATCCCTGGCGCAATAACCTGGATCATTCGGCTTATTCAGAGAGCAAATATCTTTCTGAAATGGAGGTTTGGCGCACAATTTTTCAAGGATTAAATGCAGTTATTGTCAATCCATCGGTGATTATTGGCGCGGGTAACTGGAAATCCGGAAGTTCACTGCTGTTTCATACTGTCTGGAAAGGATTAAAATTTTACACCAAAGGGGGGACAGGTTTTGTGGATGTCAGGGACGTAACAAAGGCAATGCGATATCTGATGGCTGACGATGTTTGGGAATGCACTAAAAATCAAAGATATATTTTGAATGCTGAAAATATGCCTTTCCGTGAATTCTTTAATCAGATCGCTTTTTGCCTTCATGTAAAACAACCAAAATACTTTGCGGGCAATCTGCTGCTTAAATTGGTCTCGCGGATAGCTTCAGTTAAAAGTTACCTGACCGGAGGCCCGGCGACCATTACCCGTGATACTGTCAGAAGTGCCAACAGAGTAAGTTATTACAATGGATCGAAAATTTGCCGGACGATTGGATTTGAATATACGCCTGTCGAGGTTTCTATCCGCCACAATTCCCAATTATTTCTTAAAGATTTTAGTTCAAAATAGTTTTGGGCGCAACCTTTTGAATGGATGGCACATCAATCCAAATGTAATCTACAATCTCTTATTATGAAAAAAACAGCAATCGTGTTTATGGCACTACTGTTTTTGGTGAATCTGTCTTTTGCCCGAAAAGGCAAAAGAGATGTTATTTATCTGAAAAATGGCAGTGTAATTAATGGTCAAATCATCAGTTCGCTTCCTTCGGGACAGGTGAAAATAAAGACGAAGGACAACAGTCTTTGGGTTTTTGATGCGTCACAAATAGACAGTATCAGCAAGTCTGCCGGTTCGTTTAGTCAGACTCACACAGGTTATTTTAATTTGACCGAAGCCGGGATTTTAGCCGGGAACTCCAATAACAAATATTCCACTCCTTTTACGCTGATGAACATCAGCGGCTGGCAATTTGAAAATCGCTTTTCTGTCGGAGCGGGTGTTGGGGTGGAGTTTTTCAGCGAAACCTATCTTCCGGTAGTGGCCGATCTCAGGTATTATCTAAAACGTCAGGGATTAAATCCATTTTTTGGATTGCAGGGCGGATATAGCTTTGCACTGGATAAACCGGATAAGCAATATGTTTATGGGAATTCAGATATCTGGCGAAATCCAAGTGGGCAAAGCCTTGATATGAAGGCCAAAGGTGGTTTAATGCTGAACCCTTCTTTAGGATTTTGCACCCCGATAGGCGAAAATCTTGCACTTACTTTCAGTGCTGGTTACAGGATCATGCGTCATCGGTACAGCCGCGAGGATAATTATGATATCGACATCGATTTCAACCGTCTTTCATTTAAAATCGGTTTGCTGTTTCAATAAATTCAACCAAAAAATAAGCTATGAAAAATATAAGATTAACAACAATCTTCCGGCTATTGGCAATGCTCTTTATCCTGGCGGGATGCGAGGATAAATATACCGAACAATACCTTTCCCTGGAACCTGTGTATATGAGTTACAAAGATTTTAGAGAGGCAGTTAAAGTTGAAAGCACGCACGCGCTGGAGAAGCCGGGTAAAATCTATTATAAGGATAATTACCTGTTTATTAACGAGATTATGAAAGGTGTACATGTTTACAACAACGCTAATCCTGCTTCTCCGCAATACGTGGGTTTTGTAAAGATTCCTGGAAATGTGGATATGGTGATTAAAGGAAATATCATGTATGCTGACAGTTATATTGATCTTGTCGGAATCGATATTTCAAATCCGGCAACAGCAAAGGAAGTGGCTCGTTTGAAAAGTGTGTTCCCTTATTCTGTTCCACCATATGAGTCCTATTACCGGCTCGGAACCATCGACGATACCCAAGGTGTTGTTGTTGACTGGAATGTTAAAAAGGTTCGGAAAGAGATCGAACAGATCGATTATCCCATTTACCCAATCTATTTTGGAAGTAAGTTTACCGAGTTCTCGCTAAGTGCTGATGCCGCTTCAAATGGAGCGCAACAAACTTCCGCAGCTGGAATTGGGGGTTCAATGGCGCGGTTTGGTTTGATTGGCAACCATTTACTGGCAGTTGATAATAGTTCCTATTATAATTTTGATTTGACAAACCCAATCAGTCCATCCCTTGAAACGAAGCTTGGAATGGGTTGGGGAATTGAGACGATGTTTTTATCGGGTAGTAATATGTTTCTTGGAACGAGTACTGGAATGTTGATTTACACCGTTACTGATGTAACCAAACCAACTTATGTTTCTAATTTTTGGCATGCCACAGGTTGCGATCCGGTAGTTGTACAAAACAACCGCGCTTATGTAACCATCCGTGGCGGTAATGCCTGCGGAAGCCTTATCAACCGCCTGGATGTACTCGATATTACGAACCTCAAAGCTCCTGCATTGTTGCGATCGTACAATATGACTGGCCCTTACGGACTTGGAATCGATGATGACGTATTGTTTGTTTGTGATGGCACTGCCGGTTTGAAAGTGTTTAATGCAGCCGACCCTTACCTGATTTCAGAAAATCTGATTGCAACATTTAAGGATATCAATGCCTATGATGTGATTCCACTTGGCAGCTCACTTTTAATGATTGGTCAGGATGGATTTTATCAGTACGATTACACAAATTTGAACGATATTAAGCAGATCAGTTCGATTAAAGTGGTCAAATAGTGATCCTAAGATTGAGTTTAAATGCAATAAAATAAAACTCTTCGGGTGGTCGTCTGACTCCCGAAGTGTTTTACTTCAGATTAAAAAATTTCCAAATTTAACCTAACCCCTTATCTTGTGAAAAAATCAATATTTGCCATTTTCTATTCGATATTCATGGTTTCTTTCTCGTCCTATGCTCAAACAAACCAGGCAGAACTCCCGAAAGGAAAGATCGGATTTACATTTTCATCTTTTGGAGAGAATGATGTCGTTCGTTCTCAGGAATTAATAGGTGGCGCGAGCTATCATGGCGACAAGTTTTTCACCTTTGGTATCAACTACCTTTATAAACTGAACAACATTCTGGATGTCGAAACCGGCATTGAATACTCAAATCATACGATCATGATCAAATCCATGGTACTTCCAGACATGGATTCTTATTCACCAAATTATAGTTCAAATTTTTCGCTGATAAATATTCCCATCACTTTACGGGCGAACTTCTTGAAATACTGTTTTATAAACGGGGGAATTCTATTTGAAATGGATGCAAGCACTTCAAGCCCGATTGACGGCCAGACCGGAATAGGTAGTATTTTAGGATTGGGAATTAAATATGACTTTAAATCAGGGCTTTCGGTCTTTGCAAACCCATATTATAAAATGCATTCTTTGGTTCCGTTTACGTCAGGTGATAATCATCAAAGACTGATGGAGTCGGGATTTCGGTTTGGTTTGATGTACGCATTGAAGTAATTTGATATTTCATGGATCCTTCCTGAATTATTCTCCCGGTTGAATTCATTCGCTGAACCTGACTGAAATGTTCGTATATTTGTCTGGCAAAATTCTGTAATTATGAACGTAACAGCACATATAGATATAAGCACTCCAAAAGGACGCAAAATTGTGCAAGAATTGGAACGCAACAAAAAAATAGTTGAGATCGAAAATCCCATGCCAATGGGTGAAGATGGTTTACCTGCAAAAACCTATACATTAGATGAATCATTTGAAAAATTGTGGAATAAAATGGAAGATCATTATGGTTTCGATTTGCGGAAATTATGAAATCTTATACCATCAGAATCTCAAAGCAAGCTGATATTGACATTGAAAATCTGCATTTATATATTTTTGAAATTTGTAAGTCTCCAGTCACATCCAAACGGTATGTTGAGGGCATTTTTAACAAAATAAAATCCTTAACTCATTCTGCCGAAAGTTATCCGATCACTTCGTTTAAATCCATATTGCAATACGGATACAATGCCCGTCGAATTAATTACAAAAAAAATGGCAATCATCTATACCGTACATCAAAAAACGGTATTGATACATCGGATTATTTCTGGTGCTCTGATTTCTGAACTATAAAATGAGAGGTAATAATTCGAATAAAAAATTTTAAATAAAAATCTTTGAAAAAAACTCAAGTGAAAAATTCCATAGGCAGATTGGCTATTCGTTTAGTGCTGATTGCAATGTCAATATCTATTTCCTCCGCAGGTATTTCATCCTGCGGCCAACAATCTGTAAAAAAGGAAGTTAAGAAGGGTGCAGAGATCCTGTCAAATCTGCTCGAAGACAATGATCAGGCTGACGAATCACAAACAGTTAATGCGCTGTTAGTTTCCCCGAAAAATCCCCGGCCCGGTGAGGTATTCCGGGTTTTGTCAGTAGGTGGGAAAAGCATCCGAAAAGCAAAGATTGTTATCAATGGCCAGGCAGGTTCTCTCGAATCGCAGAAAACCAGAAATGGCGATGGTTTGCCGTTTTGGCGAATCGATGAATATAAAGCTGTATCAGCAGGAAAATATAAGGCAACCTTAATATCCAACAATAAAACGGCTTCTGAGATTGAGTTTTGGGTCACAGATAAGTCACCTGTTCAAGCTTCCGGGTCCGTCTGGAAAAATCAGCGAGGTTGGGATAGCAAAACAGAAGCGCTTTATTCTGCCTGGATAAATGCGCTTTTTTATGACTCCGATGAACGCTCATCTTGGACGGCATTGCATGAAGTTATGCAGCGAAAGGATCAGAATATCCTGTATAATTATTTATCACTTGGAGAGGATGATGCGGCCGGCAAAAACAAGGTGCAAATGGATCCCGATTGTGCTGATAATCCTTTTTACCTGAGGGCCTATTTTGCATGGAAACTCGGGCTCCCTTTCGGTTTCCACCTGAGCGATCGGGGTGGCATTGGTTTTTCTCCCAGAACCGGACAATGGATAACTAATGAGTCTTCCGCCTCCAAAACTCAACCGGTACTGTCGTTCAATTCTTTCCTGAGAAAAGTGGCGAATGGTGTACATTCAGGTACCGCCCGCACCGCTCTTAAAGATGAAAGTTCTGACTATTACCCGGTTTCGCTTACAAAAGAGGCATTGCGCCCCGGTACTGTTTTTGCCGATCCATACGGGCATACGCTGATACTCGTTCGCTGGGTACCGCAATCAGGCGACAAACCTGGCGTGCTTCTTTCGGTCGACGCTCAACCCGATGGTACAGTAGGCATTAAGCGGTTCTGGAAAGGAAACTTCCTTTTTACAACGACAGATGTAATCGGAGATCCGGGATTCAAAATATTCAGGCCGATCACGCTTGTCAATGGTAAACCACAAGTATTAAAAAATAAAGAGCTTTCCGCAGAATCGGGAATGACACCGTTTTCCCTTCAGCAACAAGGGATGTCGGGTGAAACTTTTTACCATACGATGGAGCAGCTTATCAACCCAATGCCAATGGATCCGGAAGCAGCCTTGCTTGATCTTATTCAGGCACTTCATGAGCAGCTGACGGTGAGGATTACCTCGGTTTCGAATGGCGAGGCTTATATGAAATCGCATCCTGGTGAGGTGATTTCAATGCCGGGCGGAACTTCCGGAGTATTTCAGGCTGGTGGCCAGTGGGAAGACTTTTCGACGCCGAACCGCGATTTGAGACTACTGATCGCTATGGATGCCGTACTCGATTTCCCGGATAAAGTTCTTCGTTCACCGGATGACTTCAAAATGTCAAAACTTAGTTCTGCTGAGCATGTTAAAAAAAGCCTGGAAGAATTTTTATCTCAGAAATTATCTGAATTATCGATCACCTATACCCGCACTAATGGGACTGAACAAAAACTGACACTTGCTGAGATCCTGAAACGCAGGGAGGCCTTTGAAATGGCCTATAACCCTAACGATGGTATCGAAATCCGTTGGGGAGCACCTGAAAAGAGCGAAGAATATGCTACCTGTAAACGACACGTGCCAGCCGGACAACTTGAAAAAATGCGTTCAGTTCGCAAGTGGTTCCAGAAAAGATTGCATCCACCAACCTGATAACTTGTTGCCTTCATTTCAAAAAGCAACATCCTCAGCTTACAAATTAGTAAATGAGGATGTTGCATTAAATCAACTTAATAATAAGGTAAATCCTTATTTCTGTTAAGCCGCTAAGGAGCTAGGCAGAAAGCGACGCTTGCTGAAGCGTCATACTGGCTTTGCCGGCCTACTCCATTTATAACAGTCGTTGCCACATACAGGTATTCGGCAAAAGCTGCTACTTTAGGACAACTGCCTAGGAAAAACGAAACAGGCTTTACAAAATCAAATGCGAAGGAAGTTGCAGGGAAAAGTGATCCGTTCACGTTGCTTCCGGCCAGACCGTAGGCACCTTTTATAACGCTGAATGAATAATTTGCAAAACCTTGCGGATGTGATGCAGACCAATGTAAGGTTACATTATGCGTAACGTCGACATACTTTAAATAGCCACAATTCGGATCTGCATGAAAGCCATCAAGCAGCGGCATATCCATTGATGCAACGCATTGCTGGTTGTTCACATACAAAGCATTGCCCATACTGCTGATCAATACATGGGCTGAATTATAAAACTCAACGCTTAGCGCATGTAAGGCATTCGTGATGCCAGACGAGCTGTTAAGCAAACAACCTAAGTCTGTGTTGTAATATACTTTTGACGGATTGTGGACCGGGTAATAACCATTTGTATCCGTTTTTTGCAATTCAATAATTTCATAATGCCCATTTACGGGATTCATAATAAGATCATTCCACGTATCACGTCTTGCAACTCCATCAATCAGCACCTTATAGTAAACGATTCCGGAATCCCATGCCCTGCGATGATCAATGTTTACAGGCAAAGTTCCACCAAACGGGGAGTCTTTTGGAAATTGAAAAGGATACAAAGGTTGAAGGGTTGTATCTGCTTTTCCGTTAGCGGGTATTAAATTCCATGGCACATAACCAATCCCTTTATAAAGCCAGTTGTTAACATTCTCGGTTAAGAAAAACTGGTCAATTTCGGTATCGCTACATATACAATACGATCCTGAATTGATAACAGCAATACTCGACGGTCTGAAAGCAGCACCACTTATAAAGGCTGAAACATTCGCTGAAGTTTGAGTAACATCAATAAGTGAAATTTTATTGGCGGGATCACGTTCCGGAACCAGTAATTTTGTTTCGGTGGAATCAGCCCAAGTTAAGAAGAATGGATTTGTTAACCCGTTGGCGATTAATACCTTTATTCCAGTTGCCAATTCGATTCGGGTAATTCCGGCAAGTCCTTGCTCACTAACATAGGCGTAAACCAAATCAGACGACAAGGTTAAACCAACGGCGAAGTTTAAACCACTGTACAAATCAGTTTTAACGCCCGTTGCTAAGTTTACCCTGATTAATTTTCCGGGATTGGCATATTCAACTACGTAACCTTGATTATTTACTTCATCAACCCAGAGTTGTTGAGGCGAATTCAAACCACTGCAAACAACGGTAGATGCTGCACGATTTGCGTTAGTTAAATCTACTTTTATTAGATTTCCACTGCGCTCCGTAACATAGGCCGTTTTTTCATCTTTTAATACTGCAATATCCTCCGGATTTGCATATCCGGAACCGATTCGGGCATAGGCGGGATTCAGTTTATATGTAACCCATTTAATCGTTAAATTATAGTCGTAGTTGACCACTTGAATCTTGCAATAGTTGCCTTCTCTTGTTTGTACACAAAAAACATCCCCGTTTACCAGTTTATTGCTGGCATCGTTATTGGCTGGAATTGGATTTGTTGTGTAAGTGTACGACTGCATAGCTGCAGGAGTGACAGAAGTGAAACTTACCTTTCCTAAGTTGACAATCTTAGCCCCGCCTTGTGGAACCATTTGCCTGTTTATAGTAGTCATTTGTTCCCACCACAGATCAAGTGTTGCTGCTGGTGCCAGCATTGACCCTGTTTCGCAATCAAATAACCAGGTGCCGTTTATAACGGCTGTCCCTTTTGATACGGTTGACGCCAGGGATTGCACCAGATCAAGTTTAGAAATAAAACCAGAATACTCTACAAATACAAGTTGATTTTTGTTTTTCAGATAGCGGGATCCGATGGCACCGCCCAAACCTCCAATTAATTTTTTCATGATAATTAATGGTTTAATGTTCATTGATACTAAAAATATCTGCTTAAAATATTTTGGACCGTAATTAAATCGGGATATATCTGAAGTTTTCTAATTACGGCTTATTTAGTTATAATCATCCGGTTAATATTTTTTGTCAACATATAAAACAGGATGTTTCCATTGTTAACAAGATCCTTAATCGGCAGGGGTTTATTTTTAAATGACTCATGAGTTGGTGCTCATGTATACCTCCTTTCTTTATTGTTTTTTTGATGTAACAAATATTTTATCGGTTCTTGTACGAAATCCGGTCAAGAATGGTTAATAAGAATGAAAGAATTATTCATTAAATTTGTTATTTATACAGCCAGTCAGAAATTTTAATTCAATATTGACTTCCCTTGAATATCCTTTCTAATTGAATATCTTGAATTTGCTAGCAGAAAAAATTCTAATTATAACCAGCTATGAAAAATAACAGTTTACTAATAATGGTAATTTTCCTTCTGAATGGATGCATTGGAAATTCACAAAAGACCGATGAAGGGGAAATAAAAGCTTATAATATTGATTTTAACTGGGGTGAAGGTGGTCCGAATGGTTTTGCCAGACCCGGTTTGTGGGCAGATGCAAATCCAGAAGAGCATGTAAATTGGTATGCTTCTTTAGGATGTAATGTAATACAGTCATTTGCAGTTTCGTGCAACGGCTATGCGTGGTATAAAAATGGTATTGTTCCTGAGCAACCAGGGTTAAAATATGATTTTCTGACCGATCAGGTGAAGCTCGCACATCAAAAAGATATAAAAGTGTTTGGCTATTTTTGTGCCGGCTCCAACACGAAATGGGGACAGGAACATCCCGAATTAAGCTACGGATTTCCGTCCAATCCTCATATTCCCTATACAAAACAATACCTTGATTACCTATGCGCTTCTATTGAAGATGCCATTAAGAAAACTGATATTGATGGTGTGTTTATTGACTGGTTATGGAATCCCGGAACTACGATGGAGCCATATCCTCCTTTGGTATGGATGGATTGCGAACAGGTAATGTACAACGAATTGATGAATCAGCAATTCCCGGGAAAGGATAAAATAACTCCTGAAATTGAACTTCAGTTTCGTCGGAAAGCAATTGATCGTTGCTGGAAAAGGATTCGGGAGATAGTGAAGAAAACAAAACCAAATTGCATCATCTGGTTGACATCGTGCCAGCTAACGAGCAAAGATATTGTGGGATTGGATATGCTAAAAGAGGTGGATTGGGTGCTGAATGAGGCGGGCGATATTGCTACAACAGAATCTGTGCGTGGCATGTTAGGAAGAAATACCCGGTTGGTAACCTGTCTCGCCAATTGGAACGGACAGGATCCTGCAAAAATCATTCCGGCTGCTATAAATGAAAAGGTTGGGTTATATGGCTTTACCAAACCTGTTTTGGGTTCTATGATGCCTCCGGTTGATTACTATCTTTCTAAATCAATTGATAGTTTAAAAGGTGATGAACGAAATATAGCAGTTTTAGCCAGGGCTTATAATAATTTGCCATTCAATTATGTAAGAAAATAGTTTATTGCACAAACTTATTTTTATATCTTCGGCGTTTCTAAATCCGAATCATGTTCAATAAGTTTCTTGGTTTAACGATTGTTTATTTCTTATTTTTTCTCGCCGGAGTGAAAGGTGCAGAACATTCGGTTATAAATCAAAAAGAAGTATATCCCACTTTTAAAAAAGACAGTCTTTCATCTGCCGGAACTGTAAACCAGAACTTTCAGATTCATGCAAAAAGGACGAAAGGCGTTATTAAACTGGACGGAATCATCAACGAAGAGGATTGGCTGGATGCAGAGAAAGCGAAAGATTTTTTCATGGTGCTTCCCTATGATACCGGGCACAGCGTAGCAAAGTCGGAAGTGATGATGACATATGACGACAAAGCTTTTTACATGGCGGTAATTTTTTACGATACTGTTCCCGGGAAAAGGCCTGTAGAATCACTCAGAAAAGACTTTGTTTTTGGTAACAATGATAATTTTCTTGCATTTATTGATCCTTACAATGATCAGACAACCGGCTATTCATTCGGCGTAAATGCGGCCGGTGCAATTTGGGATGGCACGATGAGCGGTGGAGCAGCTGTAAACTTAATCTGGGATTGTAAATGGGAATCGAAGACTAAAAACTATCCTGATAAATGGATCACTGAAATGAAGATTCCCTTCAAATCGGTGCGATACAATCCGCAGGTCGACCACTGGAACATTCAGTTCTCCCGACAGGATCTTAAACTGAATGAGAAATCGGCATGGGCACCTGTTCCACGTCAATTTCCGACAGCATCGTTGGCGTATGCCGGTCAGCTCAAGTGGGATACGCCTCCACCTAAATCGGGACTTAAACTTGCGTTGATCCCATATGTTTATGGAAGTGCTTCCCGAAATTTTGAAAAGGGGGAAGATACGCACTTTCGGAAAGATTTCGGTTTTGATGCCAAGCTGGGACTTTCTTCCTCCTTAAATCTCGACATGACTTACAATCCCGATTTCTCGCAGGCTGAGGTTGATGATCAGGTAACCAATCTCGAGCGGTTCGAGTTGTATTTCCCGGAGAAACGACAGTTCTTCCTCGAAAACAGCGACTTGTTCAGCAATTTTGGTTCCAAAAATATCCGTCCCTTCTTTTCGCGCCGGATTGGTCTCGATGCTCCTGTTAATGCCGGAGTCAGGTTAAGCGGTAAAATCGGGCAGGACTTGCGTATTGGTGTTATGGATATGCAAACGGGTTCAGAGGGCGATTTTCTGTCACGGAATTTCTTCGTTACCTCCATTCAGAAAAAGATGTTTTCGCGATCGAATATCGCTGCAATTTTTGTTAATAAACAACAACGGAGTGTCCCTGCCGACTGGACCGGGAACGACTACAACCGTGTGGCGGGGCTTGAATACAACATGCAAAGCAGGAATAATTTCTGGATTGGCAAGCTATTTGGTCAAAAGTCTTTTACCCCAAGGGCGCTTGCTTCCGAGGAGTATTCCCAGGGAGTAAACGTGGCCTATTCACGAAAAAATTACCTGCTCGAGTTTCTTCAACTGTATGTTGGGAAAGATTTTAATGCCGAAACCGGCTATGTTCCTCGTCGCGACTTTCTGCAGATCAACCCACGGGCAACAGTTAAGTTTTATCCTGAAAACGGTCCACTTGAATACCATGGTTTTTTTACTGAAGTCGACAATACCTACAAGCCCGACAACCGTGAACTTACCGATCGGGAGGTTAGCTTTGATTATATTTTTCAGTTTAAAAGTCGTGCCCATCTCGAATTTAAAAGTAATTACTGGTATGTCCTTTTACGTCAGGATTTCGATCCGACCAATCGGGGATCAAATTATCTGCTTTCGGGAAGTAGTTACAAATGGAGTGACTTTTCGGTGCTTTTTAATTCGGATAACCGGAGAATGTTCAAATACGATCTTTTGGCCGGATATGGCGGGTATTTCAACGGAAACAGATGGTTTATGAAGGGAACTTTCAACTACCGCTTTCAGCCCTACGGTTACATTTCCTTAATCTACAGTTTTAATGATCTCGCATTGCCCGAACCGTGGGGACATACGCAATTCTGGCTGGTGGGTCCAAAACTCGACGTGACGTTTACCGACAAATTGTTTTTTACAACCTACGTGCAGTACAACGAACAGTCGGACAACCTGAACATCAATGCACGGTTTCAGTGGCGGTATAAACCGGTCTCCGATTTGTTTTTAGTCTATACCGATAACTATTTTCCCGGAAATATGAATGTCAAGAATCGGGCGCTTGTTCTGAAACTCTCCTATTGGTTTAACTGACCGGTTGATTTTAAGTGTTGTTAACTTAAATGAAAAATCATTTAACCAGCATTTTCTGTTACTTTTGACGATTAAATAATCTGTTTGATATGGCGCTTTCGAAAATTGAGAAACAATTGAAGCTGGATGAACGTTATCTGAGAATGGCTGCAATTTGGGCAGAAAATTCGTATTGTACGCGCCGTCAAGTGGGAGCACTGCTCGTTAAAGATCAAATGATTATCTCTGATGGTTACAACGGAACACCTTCGGGATTCGAAAATGTGTGTGAAGATGAAAACAATAAGACAAAACCCTACGTTCTTCATGCCGAAGCAAATGCAATTACAAAAGTGGCAAAGTCGAACAACAGCAGCAATGGTGCAACATTGTATGTTACTTCTTCACCCTGTATCGAATGTTCAAAACTGATCATTCAGGCAGGAATTAAAAGGGTCGTTTTTTCGGAACAGTATCATATGAACGATGGTGTTGAATTGCTCGAAAGGGCAAAAGTGGAGGTCGTTAAAGTTGATCTTCAGTAAATTTTTGAATGAAATTAATAGATTAAAATGGATAATAAAACTCGGAGAATAGTAATTTGGATGCCTGTGTTCCTGGCAGTAGCTATCATTGCAGGTGTTTTTCTTGGCATCAAACTTCAAAGCCGGCTACAGTTGAGCGCCCGGACAACCCAGGCAAATGGTGCCAATAAGGTTAGTTTAATCATGAGTCTTATTGAAGGGAATTATGTCGATACAGTTGATTCAAAAAAAATCGTTGAGGCCGCAATACCCGAAATACTTAAGCAACTCGATCCTCACACGGTTTATATCCCGGCTAAGGATATGCAGGAAGTGAGTGAAGAGATGTCTGGAAACTTTAGTGGCATCGGGGTGCAATTTTCGATTCAGAACGATACCATCATGGTAATCGATGTCATCTCAGGAGGACCATCACAAAAACTGGGAATCAGGGCAGGCGACCGTATCGTAAAAGTAAACGATTCGATCATGGCTGGTGTAAAAGTAACCAACGAAAAAGTGCTTAAAAAGCTTCGCGGTGATAAAGGATCTAAAGTAAATGTAAGTATTGCACGCAAAGGATTTCCGGAGCTTATTCCTTATGAGATCAAGCGTGGCGAGATACCGCT
>JBBRZE010000077.1:0-26839 GCA_038236995.1 Bacteroidales bacterium | reverse complement strand
CGAAGGTTGTTCGAAGCCCATTTCTTGAATCCCCTTTAGGATTCTGGGGTCGAGACCCATTTCATTAAATTGCATCATCTGTGTTTTGTGGCGGGCGTTATAGCTATCTAATGAACCAATTTACCCGACTTATTATTATCTGAAAAAAATCCAATTCCCAATTATGGGAAAAGTTGCGCAAAGGTACGAAATATTTAGAGATTATAGCATGATATTCTAAATATTTGATTATAGGGTCGGAAGACCATAGAGACGCGATGGTTCGTGTCTGAACAGATCATTGACAAATACCGGACTATTTCTGTCTGAAATAGAGCTGTATAGGGATTCCTTTGAAATTGAAATTACTGCGGATTTTATTTTCGAGGTATCTTTTATAAGGATCCCTGATGTACTGCGGGAGATTACAAAAGAAGGCGAAACTTGGAATTTTCGTCGGTAACTGGGTTATATATTTTATCTTAATATACTTTCCCTTGTGTGCGGGTGGCGGATATGCCTCAATAAATCCAAGTAGCAGTTCGTTCAATTTAGAAGTTGCAATATGGCGGTTTCGGTTTTCAAAAACCATCATCGCTTCCTCAAGAATTTTTAGAATCCGCTGTTTGGTAAGGGCAGAGGTAAACACAATCGGGATATCGACGATCGGAGCGAACTTCTCAAGAATGTCGCGTTCAAAGCTTTTCATCGTGTGATTGTCTTTTTCAACAAGGTCCCATTTATTTACGACGACAACGATTCCCTTTTTATTCCGGTGAATCAGGTGAAAGATGCTTACATCCTGACCTTCAACACCACGTGTGGCATCAAGAACAAGGACACAGACATCCGAATCTTCAATAGTACGGACTGATCGCATCACCGAATAGAATTCAACATCTTCGGCAACTTTAGTCTTTTTGCGCAATCCTGCTGTATCGACAAGGATAAAATTGTGACCGAATTTATTGTAGTGCTGTGCAACAGCGTCGCGGGTAGTTCCGGCTACTTCAGTTACAATATGGCGGTCTTCGCCAACTAATGTATTGATTATAGATGATTTACCAACATTTGGCCTTCCAACAACTGCAATTCTTGGTATTTTCTCATCTTCAACTTCTTCAACTACTTTAGGCAGAAGTTCAACGATTTCATCAAGCAAATCACCTGTTCCTAAACCGTTGATTGACGAAACGGTAAATAATTTTTCTACTCCAAGTGAGTAAAATTCATTGGCATCAAGGCCTCTTTGGTGGTTATCAACTTTATTTACAACAGTTACAACAGGTTTGTCGTTTCTGCGGAGCAGGTCATAAACTGAAATGTCAAGCTCTGTCAATCCACTTTCGACGTCGACGAGAAAAACGATCACATCGGCTTCCTGAATGGCCAGATTTGCCTGTCGACGGATCTCTTCTTCGAATATATCATCTGATCCTGAAACATAACCACCTGTGTCAATGACCGAAAATTCAACACCATTCCATATTGATTTTCCGTAATTTCGGTCACGTGTAACCCCTGGCATGTCATCGACAATTGCGGCACGCGATTCTGTTAAACGATTAAAAAAAGTCGATTTCCCAACGTTTGGCCTACCGACTATTGCTACTATACTACTCATTATCTGATTTTACTTTTATTGAATCTCGTAACCAAAATTACGAAGCTGGCTCTCTTTATCGCGCCAGTCTTTTGATACCTTAACAAATGTTTCTAAAAACACTTTTTTTCCAAAAAACTCTTCCATATCTAAGCGGGCTTCTGTTCCGACCCGTTTTAGTGCTTTTCCCTGGTGGCCGATAATAATCCCTTTTTGCGTATCACGGGCCACGTTTATTACCGCTCTGATGCTAAGTAGATTTGGCTCATCATTGAATTCTTCAACTTCAATTTCAACGGAATAGGGGATCTCTTTGTCGTAAAACAGGAGGATTTTTTCGCGAATGATCTCCTGAGCAAAAAATCGCTCATTTCTGTCAGTCAGTTCATCTTTTGGAAAAAATGGAGAACCTTCAGGAAGGTTTTCGAGGATCCGTTTAAAAACATAGTCAAGATTGAATTTCTCCTTAGCTGAAATCGGCATGACTTCCGCTTTGGGAATAAGTTCTCTCCATTTCTCTACCAATTTGATCAGATTTTCCTGATCGGTTAGGTCTATTTTATTAATCAACACAAGAACAGGGACTTCTGCTGATTTTATTTTTTCGAGGTAATCTGCATTTTTTGAAAAATCTTCAACGACATCAGTCACATACAGCAAAATATCGGCATCAACCAATGCCGTATTTACAAAGCCAAGCATTGATTCCTGAAGTTTGTACGCTGGTTTTAAAATACCGGGAGTGTCGGAGTATACAATCTGAAAATCTTCACCATTGACAATCCCTTTGATACGGTGACGGGTAGTCTGCATTTTCGAAGTAATTATCGAAAGTTTTTCGCCTACCATCGCGTTCATCAAAGTCGATTTTCCGACGTTTGGATTTCCTATGATGTTGACAAATCCTGATTTATGTGCCATTGTGCCTGTGATTATTCCTGAATTTTTTGCAAAGATAATAATTTCAGGCGAATAAGAAGCCTGCCTTCCGGAGTGTATGCATCCGAAAGTCAGGCTTAACAGTATGGTAATACGAATAATAAAGTGGCTGAGGCTGCCGAGGGTTAAAGTGAAAAGGATAAGGGTTTAAATTGTCTAACAATAAAATAGACGAATTGCAGTACAGTCTGCATCTATTCGGCCCACAATCACCTTGTTTTAGCGCCCTCTCTATATCTCAAATTGTCTCTCTAATTTATTGAGAATTATTTCTTCACCGGAGTTGTATCAACTTCCCAACTATCAGTTCGGAATAAATTTACGGGTAAACCTTCTTTGCTGAAAAGATTGGGGATTGCTGTATTGCTAAATCCGAACCTTACCGCAACTGGCGCTTTTACCGTTTTGTTCCAAACGATTACACTGTTTCCATCTATTTTGGCCATTGCAGGCAGAAACTGTTGATCCTCGCCGGCAATGAAAAACTCCGAAATGACTTTATCCTTTGAAATAAGACCATTATCAGCATTCTTGAATTCAATTCTGATTTTTTCTTTTCCATTTTTTATTGACTTGTACATGGGATATTTGTAGGCCAGTCCTGTTTTACCATAATTCTCTGATAATGCTAGATTTGCCAACCTTTCGGCAACGTCAATTTTGTTAATAGGGTGAATATTCGACAGATCGTCGACCAAATCGGTAACAACCACCATTCCGGTTTTAGGAATTGAAAGACAACTCGTCTGAGTTTCGCGTAGTAAAGCGCTAACATTATTATTTCCATAACCAGAGAAGGGGGCTATCTGGACAAAATAAAATGGAATATCTTTTTGCCATGCTTTGCGCCATGAGCCTATCATTGTATTCATTAGCTGTTTGTATGTTGAATAGGTTCCGACATTGCTCTCTCCCTGGTACCAGATCGCTCCTGATATCTCGAAATTCGTAATTGGATTGATCATCGCATTGAAAGTAAGTCCGGGAAGAACCGGCCACCATGCAGCAGGAGTCAGTTTTAGAGAAGCCGCTTTTAATTCAGGATCATTCTCAACAAGATTTTTGGGAGTCCAAACTTCAGCAGGAGTGCCGCCCCAATTGCTGTTAATCATGCCAACTGGTACATTCAGAGTCTGCTGAAGGTTCTTTCCGAAGAAATAACCAATGGCGCTAAAATGTTTCATTTCCTCGGGTGTACATACTTTCCAGCTTCCTTCGCAATTCTCCTGTGGTGTTTCGGATGTTGATTTTGAAATGTAGAAAAGCCGAATATTCTGATTATTGGCATTGGGGGCTTCATTCAACGATTGCTTGAGCCCCTGATCACCACCCCATTCCATATTGCTTTGTCCGCTGCATAGCCAAATCTCTCCGATCATTACATCATTTAGAATAGTGGTTTCATTAATCGTTATTGTATATGGTCCGCCGGCTGCAGGCGTTTTTATTTTCTGAAGCCATTTTGCTGAAGATTCGCCTGTCGTCCGATAAGTAATTGTATCCCAGCTTGTTTTAATTGTTATGTTTTCAGCTGGACTGCACCATCCCCATAATTTGACTTCACTGTTCTGTTGCAATACCATGTGGTTTCCAAGAATTGAAGGCAAACGAATTGCCGCAGAAGCGAGTATTGCGTTAAAATTCAATAGTAAACAGACAATGATCGTATAAAAAGTTTTTTTCATGATTTAATAGATTTTATAAATTCCTGTAAAATAAATGAATATAAAGCTTCCAAAATTTAATAGCCTAATAAATATTGTATATTGTGCAGTTATGAAATAGGGAAAGTAAAAATTTTGCCATAGAAATAATTTGTATATCAAGGCAATAATATTTTATTTTCATCATCTCACTTTCCGGTTTAATATTTTCCCCTCTGTTTTCATGACTTCCATAAAACAAAACCTATTCCCCATTCTACAAAGTCAACTTTAAACTCGTGTGCTTTCAGCGTTATTGAAGGTATGATTCTTTTGGCTATTGTGTAGCGAACTCCAAGCCGCTCGTAATGAAACGGATCTGTTGGATTTGGATTCCGAATGTAAATACCAATCTGCGTGACAATTGACAATTGATTGAATGTGAGCTCATGACCTCCGAAGATTCCGGCAGCGAGCTTATTCTTAAGTAGATTTTCTTCATGAGTATAATAAAGGGTACCTTCATCAAGGAACAAGTCTAACCCAGTGCTCCATCTGCTTTTATGACTTAAGGTCCGGTAGTAACCAATACTTAAAGAGCCAATCGGGAAGCCCATGGAATAGGTCACCTCTTTTTTCCATCCATAAGCTCCAAATAACAATATCGACGAACTTTTTTGCATTGGAGAGACCGGTTCAGTATTCAATTCCGTGTCAGATTTTGGCAGCATGTAACGCAATCCGGTTTCAGCTCCCAACATGTTAATTCCTTTATTAGGTTTCGCCATATTCCCGTTTGAATAATGATACCCACCGGCGGAAAGCAAGAAATCAACGTTTTGACTAATTCGGAATTTCGTATTCAGGTTTATGGAGGCATAAGCAGTACATCGAGAACCAATTGCTAAATTTACTTGATTTTGTGGACTGGAAGGATTGAATCCCCAGGCAAATCCAAGATGGACTCCCAGATCAAGTTTAAGCTTTGATGAGGACGATAATGGCAGATTCAGAAATGCATAAATGGCAGTGGGGTTTCCAAGTGATCTGCTTGTTAGATAATTGTGCGATAAACCAATGCCTATTTCAGGGTAGTTGTAAACACGTTGCCACTCCTTTTGACCAAGTGTTTTTAACCCAAATCTTGCATTAAAAAAAGAAACTGATCCGGCGAGGTTCTTTATTTCGGGGTGATGAGGAATCAACCGGCCACTTCCACCGGTGATATCGAAAAATAGATTGTTGCGTTGCGCTTTACTGTTGATATGGGTTAGTAATGTGATTATCAATAAAAAGCAATACCGTTTAGTCATTGATTTAGTATGAAAAGCCAGTTCTCCGATCGGATAAAATTCCCAACTTCAGTTTAAGGTTTCAAATATAAGTCTGTTTTACCTATTTTTGGCCTTTAGAAATCACAAAGATGTTAATGATGATCAGAAAAACTTTAATTCTATTATTTATTATCACTTCGATGGCGATTTGCCCCGGAGAATTGTCGGCTATAAACATAAATAACCTGATTCCCGCACGAGAGCAGATTACTGAATCTCAAATTGGAGACTCGCTGAAATGGAGTGTTGATTATATTAATAAACTGCTCTATACCGGCGGAGAATGGTATCTCACTGATCGTCTGTATAAGAAACCAATTCAAGGAGTATTAAACTATGCCGAAAACGATCCTTTGGATACCGTAATAATTGATGTCCAAAAGTTATTGAGTGACGACAAATTAGGCTATCTGTTGGACAGGCGGCCACAGGATATTCGCAATGCCAAAGGAATAAGGGGCTTCATTACAGATGAGGAGATTGCAAAAGGGATTAATGCCATCCGGAAAAGTGTACTTGACAGTCTGAATATTACCAAAATAGTTGTCCCGGTGGTGACTTTGGAAAATGAGCTTTCGAAGGCGCCTTATGTCCAGGAAGGAAATCCTGAAATTTTATGGGGGACTAAACAAAATGAATTACCCCCGGAATTTGTTGCAAATATGAATAACCGGATTAATTCGATGCAGTTTCCGTCTGATATGACTGGTGCTGCAATGGATTCAGCCCGCTTTCAACTTTTCGGATCGTACCGAACTGCCTACAACGATTCTGTAGAGAATTGCTGGCGTGAAAGAGTTATTTTTTCTTATCGAAGCAAATACATTTCAGAACAATCGGATTTGAGAATCATAGCTTATAAAAAGTCAGTAGAGGCAAATAACTATCGTATTTTAGCCGATTATAACGACAAAGCCGTTGGCATAGTTAATGATTCGGTGAGAATTGCATTGCGTTATCTTACTGCCCACGCTGAATCCGATTCATCTTTGGTGCGTCTTGTCAATCTAAATGACGAAAAAACTGAATTCTGGACCGCCAATCGTCATATGAAACCGATCCGAATGTTCCTTAAAAATGCTCAGAACGATTCACTTAGTGTGGTGCTGATCAGCAATGGCAAAGGCGAATTAAAATTGGTAATTGATGATGGAATAAAACTAACCAGGTTTGCTGAAACTCAACGACGTACAATTACCTTCGAAACAAAAGCTCTTGACAGGAAGTTACGCAAGGTCAAAATGAATAAAATCGTTTATCCAGCCTGGACACTTAGGGGTAACGGATCGTTTGGGTTTACCCAGACTTCGTTATCGAACTGGGCTAAAGGTGGTGAAAGCGCAATGACACTGCTGATGATGAGTAAATACAATGCAAATTACTCAAAGGATAAAGTAAAATGGGAAAACAGCGGTGAGTTTAGGTATGGGATTAGTAAGTCCAAAACGAGGGGTTTGGAAAAGAATGATGATAAAATTGAGTTCCAAAGCCGTTTTGGCTATTCCGCGTTTAAAAAGTGGTTTTATTCTGCAGAGGGTAACTTTAGAACTCAGGTTGCAAGGGGATATACTTATCCGGAAATGTCGAAACCGATTTCGGCGTTTATGGCACCTGGATACCTTACAATGTCTATTGGACTTGATTACAAGCCGAATAAAAACTTCTCACTCTTCCTTGCTCCTTTCACCTCTAAAACGACCTATGTTAATGATACCGCTTTAATTAATCCAATAACATACGGTTTGGAACCCGGAACTAAAAAACTTTGGGAACCTGGTATTATAGTTAAAGCAAACTGGCGCCAGGAGCTGAGTGAAGATATTATCTACGAAACCAAAGGTGAGTTCTTCAATAACTACAGGTACACTTTCAAAAAATTTGCGTTTGAGTGGGAGCAGGTGCTCACAATGCGTGTAAATCGTTTGATTAATGCCCGGGTTATGACGCAGTTGATTTACGATTACAATACTAAATTTCCGATTCTTGATAGTTTTGGAACTGAGATTGGCCGTAAACCCAAATGGCAATTTAAAGAACTGTTAACTGTTGGGTTATCTTATCGTTTCTGAAAGGCATTTGCGGGGAGGTATTCGCTAATGAACTGAGCCGGAAGCTTCCTATTTTAAATAGAATGAGGAGATTACCTGTATGGCAAAATAGCAAATATTTTAACTATTTTTGAGTAGAATAATTTAAAACATAAGATGAAAGATTTTAAGAAATAT
Source organism: Bacteroidales bacterium (assembly GCA_038236995.1). Classification (GTDB taxonomy): domain Bacteria; phylum Bacteroidota; class Bacteroidia; order Bacteroidales; family Prolixibacteraceae; genus JAAFHB01. Next base: position 19,116 of record JBBRZE010000077.1, on the reverse strand, counting down.
TTTAGGTTAGACGCTTCACCTGCTGATTTATACAATGCGCTTACCAATCCAGTGATGATTGAAATATGGTCCGGTGAGCCTGCGGTGATGAGCACTGAACCAGGTAGCGACTTTTCGCTTTGGGATGGTGAGATTGTAGGCCGCAACGTGGAGTTTATTCCCAATCAAAAAATTGTTCAGCAGTGGTTTTTCGGCGAAGAGTCTGACTCTATTGTCACGATAAAATTACATCCGGATAAGAGTGGCACCAACATTGAAGTTCTCCAGACGAATATACCTGATGATGCATACGATAATATGGTGGAGGGATGGGAATCTGATTACTTTGGCAGCCTAAGTGAGTTATTTGATTAAATTGTCCACCCTTCGGGTGGTCTTTGCCGGACCCTCGAAAGGTGAGTGATTACTATAGCCGCGTCGAAGGTTTACAACCGTTTGAATAGCTATCTATTAATATCCAGTCGCATCGTATAGTCATCCATCACAAAGCCTGCGCCAATGTCTGCGACAACTGAACCGGTATTTTTAAACCCCATTTTTTCGTAGGCCTTTATACTGTTGTCATTGTTCTTGTTCACGGTTAGTGTAATCGCGATGGCACCAAGCTCTTTTGCTCTGCTTTTTATAAAATTCAATCCTGCTTTTCCCAATCCGGTTCCTCTTTTCTCCTTGACGACATAGAATTTACTAAGGAATAAGTCGTTACCCGATAGTTTGATACTGATGTATCCGGCGGGTTGAGCAAGATGATATATTAAGTAATATTCCTGGTTTTCGCTCTTGATTTGATTTTCAATTGCTTCAGCTGATTGAAAAGTTTTTACCATATAATTTACCTGGTCTATCCCGATAATCGGGGCATAATACTCGTTCCAGATCGTTGATGCCAGATCTGCCACAACTCGGATTTCTTTCGGCGATTGAACGTTCTTAATGATCGTTTTATTGCAGTTAAGATTGTTGTAAATGCCGAAATTTTCTTCGTCAAAGCAACAAAAAATAACTTTTTCTATTTCAGGATGATCTGTTAAAAAAAATTGCACTGTTTCAAACGCAATAGACGCAGCTTCCTGCTTTGGGAAACCGTAAACTCCGGTGCTAATATTGGGAAAAGCAATCGATCGGATGTTGCTATCTGATGCAATTCGAAGACATTGCCGGTAACAGGAAGCCAGCAATTCTTGTTCGCGGTTTTTCCCTCCATTCCAGACTGGTCCAACTGTGTGAATGACATTTTGCGCGGATAATTTAAATCCCGCGGTAATTTTGGCATCCCCCGTATTGCATCCATTGAGTAATTCGCACGCTTTTAGCAGTTCCGGTCCGGCCGCCCGGTGAATAGCTCCATCTACACCTCCGCCTCCCAAAAGTGAGCGGTTGGCTGCATTCACGATTGCATCAACCTTAAGTTGTGTAATGTCTCCCCTGACGATTTCAATCTTTGCCATATTCTCACTTTCTTTATTTAATAACAGAGGCTGTCTAAATTAAATATTTTAGACAGCCTCCCGTTAAATTCAAATTTTATTTTACTTCAAGAGTTTGGTTGTCAAATTAGTAATGCTGGTTTGAAGAGCTTCAAATGGCTTTCCGTCCTTGGTAGAGTCCTGTTCAACAAACATGTATTTCAATCCTGCAATCTTTTTGGCAGCCAGAATTTCCTTGAAATTTATAAGACCTGCACCGACAGGGGCGAAGTCATTGGTAGAAGGTTTGTAAAATGGTGCTTCTTTGGTAAACATGTCTTTCATATGGAAAAGCTGGAACCTACCCGGATATTTTTTGAACATTTCAACCGGGTTTTGTCCGGCTTTAGTAGCCCAGAAAAGATCCAATTCCATCGTCACAAGATCTTTGTCCAATTCTACCATAAAGACGTCATAGTAAGGGATCTTACCTTCAACCGTATCAAATTCGAAGTTGTGGTTATGATATCCGAACTGAATTTTGTGTTCTTTCATAATACCACCCACCTTGTTCCATTCTGCAGCCATCTTTTTATAACTGTCGAGCGTTGTGCGGGCCTCTTCAACTACCCAAGGCTGGATGCAATACTTTACCCCGATTTTGCTATGATCCTCAGCCATTTTCTTGGCATTGTCGAGCGTGATTCCCAGGGCTTCAACCTGAGTATGGCTGCTGATAATTTCCATTCCGAGGCCATTCACCAACTTCTTAAATTCAGCAGGTTCGTAGCCATAGAATTTACCGTTTGCATAGCTCGCCAGTTCAAGGTATTTAAACCCAAGGTCCGAAACCTTCTTCAATGAACCGGGAACATCTTTAGCCATGGCATCGCGGATCGTGTATAATTGAAGACCGATGCCGAAAGTTTTGGGATCAACAGGAGCTGATTTAAAACCATATTGTGGAAGAACGAGTGCTCCTAATGCACCAGTTAATGAGACTTTTAAAAAATTTCTTCTGGGTTGTGTTGTTTTCATAATACACGATATTTTAATTACAACAAATAACTTTAATGAGTAACTGAAATCATGCACTAAAAATAGTTATAATCTTTCAAAAGATATGAACGATCATTGAAATGATAATTTTCGTCCCGCTATTTTCCGGCAAAGGCTTCTTTCTGGAAATTAATAACGACATCAACTAAAAATGAGGATTCAACTCCCTGAAAGGGTTAAATCCTCATTCGAATAATTTCAAATTTCAGAAAATTTAAAATTATGCATTCTCTTTATCTTATTTGTGCACCAACTTCACGTTCGTAAACACTAATCAGGCGATTCATCGTTTTTTCGATCAGTTTGTCGTTCAGGGTTTTTTCTTCATCCTGTAGGATAAAGCTAACCGCATACGATTTTTTCCCTTCCGGAAGATTCGACCCTTCGTAAACATCGAAAATATTTACACTGCGCAGAATCTGTTTTTCTGCTTTGAAAGCCAATGCTTTGATTGTGCTAAAGAGTACTTCTTTGTCTATTAACAATGCCAGATCGCGTTTCACTTCAGGATATTTCTGCAATGGGGTGTAACTCGCTTTGTGGTTTTTAATAGCCTTCAAAATAGCAGTCCAGCGAAGGTCTCCGTAGAAAACGTTAGCGCTGATATTCAGATTCTTCAGTATTTTATTGTTCAAATAGCCTAACTGACCAATTACAACATTGTTGAAACGGTATTCAAGACCTTCCGAAAAGATATCGTTCGATACTGTTTCGATCGTACAATTCTCAATTGAAACACCAAGTCTCGTGAGAATGTTTTCAGTATTTGCTTTTAAGGTGAAGAAGGATGTTGGTTCTTCTTTAACCTTCCAGTTTTCAGTTTCTTTCTTGCCAGTAATCCAAATCCCGATGTGCTCTTCCTCGCTGTAATTCTTTACTGGATGGTTGTGAGTTTTAGTTCCGTCGAAATGATAAACGTTTCCGAATTCGTAAAACCGGAGATCTGCATTGCGGAAGTTGGTGTTGCGATTAATTGCTTCGAGTCCTCCGAAAAGGAGTGTCTGGCGCATCCCGTTGAGGTCCGAACTCAGCGGATTGAAAAGAAGAACCGTATTTTCTGATTTGAACGACTCAAGCTGATCGTAATAAGCCGCTTTGGTCAATGAATTGGACATGATTTCGTTAAAGCCCCTTGCGGTGAACATTTCAGAAATCAGGTTTTGCAATTTCATCTTATCGGGATGTGGTGCAAGCTGAATGGTTGATTTTGTTGATTTGTTAGGTTCGACGTTGTTGTACCCATAAACACGCAAAATCTCTTCAATAATATCTGCCTCCCTTTTGACATCCACCCTGAACGGAGGAACAGCAAGACTTAGTCCTTCAGTAGTCTCTTCATTGATAACTATTTCAAGCGATAGAAGAATGTTTTTTATTGTCTCTTTAGAAATCTCTTTCCCGATAAGTCGATTAATATTTGACCAGGAAACCTCCACAGGGAAGAATTCCTGTATTGAAGGATCAGCAATGATGTCAACAATATCAGAAGATATTGTACCACCGGCGATCTCTTTTATCATCAATGCTGCACGTTTCAATGCATATAGTAAACCATTTGGATCAACTCCGCGTTCGAAACGGAAAGACGCATCGGTATTTAAACCATGACGGCGGGCCGTTTTACGGATATATACAGGGTTAAAATAGGCGCTTTCGAGAAAAATACTGGTGGTACTCTCCTTAACACCCGACTGAAGACCGCCAAAAACGCCTCCGATACACATCGCTTCTTCAACATTGCAAATCATCAGATCTTTGTCCGATAATTCCCTTTCAACACCATCGAGGGTGACAAATTTGGTTCCGGCAACGAGCGTTTTTACAATCACTTTACCACCTTTTACTTCCGCGGCATCGAAAGCATGAAGCGGCTGACCCGTTTCATAAAGAATGTAGTTGGTTATATCTACAATGTTATTGATCGTACTCTGCCCGATCGCTTTGAGCCTGTTTTTTAGCCACTCGGGAGATTCCTTTACAGTCACATCCGAAATGGTCAATCCACTGTATCGGGCACAAGCTTCGGTATTTTTAATTTCTACCGAAATAGGAAGATTACGATTGTCAATTTTAAAAGCCTCAATACTGGGTCGGGTATAGTTAATCGTCACTTTCTGACTAAGAAAAGCCGCAAGATCGCGGGCAACTCCGATATGCGATGCACTGTCGATACGATTAGGAGTTAAATCTACCTCAAGAACAAAATCGCTTTGAATATTAAAAAACTCGCTGGCTGGTGTTCCCGGTTTTGCATCCTGATTTAAAACCATGATGCCGTTATGGTCATTCCCGATACAAATTTCGTCTTCAGCACAGATCATACCCATCGAAACTTCACCCCTTATTTTAGATTTCGTGATGGTAAATTGCTCATCACCTTTATAAAGGACAGTTCCAACTGTGGCAACAACAACTTTTTGGCCAGCTGCAACATTGGGGGCGCCGCAAACGATCGGTAGGTTTTCGTCACCGCCAATATTAACGGTGGTGACACTTAAATGGTCAGAATTAGGATGCTTTATGCATGTAACTACTTCACCCACAATTATTCCTTTTAATCCGCCTTTGATGGATTCTACTTCGTCGATGCTTCCTGTTTCGAGTCCGAGTTGGGTTAAAGTAGCCCCAACTTCGGCAGGTGAGAGTTCAAGATTGATGTAATCTTTCAGCCAGCTGTATGAAATATTCATTTTTTAATCTTCTGCATGAAATTATAAGAGGTGCAAAGGTAGGTAATTTAGGATCAATGCCCAAATTCGCAAGTATACGACTGTTATTATAAGCTAGATATTTGAACTATTTGTCATATTTTATGATGTGAATTTTCGGTTGTTAAATTCAGAAAGAATACAAATTGAGTTTTTTTTTCACAATTTTCGAAAAACTATTTTTTTAATTTATTGAATTATTATTTTGCACCTCGAAATTGAAAAGCAATTTTTGTGCTCTTAAAAGAGTTAATTTATTAATTTATAATTTATTAGGCAAAACCTTAATCTATATATACTATGGCAACAATCAACAAACCGCGAGTTGTTAAGGACTATGACAAGCTCCCACTCGATGTTCAGGGTCAAATAAAGTTGACCTATCCCCAGGGTTTTGCAGGAAGTCTGATCACTTACATCAATGCAAAAGGGAAAGTAGTATCTGCTTTACCATACGAAACCGATGATCATTATTATCTGGTTCGGATGACGCTTGAAGAGGCAAACAACATTGTTGAGAACGACGACGATTTTAATGATGATGGGATTTTGCGCGATGATTTTGCATTACAAGAGTTCGAAGGTCATGATGATGTTGATGAAGATATCAATGATATTCCGGATGACATGCCAGAGGAAGAGGAAGAAGATGATGAGATCTAACTGATTATATCGTTATCATTATAAGATATTTAGCCGGTAATTTACCGGCTATTTTTTTGTACGTGGTTTTATTCCATTAATTGTTGGTCAGCAAAAGCGATGATTTCCTTCTTCTTATCGGGTGTGAACCATACAATTTCGGAATCACGTCTGAACCAGGTTAATTGTTTACGGGCATATTTCCTGGAGTTTGCTTTGATTTTCTCTTTGGCTTCTTCGATCGTAAGCTTTCCGTCGAAATAATCGAATAATTCGCGGTATCCCACAGTATTCAAAGAGTTGAGGTTACGAAACGGATATAAATTTAGTGCTTCTTTTTCAAGACCTTCATCAAACATTGCATCTACACGCTGATTGATCCGGTTGTACAAAACTTCACGGTCGCGATTGAGTCCAAGCTTTATAATTTTAAAAGGTCGTTTTTTCTGCTCGTTGATCCGAAAAGAGGAATACGGCTTACCGGTCATCAGGCAGATTTCAAGGGCATGAAGAATCCGCTTTGGATTTCGAAGATCAACTTCGTTATAATATACCGGATCGTGGTACCGAAGCTCGTTACGCAAACTCTCAATACCTTCAGTTTCCATACGCTCCATAAGCGATTTGCGCAATTCATCGTCAACTTCGGGCAGATCATCGATTCCTTTGCAGAGTGCATCGATGTACATCATTGATCCACCGGTCATCAATACTACATCCTTTGCCTGAAACAGCAATTCAAGTCGTTCCAGTACTTCTTCTTCAAATTTACTGGCATTGTAATAGTTGTGAATAGAATGCGACCGAATGAAGTGGTGCGGAATAGTCTGAAGCGTTTGCTGATCGGGGACAGCCGTTCCAATGCGCATTTCCTCGTAAATCTGTCGCGAATCGCAGGAGATAATTTCAGTATTGAAGTATTTGGCTATTTCAATGCTCAGATCGGTTTTACCAACACCCGTTGGTCCAAGAAGAATAAGAAGCGTTTTCGGCATTCAGAAAAAAGGTTAAAGATTACGGGCGAAAGGTTAAAGTCAAAACGAATAAAACCCACGAAAATAATTTGAATAAAAAAGGAAAAGAATAAAAATAGTCCTCCGAACACTTTAGCCTTTAACCTTTTGACTTTAAACTTAAATTAAATAACTTCACCCATCTCTCCATAAATCATGTTCAGATCTTCGAGTTCGCCAAAGTCGGTAAAAGCATTCTGAAGTTCAAAATCTTCACTGGCTAATAAATCTGTATCATATCGATTTGATGAACTCTGTGAAGGAGCCAATCCTCTGTTGTAAGTCACAACCGGAGCATTTAATTTATTTTCCATAACAATCTCTTTTAGTTCAATATATAACGATTTTTGATTGGTGATATCAAAGACATAGATTAATTTGTCTTCTTTCTCTTTCAGATAATCGCCAAGAGTTGCATTCTTCATTGTAGGTGAAGCGTTATTTTTTGACGATTTATTTCCGAACATTGATATTTCCATTCCTTTGTCCCACTCTTCGTCAGCCAGAAAAAATGTGGCAAGCTCCGATGGATCATACTTACATTTGTCCTGAATTGCTTCATGAAGTTCAAAAAAAGTGTTTTTTGCATCTGCATCAATATGCAATGCAAAATTTTCGACCTTATCTGATATGATTCTAAATTTAAATACCATGATTTTTAATCTTCCCGGACACTACCTTCAAAATTAACCCTAAAGGTATATCTGTACAGTGTGGATTGGTTAAAAATAGTATTAAAAATTGTTAACTTTTGATTTTACAAGTTTTTGTTTCAAAACTTATGCGTTACAAATCTACAACATGATTGATGGTATTTCCAAATTTATGAAAAATGAGATGTTTGGGTCGAATAATACAATAAAAGGCCGGTTCTGAAACCGGCCTTTCTGCAATATTAAAAATGAGATTTATTGATTGTCTTTGATGAAATTGAGACATGAACCTGCTTTAAACCAGTCGATTTGAGCTTCGTTGTAGGTGTGTTTTGCAAGTATATCTTCAACTGATCCGTCAGCATGATGTAATATCAGCTGCAAAAGTGTCTCAGGCATGAATGCTTCAAGTCCGATAACATCGATTGAATCGTCCTCTCTGATCCGGTTATAATCATTCGAATTAGCAAAAGTCAGCGCCAACATCCCTTGTTTTTTAAGATTTGTTTCGTGAATTCGCGCAAACGATCGCGTCAATACGACTCTTACTCCCAAATGACGTGGCTCCATTGCGGCATGTTCCCGCGATGAACCTTCACCGTAGTTTTCATCTCCAACAATTACCGAACCAAGTCCTGCTTTTTTATAAGCTCTTGCAGTATTTGGAACAGTATCATACACACCTGTCTCTTGATTCTTTACTGAATTGGTTTTTCCGTTGAAGTCATTGGTTGCGCCAATCAAAAGATTATTCGAGATATTGTCCAAATGACCGCGATAGGTAAGCCATGGACCCGCCATCGAAATGTGGTCGGTTGTGCATTTCCCACGCGCTTTAATCAGCAATTTCAGATTGAACAAATCTTTTCCTTCCCAGGGGGCAAAGGGGGTCAGCAGTTGCAATCTGTCCGATTCCGGATTTACAGTGATTTCAATTCCCTGAAAATCTGTGGATGGCGGTATCAATCCCTGATCTTCGACTGCGAATCCTCGTTCGGGAAGATCGTTTCCTGATGGTGGATCGAGTTTTACTTTTTCTCCGCTTTCATTTGTCAGAAAGTCGGTCTCAGGATTAAAATCAAGTGTTCCTGCAATTGCAAATGCAGTAACGATTTCGGGTGATGCAACAAAACCATGGGTCTTGGGATTTCCGTCTGTTCGTTTCGCAAAGTTCCGGTTGAAAGAGGTCATAATCGAATTCTCGGGAAGATTTGCTGCATTGTGCCTTGCCCATTGTCCGATGCACGGGCCACAGGCATTTGCCAATACTACGCCGCCCATTTCTTCGAAAGCAGTCAGGAAGCCATCACGGGCAACAGTATAACGTACAAGTTCGGATCCTGGTGTTACAGTAAATTCAGCTTTGACTTTCAGATTTTTCAGTCGGGCTTGTTTTGCAATGGAGGCGGCTCGTCCAATATCTTCGTAGGATGAATTGGTACACGAACCGATTAATCCAACTTCCATTTTCATTGGCCATCCTTTTTCATTGGCCACTGTTTTAAATTTTGAAAGCGGTGTCGCAAAATCGGGGGTAAAAGGTCCGTTGATATAGGGCTCCAGTTCCGAGAGATTGATCTCAATCACCTGGTCAAAATATTTTTCGGGATACGCATAAACTTCATCATCGGCTCTAAGGTCAGCGGCAATTTTTGTCGCCATTTCAGCCACATCACCGCGGTTTGTCGCTTTCAGGTAATCGCTCATCCTCTCATCGAATGCGAATGTTGAAGTTGTTGCACCCACTTCGGCTCCCATATTGCAAATGGTTCCTTTACCGGTACACGAGATGCTCGAGGCTCCGGGACCGAAATATTCTACAATACAGCCAGTTCCGCCTTTAACCGTAAGGATGCCTGCCACTTTAAGGATCACATCTTTGGGCGATGTCCATCCGTTCAATTTACCCGTTAAATGAACCCCAATCAATTTGGGGAATTTCAATTCCCATGGGATTCCCGTCATTACATCGACAGCGTCAGCCCCACCGACACCGATCGCGATCATTCCCAATCCGCCTGCATTAACAGTATGCGAATCGGTACCGATCATCATTCCGCCAGGGAAGGCATAATTTTCGAGTACTACCTGGTGAATAATACCGGCACCAGGTTTCCAGAACCCAATTCCGTATTTTTTTGATACCGAAGACAGAAAATTATAAACCTCTTTATTGGTCTCTTCTGCCTCTTTCAAATCCTGAGTTGCTCCTGTCCTTGCCAGGATCAAATGGTCGCAATGAACCGTTGACGGGACAGATACCACACTTTTTCCAGCCTGCATGAATTGAAGCAATGCCATTTGAGCAGTTGCATCCTGCATTGCAACCCGATCGGGGTCAAAATTTACGTACGAAACACCTTTTTCAAAAGGAACCTCTGGTAAATCGCCCGAAAGGTGGGAATAAAGGATCTTTTCGGTCAGGGTTACAGGTCTGCCAAGCAGTTTTCGTAATTTATTAACTCGTTCAGGCATTTGCGAATAGACCTTACGAATCATTTCAATGTCATAAGCCATACGGATTTATTTTAAAATGATGAATTTCATACAATGTTAGCTATTTATGCTGAAAATCGGCATAAAAATTTCCTCTAACTATTAACAGATTAATTGAAAGTTAGTTTTAAATTAGCGGAATAATTGTTGCTGATCAATCCCATAATTACGATGATCTGGATTAAACCTTTGGTATTAGAAAATATAAAGATCGCATTTCAGTCAATCCGGGGAAACCTGGTTCGGTCTGTTTTGACTATTTTAATCATTGCTATAGGAATAGCTGCCCTTGTTGGAATTTTGACAGCCATCGATTCGATTAAAAATTCGATCACAGCCGAATTTACGCGTTTGGGCGCCAATACATTCAGCATTCAAAGCCGGAGTTTACGGGTACAGATCGGGAATAAACGTTACAGATCAAAGAATTACAGTTACATCAGCTATTTTCAGGCGCGTGAATTCCGTGAACGATATAAATTTCCGGCTATCGCTTCTATTTCTGTTAATGCAACAGGTACCGCAACGGTGAAATACGAATCTAAAAAGAGCAATCCAAATATTTCGGTTCGTGGGATCGATGAAAATTTTCTTCAAACAGCAGGTTATGAGGTTGAATCGGGTAGGGGACTTACTTTCCAGGAGTCGTTTGAAGGAACCAATGTGGCACTTGTGGGTTCTGCATTGATTCCGAAAATATTTCCGAAAGATGTCGATCCGCTTGGAAAAAGTATTTCAGTGGGAAGCGGGAGGTACCAGATTGTAGGTGTGCTAAAGAAGAAAGGAAGTGGATTTGGAGATTCCGGTGATCAGATTGTATTACTTCCGTTTACCAATGTGAGGCAGTACTTCCCACGTCCCCAGATGAATTTCAGGATTAATGTGATGCCAAAATCTGCCCAGTATCTCGATGGTGCAATTGGAGAAGCAGAAGCTACATTCAGGAATATCCGGGGTCTGAATATTACGGATGATTCCGATTTCAATATCGAAAAGAGCGACAACCTGGTAAATGTATTGCTCGACAATATCAAATATGTTACCCTTGCGGCGACGATCATCGGCTTTATTACGCTGATGGGCGCTGCAATCGGACTCATGAACATTCTGCTGGTAACGGTAGCTGAAAGAACACGTGAAATTGGTATTCACAAAGCAATGGGGGCCACGTCCCATTCCATTAAACAACAATTTCTAATCGAATCAATCGTCATCGGGCAATTGGGAGGATTCCTTGGAATTATATTGGGGATTCTGGCTGGAAATGGTGTGTCTGCATTGATCGGCAGTTCATTTATTGTTCCCTGGGAATGGATGCTGGGGGGTGTTGTTTTATGCCTGATCGTGAGCCTTGCTTCCGGAGTTCTTCCTGCGATAAAAGCTTCAAAACTCGATCCTATAGAGGCGTTGAGGTATGAGTAAAATGGAATATAAATGTAGTGAAAGAGTATTTGCCGGACATTGAAAAAATGAAGCGGGAAATTTTAATCCCCGCCTGATTAGCTATTGTACATTCAATTAATTCGCTTAAGCAGGTTTTACTTCAACCAGATCAGCCAGTTTTCGTGCAGTTTGTTGCAATTCCAATACATTGGCGCCCAATTTCTGATTCAGAACAACCACACCCATTCTATGATGAACACGGGCAACTTCTTTCCCAAACAAACGGAAATCGGCTCGCGGGTTTTGACAAACCAGGTCAAGACCGGTATAGATAGGATGTATCGCTTCAATCGTGGAAAGAATCACCGCGCTGGCACCGGCTTTTTCCTGCCTGATTTCGGGAATGGGAAGGCCTAATACCGTCCGGCAATGCAATTCAAATTCGTTCAGGTTTTGCGTGCCGGCTAAAGTTACCATACCCGTATCGTGTGGGCGGGGCGATAATTCGGAGAACACCACACCATCTGCTGTAATGAAAAATTCAACGCCCCATATTCCGGCACCTCCAAGCGCTTGTGTTACTTTCGCCGCCATCGAACGCGCTTCTTCTTCATAACCAATAGGAAGCTCAACCGGTTGCCAGCTTTCCTGGTAATCACCACGTTCCTGACGGTGTCCAATCGGTGCACAAAACAATGTTTCACCATTTTTCTGGGTTACCGTGAGCAGGGTGATTTCACTTAAAAACGGGACAAAAGCTTCCACAATCACTTCCGACACATCGCCACGTCCTTTGTCGGCTGCATCTTTCCACGCTTTTTCTAAATCAGCTTTCGATTTGATGGTTGATTGACCTTTGCCAGATGAAGACATCAATGGTTTCACGACACAAGGTATTCCCACTATGTCAACGGCTATTCTCATCTCTTCGAATGTTTTGGCATAGCGATAGCTGGCAGTTCTCAACCCCAGTTCTTTGGCAGCCAAATCACGAATCGCTTTGCGGTTCATTGTGAAGTTGGCCGCTTTTGCAGAGGGCACCACCTGAATACCGGCTTTTTCGTATTCGTAAAAACGCTCGGTACGTATGGCTTCAATCTCAGGTACAATAAGGTCAGGCTGGTGTTTGTCAACTATTTGATCAAGCTCAGCACCATCAAGCATATTAATGACTTCAAACTGATCGGCTATCTGCATTGCGGGAGCCCCGGCATAACTGTCAACTGCAATCACTGTTTGTCCCAGGCGCTTGGCTGCAATCGCAAATTCTTTGCCTAACTCTCCTGAATCCAGCAACATGACTTTTTCTGCATCGCTTTTTTAAATTTAAAAAGTTGAAGGCGCAAAGCTATCATTTTCATCGGCCAACTCTTCGATATCAATCTATTAATTTGAAATTCGTCCAATATTTAACTGGTAATTTGAGTTATTCATCAATTCAGAAACTCCAAAATGGGTTCGATGTGTTTTTGACCATGACGATGCGTTAATTCACCGTGGAGATGAAAATTCTCACTTTGAAGGTGAAACATCGCATTCCTGAGTACGGATTTACAATTTAAACAGAAACCCAAACTTATATGCGAAGTTTTCGTTTGCTGAACTGAATTGGTAGGGACCATAGCGGTAATAGATGCCGACACCCCACGAGAGGTAAGCCATTCGTAACAGGTTATTTACTTCAAAGCCTGTTTCATAAAAGCCTTTTCGGTAATCTTTAAGATTGTATTTTATCAATTGCTGGTCATTCAACTGACCATATCCAAGGTTTTGAGCAAAGATAAAAGCTGGTTTCTTTTGATGATTTTCGGGGAATAACCATGTGCTGAAGTCGTGCCGCAGATGGATAGCGGCGTAATTCGCTGCAGAAAATTCGTTCAGTTGCATCGTGGCAAATGAATAGGGGGCCGATAGTGAAAAAGTTCCGGCAAAACTTCCGTATCCATTAAATAGCTCAATGATTGGTGATTCCTGGGTCATCGCCCCACCACGAAACACGATGGTGGTAGTACCGATTCCTAAAGACGGAAGATTAAATTTTCCCTTTAATTCTGCTTTTGTATAATGATATTCACCACTTAGAATCGAAAGTCCTTGAATTATTGTCAGGTAATAATCCAATTTGGGGATGTTCATCTCTTTTTGCCGGCCATCCTCCATTTGAAGTACAATTCCCGGGGTATACCTTATTTGTAAACCGGTCCGGGCCAGGTTGATTGGAATGAAAGGGTGATCTCTTAAATATGGTGTATTTTGAGGGGAATGATTTTCGGAAAGATCTCCGAATAAGTAATAGTTCAACGTTTTAAAAGGGCGGGATTCTAAGCCGATTGAATACCGCTTGGTGGCATACATGTTTTTAATGAGCAAATAACGGTAACTTTCAGGATTGAGTAAAGTTTTAGTTTCCAAAAATTCTGGTTCTCCCATTTCCATATTTACATCTTTGTAGGCCAGTTGTATTCTTAAATCAGAACTTCTTGACGGGTAAAAATTGATCCATTCACCATTTCGAATAGCTCTGTCCTTATATCCGTAACTAATATATCCTCCGACTGTGAAAAATTTGGACAACAGTCTGTTCGTTTCTCCTCCTATTCCCAATTTAAGCCCTTCATAAATATTATAACCAACTATCCTGTTATAGTCAATATTAAAATTGCCCAATGGAATCTTGCCTTCAGTGATAAACCTGATAAGTTTAGTCTGCTGATTACGATTTTCTGCAATAATTGCACTATCGTTCCTCAGAAGTAACAGCGAATCATTCCGATTGATGGGTCTGAAGCTATAATTTCCGGCAGATAGGGTAGTGGTTGTTGGAGCATTGTTTTTCGAAGATTCTTCAGCGGCTTTAAAATCAGCAGGGCTTAGTAACGGGTTGATCTCCTGTTGATAAATATTTGTAATGCTCTCAGCAATAAAATGATTATTCTGATTCAACGCGCCTTTTTTATGAAAATAGACAATTGTTTTTCTTTCGGAAGGTAACCAGACTTCATTTAGTTGTTCGAAATTTTGATTGATGAGGAGTAACGGTTCATCCGGTTCATATTGGGTCGACCGAGCACTTATCTGCTGAATTGTGAAGTCTTTTTTATGAATTACAACCGTTCCTGTAAATCCGTCGAATCGCTTATCCGCCTTTGGACGAAAGATAATTTTGCATAAGGTGTCACTGGAAACTGAAATAGAATCACCTGAATGAAAGTCGTAATTGCTGGACGCTGTATCCGAAAACGGTGATAAATAGCTTTTGTTTAAGATGTTGACGGGGGATTGAAATAGCGATAGTTCAGTTAAATAATAGGCAAGAATTGCGTACGAGCCATCATCTTGCCCTTCAACCTTTGTAGAAAGATTTTCAGATTGATTAAAATCGGGTTTCAGACGTTTTTGAGAAGTCAGGGTCTCGGTAGAAAAAATATAATTGGTATTATTTTGATTGATCGGGTTTTCGGTTGGTTCCAAGCGCTCCGTTAATGGCAATAAATTAGTTTTAATCCGAAAACGGTGATAGGTTATTGCGCTGTAACTATTGAATGAGGAAGGATTTTGATTTTGCAAGTGTTGCTGTGCTATTTTCAGGATCGAATCTGCAGGTTGACACCTAACCGCATCTGATTGTTGTTTGCTGGCTGCAACATAGGTACCAGACATCCCCAATATAGTAAAAATGACAATCAGGCTACTCTTCAGTTTCGTCCAGTTCATTCAGCGTCCCGATAAGTTGTTGTCGGTATTTCCCGTATAAAGAGTTGAATCCTTTATGAAAAATGTAAAAGATCAAGGCAATTAGCGTAGCCATAACCAAAAGAATCAGGAATCCTGTCATGATCAGCCGTGGATTGCTCATGGTTTTGAGACCAGACATCGCATTAATTCCTTCCCAGACTCCCATTACAAATCCGGCACTTTCAGCGCACGAAAAAACGATCAGTGCCAGGTAGAACTCTCTCTTAAATGTATCGAGAAGCCTAACTACTTTTCTTAAAGCCACCGGCATATTGTCGGAGGCCAGATTTTTGATTTTTAATTTTTGATATCGGTAAAAGAAGAGAATAAACGTTAGCATGATGATACAGTTAACAATTACCCCGATAATTTTGATGGAAAGTGGAGTAGGAATATGTTGTTCATTCAGGTAGGACGGGAAAATCCGGTCGTACGGAAGGTATTGATCCGCAATTGTGAGCAACAAAAATATTCCCAACAGCCAGAATCCTGTTCTGACGTTTCGTTCGAGCTTCGAGAGAATCCCGGAACCTCTTCTTTCAACCATTTGCCGGATCTCATCTGTATTTACCAAATGGTTCTGATCCTTCGCCTCTGAAACTTTTCCCCAGGCCTTTTTGAGTTCGTCCAGTTCCATTTATATTTTTCCTTTAATGAGAGATTCCAGTTTTTTCTTAATTCTATTCATCTTCACCCGCACATAATTTTGCGTAATTCCGGTTATTTCGGCGATCTCCTCGTACGATTTATCTTCGAGATAAAGGAGTATTATCGACTTCTCAATTCCGGTTAGCTGACCGATGGCTGTGTGGAGCAGCGTTAGATTTTCTTCGAGTTCATAATCGTATTCATCATCGGCAATGGATGGGATATCTCTGACAAATAGCGCGTTTGCTGTTTTTCGACTTCCCCTTTTAAAGGCCGTAATAGCCGTATTGATGGCCACACGGTACATCCATGTCGAAAATTTTGATTGCTCTTTGAAAGTGCCATACGATTTCCAGAGCTGGATCAATATTTCCTGAAAAAGGTCTTTCCGGTCATCCACATTGTCACAATAAATTCTTGTAACCTTATGGATGATTCCTTGATTGACCGTTATATTCCGAAGAAATTCCTCTTTCACACGTTTATTAGTAAGGGTCAATAATAAATCATTACAGAGAATATCCAGTTTTGTGAAGATAAAGAAGAAATTGAAAAGTGAGGGAGTTTCGATAAATAACGCTTTCGTCTTACTTTCTCTCCCTCATTTCTTCATTTCCAGCTACTTCGATGTCATCTTCAAAAGACTTATCTCCTCTTCTGTTAGATAACGCCATCTTCCGCGCGGAAGGTCTTTCTTGGTTAATCCGCAAAAATAGACCCTGTCGAGTTTATCTACTTTATATCCAAGATGCTCGAAGATCCTGCGTACAATTTTATTTTTTCCTGAGTGAATCTCTATTCCTACTTCTTTCTTATTATCCTCGCTCACATAACTTACTGAATCGGCTACAACGAAACCGTCTTCAAGGTTAACCCCATCGACAATTTCCTGAAGATGATTCTTTGAAACAGCGCGATCAAGAAATACATGGTAGATTTTTTTACGGTTGTATTTGGGGTGCGTCAACCGTTTTGTCATATCTCCGTCGTTTGTGAAAAGCAAAAGTCCGGTTGTACTTTTGTCTAATCGACCTACCGGATAAACTCTTTCGGTACAGGCATTTGCAATAAGTTCCATTACAGTTTTATCTGCGTGCGGATCCTCTAGCGTGGTGACATATCCCTTTGGTTTATTCAATAATACATATACTTTTTTCTCGGCCGAGATGACCTTGCCATTAAAACTCACCACTTCACCCGGTAAAACCTGGTGTCCCATTTCCGAAACGATTTTTCCGTTAATGGTTACACATCCGGTCGCGATAAAAGTATCCGCTTCGCGGCGTGAACAAAGTCCGGCATTAGCGATGTATCGGTTCAAACGCATCGATCCTGGTTCTCTTTTTGCCAGGGATGTTCTTTGTGTTGTAGTTCTTTTTACAGCGTTAAATTCGTTACTGAGGTTCTGTTTGCCAAATTTACCACGCAAAACTTTCCCAGTTTCATTCACAAATTGGTCCGATTCGGCTCCTTCGAATTTGCGTTCCGGGCGTTTCTCGATTACATTTCGACGGAAAACATCTGATGTTCTTTCTTTTCCAAACCGGCCACTTCCCGATGTACTGGGCTTTGATCCTGAAGTAGTCTTTAATACTTTCTTTTTTCCGTCTCTTTTTCCGCCTGTTAAGTCCCTTGAATCTGGCCGGCTTCCGAATGGTTTTCTGCCCTGGTCGTTTGAGGTGGACTCACCTTTTGCTACGCGGGGTCTTGTTCCCGGCTCACGTTTCCCGACGGTACGCTTGTCAGGGCGTTCCTGTCCTCTTTCTCTTCTAATGATCATTTCTTAATTCGTTGACTTATTATTAATTCGGGTGCAAATGTCGGAAAAAATTCCCGAAAATGAACTAATATTTTTTATATGCGGAATATTCCTTTGAAAAATTAACCCGAATTAACAACTTTGCAGAACTAAAATCTAAAAATAGCACAGAATATGGCGCTCATAAAATCAATATCAGGAATTCGTGGTACAATTGGAGGTAAGCCGGGTGAAGGTTTGAGCCCTTTGGACCTTGTGAAATTTACGGCTGCCTACCTCACATGGGTTAAGGAGAATAAAAAAAGCGGACAAAAGTTGAAAATAGTGGTTGGACGCGATGCCCGGATTTCGGGTGAAATGGTCAATGCAGTGGTTACCGGAACTTTAATCGGTATGGGCGCCGATGTGATTAACATCGGACTGGCTTCGACACCGACAACAGAACTTGCGGTTGTTGCTGAAAAGGCTGACGGGGGAATTATTCTTACAGCCAGCCATAATCCTAAACAGTGGAATGCGTTGAAATTGCTCAACGAAAACGGGGAGTTTTTGAATGATACAGAGGGAAAAAAAGTTCTTGCGATTGCCGAAAATGAAAGTTTTATTTTTGCGGGGGTAGACGACCTTGGTCATGAACAGAAGAAGGATTACACCGCAATCCATATTCAGCATGTTCTTGATCTTGAGCTTGTGAATGTTGAAGCAATCAGAAAAGCGCAATTCAGTGTTGCTGTCGATGCCGTCAATTCGGTTGGTGGAATAATCGTTCCCCAACTTCTTAAAGCACTTGGTGTCTCCAAAATTGTTGAAATAAATTGTGAATCAAATGGACATTTTGCGCATACTCCGGAACCTATTCCTGAAAATCTTGTCGGGACAGCCGCTATTGTGTGTGAAAATAAGGTAGATGTGTGTTTTGTTGTCGATCCTGATGTTGATCGTTTGGCAATCATTAACGAGGATGGAACCATGTTTAACGAAGAATATACGCTTGTGGCAGTTGCAGACTATGTGCTGTCGCATACCAGGGGGAATACGGTATCTAACCTGTCATCATCACGAGCGTTGCGCGACATTACTGAATTGCATGGCGGAACTTATACCCCGTCAGCCGTCGGTGAGGTGAATGTAACCACCATGATGAAAGCGACCAATGCTGTTATTGGCGGAGAAGGGAATGGAGGAGTGATTTACCCGACAAGTCATTACGGACGTGATTCGATGGTGGGAATCGGCCTTTTTCTCTCTCATTTGGCCAATTCCGGATTAAAATGCTCGGAACTTCGTGCTACATATCCAAACTATTTTATTTCGAAAAACAAAATAGAGCTTACCCCGGAGATTGATGTAGATGATATTCTGTTGAAAATTAAAAATAAATACCGGAATGAGCATGTGAATGATATTGATGGTGTTCGGATTGATTTTGACAAGGAATGGGTTCATTTGCGGAAGTCGAATACCGAGCCGATAATCCGGATATATTCAGAGAGTAAGACGTTTGATCGGTCGAACGAGCTTGCAGGGGATATAATTTCAGCGATTCGGGAAATAGCTGGGATTTAAGTACTCATTAAAAATGTTAAGTATTTGTTAAGTGTTGTGAAATTCTTT
>JBBRZE010000076.1:0-29231 GCA_038236995.1 Bacteroidales bacterium | reverse complement strand
TTGGTTAAATCAAAAGCTATATATTTGTGAACCAAAATTAAAATTGAAAGTCGAATCATTTAAATTTATAGCAATGACAAAAGCAGATATCGTAAACGAGATTTCGAAAAACACGGGTATCGAGAAAGTAACTGTTCAGAAAGCAGTTGAAGCATTTATGGATACCGTATCCGGTTCACTTGCGGAAGGAAACAATGTTTACCTTCGTGGTTTTGGAAGTTTTATCGTGAAAAAACGTGCTGAAAAAACAGCCCGTAACATTTCGCGTAACACAACCATCATCATCCCTGAACATTTTATCCCTTCATTCAAACCGGCTAAGACTTTTGTAGGTCGGGTTAAGAGTAATGTAAAATAATTAAACGTATTTAAATTATGCCGAGCGGTAAAAAAAGAAAAGGACATAAGATGGCTACCCACAAACGGAAAAAACGTTTGCGTAAAAATCGCCACAAGAAGAAGAAATAGTCTTTTCGTGGTAGAATTAAAATTTTGAACCTAAAGTGCAAAAGCACTTTAGGTTTGTTGCATTTATTAATATTTATTTACAGTAAGAGTAAAGAACGTGAGTAATGAACTGATTATTGATGTATCGCCCTCACATGTTGAAATTGCTTTACTCGAAAACAAAAAACTGGTAGAACTTAACAGGGAAAGCAGTGATCTGAAATTTGCGGTTGGAGATATTTACCTGGCAAAGGTGAAGAAAATCATGCCCGGATTAAACGCTGTTTTTGTTGATGTAGGCTACGAGAAAGATGCGTTCCTTCATTATTTGGATTTAGGACCACAATTTCAGACTTTAAACAAGTTTCTGAAACAGGCAAGTTCCAAAAAATTAAAGCTGACAACAGAGATAAAAATTCAGCCGGAGCCTGATATACAGAAAGATGGAAAGATCACCGAAGTTCTTAAAACCGGTCAGACGATTCTGGTGCAAATAGCCAAAGAACCAATATCGACTAAAGGACCCAGACTGACTTCCGAAATTTCTGTAGCTGGCAGAAACATGGTTCTGATCCCCTTCAGTAACAAAATTTCAGTTTCTCAAAAAATCGAATCGACTGAGGAAAAAAGTCGTTTAAAAAAATTAGTTCAAAGCATATGCCCAAAAAATTATGGGGTCATTGTACGAACAGCTGCTGAAGGGAAACGTGTAGCGGAATTAGATCCTGAATTGCGAAGATTAGTGACTAAGTTTGAGAATGCTGTTGTCAAACTCGAAAAAGCTGTAGCGCCTTCGCTGATTTTAGGAGAACTCGATCGCACAATCGGAATGATCAGAGATTTATACAATCCTGAGTTTTCGAATATTTTTGTGAATAACGAGGAGATTGCCGCTGAAATCAAAGAATATGTAGGGACGATTGATTCTGAAAAGAAAAAAGTAGTAAAACACTACAATGGTAAATTGCCAATTCTGGAATATTTCGGAATCGATAAACAAATTAAAGCATCTTTCGGTAAGACCGTCTCTTTCAGGAGCGGAGCCTATCTGATTATTGAACACACTGAAGCGTTTCATGTAATTGACGTGAATAGTGGCAATAGGTCAAAGACTGGTGATCAGGAATCAAATGCCCTTGAGGTTAATATTGCTGCCGCCGAAGAAGTCGCCCGTCAATTACGCCTTCGCGATATGGGAGGTATCATTGTTATCGATTTTATCGATATGCACGGGAATGAAAACCGCCAGAAAGTTTTCGAGAAAATGAAGGAAGCAATGGCTTCCGACAGAACAAAGCATAACATCTTGCCATTGAGCAAGTTTTGTTTGATGCAAATTACACGCCAACGGGTTCGACAGGAAATGGCGATAGAGACTGCCGAAATTTGCCCGGTTTGCAAAGGCTCAGGAAAAGTAACTCCTACCTTATTATTCATCGAAGAGATTGAACAGAAAATCAGGTATATCTTCGAAGAATTGCACAAACAAAAGCTGACAATTAAATTACACCCGTTTGTGGGCGCATTTCTAACCAGAGGATTTCCCTCGAAAGCACTTAAATGGAGGTGGAAATATCGCAAGAGGGTAAGAATTGAAGAGACAAACTCAATGAGTTTTCTCGATTCAAAGTTCTATGATGAGAACAACGAAGAAATTATCTTTTAAACATTAAAGGCTCATGCATATTAAAGCATGAGCTTTTTTGTAGTTTTGAAATTGAAATTCTGATTTCTTAAAAATGATAAAAAAACAGTTATTTCTTATATTACTGATATTTACGTCAAGTATTATTGCTTTTGGACAATTGTTGAGTCCTGTGAAGTGGAGCTTCGATCAAAAACCTGCAGAAAATGGAGAGATTGAACTTATTTTTAAAGCTGCAATTGATCCTGGTTGGCATTTATATTCTACTAATTTACCAGAAGGTGGGCCTATCAAGACTACTTTTACTTTTACTCCCGATAAGGCAAACTACCAGGTTATTGGTGGTGTGATCTCAAAAACTGTTCCAACGAAGGAACATGATAAGATCTTTAATATGGATCTTGAGTTCTTTAGCAATGAGGCGATCTTTGTTCAAAAAATTAAAGTTCTTTCGAATCAATCATTTGATCTGAAAGGGACTATTGAGTATCAAAGTTGCAATGATGAAACTTGCACGCTTGATGATCATGATTTTACGTTTAAAATTATCGGATCCGAAAGTTCTGCAGTGCCAATTGAAAATAAGGGGATTACAAATGCTATTGCAAAAACAGATAGTTCCGTCGCCTCAATAAACAAGGTCATTGCAAATGATGTAGGGAATAGTCAGCATGGATTATGGTGGTTTTTAATCTTCAGTTTTGTTGCAGGATTGGCGG
Source organism: Bacteroidales bacterium (assembly GCA_038236995.1). Classification (GTDB taxonomy): domain Bacteria; phylum Bacteroidota; class Bacteroidia; order Bacteroidales; family Prolixibacteraceae; genus JAAFHB01. The sequence goes on along the minus strand of JBBRZE010000076.1, from coordinate 26,420 downwards.
CCATACTCACCCCTTGCGTTTTTCCAATGATCCCTATGACGGTTTCATTTTTTATGAACAGCAATAAGTCGAGATTGCAAGCCAAAATACAAGCATTTGTCTACGGAGGATCGATTATTCTGATTTATACCCTGATTGGAACCGTTGTTGCGTTGACCTTAGGTGCTGATTTTGCGAACTGGATCAGTACTCACTGGATTCCTAATGTGTTGTTTTTTATCATATTCGTAGTTTTTGCCTTCTCTTTTTTCGGAGCCTTCGAGATTGTTCTTCCAAGCAGTTGGGGGAATACTACTGATCGGTTTGTCGATAAAGGAGGAATCGGAGGTGCATTTTTTATGGCTTTAACTTTGGTTCTTGTTTCATTTAGTTGTACAGGACCTATAGTGGGTGCTATTTTAGTGGAATCGGCTGGTGGTATGGTAATTAAGCCTATTATAGGCATGCTGGGGTTCTCTTTGGCCTTTGCATTGCCGTTTACGCTTTTTGCCGTCTTCCCACAATGGTTATCTAACTTACCAAAATCGGGTGGCTGGTTGAATTCGGTGAAAGTGGTGCTTGGGTTTGTTGAATTGGCGCTGGGACTAAAGTTTTTGAGTATAGCGGATCAAACCTACCATTGGCGCATTCTTGATCGGGAAGTTTACATTGCCTTCTGGATCGTCATTTTTACGATGATGGGCTTCTATCTTCTTGGGAAAATGAAGTTCGCACATGATAGCGAAACAAAATTTGTATCAGTTCCTCGTCTGATGTTAGCATTGATCACCTTTACTTTTGTTGTATACCTCATTCCCGGAATGTTTGGCGCGCCGCTGAAAGCGATTTCAGGGTATCTTCCTCCAATGACTTCTCATGATTTTGATCTTCATAAAATTATCAGGGATGAAGTAAAACTGGTTGATCGTGGCCCGTCAGGATTGGCTAATTTTTCAGATTCGGCTAAGGGTCTTTGTGAAAAACCAAAATTTTCTGAATTTCTTGAACTACCGCATGGTCTGGAAGGCTTCTTCGATTTTGAACAGGGGTTAGCATGTGCCAAAGCTCAAAACAAACCTGTTTTTATTGATTTTACTGGTCATGGTTGTGTGAATTGCCGTGAGATGGAAGCCAATGTGTGGTCTGATCCGCGTGTGCTGGAGAGGCTCAAAAATGATTTTGTGATCATCGCACTGTATGTTGATGACAAGACTGATCTTCCACAGAATGAGTGGATCACATCAACCTATGATCAAAAAGTCAAAAAGACAATAGGCAAGAAATTTGCTGATTTTCAGATTTCAAGGTTCGGTGTAAATGCCCAGCCTTACTATGTTCTACTTGATCAGAATCAGCAGTTACTTACTAAGCCTACTGCGAGGGATTTAAATCCTGACCATTTTATTGAATTTCTCGATAAAGGATTGGCAGAATTTAAAGCCAGGCAGAGCCGAAAATAGTTGATTTAATATTGCTTAAAATAATATTATGAGTATAAGCAGAACATTATTCTGGAATGTCGATACCCAGGAGGATTTTATCGATCAGGCAGGAAAACTGTATGTAAAAGGATCTGAAAGGATCAGGCCTGTTTTGAAACAGATTACTGATTTTGCAAAGATTGAAGGAATAAGGGTTGTTAATACATGTGACTACCATCATATTAACTCAAATGAACTCTCTTCAACTCCCGATTTTGAGACAAGTTTTCCGCAACATTGCCTGGCCGGGTCATCGGGTGCAGAGTTTATTAGTGAGACACTTCCTGAATCTCCGCTTTTGATTGATTGGGATTTTGAACTGGCTATTTATGCCGAATTTGATAATCCCGATCGTTTTAGAAATATTATAATTCGAAAAGATGCTTTTGATGTATTTGCAGGAAATCCATATACGGAACAAATAGTTCAGATACTTCAGCCTGATAAAGTGTTTGTTTATGGTGTAACAACAAATGTTTGTGTAGATAAGGCTGTTATGGGTTTGTCTGAGCGGGGGATCAAGGTTTATGTATTTGAGGATGCGATCAAAGAATTACCTAATTTGCCACTACCTTTCGAAACATGGAAGGCTAAAGGGGTTGATCTGATTCCATTTACAGATATCCGGAAGTACTTATAAAAGTGTTTAAAAGAATAAAAAATGCCTGAAAAAAAGAATCAATTCCTTTTTTCAGGCATTTATATAATATTTAGTGCACATTATTTAAAAACATCTCGTTCTCAACAGATTTGATATTCGCTCTCAACGTCGGTGAGCACTTCATAACCGGTATCGGTAACCAATATCGTATGTTCGAATTGAGCTGAAAGTTTCTGGTCGACGGTTCTTGCTGTCCAACCATCTACTTCATCAACTTTTACACGCGGTTTGCCTTCGTTGATCATTGGTTCGATTGTGAAAATCATTCCTGGCTTCATTTTTGGACCACTGTTCTTTCGCGCCGCATGATCAACCTGTGGTTCTTCGTGGAAATCAATTCCGACACCATGTCCACAATATTCATAAACAACTGTAAATCCCTGAGCTATTGCATAACGTGAAATGACATACCCAATATTTCCAAAATGGTTTCCTGGCCGCACCTGTTGAATGCCAAGATCAAGGCAATGTTTTGTTGCGTTTACGAGCTTTAATGCTGCTTCACTGGTTTGACCTACAATAAACATTTTGCTGGTATCGCCGAAATAGCCATTCAGAATTGTCGTAATATCGATATTGAGAATATCACCTTTTTTTAATATAACATCTTCTGAAGGAATTCCGTGACAAATTACATCATTGGGAGATATGCAACACGACTTTGGAAAGCCGTTATAATTCATCGTTGCAGGAATTGCCTTGTGCTCAACAATATAATTATGAATTAGTTGATCTAAATAGTAGGTAGAAACGCCTTCTTTGACAAAATCTGAAATGTAAAGCAATACCTCACCAGCAAGTTTAGAACTTTTACGAATGCCTTCGATTTGCTCTACAGTCTTTATGATTATATTCATTATATTTTCTTAATTCTTGTAAAATTGTACAAAATTACCATTAAAACAAAATAACGCCCATTGGAATGGTTTTGTTCAGATGTTGGAGATAATGATAATCACTGGTTAAGCCATGAAATTATTTTATCAGTTTTTTCATCGGTCGGCATGTAGCCATCCAACCATTTTATTTCAAATCCATCGCGTTCCATCTTCCGAAACCATGTCATCTGTCTTTTGGCAAACTGGTGAATCGCGGTATTTAATCCTTCAAACATTTCGTCGTAGCTTAATTTACCTGTGATAAAAAGGGTGAGGTATTTGTATTCCAGCCCATAGTAGGTAAGATCGCCTGGTTTTAAACCATTGTCGATTAATTTCTGAACCTCATCGATCATCCCGTCGTCAATGCGTTGTTTCAACCTTTCGGTGATTTTTCTGCGACGCGAATCACGGTCGTATTTCACACCAACGATCAAACTATTGATTTTTGGGAAGGAGAGATCCATTTCAGGATGTGACAAACAGAATTCTTCAATTTCAATTGCCCGTATCGCTCTCTTTTTATTTTCAGTATCGCTGGTATTATTTATTGATTTATATTGCTTTAGTATTTCTGTCAATTCATCAAGTGAAAGGAGTTGAAGCTCTGTTCTTCGTTCCTCATTCACTGGAACCTGTATTAATCGGTAGCCTTTAAGAATTGCCTCAAGGTACATTCCACTGCCTCCGCACATCACAGGGAAAGTTCCTTTCTCCCTGATAGCCTGATAGACCTTTAAAAAATCGCGTTGAAATTCAAAAACGTTGTATTGATAACCGGCTTCTGCAATATCAATCAGATGGTAAGGCACATCGACTCCATTGACCCGGTACTCTTCGAGATCTTTGCCGGTACCCATGTCCATATTGCGATAAATTTGTCTTGAATCGGCTGAAATAATTTCTCCGTCAAGTTTAAGTGCCAAATTAACTGCTACTTCAGTCTTTCCAGAGGCGGTGGGCCCGAGTATGGTAACCATGTCGAATTTTGCTCTGTTCATCACAAATTTAAATTGTTAGGCAAATTAGCTTATTTTTACAAATCTAAAAGGGTAAAAATGAATTTCAACCTGTTAATTAAAAATTTATTCTCGAGGTGTATCGGGATAATTGTTTCGCCAAAACTGGAGTGGATTAAGATTAAGGAAGAAGAAGGTTCATTTTACCAACTGATTGCCAATTTTTTATTCCCATTACTGATGCTTACAGCGATCGCTACGATGATTGGAAGTTATTTTCAGATGATCGGAAATGGATTTGCTTGGGACATTATAATTGTATCAGGATTCGGATCGGTTTTAAGTATTTTAATATCAATTTTAATGAGTATCCTCGCTATCAATGCGATGATCAAAACCTTTGGAGGAACTCCTAATGTTATTCAGGCGTCAAAACTTGTGGTCTATTCATTTGTCCCTGGCATTTTGGTTGCAATCATCTTTGGAATGATTCCCTGGTTTTATATTCTGGGGCTTTTCTTTCTTTATTCATTCTACATTTTCTTCCACGGAACACCGTTAATGCTGGATATTCCGCAGGAAAGGCAATCAAATTTCAGCACACTCTCTTCGACAACGATTCTGGTTATTTATTTAATGATTAGTTTTATCCTCTCTTCTTTCTTCGGTGCAATTGAATGAGAGAATGTCAGATTCCTAAATGGTTTTGTTAAATTTGTAAATTGCATTTCCAGAATTTAAATATGATACTTCAGCAGAAAATAAATATAAAGAATAAACGTGCAAGCTTCGATTACGAGTTTATCGAGAAGTACGTTGCGGGTCTTGTACTACTTGGTACCGAGATTAAATCGATAAGGCTTAGTAAAGTAAGTATGAATGATGCCTATTGCCATTTTGTTGCAGGCGAGCTATATATTAAGAATCTCAGTATCTCGGAATATGACTTCGGAACCTGTAATAACCATGAGGTTCGTCGCGAGCGCAAACTGCTTTTGAGCAGGCGGGAGCTGAATAAGCTTGAACGAAAATTAAAAGAATCGGGACTTACCATTGTTCCGATAAGGTTGTTTCTGAATGACAATGGATTGGCAAAGATGGAGATTGCATTGTCGCGTGGGAAAATCAATTACGACAAACGCCAAAGTCTGAAGTCAAAAGATGCTGAAAGAGAAATGGCCAGAGGGCGCAAGGAATAAGGTTAAATTATAAAGGGTTAAGGTTAAAGTCCTCAGAATTTTGTCCTTGGTCCTTTAACCTTTATCGCTTAACCTTTGTTTTTATTCTTCTGCTTGCTTTCGGCTAAATTTTTCAAATTTATCCAAATCTTCCACTTTGAAATTTCCATAGAAGGAGACCAGGCAGCTGAATTGGTTATCCTTACTGTTAGTTACGATTGCATGGCACTCTCTTACCTTTTTTGAATCACCTTCAATCCAAAACTCAACATCATCACTGTCTCCCTTGTCTTTTTGCTCCACCTTTCTGTAATTCAGCTTATTAAATTTATCAGCAATAGTTCTGGGTAATGATTCGCCAAGATTGCTTTTCTCACGATTTAAAACCAAAATTCTGATCTCATTTAAATCTCCTGTGATCTTTTTATTCTCATCGTCTAATTTCAAATCGACAGCATCAATCATCGATTTCGAGAATGAAAGGTACGTAAAGCCTTCGCGATTTGAGAATTCATCAAAAATCCGATACGATTTGCTTTGAGCTGATCCTGTTAAGGTTGTTACAATTATTGCAACTAAAACCCCTAGTTTGTAAAATAGGTTCATTTTTTAAGTTTTTTAGAAGTTTCAACTGGTGCTTCTTTCCTTTGCGTAAGTTCCAAACCTTCTGGTGTCATGGTCCAGTATTTCCCGACCATATCGCCATCCCACATGTTCGATGTATTTTTGATATCGTGGATGATCTTTACCATTTCATCGCTTAAGTAAATTGTTTTATTTTCAGGGACTTTCAATACAATGTCGATCTCCTGTTTATGCCAGGCTGATTTATCAGGCAGCATAAACCATGGCTGGAACGTAAGCAACGAATCCTTTTGTTCGAACTTGTAATTGATATTACGGGCATTGGTCTGTGCGATATCCAGATCACGACCTCTTGCTTTTGACTTTATCACGACACTAAATTCGTTCGTTTCACTTTTTTCTATTTCAAGCTGCGGTTCATTCAACAGGAATTGCTTCCCATTTACCGATGCAATCCGGAGTCCATCAAGATCAAAATTTGAATCGAGGTAATCTGTGAATTCATCGGCGCCAAGTTTAAGGTATAGGGTGTCAGATTTTGTTACAACCGGTTCTTGTTTTGTACTGGTAGAGACACTTTTAAAATCACTTACACCATGTACCGAGGCAAAAATCAGCAAGATGATTCCCAAAACCCAAAGTCCGAGGGACGAAAACCCAATAGCCGGATTATTCGATTCGAATCGGAAGATAAGTTTAGTTCCCAGGTATGCAAGCATTATCAAAGGGATCCCAAGCGTTAGCGCAAGCCCAATCCAAAACCAGGTGAGAGTTCCATCGCTTACAAACAACCCGAGGTAATTTGGTAATTCGTTGCTAAAAGGAGTTATCCCGATGAATTCGCTGGAAACAAAAAGTGATGTGAAGAGTGCTATGATTGCGATTATTCCGATTGAAACCAGTATAATCCCAAAGAAAACCACGATAATTTTCAAAATGGCGCGGAGCACGGACATTGCAACACTCCCTGCATCATCAAGTCGTTCACGACTGCGGATATATGATTTACTTGCCCTGAAATTCTGGTAATTCTCTTTTACATCCTGGATCTCTTCCTTGATCGTTTTAGAGATATTATTGATATTTACTTCTTCACCTTTCATCTCGAGCCGTTGCGCTGTATTGGCAGCTTTTGGAGCTATGATCCATAGGATTAGGTAGATAATCAGGCTTGATCCTCCTCCAAAGAATAGGGCAACAAATATAAGCCGAACAATAATTGGATCGATATTGAAATAGGCCGCCAGTCCGCTACAAACTCCTCCCAGAATTCGGTCATCTGGATCACGATAAAGCTTTTTCGTGCGTGAGCGAGATATTTTAGTATCAACCTGTTCGTTATCATCTTTAGTATCAGCAAATGCTTCTGGCATGCCCATTATCTTGATGATCTCCTCAACCTGTTCAATTGTAATCACTTCGCTGCCATCTTTTACGCGTTCCTGAAATAGCTCTGAAATTCGTGATTCAATATCCTGAACAATTTCCTTCGCATCGGCATCATCGCCAAAGTGTCTGTTAATCTGTAATATGTAATAATTAAGTCTTTCGTAAGCATCGTCGTCGATGTGAAAAACTGTTCCGCTAATGTTGATTGTAAATGTTTTTTTCATGGTGATTGAATTTTACTACAGGTTATTATTTTTAAGTTGGTTTATCGCTTCGACAAGATCACTCCAGGCCATATTCAGTTCATTAAGGAATAATTTCCCGTCCTCCGTCAATTCGTAGTACTTACGGGGTGGCCCTTGCAACGACTCTTCCCAGCGATAGCCAAGATATCCGTCGTTTTTTAGTCTGGTCAGAAGGGGATATAAAGTCCCTTCAACCACAATCATCTGCGCTGTTTTCATTTCGGCAATGATATCCGAAGCGTAAGATGGTTTCTTCGAAAGGTTCAGAAGTATGCAATACTCCAGAATCCCTTTTCTCATTTGAGCTTTTGTGTTTTCGAGATTCATGATTTAGTCATTTTGAAGAATCTTAATTTTTTAAAATTGCCTATTAATTTGTATTAATTATTTAACGGCTTCGACGAAACCAGATGAGCTCCACCGGCATTTCCAATCGAGATTGGCATCACCTTTCGGCTTCGTCCTGCTTTCTCCATTTTTTTGCCTGATGACCCGGTTCTGTTTGTTGCTGCGGAAGATTTCACTAAATATTTCGAAATTTTATTTCCGGTATATTTTGTGGCTGTAATTGCCAATGATGGAATGGTGCGATAAATTGCATTCACATTTGCACCTGATGTAATAGTGACGTCGCTACCGCATGAAGTGAGAATAACCAATCCTGTTAGCAGGACTCCCAATTTCAACTTCTTAATCAGCGTTTTCATATTAACCATTTTAAAATTATAATACTATCTTATACCCTGAAGTATGCATTACAAATATACATCCTAAAGAAGGTACTATGCAAGACATAGTACTAAAATATTTCAATATTTTTGAAAATATTTTTAATGTACACATATATAGCATTATAGGTGTGTGTGATTTATTGATGAGGATCAATAATTTGTGATTTTAGGACAAAAAACGATCGTTTTATGAAAAGCAGTCCTTAAAAAACAAGATTTATGGATGGCCAAAACGCGCGTTTTGGCCATTTTTGGCGTAACCCCATTAAGTATTTATAACTCAAACCTGGATTTTTGAATGCATTCAGCAACGTTGAATGTTTAAATAGGAGCAGAGTGCCGGTTTGAGGAGACATTATATCATGTGGAAAATTTCTTGAAATTAAGATTAAGATTTTTCAGGTAATGTGCGATCATTTACTTAATTTGTGTTGACTAAATTTAAGATGTTTATTTTAAAAATCCTCAAATGAAAAAACAAGAAATGATGAGATTTTTCCTTTTCAATCTCGTGATATTCCTATTGTCGGTTAGCTTAAAGGCTCAGCCGATCGAGAAATTGGTGAAAGTGGCTATTGCACCTGACCATGCTGACTGGTTGTATAATAAAGGTGAGAATGTCAAATTTAAAGTGACAGTCACAAAGAACAGCGAGTTGTTGCAGAATGTAAAAATAAAGTATGAAGTGGGTCCCGAAATGATGACCCGGACTGTGAAGGATTCCGCATTTCTTAAAGATGGTAGTATCACTTTGGCAGGCGGAACTCTTAAAGATGCCGGGTTTTTGCGTTGTAAGGTCGTTGCCGAATATGATGGAATCAAATACGAAGGGCTGGCAACTGCTGCTTTTAATCCTGAATTAATTAAACCCACGGTAGAATATCCCACTGATTTTGTCCAGTTTTGGGATAAAGCCAAACAAGATCTGGCAGCTGTTCCTCTGGATGTAAAACTCACTTTACTCCAGGAACGATGTACTGAGTTGACGAATGTATATCAGGCAAATATCCAGAATTATAAACCAGGAATGCGACTCTATGGCATTGTAAGTATTCCAAAAAAACCGGGGAAATATCCGGCTTTGCTAAGGGTTCCAGGTGCCGGGGTGCGTCCTTATTATGGCGATCCATCTACTGCCGATCTGGGAGTGATTACTTTTGAAATTGGTATTCATGGAATTCCGGTAACTATGGATGCAGGGATTTATAACGATTTAGGCAGAACTACATTAGACGGATATCCCACATTCAACCTTGACGACCGCGATAAGTATTATTACAAAAGAGTTTATCTCGGATGTGTTCGAGCCATCGACTTTATTTTCTCATTGCCCGAATTCGACGGTTCGACTTTGGCGGTTACAGGCGGAAGCCAGGGTGGTGCATTATCAATTGTGGCAGCAGGTCTCGACAACCGTGTCAAATACCTTGCTGCTTTTTATCCGGCACTTTGCGATCTTACCGGATATTTTTCGAACCGTGCAGGTGGATGGCCTCACATGTTTCGCGACCTTAAGGCTGGAAAAGAGAAAATAGAAACTGCCAAATATTACGATGTGGTGAACTTTGCCAAAAATGTAAAGGCCCCAGGATTTTATTCATGGGGCTTTAACGATGTGGTTTGCCCGCCAACTTCGACGTTTTCGGCTTATAACTCAATAACTGCACCTAAAGAAATTCTGATTATGCAGGAAACCGGTCATTGGACATACCCGGAACAGAATGAAAAATCGAAAAAATGGTTGTTGGGAAAACTGTTGGGTAAATAGCCAAGGATAGCGACAAGGCATTTGCAGCGACAAGGCATGCCATTTCTCTACCAAACTATATTAAACACAGAAAACCCTTAATTTACAAGCAATTGCAAATCAAGGGTTTTCTGATTATATATATCAGTAGAAATTATACTACTCTTTTGGCAGAACGTTTTCGATCATTTTCGTTGAGCTGAATCTTGCGAAGACGGATAGACTTCGGTGTTACCTCAACATATTCGTCTTTCTGAATATATTCGAGCGCTTCTTCGAGGCTGAACTTAATCGGTGGAGCAAGTCTAACTTTATCGTCAGAACCTGATGCACGCATATTGGTCAGCTTTTTAGATTTTGTAAGATTCATAGCAAGGTCACCTTCGCGACTGCTTTCTCCTACAACCTGACCTTCATATATTTCTTCCTGCGGATCGATAAAATACCGTCCTCTGTCCTGAAGTTTATTCAGAGCATAGGCAAAAGCTGTTCCTGTTTCAAGTGCCACTAACGAACCATTTAATCTGGTTTCAATTGGGCCTCTGAATTTATCGTATTTTATAAACCGGTGAGCCATTACTGCTTCACCCTGAGTTGAGGTCATCATTATCGTACGTAATCCGATAATTCCACGTGATGGGATATGAAATTCGAGGTTGATGCGGTCGCCTTTCTTTTCCATATTCAGCATTTCTCCTTTACGGCGTGTAACAAGATCGATGGCAGTACCACTGAGTTCTTCCGGAATGTCGATGTGCAACATTTCAATCGGCTCGAATTTTTCACCGTCAATCTCTTTAAACAACACCTGTGGTTGCCCAACCTGAAGTTCGTAACCTTCGCGGCGCATCGTTTCGATTAAAACCGAAAGATGAAGCACTCCACGTCCATGAACATTCCATGCATCAGCTGAATCAGTCGTCTCAACACGTAATGCAAGGTTTTTCTCTAATTCACGTGTTAACCTGTCGTGAATATGCCGGCTCGTTACAAACTTACCTTCTTTGCCATAAAATGGAGAGTTGTTGATTGTGAATAACATACTCATTGTAGGCTCATCGATCGTAATTGGTACGAGTGGTTCAGGATTTTCGAAATCACAAATTGAATCACCAATTTCGAATCCGTCTATTCCAACCAGCGCGCATATATCGCCATTACTGGCGCTAAGGACTTTTTCCCTGCCTAATCCTGTAAACACATGAAGCTCTTTGATTCGGGTTCTGTTGATCGTACCGTCGCGTTTAACGAGTGAAACGTTCATTCCTTCCTTTAACTCACCACGGTGAATACGGCCAATCGCAATACGTCCGACGTATTGTGAATAGTCGAGTGACGTAACCAACATCTGTGGAGTACCAGGATTTTCTACCGGGGCCGGGATATGCTCAATGATGGCATCAAACAATTCCGTAATATTTTCAGTGCGAACTTTCCAGTCGACACTCATCCAGTTTTGCTTGGCGGAACCGTAGATTGTCGGGAAATCAAGCTGATCTTCAGTTGCATCGAGACTGTACATCAATTCGAAAACCTGCTCATGTACAACGTCCGGACGACAATTGGGTTTGTCAACTTTATTGATGACAACGATCGGTTTTAAACCGAGTTGTAATGCTTTTTGAAGTACAAACCTGGTTTGTGGCATTGTCCCTTCAAAAGCGTCAACCAACAGAAGAACACCATCTGCCATGTTTAAAACACGTTCCACCTCACCACCGAAATCGGCATGCCCGGGGGTATCGATGATGTTGATTTTTGTACCATTGTAAACGACCGATACGTTTTTGGCAAGAATAGTGATCCCTCTTTCCCGCTCCTGGTCATTACTGTCGAGGATCAATTCTCCTGGATTCTGATTGCCCCTGAAGATATTGGAATCCATGATCATCTTGTCAACCAACGTCGTTTTTCCATGATCGACGTGCGCTATGATCGCTATGTTTCTGATATTTTGCATCTATGAATTTTGAGCCGCAAAGGTAATCATTTATTCGGTGGTTAAAACGTATGCCATTTGTCGGATTAACCCATTTTAATTTTCTTTCGCATTAATTGTTAAAACAAAGCAATTAATTTTGTGTGTTTTACCATCCGAATTATTTTAACCAATTAAATATCAGTATTCTAATTCTATTAGGATTTATTTCGGATAAAAATTTGGATGATGCTGACTGCCATTTGGTTACAGTATGATAATTGCACAATTCCCATTATTTATGTCCGTTTTCATTTACGGATAATCATCCGGGTTACGTTTCAGCTTGTTAACTCTGACACCAACATTATTTTAACATTAATAAAATTGAATTCTTCTAAAAATTACTGATTTCAATAATTAACTTTGCATGTTTTTGCCCATTACTAACGAGATTTGGCTTTGAAAATCGGTTTTCGAAATTTGAGCGATAATTAACTGATAGAATGAAAAAGATTAATTTTAAGATCATCCTCAAATTATTGAGTTTTATTTTCTTTATCGAGGCGTGCGCATTTACGATGTGTCTGCCGGTCGCTATCATTTACAAAGAACCGATTCAGCCATTTCTATTGTCTATTCTGGTCGCTTTGTTTCCATCTTTCATCTTCAGGTTTCTGGCCAGGTCGAAAACCAAGGATGAAATTCAAAATCATGAAGCACTTTTCTCAGTCGTATTCGGCTGGTTTATAATGATTTTACTTGGAATTCTTCCGTACATTTTCAGCGGTAGTATTCCACATTTTATTGATGCAATTTTTGAATCAACGTCCGGATTTACAACCACCGGATCTTCCATACTTAAAGATATAGAGGCACTCCCAAAGTCGGTTCTTTTCTGGCGTAGTTTGACTCACTGGGTTGGAGGTATCGGAATTATATCACTTGTAATCATTATTCTACCATCTTTGGATGTTGGAGGTTATCGCATATTTTCTTTAGAGTCGTCTCTTCAGGAAAAAATTCACCCACGTATTAAAATAATCGGGCGAAGCTTACTTGCAATCTATATATTGCTTACTTTCTCGCAGGTTATCATGATGATGTTGGGAGGGATGAACCTCTACGAGAGTCTTTGTCATTCGTTTGGCACTGTTGCTACAGGTGGATTTTCTCCAAAAAACACAAGCATTGCCGGTTATTCTCCCTATATTCAGTATGTTGTTACCATTTTTATGTTTCTCGCAGGTGTAAATTTCCTTGTTCATTTTAATCTATTGATTGGTAATTTCAAGAAAGCTTTTTCGAATGAAGAACTTCGTTTTTATGTCAAAGTCATCGTTTTAGCTGGGTTATTTATCATGTCAATCCTGCTCATAAAAACGGACAAACCAATAGAAGAGGCCTTTCGGAGCTCTTTTTTCTATGTAGTTTCGATTGTAACTTGTACTGGATTTGCCACGGAAGATTATTTACTTTGGCCTACAGCCGCATGGATGGCGATCTTTTTACTCCTTTTTGCAGGAGGAAGTACAGGATCGACTTCTGGTGGAATAAAAATGGCGCGTCACCTACTCGTTTTAAAAAATATCAAATCGATATTATATAAAACAGTTCATCGGAACGGGGTCTATCCGGTAAAACTGAATGGTATTGTTGTATCGGAAGAGAGTAACCGGTCAATTCTTTCATTTGTACTGCTTTATCTTGTCGTTTTTGTTGTGATGACATTTCTGTTAATACTTGACGGACTGGATGTTCCAGGCGCTGCGAGTTCTATTGCAACTGCTTTGGCTGGTATTGGACCAGGAATTGGTTCAGTTGGCCCGACAGGCAATTTTGCACATCTGCATGATTTTTCGAAAGCTATGATGTCGTTGGCAATGTTTATCGGCCGACTTGAATTGCTTACGTTTTTTGCCTTGTTTACACCTGCTTTCTGGAAGTATTAGTCAAATATAAAATGTTGATAATGAGTCATTATGTGTGATAATATCTTACTAACTTAATTTAAATGACCCGAAACAGTTGGTTTCATTACCTTATTTTATTCGTTGGCATTCTTTGCATATCATGGTCTGCAATATTCGTAAAATTGGCAGATATTTCAGGGTTGAGTTCTGCATTTTACCGGATGTTTTTCGGCTTTCTTGGTGTTCTTCCCATCTGGCTTCTTCGCAAAAAATCGGTTGCAGACAAAAAATCTATCCGAATTGCGATTCTCTGTGGCGTTATATTTGCCTGCGATATTGCCATTTGGAACATATCAATTCTATTAACCAAAGCCGCTATTTCGACACTTATCGCAAATCTGGCGCCGGTGTGGGTAGGCATCGGAGCTATCCTTTTTTTAAAAGAAAAACCTGGCAGGATCTTTTGGATCGGAACTGCAATCGCCTTATTTGGTGTCTTGGTAATTGTTGGAATAGATGAAATCTATAATTCACGACTCAATTTGGGCCATTTCCTGGCCATTCTTGCAAGTTTATTCTATGCATTTTATCTGCTAATCATGCGAAAAGGACGACTGCATCTTGATACTGTTACGTTTACTACTATTTCAATGTTGGCAAGCTCAATTGTTTTGTTTTTTGTCTCTCTATTTACGGGCACCCAACTTTCAGGATTTTCAATGGAATCGTGGGAAGCGTTGATCGGACTGGGCTTAATCTCACAATTAGGGGGCTGGCTCGCAATAAATTACGCAATGGCATATATGCCTCCAACTATTGCATCCGTGAGTTTACTAAGTCAATCTGTATTTACTGCGTTAATCGCTATTCCACTTCTCGGTGAGAAGCTAACAAAAATTGAAATCTTTGGCGCCGTGATCGTATTATCAGGTATATTTCTGGTCAACAAAAAGATGTTTAAGCGAAAGGTGGCTGTTCAGCAGGAATACGACTGATAGATCAGGACTAAGAGAAGGGGAGAATAAAAGGATAAGATAATTCATATCCGGATATACTAATCTCATAATTTATAACTTCTCCCGGAGCATATCTCCTGATTTTACGATTAAAACCTTATCTGTAGACTTCAACGCCATCTTTGACATGCTTTCGGCAACCATTTCAGCCTTGATCGCTTTGTAGTTATCCGGGATTAAAAAATTGAAGGCTTTCATGAAAATACCTGACAATCCTTCTGCAAATCTCTTTTCAGCCCTTTTTCCCAGCAACAACGAAGGTCGGAGTATAATGAGTTGGTCAAACCCGATATTTTTTAGTGCATCCTCAGTCATCCCTTTTATCTTGTTATAGAAAACAGCTGATTTTGAATTGGCTCCCATTGCACTGATGACTAAAAACTTCGATGCTCCTGCCCGTTTACCAAGATTGGCAAGTGCCACAATGTATTCATAGTCAACTTTTTTGAAATTTTCACGACTACCTGCTTGCTTCATCGTGGTTCCCAAAGTACAAAACAGATCATCAATGGGTTCATCAAATTTCAATTGATCGATTTGGTCAAAATCAATCACAAGTTCCGTGATTTTCTCATTAACAAGTCCGCTCTTCTTCCTTGAAAGGACATAAATCCGGCGGTATTGGTCTGAACTGATGAGCTTTTGAACTAGTTCTTTGCCAATAAGTCCCGATGCTCCGGCGATGATAGCTGTTCTCATAAGGAAGTATAATCGTTTGTTAAAAAAGGTAGTTTAAACCAATGTAGATTCCCGAATCTCCGTCTTGTGAATTCGTGGCAATTCCATAGTCAACAGCTATTACAAAATTGTAATTCATAACCAGGCGCAGACCAGCACCGTAGCTGACATGAAGTTTTTCAGCACCTTTATTAAAATAATCCGAAGCAATTTCGGGTGAATTGCTATTAATTGCATCAAACAACTCCGATATATTTCCGGTATCGATCTTTTTAGTTATTTGTCCGAAATCGACAAAGGTGTTCAACCCCATGTAGAAATTCTGATTCATAAATTTCAACCGGTAGAACTTCCATCTTAGTTCAAGGTTTCCAAGGATATAACCATCGCCTACTACCCTATTGCGACGGACGCCTCGTAAATTTTTCGCACCACCCAAACCCGTTGAAGACGATCCTGTTAGTACTGATGAGATGATTTGGGGCTCATAATAAAATGGAACTTTTCCGCTAAGGGTCTGCTGCCAGTTAACACGATATGCGAATGAGAGATCCTCTTTTATTAGCGTAAAATACTGACGATGCGTAAATGAGATCTTCGAAAATCCACTTTCTGCACCCAGAAAACCAGGTGCCACTGCGATAACTGCTTCGGTCCATACCCCTTTCATCGGATTTATTTTGAAGTCACGTGTGTCGAAAACGATTCCCGTTTTAAATTCGGGAATAAAACCGCCATTCGCTTCCTGCGGGTTGATCAGACCCCACTGAATGTATTTTTCGTAAAGTCCGGGCTGTTCTGCAACAGATGGTAATTTATCACTTTCACTTTTCCCTTTATTCAGTTTGTCGACATCTACTGACTTAGCGTTATAGTTGAGCAGATTAAACCCGGCGATCCAGCCAAACTTCGATCCTGCAAATTTCCCCTGTAAATCAGTTTTAAACCGGAAAAGTTTCTGTTGATATTTATAGAACATCCGGGTTTTATAATCAGGTGCGTTCTGATCTTCCCAACTCTTATTTAATATTGATTCATAGCCATTAAAGCCATAAAAATCGTAAGCCTGATCGGGCAGGTAACTCAGATCGGTAGTTACCTGGATGCCGGGAATGAGTGATTCAGAATCGTAATAAAACCGGTAAATTCCGCTTCCTTTTGTAAACCGCGAAATTTCGAAATAGAGCGAATGTTTGTATTTTGGAAAGGTACTGCCATCGCCAAAATTGTAGAAATTGACAGCTGCGCCGTATTGGAATCCCTGATCGGTATCGAAAGTAATCGCAGGAATAGCCCCAAAATTCCAGCCTGTTTTTACTTTAATTGTATCTGTTTTTGATTTATTCTCCTGAGCATATGAAGAATATGCAATCAAAATTGTAAACAAGCAAACAAAGATGAATCGCATCTGTTTCATAATTGACAGGTATTTAAAGGTTGACTTTCGGAGTGTAAAATTGATTCTTTTTATTTCAATTTCAAAATAAAAGTTTGAATAGCAGTATTTTGAAATCGTATTTATTTAGCATATTTGTGAGGTTTTCAGAATAGGTCAGTCTGATTTCTTTAAATTATTTTTTAATCTGAATAATAATAAGTTACAAATGAAATATATAGGTGCCCATGTAAGTGCCGGCGGAGGTGTTGAGAATGCTCCGCTAAATGCAAAAGCGATTGGTGCAAAAGCTTTCGCACTTTTCACAAAAAACCAAAAACAATGGAATGCGGCTCCATTGATCACAAAAAGTATCGATGCTTTTAAAAAGAATTGCCTGGACGCAGGATTTCTCCCCGAAATGATTCTTCCACACGATAGTTACCTGATCAATCTTGGTCATCCGGAGGAAGAGGGTCTTGCAAAATCGCGCGAAGCATTCAATGATGAAATGATGCGGTGTGAGCAACTTGGATTGAAATTGCTCAACTTTCACCCGGGAAGTCATTTAAATAAAATATCTCCGACCGAATGTTTATCACGTATTGCGATGTCGATCAATATGGCGTTGGAAAAGACCCATGGCGTTACAGCCGTGATCGAGAATACTGCCGGACAGGGAACCAACATGGGATTTGCTTTTGAACAGTTGGCCGAGATCATCAGTCAGGTGGAAGATAAATCGCGGGTCGGCGTTTGTATCGATACTTGCCATACTTTTACAGCAGGCTACGATCTTCGGACAAAGGAGGTTTTTGATCAGACGTTTGCCAAGTTTGATGAGGTTATAGGATGGCATTACTTAAAGGCGATTCATCTTAATGATTCGAAAAAAGAACTGGCAACTCGTGTCGACAGGCACAACAGCATCGGACAAGGATTCCTGGGTATGGAGATTTTTGAAGTATTGATGAACGACCCCCATTTTGATCACATGCCAATCATTCTTGAAACTCCCGACGATAGTTTATGGGCTGAAGAGATAAGGTTGTTGTATTCATTGATCCGATAGTTCTAACAGGGAGCTAACAAGTGCAAAATATTCCTAAACTTAATTCTGATGATTAGTTTTTTATACAAGGAGAATAGCCGAATCAGAATTCTGGAAATCAATAATTCGATCGATGAATTTTCTGGTCGTGAAATAATTGCCGTCGATCTGGATATTCCAACAGAAAAGGAAATCGGTTTAATTGAAAACTATTTTGGTATCCAGTTATTGAGCTGGCAAAAAGCGGAAGAGATCGAAAGCAGTTCACGCTATTTCGAAACGACTGATACAATAAGGGCAAACTCAAATTTCCTCTCTTTAACTGACAATCACTATGATGCGGTGCCTGTATCGTTTACGCTGAAAGATAAAGTGATGATTTCGAACCATAATGCATCTATTAATACTTTTCAGGTTATTTTTGAGCGGTTACAGGAGCAGGCGTTCGAACATATTGATGGATTTGATATATTTTTGGTTCAGTTGGATGTCCGTATTGATTATATTGCCGATATTTTGGAGGGTATCGGTCGTACAATTAATCAAATGACCAAAAGAATGCGTATAGAGAAAGATCTTGATGAAAATAGCATTCTTGAAATATCTTTTTTACAGGAAGCGACCATGCTGATCAGGGAAAATATTGTGGATAAACAAAGGGTGATGTCAGCTATTCTCAAAAGTGAAAGATTTCCGGCTAAGAAAGACGAACGCATCCGGCTTATGCTCAGGGACACCGGTTCACTGCTTACCCATACGGCTTTTAGTTTCGAAAGACTTGAATTTCTGCAAAATACTTTTCTCGGATTGATGGATATTGAGCAGAATAAAATAATAAAGATGTTCTCGGTTGTCGCCGTTATCTTCATGCCGCCTACACTTATTGCCAGTATGTATGGAATGAATTTCAGATTATTGCCCGAACTGGAATGGGAGTGGGGCTATCCGTTTGCAATACTGCTAATGCTGGCATCCTCTGGATTTACCTTATATTATTTTAGACGTAAAGGTTGGTTATAAGTTGAAATTGAGACTGTTTTGTGAGGTATTTAGTACCTCACTGATAAATGAAGTTGTCATAATTCTATCACAAAACAATTTGAAGGAAGTGTTTTTTTAAATATTAATATGCTTTATTTTTATTTGAGATTCTAAAGTAATCGCTTTTGATTGTTGAATAGTTACCAAGTTGCAGCTAAATAGCTAATTGTTATTATGATTTTAAAAAATAAAAAAAATAATTTTAATGCTTTGAGAAATTAAAGAAATGAATATATTTGTAGCGTAAAATGGAAAGGAAAGTTCATACTCAGAACTTTTATATCATTTAATAAATTTTTGAATCTGTTGTAACTACTCCCAAGGGTAGTGCTTATAGCTTTTTTATTTTTTTAATATCCAAAGAATTGTTTTAGGAAAATTATTTTTTTTATGGAAGATTTTTTTTCGCCGGAGGAAATCCGTGCATTAATGGTCAGGTGCGAGTCTGATCGACAGAGAGTTATTCTGTTTTTGTTATACAACTATGGTTTAACGATTGAAGAGGCACTCGAGTTAAAAGCGGGTCAATTTATGTTAAAACCTGACTATGTACGGTTCAATTTCACCCGCAAACAAACCGGGAAAACACATAGCTATAAAATTCAATTCGAAAATTACCGCCTTTTTTATAGGGTTCTGAATAAATTGCAGGATCATGAACCACTGTTACACAAGGATAAGAACCTTCCGATTTCTGATGCAATGGTTAAGAAAGATCTTTTCGATTTGGCAGTAACGATGAACAAAAAAATTACTCCGGGTCAATTATTTGATAGTCATTTGTTTTGGCTGTTTCGCAAAGGCGTCAGCTTTGCGCAGGCCGTTGAAGAGTACGGGATTGCACTGTCCGGGAAACCATTTAAAGTATGGGAGAGTGCAATGGTAACCGGAAGATTGTGGCCGTATTTGTTAGAGTAAATAGCCGATTCTAACATCCTTATAATTGTCTGAATAGGTGCCTTTTTTAAGTAGCGAAACCTTCTATATATCTGGCATGCAACACAAAACTATAGTTCTTGCATAAGTTCTATCTGTATTGCGATTCAAATATTACATTTATTAACAGCATTGTGAATTAACTATTTATTCTAATTCTAAATTAGAGGTATTCTAATAATTCCTTTCCTCCTCTCACTCAAATTAACCTTCTAAGATTCCATCCCATTTTGATTTTAATCTTATTAATAGCTTGTAAATCAATAGTATTGTGCGCATTAGGAGTAATTGTACTACTAAGGCAAAGGAAAATAACAAAGTGGTTCTATGGAAATTTGAAGTTCAATATATAAAAAAAGCGACCCATCATGGTCGCCTTTTTGTTTCATTATAGGTGGCTTCTATTTTGTTTTCCCCGGCCTTGTGTCTGTTCTGAACGGATTTGCCGGTAAACCTTCGACGTTATAGAGGTTTAAATCATCGGGATTATCTGCCCAACCGTACCGTACAGCAACCGGATTTTCAACTTCATTGCACGTCACCATCACTGTATTCTCATTAATGACAGTCGCTTTGGCCCATTTGAAGTCACCGTCTTTCGTGGCAACCGTAAAGCCATTGATATAGCCATACTTATCATTTACCTTCAGCCCTTTTCCAACCTGGTCGAAAGTGATATAGATTTTGTTTTTGTCAATTTTCATCTCCTTGTAGGTTGGTCCTGTATAAACCAGCGTTTCTCCATAAGCTACTTTACGGGCGGCCAATGATAACCGGTATCCAACCACCTGTTTGTCTGTCGGATGGATATTATCAGCATCACCGGCATCAATGATATTTGCCATTCCAGTGTTTTCAACCTGAAGCGTGTGTGTCTGTGCTTCGCGTAATTCTGCCCACTCACTCTCGGAAGGTTCTGCAACCGGTTTTTTGAAATTAGCCAGTTGAACAAAGAGGAACGGGAAGTTACCCTGGTTCCATTTTGTGCGCCAGTCTTTGATCATATTCGGGAAGATCCGCTTGTACTGTTGCGCACGCGATGCGTTTGACTCACCCTGGTACCAGATTGCTCCACTGATTCCGTAAGGGATAATCGGATTGAGCATTCCATTGTAAAGCAAAGTCGGGTAAGCATTTGGACCGACTTTGGCTGCATTCATATCAACACTTTTAAGCTTAGTGAGCATCTCCGCTAAATCGGGGTCTTGAGAAATGGTTTCCGCGCTTGTCCATGTTTCAGCAACGGTTCCACCCCATGATGTGTGAATCAATCCGATCGGTACTTTTAAATGTTCGTAAAGATTACGTCCGAAGAAATAACCCACTGCAGAGAAATCGGGAACTGAAGTTGGTGAGCACAACCACCATTCCCCTTCATCAAGATTTTCCTGTGGTTCTTTGGAGACCCTTCTCTTAACCGTGAATAACCGGATATCCGGATAGTTGGCAGCTGCGATCTCTGCTTCAGCATTCTTGGTCGTCTTGACTTTAAACTCCATATTCGATTGTCCGGAACAGACCCACACTTCGCCAATCATGATGTTCTCAATGGTGCGAAAGTTCTTTCCTTTGACGGTCATTTTATATGGACCGCCGTAATCCATTTTAGGAAGATTGACACGCCATTTTCCGTTTTTTCCGGTGCGTACACTAACCGTATTCTTTTCGAAAGTAACTGTCACTTTCTCACCCGGCGAAGCCCATCCCCAGACAGGAATTTCAATCCCTTGTTGAAGAACCATGTTGCAATTAAAAAATGGTGGCAGCACAACCTGCGACATTCCTGCAATTGACCACAATAGCAGGAAAAGTAAGGTGGAAGTTTTTAATGCGTTGAATTTCATAATGTAAAAAGATAATGTTTATTGATTTTGAATTCTTGATTTGTGCTTTTAAGTCAATGTGATGGTGCCAGTCATGTAAGTGCATGCCTTCCCTGAGATCAAGACCCTTTCTCCCATTAATTGGCATTTCAGGAAACCTCCCCGGGCTGAGATTTGCCGCGCTTCAAATTCGAGCTGATTAAGCCGGTGAGCCCAGAAGGGAATCAGTGAAGTATGTGCAGATCCTGTAACCGGATCTTCATTAACGCCGACAAATGGTGCAAAAAAACGTGAAACGAAATCACATTCATAACCAGGAGCCGTAACGATTATTCCTCTGGCGGTGACTTTTTTAAGCAAATTAAAATCGGGGCTTAACTCTTCAATATCTTCCTGCGACGGATAGTAAAGGAGATAATCGGTCTTGCCTTTCCAGATTTCTAAAGGTTTTATTCCCAGTGATTTGAAAAGATGATCAGGCGGAAGTGCCGGTTCCAGTTTGTCGACAGGGAAATTAAGGGTAAGATAGTCATCTTTTCTGGAGACTTCAAGTTTCCCGCTAAAGGCTGACTCAAAAATCAGATGATCACCTTTGATTTTAAGATGATTAAATAAGACATGAGCCGCAGCTAGCGTGGCATGACCACACAATTCAACTTCGGCTAAAGGCGTAAACCACCTGATTTCGTAGAGGTGGTCTTTTTTCCTGAAAAAGGCGGTTTCAGATAAATTATTTTCAGCTGCAATGTTTTGCAGGATATCGTCAGAAGGCCACAAATCAAGTGGACAGACTGCAGCCGGATTACCGGAAAATAGCTGATCAGTAAAGGCATCAACCTGATAAATCGGAAATATCATAATTGGAATTATCTGAGTTTGTAAACAGCGTTTATGCCACCAAAGATAATATTTCGAACCTGAATTGAGGGCCTATTTATTTTTTCCTAACTGAAAATTCTCACTGCTTTACTTTTTATTCTGCAAATGCACGAAGCAACTACTTTTTACAGGTTATGCATTAAAATTTGAACCATTGTTATTCCATTAGGAACCAGAGGAAGGATGCTGCAATTGAGCTTTTGTAACAAATCTTTTTATTGACTTTGTAACAATTTACTGATAGAAAGAAGGTCTAAATTCTTCATGAAATTGTCTTTGATGTTTGTTGAGAATTTGGTTTTCGCTTTGTACCGGAAAGAAACTTTTATAAAGAGCGGTGCGGCGGGCGATTGCAGTTGCTCTTTAAAATAATCCGCGTTCCATTTGTAAACCAAATCTCCCGATTCGTTATCGAAAAAATGAGTAAATGTAAAATATCCCGTTTTCTTAAAGTCGTCATCCGAATCACAATAGGAACTGTTTCTGATTTTAGGATTGATGACTGCAGGTTGTTGCAACCAGCTCTCAGTCTGCGACTTTAATAGATTGGCTACTACTGTTTTTTTTGTTACATACCGGGTCGTAATACCGGATAATTCCTGTTCCGCTTTTTGTTTGTTTTCCAAATGCGATTGGTACATGGCAGTATTCCCGTTTTTCTGATAAGTTTCCATGTACTTCTTTGCCTCGGTAATTCGTGATTCAGTATTTTCGCTTATCGCTGTTTTTTCCCTTTCGTAAAATTCTAACAGGCTTTCCAGATATTCTTTACGCGTCACTTCTGCCAGAAGCTTTTTGCCGGGCTTAGTAAGATACCATGTTCTGTAAATATCCGGGTCATATGCGTCACCTCCGCCGGTCGTTTCTTCAACATATCCTGATCCGTTATTGAGGGCTTCGGCCTTTTTTTTGTCAGGAATAACAATCATCCGGAATAAACTAATCAGTGGCCCGGCATTTTTTACGGGGTCTGAATAATAGTTTGAAAAATTACGTATTTCATCAGGACTAAAATAGTAATTCAACTGTGGATTCACCACAATGGAGATGTCCGTTCCATATTCATGGTCAGGTTTTATTACTCCTTTGTCGCATAAAAAGCTGTAAAAACCAATTTTATATGCCGAGGTGACATGATAATATTTATCGAAAAAATATTTTTCTCTGAAGTCGAAATCAGCTTTTGCAATGCCACCGGTTAAATAGAAATTCTTTTTGCAGATTTCTTCTACAGCATTCAGGGTTTTGTAAGCCCTGGCCTTTTCTGCTGCGGAATAATCGGATACGAACCCGCCTGTGGGAGCCGAGTTGTGGTCAATCAGTTTGCCCGGCACATTCAGCAAAATATCCGTTTCCTTACACGATTGGCTAAATCCCAACTTTGAGAATATTAAAACTCCGAAAAAAACCAAAATAAAACTTGTCTGAAAATTCTTTTTCATATTGTGTGTGTTATTATTTTTTACTTGAAAAGACCCGTGCCTTCCAAAGTGGTTTTTCCACTTATAAGGCTCATTCTTCCTTTTACCCCAGCATCTTGTGACTTATCGCTCACACCTATACCTCCCATTGAGGTTGTAATATCTTTATCTTTGGCAAGTTCGCCCAACGCGTTGGTGCCTGCTTCGACCTCCACTTTCCCGGTTAAATATAAATCCTGAACACCTGCCCGCCCGATTACAATACCAACGCCGACACTTGCATTTACACCAAGAGATACAGGTCCCATTTTCACACTTCCACTACCTGCCTTAGCGGTGAATTCAACATTACAGCTTTTAAACTGATCGCCAAATGTTTCTTGATCCATATCCTGGGTGAGGCCTAATTATAAAAAGCCCATTTCAAAATTGGTGACCATTTTATTGCAATCAATGGTAATGGTGCCTACTACAAGATTAAGTTCGCTGTGATATTGACAGTTGATGTCGTTGAAATTTGCCAGTTTGCCACCAACCTTAATAGCTTCTTTTTCAGCCAAACAATGAGACACATCGAATTCTGACTTAAACCGGCCCGAACTCGCAGTTGTCAATGCCTGAAGCCACTTAAGCCGGTAACTTAGTTTTGTATTCTCAAACTCTTCCGGATTTTCTTTAAACTGGAGCCAGTATATTTCATCATTTAGTTTCAGCCTTGTTTGATGCAGATAATCGAAGCATATCTTTTCATACTCATTATTGTACTCCGCCAGATACTTACTAATCAGGGCGATGTATTCGGGGCAAAAACTTTTATTTGAAGTTCCTTCTCCTGTTTGATGGGCTTCCTTCAAATTTAATGCTTCTAATTCTTTATGGAATTCATCTTTTTTACTTTGCAGCTTACTGATGTACAATTTTAATTCTTTCAATGACTTAGTATACCTGAATTCTACGCCGCCGTCCTTATCTAATTCTTTGAGTTTTAGTTCAGCTTTCTTGCTGAAAAGTGGCCTGTCAGGAGCAGATTTTGCAGATTTTGGAGCATTTGGTTTGTCCAGACATTTTTGTGCATTCTCTATCATCGCTTTTTGTTTGGAACCCAGCAATGCCTGTTTTTGCTGATTGATTGAATTTCCCAATGCAGCCATTTCAGCTTCAGTTGATGCCCATTCTTCCGTTAAAAAAGCTTCCTGTCCGGCAGTTTGTGGCATTGGCGGAAGTTTGAAACTGTTTAAACCCATTGGGTCGGAATCTGGCTTTAAAGGAAAAGAAATGTCGTACCACTGTAACTTATAGCCCAGTTTACTGAGCCGGTTTTGTTTGTCCTGACTATAACTTTGCTTGATTGATTTCTTCACGGATTCAATAGCTTTGTCGGTATTTCCCCTGCTTTCTTCAATAAATGATTTGGTGTAATTCGCCTGGGGATGATAAAAATAAATTGCCAGTGTACTGTCCAGATACTTTTCCGCTTTCGGTATTTCGCCCAGACCAAACCATGCCTGACCAAGATTGTTGAGGATGGTTGCGTTTTTGGGGAATTGAGCGTTGAGGTAATTTAAGATTGGAATTGCATAATTTTCGGCACCACACATGGTAAGCATGGCCGCATAATTATTCAAGTTATCTGTATTTTCAGCATCCATCATACAGGCTTTTCCCATTACATAAAGTGCAGGTTCAATACGCCCCATGATCCAAAGTCCTACGGCAGAATTACCAATTACAAAGGGAGTCTTTCCTTCAGCCTTTAATTTATTGTAAATGTTTTCGCCTGTTGTTTTTGATGCAGGCTTCAGTTTTGTAACAACATAGCTATGTGCTGAAGTTAGAAATGCAGGTAATGTTGATGCGGACAATGGTGAATTACCAATGGAGGTAATCTTTTGCAGGTCTTTTTCGGGTACTGTTGACCCACCTGTTGCATCTGAAACCTGCTTGTCGCTCACTGGTGAGCCCTGTGGAATAGCCTGAGGGAGAAGCCCCATTTGCTCCATCATTTTTTTCTGATCCGGACTTATTTTGTCCAATTCTTTTTGCGCCGCTTTCATTCTTTCTTCCAATTCCGCCTGAGTTTTTGGATTTTGCTGCTGAGCAAATACTTGTGAACAATGTATCAATATCAATAAGAAAAATGACAAGTAAATTTTCATGATGTTGCATTTTTTGGTTTCTCGCTTATCTTACTCTGCCGAGCTGAAACTGCTCACTGCTAAACCTTTTGTTCTGAAGGTGAAGGAGCCGTCCACCTTTAACCGCTTCGAACCATGCATTAAAATTTGAAATTTTTCCATTCTGATCGGTAGTACTAACCTCCCAGTTACTCACCGAATAATTACCAACCTCTTTTTCTGTAGCATACGTATTATTTGAGACAGCTTTAACGTCAGTACGATAGTTGCTGCCAGTCAAAAAAATGTATTTCAGGTTGGAGACGGTAATATTCATTCCGGCGTAATTACCGGAACTGACATAGTAATATTGAGTAAAAGCACCGCCACCTTCCTGCCAGGTTCCGATAAGGTCATTTGCA